>JAPLSY010000018.1 GCA_026398415.1 Kiritimatiellota bacterium | reverse complement strand
TGTCACAGATGTAGGCCATATCCCAGACTTTTATCTCCAAGGCGCCCGGATTGCCCGACAATTCCATTTGCGACACGGTCCGTGGCGTGAGTTCAAATATATTGTCGCCGTTCTTCACATCGGCCGGCTCGATCCGGTAATCCAGGGATTCCCCGGACACCTTCACGTTTTCCAGAAGCCGGCCGTTCATTTTCACATCTACCCGGTCACCAGTCTCCATATTTTTCATCCAAAGATGGCAGGTGATTTCCGGCCGCAATTTCCTTTGCTCCGCGCCGGGAAAATCCTCGGCCATGACCAGGGCCATTTTTTCAGGCTGGGTGGACAACAGGGATATCGGTCTATCGACACTGAGCGTAGGTGTATTTGTATTGCGGAATTTTTCGCCGCCCTGCACATAAAAACCGGGCGACCCAACCCCCCGCGGCGACATGAAATAGACCTTGCTCTTGACCAGCAGTTCCTTCTTGTCGCCCAATTCCCGCCAGGCCGGGGCCTTGGGATTGAAATAATTAAACATGTAAATACCGTCAACGCCCGACTGCCACGCCTGCATGGCATAGCCACGGTAAAACAAGGTGGAATTACGCTGAAAATCCTGCGGCCAACCTGGCGCCATTCCCACCTGCACGCGCGATTCGCTCAAACCGGCATACACGGGCACGCCGTATTTATGGCCCAATTTCGCGCTGTATTCCCACGGGTTCAACTGGAAATAGCAGGTCACGACCAGCATATCCACCAAACCTTCCGCCAGCCACTTCTCCAGATCCAATCCGATCGCCCGGCAGTACTCCACCGAATCCGGCACACGGATGGACACAAGTATTGGCTTGCCCTTCTTGATGCCCTCCGCCTGCGTCATCTTCCGGATCCGCCGCATCAGATTGGTCATCATGTCCAGTTCCGCCTGACTGGCCAGGGCTCCCTGGCCGACGTTCTTGAAGAAATTCAGGTGCCGGAAGAAATCCAATTCCAAGCCGTCAATATCGTAGTTTTGGCAGACCTCTTCTACGAACTGAAAAGCCATTTCCCGGATTTTCGGCTGGGCATAGTCAACCGCGGTCCATTCCCCGTATCGCGGTTTCGCGTTTTCCGCGCCAAACAAACACTCCGGGTTGTTCTTCTTAAAATCCGGAAAGATGAAAGCCGAGTAATCGCCGCCATGCCCGTCATGCGTATCGTTCATCCGTAAACTCCAGAATATCTCCAGGTTGTTCGTGCGGCAGAATTCCACCATCAACTGCAAAGGGTCGGTGCCCATTTTGATAAGTTCCGGCACAATGTTGTACCTGGTCTTTTCCAGACAGGGGAACTGGGCCTTCAGGAAGGTATTGCCAACCTTGGTGCGATGCAGAAAATCGCTGAAACACTCCGTGGTGGAATAAAAAATCGTATCCACCTGCGAACCGATTAACCCGGTTGACCGCGCCTTCAAAAACCCCTCGATCAGCGGATTATATGTCTCGAACGGCATGGCATCGTCGCCGTCGTTGTTGAAGATCATGCGGCGTTGTTTGTGAGCCGCCGCTTTACGCATTTCCTCAAGTTTTGCCGGTGTGATAATCGGTTTTTTCAAACCCTCATCCGCCGCAACCGCAGCTCGTTGAGAAATGCCACAAAACAAAGCAACAATAAATAAAACAACCAAAAGGCCGGCATGCGTCATATGGTTTTTCACTTTCAACCTCCTTCGCTGTGCTTTCGAACAATGGCACTCTCCTGGGCAGATGGGCAAACCGCACGTCAAGCGCGCATGCCGAGCAACGTCTGCGCCGTCTCGAACACCGTGGCGCGGGCAATCGCCAGCGCCTCGTCTCGGCTGTACTGGCCCTGCTCAATCTTGAGGGCCAGTACCTCGGCGAGTTGTTTGCGCACCAGCACGGCTTTGGCGTAAGCCCACTCCAGGCAGTAGGCATCTGAAAAGAAGCCCACCTGCTTGTTGGTCGGGAGCATGTCCAACCGCTCCGTCATGATCTGGCGAATGGCCGCCGGGAAAAAGCTATGCCACCAGTAACCTGCCAGGCTGAAATTCGGCAACTCGCGCGCCAGGGTACACAGCGCCTGGTTGGCATGGGTACAGGCCGAGAAAGCCTGGAAACGCAACCCGGGGTGACGCCCGATTATCTCGCCAAGCTGGGCCAGCGTCCGTTGCGGCAGGCGACTGCCCGTTTCAAAGGGCAACGGTTCGGCGCCAAGGGAGAACTGATAGACGATTTCCTTGCCATGTGGCTCCAGAGCGGTCAGCAAGGCCTCATTGATATACGAGGCATAAATGTCACGTTCCTGTATTCCGGCCTTGCCCCGCCGGGCCAGGGCCGCGCGCATCTCGTTGTCCGACACCAAACGGTAGTCAATCTCGCTGGAGAACCCCGTGGCCTTTGAGATGACTTTCCCGTAGGGGATGTGATCCACGTAATGCTTTACGGCGGCATGGACATCATCCAGGGTCCGAATGGTCCGGTCGGTGGGCGGACGCTTTCTTCCGATAGGCACCGGACTTTCCGGCGGACGCCCCCAGCACCGCTCCAAGTCATAGAGCGCTGTATCGAACTCGCCCCACTGGCAACGGGCAACCATGCCCCACTCCAGTGAATACTGGAGAAAATCGTCGTCTTCTCCCTGGCCGCGCCGCGCGAATTCCGTGCAGGCCCGCCGGATGTTGGCGCGCTTGAGCATCTCACGTTGCCAGGATCGGTCGTCGGCGCGTTCCCGGATCAGGTCGTCGAGTTTGCGCCAATTCGCTTCCGTGACGGCTTCCTTCCAGCCATACAGTTCACTGAGAATGATACGGATGCCCCAGGCTATGTGGGTGTTTTTGACCAAGGGCAGATACGGCAATGCCTCGCAAATCCGGGCGTGGGCTTCCTCTTTCGAGGGCCAGCCGGGAAACTCCGTCAAGCGCGCGCCGCTGGGACAACCCGCGCCATAGAGATCGCTGACCGACATGTGGTAGAGCAGCACGTCATGCAGGCCACGGGCACCGAGCTTGCCACCCGTCAAATGGGTGTGCGCATCAAGCAACGGCACACTGTTCAAGTCCACCACGAGCGATTTCACCAATTCGGAATAGTCCATGTTGCTCCTCCTTGAGCGCCTATCCGGAAACTCAGTCCGGCCATGACCGGTCTCCGGATAAATTGTTAGATCACTTCCGCAACTATCGTTTCGATGTTTTTTAACGGCACATCCATCTGAAGATAATGCGCGCAGCTGAAAATATATTTGCCGTATTTGCCCAGATCTTTCTTCAGAGCGAAAATGGCCGATCTGATTTCTGCCGGCGAACCGTTGACGAGAAGCGCCTGCGTGTCCAGTCCACCATGCAGTGCCAGGCGGTTGCCGACGATATCGGCCAGTTTTTTCGGCGCAATGTTCATGGCTTTTAACTGCAGGGGGTCCAGAATGTCAACACCGATTTCAATCAGGTCTTCCAGAATTTCAAGAATGTTGCCGCAGGAGTGATAAAACACCTTCGCACCGAAACTTTTTATCATCTTAATGAATTTGCGCTGACGCTCCTTGAAAAACTTCCGGTAAAGGGAAGGCGAAATCATCATGCCGTGCTGATTGCCCAGATCGTTATAGAGACCGATCGCATCCACGCACCCTCCGGCGCTTTCCAGGATCATCCTGGTGTATTCGTAAAAAAACTTCCAGTTGCGCTCAATAATGTATTCGGCCGTCTGTTCGTCAGCCATAAGATCCATCATGAACTCTTCAATCCCCCGCACGGCCCAGCAGCGGTCATAAAGACTCTCGCCTTCGATCATGATAAAATATTCGTTATCTTTATTCAGCTTCCCGACCATTTCCGGAAGCGGCGCAAAGTCAAAAATTTTACGCGGATCGGGGAATTGATATTTCCGGATCTCGTCAAGTCCTGCGGCCGTTTTCAGGGGATAATGAACGATATCGATATAAGAGCCGCCACCGTAGTTGACCTTCGCGCGGCGCACGCCCCAGAAGTCCTCCTGGACACTGTTGCCCGCATTTTTATCCTTCCACCCGAAACTGTTGTAGCCGCCATGTCCGCCGGTGTTACAGATAAAAGCCAGGTCGCGGAAATCACTTTTGGCCCAGATACGCACCGCTTCATCATCAGCAACCTTTAGGTGTTTGCGTAATTTTTCGTAGACCTCCGGCTCCGCCCGAAAATCCGAGGCCACGCGGTCCACCGGCTTGCCGCCCAGCGTAGCCCGAACTCGTTCTTGTGATGTCATGGTATGCCCCTACAACGTCCTGGCTGGGTCATGATCGAGCCCGAATGACTACCTCACGTCCCAATTTGGACGAGATGTAAATGGCATCAATGATTTGCATCATCTTCACGGCCTCTTACGCAAGCGCATGCAACAGCGGCAGTCCGGCGTCCCCCAACCCCCGTGCAAAGTTCCTGAGAGCATCTTTGCCTGTGATACCTTGCTTTCGATACGCCTGGTAGGCCAGGAGGATGGCCTTTACCCCGGCGGAAGGACCATCGGGATGGCTGTAGACGGAGGACCCGGCGAGAAACATTCGCCCTTGCCCGCCAAGTTGTTGAATGTTGTAGCCGATGTTTGCCGGACCAAGCCCGCCCGCAATGGCAAGGGTCATGCCGTTGTCGCCGTCCAAACCATTGTCTTTCAAGCTCTGGAGGATTGCCTCCTTCTCCTCATCCATGGGTCTCAAATATCCGCCCTTAGTGGTAATTTGCATGAACGCCGCACCGAAGCTGGCACTAAGCAGGTACATCACCCGCGGGTCGAACCCCCAATTGAGCGAGCCGGTCATAACATTCATGCCGGCCGTGTGCGCATAGACGGGCACGTCGAACTTCCGGACTATCTCCGCCATTTTCAAAAATCCGCCCGCAAAGTACGGGGAAAACATCAGCGCGTTGGCCCCGGCTTCGACAGCGGCCCTGGCGTAGTCCGTGAGCATGTCCGGATCGCTCGTGATGTGCGGCGCGAAGAGGAACCTTCTGCCCTTTGGCCGATTGCTCCTTCCAAGATCGAATCCGGCCTTCGTCAAATCTTTGACGACGCGTCCGACATATTTTGGGATCTCCTTCAGAGCGAGGTGCATGTTCTCGTCGGCCTTGGTAAAGCGGGCGCCGGCCAAGGCGGCCTCAACGACGGAGCGGGAGAATAGTTCCGGGGTCAGGCCGGTCTTCGGTTTCACAATGGTGCCGATGATCGGCTCGTCATTCCCGATCCTCAAGTATTCGCGCACTCTTTTATTGGGCCATACCTGTCCAGGGAATTGCCGTTTCATGGCCGCCGGCAGTTTCAGATCGATGATTTTAGCCCCCTGATAGAAGGAGAACGCCGAGAAGGGTTCGCTCGCGACCGCCGTGAGAAACTGGGCCATGGAGACATTGCCGTCACCACGCTTGTCGAAAAAACGCATGGGATAGGCAATCGTGATGATACCGGACTCCAGGCCCTCCCTGCCGTTGTATCCCAGCAGTTTGAAGTCGCAGGCCCAGCTCATGTATTCATCAAAGCCCGCCGGTTTTTTCAGTCCCGCGTCGCCTTCTTTGCTCCATGGCTTCACTGTTCCGTGATCAAGGATCATTTTTCCGGCATTGCGCAGCGCCTTGCCTGGCCGCTCGTCGGTGATAAGCTCGAAATAATAGGTGATTTCCACCCCATCCTTGCGCTTGTTGTCCCGCCCCTTATTCAGGTCGGCAATGGCATTCAAACGCTCTTGTTCGCCGATAATGGAAGCCTTGCCGATGTACGGATGGCTCTTCCTTCTGAAAAGTCCGTCTCCATTTCCCGATATGTCCATATGTTTCACCTTATTATATTGCGCGTTGTGCCGATTCCATAAACATTGTCTATTTGAGCAGTGTGGTGACGATCTTGCACGAAGGTGCGGCTATGGCGACAGGCCAGCCCTGGGGAACGATAAAGCTATCCCCCCGCTTTAAGGGAAGGCTTCCATCCTGATGCTCCAGAACGCAATCCCCCTCGATGAGTGTGCCCGTACGGCAGGTTTCCGCCGCCGGTAGATGAAATTGGCCCGCAACAACAACTTCCTGGATCTCGAAATATGGCGAGCGCAACACATCGCTTAGCGCGTTTGGGCTGCCTTTCGCCCGGAACACTTGCAGCCGGTTTTTGAAATTGATGACTTTCAAGGCCTTGTCTATATGCAATTCTCTTTTGGCGCCATTCCGATCGACGCGATCCCAGTCATATACCCGGTAGGTGATGTCGCACGACTGCTGTATTTCGAGCATGAACACGCCGTCGCCGCAGGCATGGACTGTTCCCGGCGGCACATACACGCAATCCCCGGGCACTACCTCGATCTGGTTGAGGATGCTGGCAAGCCGGGCTTCCTTAAGCGCGGCAAGAAATTCTGCGCGCCCGACGCCATCCTTGAACCCCACGAAGATTTTATGACCCGGCTTTGCGTCAATGATGTACCACCCTTCGGATTTCCCCGAGGGATACCCCTCGAGCTCCATGGCCTGCACATCGTCCGGATGCACCTGCACCGATGCGCGCTGGTTTACATCGATCAGTTTCACGAGCAGCGGGAATGATCCGCCATATTTCGCGGCAAGCACATTCCCGAGGAGTTCCTCCGCGCTGGTTTCGACAAGCGCTCCCAGCGTCAGCCCCTTAAGCGGCCCGTTAGCCACCCTCGACATGCCGCCGGCGTGCGTAGATACTTCCCATGCTTCGCCCACAAGGCCGGCGGGGATTTCCTTGTGGAGCACATCCTGCATGAGCCGCCCACCCCATGGTTTCAACTGGTAGGCGGGCTTCATTTTCATCGGATACGGCTTTATTTTGCCGCGCATGTCCCGCCTCTCTTTCCATATGTCGCTTCCATCGCGGCCGACAACTCCTCGATTTTGCTGACGATCCTGTCAGGCATTTTCACATTCAATTCGGCAAGCAGTCCCTTGATCCCTTTCCCGACGACCAGCTCCCTGAGCCGCACGGATTCCTGGTCACCCGGAATTTCCGCGATGATCGCCGCACATAAGCCGCGCAGGAGATAATCGGGATCGCGACCATGCTTAAGCATCAAGCCGATTGGGCCGAAAAACCGTTCATCCGGGCCGAGTTTGCGGATGGGTTCCCTGACAACCCTGGTCAAGTCGTCAGGAAGCGCGTCGTTGACGCACTTATCGGTCAATGCCTGGCGATACGCCCTGATATTCTCCTCGGAAAATCCATACTCCTGGCCGACGCCCCATCCCGATTCCTCTATGGCCTTCTCGACAATCTGCATGATCGCCGGATCCCTGGCGGCCTCATGGATGAAGGTATATCCCTTGATGAAGCCCAGATAGCCGAACGTGGCATGTCCCGTGTTGTGAATGTATAATTTGCGCCTGAGGAATTTTTCCTGGTCATCAACCAGATCGAGAGTTCTGATTTTGGGCAGTTCCAGCCCCCTGAATGCGGCTTTGTCGGCCGTCCATTCGCTGTATGCCTCCCCAAGCAGTTGGAGCGGATCCCTGGGTTTGGCCACCACTCTGGCTATCATCGTGTCGGGGAACCCAACCTGGGTTTCAAGCTTCGCCTTGAGACCCTCTGGAAACCTTTGCAAAATATGATTTTTGAGGACGGAAGAACTGTTGTTCATGTTCTCGCAGCACATGATGTTTTTAAAATCATGCTTGCCGGATGCTTCCAGCCAGTCAACCAGCATGGGCCGCAAATAGTCGGCGACATCCTTAAGGTTGTTCGGACATACGGCCGTGAATATCAAGGGGGCTTGGTTGAACGCCTTTTGAAAAGCGTCCCGCTCGCCGGTATGAAAGATATTGAAGCCAGCAATGTCTGTATCTATTGTCTTCGCGGCAACAAGTCTTACTTTGTAGCTCCCCGCCTTCCTCAGCGTCTCCACAAGCGTTTTGTCCTTGTCCAGGAAAATCAGCTCGTAGCCCGACTCGCGGGCAAGCTGGCCCATATGCCCGCGCCCGGATGCGCCGGCACCAATAATAACAACCTGCTTCATGCGCGTCCCTCCGCGCCGGTGAGGCGTATCCATTTTTGAACTACGGGAACCAGCGCTTTTTTCGCCTCGGCCATTGCCTGGGGCGCCCATAAGTTTTGCTTGGCGCCCCACTGCCCGTACAACGTCTCGCGCCAGGTGGCGACGATCTCCGTGGCCACGTTGACCTTGGCCATGCCCAGGGCAATGGCACGCTGGATATCGGCCGGCGGCGTTCCCGAACCACCGTGCAGCACCAGTGGCAGGCGCACGGCAGCACGGATTTTTTCGAGGCGCGCGAAATCGAACTTCGGCAGTTTGGTGTATTGTCCGTGCGCATTGCCGATCGAGACTGCCAGTGCATCCACGCCCGTCTGTTCGACGTAAGCCGCCGCTTCGCCGGGCTCCGTCAGTGTCGAGTCGCCCGTGCCTTCAACCGTTACCGTATCGACTTTGCCCACATGCCCCAGTTCGCCTTCCACAGTGACGCCAAGGGCATGGGCCAGAGTCACAACCTGTCGTAAAGCCCCGGCGTTTTCGGCGAACGGACGGTTGGAGTAGTCCAGCATGACCGACGTATAACCCGCCTCCAGGCAGGCCTGCACCATTTCCATTGAATCGCCATGATCCAGGTGCAATGCGGCCGGCACCGTAAAGCCGCGGGCCACGGTATGGGCGACGGCGCCCATGAGCGCAGGCACCAGCAAGGAGAACTCGCCGGGCCCGTTCATCACGATTACCGGCGAGCGCAGATCCTGGGCAACGCGCAGAACGATCTCCATCACTTCCGCGTTCCAGGCGCAGAATGACGGCACGGCGTAGCCGCCGGCACGCGCAGCCACGAGCAACTCGGCCATGGGTATAAATTTAATTGCGGCTCCTTTCAATTTTCGAGAACTGACCGGGCGACCTTTGCCGAGCCACCGTCCGGTGGCTTCCGCTTCTCGTTTGCATGCCGCCCATTTGCCGCCAATGACTTCTTTTACTCATAACGGATAATAAATTATCATACCCCGTCAGCATGTCAAGTAAATTGTGGACATTATTTTGCATGCCTGATATATTGCAAACATTACACATTGCACCCCGACAAGGCGGCGTGCCGAAAACGGCTTCCAAATACGATGAAACCTTTAAACAAATCCATAGGACCGCGCAAGCAGAAGATCCTGGACTACGTCTGTAGCCAGGGGTTTGCCGCGCCCGAGGAGTTGGCCCATCGGCATAACGTGGCCCCCATTACCGTGCGGCGCGACCTCATCTGGCTTGAAAATGCGGGGCTGCTCAAGCGTGTGCACGGCGGCGCTGTCCCCAGCAATGCGCCGCTCGCTATAACGCAAGCCGGTGTTCGGATGCGGATAGCGTCCGCGGAAAAACGCGCCATCGGCGCCGCCGCCGCGGCCTTGGTCCAACCCGGCGAACGACTTTTTCTCGATGCCGGTTCTACTTGTTCTTTCCTCGCAGACGCCCTCCCCAACGACACGGAGCTGACTGTCATTACGCACTCGTTGGATGCGATCAATAAGCTCATGCCGAAACGGGGCATCCATATTATTACGCCAGGGGGCGAATTGGACGAGCGGCTTAATGCTTTTGTCGGCCCCGTGACCGAGGCCGCGATCGCCGCCTTTCATGTCGACAAGGCTTTCCTGGGCACCGCCGGCATCAATCTCGAAGCCGGTTGCACCGATAACAGCCTGCTCGAAGAACGGATTAAAACACTCATGTCAAAACACGCCAAGGAAACCTTTATTCTTGCCGATAGCTCCAAGTTCGGCAGGGTTGCGTTTCGATCGGTTCTGCCGCTGGTGAAAGTGTCGCAGATCATTACCGATGCCGGCATCTCCGACCGGTTCCGTGCGTTATTCCGCCGTAAAGGTATCCGGATCATTAGCGCGCGCTAAGGCCCCCGCGCATAACGACGCGCGGCTAATGGTCGATGGGTAATGGTTGATGGTTCACCTTTATCCGGGTGTATCGACCATTGACCATTCCCGCCGAAGGCGGGTCCGCCTCCCGCCGCCGCTAAAGCTATGGCGGACAGGCTGGCGGAAACCATTAAACATAAAACCATTGGCCATTTCCGATCCACGCGTTTACGCGCGGATCGGGGGCTCAATGGCCAGTTGCAATGCCAGGGATTCGTCCGGACACACCGCCCAGCCTTGGGCAATTCGGAATCCGGGAATCCAGACAATCTCACCCCCGCACTCAATGACCGGAATGCCATGCCGCACAGCCGCCGGAACCTTGCCGTCACTGAAGATGTCCTGCAGTTTTTTGGTCCCTTGCATCCCCAGCGGCCGCATGCGGTCCCCGGGTTTCCACGAGCGCGCCATCAGACGCCGCTTGCGCCAGGCCCGTAACGAGAGCGAGGCACGTGCCGGCAATGCACCGACCGACGCCGGACGCACTTTCACAATCCCGGGTCCAATGCGCGTCGTAATTCGGACCCCCTGCTCCGGCAACCGCGTTTCGCCCGGCACAATCAGGCGCACGGCAAATGCCCGCACGGACGGATTGTCCCGTTGGGTTAATGTCAGGACATTCCCTGATCGGCGAGCCAGCCAGCCCCCGGCTAATGTCACCACTCGGCCGCCGCGATCCGGCGACTGCCGGATGACCAAGTTATCAAGGCGCTCGATGGCATCGAAGCTCAGCGTCTCCGCGTCCAGACCGCACGTTTCCAGCCAGCGCCGTAATACCCGCCGCCGGGCGGCCACCGGAAAACCGGCCAGCTGGCTGGCATCCAAGTCTTTTTCGACTCCCCGACACTCGGCAAACAAGCGATCAGTTAACATTTCCAGCCACTCGTTCTCTCCGGTCAGGATGTCACTGGCCCGTAACAGCGCCTGGCGAATTCCGGGATTGAGCCGCTTTTCAAGGAACGGCAGGACTTCGTGCCGAACGCGGTTACGCAGAAAGGCGGGGTCCGCATTGGTGGCGTCTTCGCGCCAAACCAGATGGCGGCCCTCTAAAAACCGCTCGATGCTCTTGCGATCCACATCGCGCAGCGGTCGCACGACCTTGAGGGCGCCATGCCGGCCAATATAGGGAATCCCCGCCAGGCCCGCCGCGCCGGCGCCGCGCGCCAGGTTCAGCAGGATCGTTTCGGCCTGGTCATCGGCCGTATGGGCCGTCGCTACGGCATCGCAATGATGGGTCCGCGCCACCCTGGCAAAAAAACTGTAGCGCGCCGAACGCCCGGCCATTTCCAGCGAAATTCCCCGCCGCCGCGCCTGGACGGGCACATTAACCCGGCTTCCGACAAATTTTAATTTCCAGCGGCGGGCTAGCCCGGCCACGAAGGCGGCATCCGCCGCGGCCGCCGGACCCCGCATGCCATGATTGAGATGGGCAACCGTCAGACGGAGCTTCCACGCTGGGGCAATTTCCTGCAACACGGCCAGCAAGGCCACGGAATCGGCGCCGCCCGAGACCCCGACCAGAATGTGCTGGCCGCGCTTAAGCAGGTTATGCCGCCGAATGGTTTGGATGACATCGTGGAGGAGCATAACGAGTAACTAACTACTTGGTGTTCAGGGTTCAGTGTTCGGGGTTCAGGAAATTCATGAGAGGAAGCACCATAATCCCCTGCCTGCGCCGAAGTGGCTTCGGCAGGCAGGTCGCCATCCTCCCGTTCGGACGATTGGGGCCAACGGTGATCCGGCTCTGGCTACTGCTTTTCAACGGACAGATTCTTGCTCTCTTACCCGAACACTGAACACCTATAGTTTTGGACTTTGCCCGGGCTCCAGGCGGCGAATACCGTCCATATACGGCACGATGGCTTCCGGCAAATTAATGGCGCCATCGGCCGTCTGGCCGTTTTCCAGGATGGCGACCACGAGTCTGGCCAAGGCTACGCCGGATCCATTCAAGGTGTGGACATAATCCACTTTTTTGGCCTTGGTGCGGTAGCGGATGAGGGCGCGGCGCGCCTGGAAGGATTCGAAATTACTGCAGGAGGATACCTCCAGCCACGCCTGCTGGCCGGGCGCCCAGAGCTCGATATCGTAACACTTGGCCGCCGCAAAGCTGATATCCCCGGCGCAGAGCGCCAGTACACGATAGGTCAGGCCCAGGCGCTGGAGCACGTCCTCCGCATTGGCCACGAGCGATTCCAGTTCCCGGTAGGATGTTTCCGGTTCCACGAATTTCACCATCTCGACCTTGTCAAACTGGTGCACCCGGATGAGCCCGCGCGTTTCGCGGCCGGCCGAACCGGCCTCCCGCCGGAAACAGGGTGAATACGCCGTCAGGTATATCGGGAGCGGACGCTCAATGATCTCCTCGCGATAGATATTGGTAATCGGCACCTCGGCGGTGGGAATCAGGTAGAGGTCATCCGTGGGGATATAATACATGTCTTCGGCCATCTTCGGCAACTGCCCCGTACCGGTCATCGCGGCTGAATTGCAGACAAACGGCGTGGACACTTCCGTATAGCCGTGTTCCTTGACGTGCAGGTCGAGCATGAACTGGACCAGCGCGCGCTCGAGCCGGGCGCCCAGGCCGACGTACAACGGAAATCCGGCGCCAGTCATGCGGGCCGCGCGTCCGAAATCCAGGATGCCCAGGCTTTCACCCAGTTCCAGGTGCGTCTTGGGCTTGAAAGCCAAAGGCTGCGGGGCGCCGTGCATGCGCACCACCTGGTTATCCGCCGCGCTTTTGCCATCCGGCACACTGGTATGCGGCGCGTTTGGAATCATCAACAACAGGGAATTCAATTCCTGGTCAACCTGCTGAATCTGGTCATCCAGGGCGGCAATCTGCGCGCCAATGGCCTTGACAGCCACCTGCTTGGCGGCAGTATCCTGGCCGGCCTTCTTTAATTTCCCGATCTCTTCCGACGCCGTATTGCGCTGGCGCTTGAGAGATTCCACGTCCGTCACCAGGCGGCGACGCTGCTGATCGGCTTGCAATAGAGCATCCAGATGGGTCGCCGCGCCGCGCCGCGCCAGGGCCGCGCGCACCTCGGCTTCGCCCTCACGAATAAGTTTAATATCGAGCATGGGATCACCTTTTCATGGAAGTAGTCAGAAAACAGAATACAGAATCCAGAATGTCATGGAAGGCAGATCCGCCTCCCGCCCTCGCTAAAGCTATGGCGGGCAAGCTGGCGGAAAATACCGGCTTTCCTCATTCTGCCAGACTCCGCCGGAGCGCTTTCGCCCAGGCGAGAATTCTGACTCCTTCCGAGTAGTTACAACATTTCGCTTGAAACACCGGTCATAGTATGGCATTAAGGATTCTACTCTGCAAGCGTTGACCGTTTGGTGCGGCTGTTATGTCAGGAACCTATGAAAAACAAGCGCTATGACGCTAATCGTCCCGTCCATCTGGCGCGTCAGGACGTGTTTCTCGAAAAGGCCACGGAAGTCTTTCGCGCCTGCCTGGCCGATGCACCCTACAAACAGCGGGCCCAGCAGATTGACACCACGCTGGATTGCCTTCAGTCCGCCGTGGAGCATGGGACCCTGGCGGCCAACACCACACAAACGTCGCCGCTGGAAGCGCCGTTCCTGCTCTTTATCCGCATGGTCTTGTTCGACCTCTACTCCGTCCGCGTGATCATGGAAAACGAACATGCCTTGAAGGACCGCAAGAGTCCGCTCTGGCAGTTCCTGAACCGCAATGGCAAGGCGAATGAAGTCGCCTGTTTCGCGCGTGATGGCGAACAATTACTCAAGGATGTGGCCCATCTTTTCGACATGGTCGAGGCGCCGTTCCGCGACATTCAGAAAACACTGGCCGAAGGGATGAATGCCAGCGACCGCGAACGCTACCAGCGCGCCTATGACGGACTGAAACGCCACCTGCAGACCAAGACCCGCCCGCGGGTCTTTAATCCCGGCCGAATTTTTTCGCCAACTCTTGAAATGAAGTATGGATGATGGTCGGACGGCCGTGCGGGCATGTGTACGGCATTTCGGTTTTGGCCAACTGCATCACCAAATCCTCGATTTCCTCCCGCGTCAGGACCGAATGGGCCTTGACGGCCGCCTTGCAGGCCGCCTGGGCAACTTGCTCCTCCAGAAGATGATCGGCGCTTCGCCGCTCACCGGCTGTTTCCAGGATTGTCGCCACGTCCGTAAGCAGCTCCCGCGACGTTGTGCTTTGAAAACACAGCGGCAGGGCATCCACGACAAACGTATCGCCGCCGAACTCAGCGATACCGAATCCCATTTTCTTCAACAGGTCGAGATGACGGCGCACCCGCAGGGCATCCCGGGGCGGCAGATCCACCGTCTCGGGCACCAGCAAGCCTTGGCTTTCAATCCGGCCCTGGGTCACCTGCGCCATAAAGCGCTCATATAACACGCGTTCATGGGCAGCATGCGGATCCATTAGCGCCAAGCCATCTTCCGTCTCCATCACCACATACAGGCCCCCGATCTGCCCCAGGATGCGACACCAGGCCCAGGGCGCGGAGGCCTGCGCGGGGAGTACGGATGTATTGCTGATTTCTGACTCGCCTGGGCGAAGCGCTCCGGCGGAGCCTGGTTGTTGATTGCTGATTGCCAACCTCTGACCGCTGACTTCTGACCTCTGATCTCTGGTCTGAGCGTCGAGCGGCGGCACCGACCGGGCGGGATAGGGAAACCGGCGCTCGCTTGAACCCGGCATTCCGGGCAAAACCGGCTCCATCCCCTTTAACGGCGTATGTCCGTCACGGGGCACATCGCGAAGAAACGATCCATGGCCGAACTCCCTGGCCGAGCTTGGGCAGGCGGGCGTCAATGCCTGGCGCACGGCCGCCGTCACGACTTCACGAACCGCGCCGGGATTATAAAAGCGGACCTCGCGCTTGGTCGGATGCACATTGACATCCACCAGCGCAGGATCCAGTTCCAGAAACAAAAACACCACCGGATAGCGGTCCCGGGGTAATACCGCGCGGTAGCCCTCCCGGATGGCGCCGCTGACGATCGGCGCGCCGGCCGGGCGTCCGTTAATGAAAATATACTGTTCCGAGCGGTCGGAACGGCTGACCGCCGGCAGACCGACATGGCCAGTCACGCGAATACCGCCGATGGCATGATTCACGGGCCGCAGGTCCGACGGCGCTAAAAAGGAAAACAAATCCCGCCGGCGATCCTCGAAGGTCGCCCCCGGCGCCAGGCTGAAAACCAACCGGCCATCCACCGTCAACTTCATGCCGATCGCGGGATGTGCCAGGCCATAGGTCATGAACACCTGCCGCAGATGCACCAGTTCCGTTTGCTCCGAACGTAAAAACTTGCGCCGGGCGGGCACATTGAAAAACAGGTGACGCACCTCCACGGACGTGCCGGGCGGACAGCCCGCATCGCGCACCTCCTGGATTTTGCCCGCCGCCATGAGGAGTTCCGTGCCCGTCAGATCGGCGGCGCGCCGCGTGCAGAGCCGAAACCGCGCCACCGAGGTAATCGCCGCCAAAGCTTCGCCGCGGAACCCCAGGGTGGCAATCCGTTCCAGGTCGTCCACGTCCCGGATTTTGCTGGTGGCATGCCGCTCCACCGAAAGAAGCGCGTCGTCCCGGTTCATACCGCGCCCGTTGTCAGCCACCCCCACGAGCGTGCGGCCGCCGCAGACGATGGCCACATCAATCTGGGTCGCTTCCGCATCCAGCGCATTTTCGATCAGTTCCTTGAGCACGGAGGCTGGGCGCTCCACTACCTCGCCCGCGGCAATCTTATTCGCCACGACGTCCGACAGCACATGAATGGAATGATCGGAAGACATCTGATAAAATGTTCTTAGTTCTTGGTTCTTGGTTCGTAGCTACTCGGCGAGGTAGACAGCAGCCATCTCGGTTCTTGGTTAATTCAAAACGAAGAACGATGAACAAAGAACCAGGAACTCTTGATTCATTTCGCGTTTCAGGTATGATCCTATGGCAATGGACTATGTTTTTCCAGTCTTAATCATCGTCGCGGCCATGGGCCTGGCGGCCTGGTGGATCCGGCATGCCCTCATACGCAGGGATAGCGCTACGCAGGCACTCCTGCTTCTGCAGAATCAAATGCAGGCGGGACTCACCCAAACGACCCAGCAAGCGGAGGGTTTGCAAAAGCACCTGCGCGAGGAACTGCGCCTATTGCACGAGCAGGTGGCGCGGGCACTGACGGACGCCAATCGCACGCTGGGGGACCGGCTGGACAATACCACCAAAGTCATTGGCGATGTCCGCGAGCGACTCGGCCAGATGGATGAGGCGTCCAAGCGGATTTTTGACGTCGGCCGGAACATAGCCGAACTTCAACAGACATTGCAGGCGCCTAAATTGCGCGGGAGCTTCGGGGAATACCTGCTGACCGAACTGCTGGCCCAGGTCCTCCCCGAACAGAGCTATGCGCTCCAGTATAAATTCAAGGGCGGCGAAACCGTGGATGCCGTCATCAAGCTCAGCCTGGGACTGGCGGCCATTGACGCCAAATTCCCGCTTGAGAATTTCAAGCGCAGCGTCAACGCCGCCGACGAATCGGAACGCGCGGCGGCCGGCAAACAGTTTGTCCGCGACGTCAAGAAGCATATCGACGACATCGCCAAAAAATATATCCGCACCGATGAAGGCACGCTGGACTTTGCCATGATGTATATTCCCGCCGAGAATGTCTATTATGGCATCATTGTGCGCAATGAGGGCAGCGACGAGGACGCGCTTTTCCAGTATGCGCTCAAGCGGCGGGTCATTCCGGTCTCGCCTAATTCATTTTTTGCCTATCTGCAGACCATTCTGCTTGGTCTGCGCGGCCTGCGGGTGGAGGAAAGCGCGCGTGAGATCATGGATAACCTGGCGCGCCTGAAAAAGGAACTGGACAGTTTTATGGAAGATTTTCGCGTAATCGGCCAGCACCTGGGCAACGCCCAGAAACGCTACGAGGAAGCGGACAAACGCTTGGGCCGCGTGGAAGTCAAGATCGAGCAGATGAGCGGATTCTCCCAGGCCGTCGAAAGTGAAGCTCCCGGTGAAATCCTCCGAAGCCACTAACTACGATCATCAAGCACCGTAGCACTTCCTGGCGTAGGAGGGCGAAGTCGCCACCACCCTACCCCCGGCCGAATGACCAGCCTCGGGAAGCCCGGTCGGGAAACCCCAGAAGAGACCCATTACCGGAACCGCAAAATTGTGCTTGACCTATGTTTCCTTATAGGATACATTATTTCCCATGAATGAACATGCTCTCGGAGAAAATATCCGCCGGCTGCGGCAAAGTGCCGGCTTGACGTTGACCGCGTTGGCCCGGGACGCCGCGCTGACTAAAAGCGCATTGTCCAAGATAGAGACCGGGCAGATTTCCTCGCCGGTTTCCACCCTCCTGCGCATTGCCGCGGCGCTGGAAGTGACGATCTCTGAATTTTTCGTAGAAGTGGAAACCAACCCGCCCTTTGCACTGACCCGTAAAGGACATGGCCGGCTGATTGCCCGCGATGGTTCACAGTGGGGCTATTCGTTCGAGGCTCTGGCCGCGGCCATGAACCATAAAATCGGCGAGCCGTTTTTACTGACGATTAAGCCCGGCGATCCCAAGGGCCAATTCCAGCATGGCGGCCAGGAGTTTATCTATATGCTTTCCGGCCGCATGGATTTTTCGGTCGGCGCCAATCATTTTCAGCTTCATCCCGGCGATTCGCTGTATTTCGATCCCAACCACGTTCACACAACACGGGTATATGGCAAACAACCGGCCAGGTTTGTTTGCATCTTCATGCAAGCCATACCCAAACAACACCGAAAGGGGCCACGCTCATGATTCCAATCGATCTAGCCGGCAAGTCCGCCATCATCACCGGTTCCGGCCAGGGACTCGGGGCGCGCACCGCCGCCCTGCTGGCCCAGGCCGGGGCCAACGTCGTGATCAATTATTTCAATGATCCCCAGGGCATCAACCTGCAACGGGCCAAAGCCACGGCCGAGAGCATCGGCAATCAGGCCCTGACGATCGAGGCCGACGTTCGCGATCCCGCGGCGGTAGACACCCTCTTCAACCGGACCCTCGATCGTTTTGGCCGGGTTGACATCGTGGTCAACAACGCGGGTATCCTGCGCGATCGAAGCATTAAGAAAATGACGCCCGCTGAGTGGAAGGATGTGATCGACACCAATCTGACCGGAGCGTTTAACGTCTGCAAATCGGCGGCGGAGAAAATCGGCGATGGCGGCCGCATTGTGAACGTCTCCTCGATCGCCGCGTTCCATGGGTTTTTCGGGCAGTGCAATTATGCCGCCGCCAAGGGCGGCATCGCCAGTCTGACCAAGGTGCTCTGCCGGGAACTGGCCAAGCGTAACATCACGGTCAACGCCGTGGCGCCGGGCGTGGTGCTTACGGAAATGGGCAAGACCATCCCCGAAGCTGTTCGCCAGGAGATGCTGAAATCCATTCCCCTGGGGCGTTTTGGGGAACCGGAAGAGATTGCCAGCGTCATTTTGTTTCTCTGCAGCGATCTGGCCGCGTACGTCACCGGCCAGACGATTCATGTCAGCGGAGGCTGGTGGGTATGAACCCAACGCTGAAAACCAAACTCTGTTCAGCCGATGAGGCCGTTCGTTTGATCAAGGACGGAACGACCGTGGCCTGTAGTGGATTTATCGGATCCGCGCATCCGGAAGCCTTGACCGCGGCCATCGAAAAACGATTCGCCTCCGCCGGAGAACCTCGCAATCTGACGTTGGTTTATGCCGCCGGTCAAGGCGACGGCAAAACACGGGGATTGAATCATCTGGCCCACGCCGGACTGGTCAAACGCGTGATCGGCGGGCACTGGGGGCTGGCGCCCAATTTGGGTAAATTGGCCATCGTCGGAAAAATTGAAGCTTATAATTTCCCGCAAGGCGTCATTTGTCAATTATATCGCGATATTGCCGCCGGCCGGCCGGGCTGTATCACGCACATCGGCCTGAACACGTTTATCGATCCCATCAACCAGGGTGGACGGCAAAACGACGCCACACCAGACGGAATGGTCGAACGCGTGGAATTGGGCGGGAAGACATGGTTATGGTACAAATCGTTTCCCATTCATGTCGGGTTGATCCGTGCCACGGCGGCGGATTGCTCGGGAAATTTGATCATGGATCGTGAGGGAATTATCGGTGAGGTATTGGCGATTGCGCAGGCCGTCCACAATTCCGGCGGGATAGTTCTTGCCCAGGTCAGCGAACTGCTGGATACACCCGCGGCGCCCCAGTCTGTCCGGGTCCCGGGTATTCTGGTAAATCGCATTGTGGTGGCCGAGGCGCACGAACATGAACAGACCTTCGCGGAAGCATACAACCCGGCCTATTGCTCGCCGGCCCCCAACGATGCATCGGTTTGGTCGCAACTGGAGCCCTTGCCGATGGATGAACGCCGCGTCATTGCGGCCCGGGCCTGTGACGAACTTCCGGACAAGGCCATCGCCAATCTGGGACTGGGCATGCCGGAAGGGATCGCCCGGATTGCCGCGGAACGCGGACTGCTTGACTCCTTTACCCTGACGGTGGAAAGCGGTCCCATTGGCGGCATGCCGGCCTCCGGATTAAGCTTCGGCGCATCGGTATATCCCCAAGCCATTATCGATCAGCCGGCGCAATTCGATTTCTATGACGGCGGCGGACTGGATTTCGCCGCCCTGGGAACGGCGCAAGTTGACACGGAAGGGAACGTCAATGTCTCGAAATTTGGCACCCGACTTGCGGGGGTGGGCGGGTTCGTCAACATCACCCAAACCGCAAAAAGCCTGGTATTCTGCGGGACATTTACGGCCGGTGGGCTGGAAGTCCAATTATCGCATGGAACGATTGTTATTATCCGGGAAGGATCAACCCACAAGTTCGTTCGCAAGGTGGAACAGATCTCTTTCAGCAGTCTTCGGTCCCGCCAGCTCGGCCAGAAGGTATTGTTTGTTACAGAACGCGCCGTCTTTAAGCTGACGAGCGAAGGGTTGGAGCTGATCGAGGTGGCGCCGGGGATCGATCTGCAGAAACAAATCCTGGATCAAATGGAATTTCGCCCCATCATCAGGGCGATTCGTCCCATGCCCGCACGGGTATTTAACCAGAGCGAAAGGATATCAAAGTGAGCAAACTATTCATTGTCGGCGCCAAACGTACTCCCCAGGGCCGGTTGTTGGGCGCTTTGGCCAAACGGTCCGCCGCTGATTTGGCCAAAGAGGCCGGTCGGGCAATACTTAAAACGATTGATCCGCTGGAGTTGGATCAGGTCATTATCGGCAACGTGATCTCCGCCGGTCAGGGCATGAACATCGCCAGGCAAATCGGCGTGGGACTGGGCCTCCCGCTGGATCGCCCCGCCTATACGGTCAATATGATGTGCGCATCGGGGATGCAGGCCGTGATCCTGGCGTGCCAGGCCATCCAAGCCGGGGAAGCGAGCGCCATCCTGTGCGGCGGTACGGAATCAATGTCCAACGCCCCCTACCTGCTGGATCGGGCCAGGGCGGGGTATAAGCTGGGTAATGCGGTTCTGCTGGATTCCATCCTGCGCGACGGCTTGACGGATACTTTCAGCGGCCAGCATATGGGACTGATTACCGAGACCCTGGCAGAACAATACGGCATTGACCGGGCAGCCCAGGACACCTTCGCTCTGCAAAGTCAGCAGAAGTATGCCCAAGCTCAGGCCCAAGGCGTGTTTGCCGATGAATTGACGCCGGTCGATAATGTGACGCAAGATGAACATCCGCGGCCTGACGTAACCCTGGAAAAACTTTCGGCAATGAAACCCTCGTTCAAGCCCAACGGCACCATCACGGCCGGCAATGCTTCCGGGATCAACGATGGCGCCGCCATGCTGGTCGTCTGCAACGAAACCACGATGACCCGCAAGCAATGGACGCCTTTGGCCCGCATTACCGGATGGCGCACCATAGGATGCGACCCCGCACAAATGGGCTTGGGACCGGTTTATGCAACGCGCAAACTCTGCCAGCATCTCGGCGTGAACACGGATTGTTTCGATGCCATTGAACTGAACGAGGCTTTTGCCGCGCAAGCGCTCGCCTGCATCAAGGAACTGCACCTGGATGCCGACCGGGTGAATCCCAATGGCGGGGCCATCGCGCTGGGACATCCGATCGGAGCTTCCGGCGCCCGATTGCTGGTTCATTTGGCCCACCGCATCGCCCGCGGCAAGCTCAGGAAAGCGTTGGCCACGCTGTGCATCGGCGGCGGAATGGGATCAGCAGTCATGCTCGAAAAAGCATAATCCGAATCCTGCCGGAATTATAGGCAACCACGCTGGCAGAGTGCCTCCTGGCATAGGCAGGCCAAGTCAGCCCCACCCTGTTTTTCCCTGCCGAACACACGCGGCAATGGTTCGCCATTGACGCCGGCAAAGTGATTTGCTATGAAGAACACACTTATGAATTAAATCGCCACGGAGAAACCACCATGTACATGACCGGATTTGCAGATGAAGCGGGCGCCTCGCTGGATATCCAGACCCGGGTGACGAAAGAGCTCGGCTGGCGCGATATTGAATCACGGAATGTACAAGTCGATGATTTCCCTGTCGGCTGGATCCACGATATTTCCGACGCGGCCTTTGACCGGCTGGCCGTCAAGCTGGAAGCCGCCGGCGTGCGCATCAATTGTTTCGGTTCCGCCATCGGCAACTGGAGCCAGAAAATAGACGAGCCGTTCGACCGCTCGCTGGCGGAAGTGCGCCGCTCGATTCCGCGCATGCAGAAGCTGGGCACCAAACTGGTGCGCATCATGAGTTTTGCCGTGCGCGACGGCGAAGACCAGATGGAGGCGGAACGCTTCAAGCGGGTCCGTGAAATCCAGCGGATGTTCGCGGACGCCGGGCTCACGGCCCTGCACGAAAACTGCATGAACTACGGCGGGATGGGCTGGCAATTCACACTTAAAATCCTGGAAAACGTGCCGGGATTGAAATTGGTCTATGATACCGGCAATCCGGTATTCAGCGATGACCGCAGTAAACCCAAGCCCTATCCCAAGCAGTCCTCCTGGGAATTTTATTCCCATGTCCGCGAGCATGTAGCTTATGTTCACATCAAGGACGGCACCTACGACGCAACCGCTCAAAAGCAGATCTTCACTTATCCGGGGGAAGGCCACGGCGATATTCCCAAAATCATGAAGGACCTTTTCGCGCGCGGCTATGACGGCGGCATTTCGATTGAACCCCACATGGGAACGGTCTTCCATGATCCTAACTCCAAACGCAGCCTGGATGCCGCCGAAATATACGTCGAGTACGGCCGGCGCATGACGAAGATGATCAACAATATTCGGACGGAATTGCGCCTGCCGCCCTACCGGTGAAGCACCCATGACATTCAGCGGGACGATTGGCCAGTACACCATCACCCGAGTGCGGGAGACCGCGCATCTGTTTGCCGTGCTGGGAAGTATTCTCGTACAGGCAACCCGGCTGCGGAACTGGCCGCGTACCACGCGCGCAGTTTTCGCGCGCCAGGTCCTGTTCACGGGCGTTGAGGCCCTGCGGTTTGTGTCCCTGGTGGCGTTTCTGACAGGCATTTCGGTCGTCGTACAGGCCCAAGTCTGGCTGGGCAAGGCGGGACAATCCGAAATGCTCGGCTCCGTGCTGATTGCGGTCATCCTCCGCGAGGTTGCCCCGCTCCTGGTTAATTTCATCGTCATCGGGCGCAGTGGCACGGCCATCGCCGTCGAGCTGGCCAACATGAAAGTGTTCGGCGAGATCAAGGTGCTGGAAGCCCAGGGCCTGGATACCCTGCTCTACTTGGCCATCCCGCGGGCTTTGGCTTTTGCCCTTTCCGTTTTCTGCCTGACCATCTGGTTTACCATCGTCGCGTTCGTCAGCGGTTATGCTTTTGGCATTCTCTTCGGCGTCGGCACCACGGACCCGGTGATTTTCATGAATACCGTCCTGAAAGGCCTGCATCCGGCAGATGTGTATAACCTGCTGGCCAAGACCCTGGTTCCCGGCCTGTTCACGGTGGGCATTTGCATCATGGAGGGACTCAGCGTGCGCTATTCCATTACGGAGGTGCCGCAGGCCGCCACGCGGGCGGTCGTACGCTCCATTGCGGCACTCTTCATTATTTCGGCCATTGTCTCGGTATTAACATACATATGAGAAGAAAAGAATTGCAAAGCAGAATTTGCCCGCGAAACACGCGAAATGACACGAAAATTAATGGGGACAAAAAGATGCGATTCGTGCTTAATTCCCGTAATATTGAAGGTTTATTTCGCGTCATTTAGCGTGTTTCGCGGGTACAATGATTTAATGAACGCAAACGATCCCATTCTGGAATTTTTGGACGTGACCATCGCGGCGGCGGTGCGGGAACACGCCGGCCTGAGCCATTTCAGCGCACGGTTTGGCCCAGGCACACTGACCATCATTCAGATGGAACCGGGCAATGAGCAATTGCCGCTCGCCGATTTGGCGACGGGATTGCTTTGCCCTGCGGAAGGCCGCGTTCTGTTCCAGGGCGAGGCGTGGACCGCCATGTCCCCGGAGCGGGTGTTACAGCGGCGCGCGCAGATTGGCCGGGTCTTCGACGGCCACGGCTGGATCAGTAATTTAAACGTGAACGAAAATGTGACTCTTGCACAACGCCACCATACTCGGCGGCCGGACGCGGAAATCTTGACGGAGGCCGAGGCGCTGGCTCGCGCCTTCGGCTTGGACGAATTGCCTAAGATCCGACCGGCCCTGGTATCGCCCCAGGATTTAAGACGCTCCGAATGGATCCGGGCCTTTCTCGGACAGCCCCTGTTGGTACTGCTGGAACGTCCCATGCAGGGCGTACCCCTCGAACACTTACCGCGCCTGCTCGGCGCCGTACAGGAAGCCTGTGCGCGGAAGGCAGCCGTGCTGTGGTTGACCGACAAGGATCGGATTGAACAATTACCACCTGCCGCGCAATATGTCATGCGGGGCCAAGCCATGATAAAGATAGAAAAGTAATGATATCTGGTTCAGTTGCAACCAGGAAGGAATGACCTATGATGGACAAAACATTCAAGTTTCGCTTTGTCAATGAAATCACTGGCGCCTTTGTGCTGCTGGCGATTGCCGTGCTGATCGCAGGCATCTTCCTTGCGGGCCGCGCCCAGGGCCTGTTTGAGCCCAAGTTCCGGCTTCACACCGTGTTTCAGGCCGAAGAGGGAACCTACGGGTTGAAAAAAGGTTCGGAGGTCAGAATCCGTGATACCGTTGCCGGCAATGTCATCCGCATCAACCCCACCATGGAAGGCACAATCGAAGCTACTTTCGAACTGAAGGCCAGTTTCCACGGCTTTGTGCGCACGAACTCCGTGGCCGTGGTTAAAAAAACGCTGATCGTGGCCGGCGATTCATTCGTGGATATATCCATCGGCAACCGCCAGTTTCCGCTGATGCCCGACGGCAGTCTGATCGCCTGCACGCTGGACAAGGACATCACCAAGCAAGCCTTGCTGGTTCTGGAAGAACTCCGCGCCAGACTGTTGCCGACATTGGAAAAAGTGAACGCCGTGCTCGACGAACTGCCGGCGCTCACGGTGCAAACCCGCAACACTTTGCATGAGAGCGAAGTCCTGTTGCACGAGAATGTCCCCGGCCTTTTGATCCAAGCCCAGGACACCTTGCGCTCGTCGCAGGTGCTGATCGAGGGGCTCCAACAGCATTGGCCGTTTCGCAAATCCATCGAAAACCCGGAACCCGGCCCCTTAATTTCACCGGCCAACCTGACGTTGGAGCCAGCAAAGCAAACCGGAGGTGAATCCAAATGAAAGCATTATTCGTTCTTATGCCGTCGTCCGTCCTCCGCCATGCTCCGCCGAAGCGCTTCGCCCAGGCGAGTCGTCCGTTGTCCGTCATGTCGCTCCTTGCCGCCCTGGTCTTGGTCGGCACCGGGTGTTCGACACCGCCGCAAGTCGTCCGTACCGATCCGGAAATTGAGCGCAATGTGGCCGTGGCGCGCGGCGCTTATGCGGCCGGCTCCGCGGAAAAAGCAGCCATCTATTATCAGAAGGCCCTCCAGCGCGCACGGGTCATGGATTCACCCGCGGAGATTGCCCGCAACGCGTATAATCTGGCCGCCTGCCTGGCGGCACTTCACTCTTATGACGCGGCCCAGGCCTGCCTGGATGAGGCCCGGCTGGAATTTAAACGCGCCGGCATTCCCTGCCGGGAACTGCCTTTGCTGGAAGCGAAAATAGCCCGCGCCCAGGGGCGTTCCCAGGAAGCCGTAAGCCTGGCCCGCGCGGAACTAAACAAAAATCATGATCAGAACGATGCCATCCATATCCAATGGCAACTTCTGCTGGCCGAGCTGTTGTGCGACCAGGATCAGGCCGCCGCGGATGCCGAACTGGCCGCCATCGATCCAAAGCAACTCAAGGCAAGCGGGGCCGAAACCAAAGCGGAGACGGCGCTAACCCGGGCCCGCATCCAGATGCTGAAGCGGCATCCACAGGAGGCCGCACTTCAATATGATATCGCCGCAGGGTGCTGGCAGGAGGCGGGGCATTATAGCGACATGGCCAGCGCGCTGGACCAGGCAGGGCACGCCTATGAAGATGCCGGCAACAGCGCATTGGCTGCTGATCGTTACTATCGCGCGGCACGCAGTTTATTCGAGAGCAGTCAATTCGCTCGCGCCCGTGACCTTGTCGACCGGGCTTTGCCGCTGGCGGTCGCATCCAATCAGCCGGAACTGCAAAAGCAGTTGGAACGGCTGAAGACAGCGATCGAGGCCCGTCCGGAAAAGAATGACACCAGACGACAGACGACGGACGCCAGCCCGGAAAAGCGAGATGTCGGTTCCAAGTAGCCGCGGCGGTGACGCCGTGGCCTATTTCCGGCTTTTCGGCGCCGCAATGCGCTGGCCCGCCGGGATCAGCACTTCGGAGGTTCGTCGGCTGGCGGACTCGTCCCCCACCGCAAGCATCACGCGCGCCGCCTGAGGGAGAATGGTATTTGTCCCCTCGCCCCACTTGTTGGTCCAGTTCTTGCCATCATAGACTTCCAGCCGGATCGCGCAAACGCTTCTCCAGATATCTATATTAGAGACCACGCCGGCCGGATCGTCTATTCGGAATGCCTGCCAGCTGCGGATCAAGCCACCTGTGGCGCGTGGCGCGCCATTCGTTCCCGCAGCATTGGACACCGACAGGGCATAATCCATTTCCCGTATGACATAGGCGCTAACCTCCCGCTCGGAGCGGGACACATTCTGCGTCTGCGCCGCGCTTCGCGGCACGGTGCTCATCGGCGTGGCCGTAAAAAAATGGAGCTTGATGCCGTCGGCGCCATCCAAAGAGGGGGTAAGCACAAACGGCGAATTGGTTATTCCCCAGGGAATAACGGCACTGGCTAAATCGAGCGTCAGCGCATCGAGCGCAGCGGAAGCCGGATACGCGACGGAGCGCCAACGGTTTTGGGAATCGAGCGTACGGAGCACACCGGCATAGATCGCGAACACTACGGCAGCCAATAACACCGCAATTCCCATGGCCACCAACAGTTCAATCAGCGTGAGCGCGTGCCGCGAACGAATCATCGGATCCCTGCGGGAATGGTTGATGGACGATGGCGCATGGTCACTTGACAATCTGGATCAGGAAAACCAAGAGACTGGCCAGGGCGGCCAGGCCAATAACGACAAAAACCACCAGCCACAGATTCCGGTTGCTTTTTCGGCGCGTGCCGAAGGGCGAGACGCTGTCGAAAAAAGTCGGATTGATCACCGGCCGGCCCACATCCACCACCACCTGCGTCACCGAAGCAGTGGACGCCGCAGCGCCCTCCTCGGAATCGCCATTAAACATGAATTCACAAGAGCCGATTTGAATCACCTGTTTGGACTTGAGCTCAATTTCATCCGTGATCCGCGCAAAGTTTAGAAGGGTTCCATTGGTGGAATTGAGGTCATGGAGAACATAGCTTTCTCCCCGCTTGGCCACATAACAATGCTGGGACGAGACGGCCTCATCCGTAAGCACCACGTCATTGATCTGATTCCGGCCAATGGTCATTCGATCCTTGTTGATCTCGAACTTCTGACCTTTGACCGATCCTGACATGCCCATGAGATAAGCCACGAATACTGTCTCCTGAAAAGCGCTTGTCGCACCAGTCTGTTTGCCGATCACAGAAATGAAGTTATTAATGGCATGTTTTGACGCCCATGTCAATTCTGAATCCAGCCCAGGCTATGCTGTCAGCACGCGTTCCACCCGCGACCCGAGCACGCAAGTGATTTCGTGTGGAATGGTTTCTAAACGCTCCGCCATGGACTCCACGGAATGCGGATCATCCCGACGATCACTGATGACACAGACCGGACTGCCCACCACCGCGTCCGGCGCGTCCGTCAAATCCAGGATGGTCAGATCCATGCTGACCCGGCCAATGACCGGGATCAGCCGATTGCCAACGCTAACTTGGCCGATATTGGACCAACGGCGATCATACCCATCGGCATACCCCAGCGGCAACAGACCAATGCGTGTCTTCCGCCGCACGGTAAACGTACGACCATAGCCGCAGGTTTCGCCCGTCGGGATCCATTTGGTCATAATCACCGGCGCTTCAAGCCGCAACGATGGGCGCAGACGTTCGGAACCCCGGATATATTTGCCGCCGTATCCATAAAGCGCAAGGCCCGGGCGGACCATATCCAGCCGCGCCTCCGGCAGGTTGAAAATAGCCCCGCTATTGGCCAGATGGCGGATCGGGATGCGCACGCCGCGCGCCGCAATTCTTTCCAAGACATCCTGAAAGACCGCCTGTTGCCGGCGGGCAAAATCTGCGGCCATGGCCGCAAGTTCATCCGCACAGGCAAAATGGCTATAAATACCTTCCAGCTCCAGAAACGGACTCGCGCGCAATAACAGGGCCAACTCGACCGCATCATCAGCGGGGCATCCGTTACGACCCATGCCGGTATCCACTTTAAGGTGAACACGGGCGATTGTCCGCCGATGCGCGGCGCGCTGGGCCAGCAGACGGATGCCTGCCGCGCTGACAATGGTCGGCCGGATATCCGCTTCCAGCAAAGCGTCGCTGGCTTCCTCTGCATCACCGAGGGGTTCATAGAGCTCAAGCGGACGCAACAGCAGGATCGGTTCGCGTACCCCGTGCTTTCTCAGTTCCAGGGCTTCCGCCAGCGTGGCCACACCCCAGAAAGCCAACCCCATGCCGGACAGGGCTTCAGCTACGAGGACCGCGCCATGCCCATAGGCATTGGCCTTGACTATGGCGCATAGGGATGTGCCGCCGGCGGCCGCTTTCAACACCTCCACGTTATGCCGCAAGGCTGCGCAACTGATGTGGGCTTTGACGAGATTTGGCATAACATTTCGGCAACCTAAGATCTTAAGTTGATAATCCGCGACCGGTCATGCTCTGAATCCAAAGTTTGACAGCATCTATTACCCCGGCGGACCACCCCTGGAGATACAACAGGGTATCATAACCAAAGACCACCAGCAACGCACCAACCAGCGCGCGTGTAAACACGGCGCTGGACGAAAAAAACAGGTAGTATAACGGATACAAGGGAACCACGATGGCAAGCAAACCGTCAAACATATTGTCCCGCAGGGCCAAACCGATAGCAAACAGGTAGGCGGCCGCGATCGCCAGCATGCCATACCATTTCAGCGTTTCCAGGGGCATGCCCGGCCAACCGCCGTAAAACCGGATATAAACCAGCCCCCCCGTCAGCACCAGAAAGATCAGGGCGCTCAGCCAGACGCTCAGCGCATTCACTTGAACCCGATGGGTTTCATGCACAAGGTTTGCCGAACGCCGCGCAACCAATGCAGGCAAGGCGGACATATTGTCCGCCGATCCCGGCACATCCGCATGGATCGCCTGCGCGCGCGCGCGCGGCGGATCGCGCCGTTTTAGTTGCAAGCCAAGTTTCTCAGGTTGCCGCTCCGGCAGGGTCAGCGCCTGCCCGCACGCCGGACAGACCATTACCGGTTCCTCGCCAAACTCCGCAACAGTTTGGAGTCGCCCGCAAGCCGGACAAGTTAATTGGATATCAGCCATGAAGAATGGTTTATGGAATATGATTGATGGTAAATGGCAAACGGCAAATGGTTAATGCGGCCTGACACAAAACACGGCTTGGCTTCGTCGGGATTGAGTCGTTCGCCATTCCCGCCGAAGGCGGATCCGCCTCCCGCCGCCGCTAAAGCTATGGCGGGCAGGCTGGCGGAAAACATCAACCATTGCCCATTCTTCCGTTGCCCACTCGTGGCGCGTGGCGAGCCATCATACGCGCGTTGTTGCGCGCGGATGGATCGCCGGCTGTGCGGCCTTATCAGCTTTAGCGCTCTCCGGTTTACGATAGGGAATGGCCAGCGTGCCGTTGTAAAACTCGATGACATGTCCTTTTTCCACCATCCAATGAAGGGCATGCAGAATGGCCGCCACTTCCGGCGCGGCCGGTACGGCGCCCGGCGCAGTGTCCGGCCGCAGTAACGTCACAAGCTCCTGGCGACTGACGCCCGGGTGAGCACACAGGCATTCCAAAATCCGACGAATGCCATCGGCGGCCTGCAAAGGATCAATGGGATGAGGCACAATCGCCGTGACAAAGGTCGCTTTGCCGGAGGCCTTAAAAGTGTGAAGTCCCAAGTGCCGAAAAGCTGGTTGGATCGAAACCGCCATTTTCAGCGGGAACTGGTTTTCATGCGCCCAGGACTCCTCGACTACCCGGCGAATGTGGGGATCCTCAAGATCCAGGCAGGCCACGCCCGGCGTGACGAACCTACGCCCTTTCCAGATCAAAGTCGGAGCATAATGTTCCAGGAAATGGGCCTCCACCTGGTTGCGACGCTTGAAGGTCAAAGGTTCAGCCGCCCGCAAGGTACGATAAACGATCTGACGGCAGGCTTCCTTTTTCCACTGCTCGATCAACGCCGGATCCGTTTCATTGACAATATGCCGGCGATAGGCATCCAGCGACATTGCGGCAAACCGCGTGCTATGCAGTTCCAAGACCCGTTCATTGAATTCATGATAATTCGGCGGACCCAGCAATTCGCCCGAAAGCTTACAGCGCGCCACACACATGAAAGCCCCCTTGGGCGGAGCGCTTTGCGTCTCTTCCCGGGCATAAAAAAGATCCATATGTTTGTTCAACGCGTGGGCCACGGCCCGGTTGCGATCCAGGAAAACAACCTTGCATTCGGCGCACTGGTAAAGAAAAACCGATTCCGCGCCGGCGGCGCCAGGGATCACTTCCTGTTTGACGGCATAAAAATCGGGCTTACTCAAAAACAGGGTCGCCACTTCAAACAGCGGATAGGCGCGGCCCGAGCGAGCCAGCCGGGCGACCAGCGGTTTCAGGCCCCGGCGTTCGGGAATGAAGGTCACTTCAACGGGTGGCCGATTGTCGGAACGCTCCCTGCCCGCAATGCTACGTCCGTCAGCCGACGGATTGTAGGCGGGTTGGCGGCGATCGCTTTCGGAGGTTGAGGGCGCTGGCGCCGCACGGAACGGCCGCGGCGGGCCCAAGCCACCGCGTTTTTGCCCGCCCGATTCCGGCCCCATTCGCCGCTGATCGGCATACCCGGATTTATTACCCGGGCGGCGCCTATCCTGGTCCCGGTCGCGATCGCGGCCGCCATGGCGATCCTCAAACCGCGCATAGGGAGTCTGATCGGCAGGACGTCGCGCCCACTCAGGCACAAAATTCAACTCGATGACCATGTCCCCAGGTGTGCTCATGAATCATATCCGTCGGGCCGACCGGTCATCAGACTATCCTTTTCTTTCATCGGGGGACGGTTTGGAAGGAGGTGGCAGAGGGGGTGGAGTTTCGGATACAGCGGGCGGATGTTGACTATCCATAAGATCATGCGTTAAGTCCCTGGCCGCACGGCGAAATTCCTCTAAGGCTTTTCCCAAGGAGCGGGCCATGGCAGGCAATCGTTCCGCTCCAAACAACAAAAGGACAACCCCAAGGATCAGGAGAATTTCACCCGCCCCCATGGAACTCCCGAAGAAAGCCAGTGGAATCATAATGAGCAATGGTTAATGGCTGGTGGTCAATGGCAAATGGTCAATGGTTTCCGCCTATGGCGAAAACCATCAACCATACTCCATTGACCATCATTCGGATATTACTGGTTAAAAAGCACAAATTCCGCGCGGCGGTTCAAGCTCCAAGCGGCTTCATCATGCCCCATGGCAACGGGCTTTTCTTTGCCATTGCTCTTGGTCTGAATAATGGCGCCATCGATGCCCAGACCGACCAGGTAGGCACGCACGGCCAACGCACGGCGCTCGCCCAGCGACATATTGTACTCGGCACTGCCGCGTTCGTCACAATTACCTTCCACCAGTGCACCGGTTTTGGCGTTTTTCTTCAAGAAATCAGCGACCGCTTCAATCTTGGCGCGCTCGCTTTCTTTGACTTGGGCACTGTCATAATCGAACAACGCGCTTTCAAATTTCTCCGACCGCACATCCATGCCGCCTTCCGGGCGGGAAGAAAGACTCTGTTCGGTGCCCTGGCCGCTCCCGGCGATGCCACCGATATTGTCACCGGTTGCTGACGTTTTGCTTTTCCGCCGGCATCCCGTTGTGCATAGCGCGCAAACCAAAACCACCACGAGCATCCCGAACCACAGATTTCTACTCATCCCGCACCTCCTTGTTGTTTAAAAACCCTATTGTTGCGACCAGCTCGGGGCAGCCCAGTCCCCTCTTTCAGAATCCGGCATTAAAGGTATTAAAGAACCGCCCAACGTGTCAATCATAAAAATCCGCGACCGGTAATTCGCCGTCCGTGTGCACACGATGTGCCGTCCATCGGGCGCCCAGGACGGGTCTTCGTAATTAGCGTCCTCCCGCGTAACCTGCTTGAGCTCCATCGTAGCCGGATTCATGACAAAGATCTGGTAGATGCGACCGATAAAACTGCAATAGGCGATATACCCGTTCGCGCCCCAGTCGGGATCCACATTCTGCGAGCCGCGGCTGGTCAGCCGCCGGGGCGCGCCGCCGGAACGATCCATGATGTAAAGCTGGGGGGTTCCCGACTGGTCCGAAACAAAGACAATCTGACGCCCGTCGGGAGACCAAGCCGGACTGGCTTCGGCCGCGCGACGGGTGCTCGTCAAACGCGTGAGGGCCCCGCCGGCCAGATCCTTGATATAAAGGTCCGGGTTGCCGTCCTTGGAAAGAATCAAGGCCACTTCGCGCCCATCCGGTGAAAAGGCTGCGCTGGTGTTCAGTCCGGGATAATTGGCAATGCACTTGCGGTCGCCCGTATTCAGATTCACCAGGTACACATCGGGGAACTGGGAGCGAAATGAGGTATACACGAAACGACTGCCATCCGGCGACCATTTCGGAGCCATGCTGATCGTGTTGTCGCGGGTCAATTGCCGAAGATTCTGCCCATCGGCATCGCACAGATACACTTCTTTTTTGCCCGTGCGGTTCCCGATCAAGAGAACACGCGTAGACGCCATGCCTTTATGGCCGGTGAGCGCCAATATAATATCATCGGCTACTTTATGCGCCAGTTGGCGGACTTCGCGGTCGGTTGTTTTGTAGGTCTTGCCGAGCAATTTTTCGCGGCTGGCCACATTATAGGCTTCACAACGGACCTCCAGGCCGGCACGGACAAGAGCCGCCTCGCCGAGCAACGAAAATTCAGCGCGGCCGCCGCCAGCCAGGCTGAACCAGCCTGACGCTTTCAGGTCCGCTTCCAGCGTCTGCCGAAAAACAGCCGGTGCGCCACCGGACTGGCCGACGAACTGCGAGATATCCAGCGACGAGACTTCGTTCATCGCCTTGGTCACCCGCACCTGGGCCGGCGCCACGGACAGGACACTGAAAAAAATCAAGACCGCAATCCATCCCCATCGCTTCATAAGCCGCAATTCCTTTCTATCCAAGTGCCCGGAAGGGCACTATAGCCGGATGACCGCGCAATGCAAGATCCCGATTATGGGTTATCCTCGTCGACGACGAACGTATTTCAGCCGTTTACGGTATTCCCAGGCGCCGTAATAATACTTGCCGGCAAAACCATGCCGCAGGCGATAGAACAGAAAATAGGCCCAGCGCGCGTGCCGGTTGAAGAGGTTGTCCAGCGCCAGATGCGTCACGAACCCAACGAACAGACCCAGCGCCACCGGCTGGCGAGCGTCGGGCAGGCTTAAAAGCAGTGCCAGCCAAACCAGGGCAAATTCCCAGGAATGCAGGAACACAAAGACGTTTTCCAGGACCTCAAATTCGAAAGCCGTGAAAAAGCGCTGGAACTTCAGATGGCGGCGATGATTGTAAAAAAAATCGATAACGTGGTCCAAATCGATGAAAACGCCCATCAGGAAACAGGCCAGGGCGGCAGCCGATGAGCGCAGCCACCACCATACCAGCGCGCTGACGAGCACCGAGACGATCACATGTTTCGACGGTTGCATAACGCTTCGAATCTATCAGGCCCCCTACTCCGATGCAAGCGCAAGTCGGCTAAGCGCCCGAATTCTCGTCTAATTCTGCCTGAATTCGGCCTTGACCCCGCCGATCAATGATGAAAAAATATAATCAAACAAGAAACAACTATCCGCGGATTTTGCGCGGGCAATCTCTCCCCATAAGCAATGGGGTATACTATATATGGCTTCGGATCTTACCTTGGTTCAATCGGTTGTGCTCGCCGCCGTTCAGGGCATTACGGAATTTCTGCCGGTCAGCAGTTCCGGGCACCTGGTGCTCGTGCGCAAGTTGTTCGGCTGGTCCGACGATGGCGGACTGGTCTTTGACACCGTCCTGCACGCCGGCAGTCTGGCGGCCATCCTGCTCTATTTCCTGGGCACGTGGCGCGATATTGTCGCGGGGTATTTCCGTTTTCACAGTCCGGAACGCTCCGCCGAGCGCCGGTTACCCTGGCTGCTGGCCTTGGCCACTTTGCCGGTCGTGCTGGCCGGCCCCCTGCTCAAGCCATTTCTGGAAAGCGCGGACATGGTGCGCAACAGTGTCGCCGTGGGCCTGAGCATGGTCGCCACGGCTTTGTTATTCCAGCTCTGCGATTTGCGGTTCCGTCCTTCCGGCAAACCGATTGGATTCCGCGATGCCCTGGCTATCGGGCTCATGCAAATCGTGGCGCTTTTGCCCGGAGCCTCGCGCTCCGGCTGGACCACTGCCGGCGGCATCCTGACGGGCCAATCGCGCAACGACGCCGTGCGGTTTGCCTTCCTGATGGCCGTTCCCGCCATTGCCGGGGCCATCCTGTTCCAGATCCGGGACATCCTGCAAATGGGTCAGGCACAGTTTGAGCCGATCCAGATGCTGATTGCGTTCATCGTCAGTTTTCTGGTCAGTCTGGGCGCCATTCATTTTTGCCTTGTTTATTTTCGCCGGCATTCGTTGCGCGGCTTCAGTATTTACCTGGGCCTAGTCGGCCTGCTGGCGATCGTGCTGTAAAATGAATTAAGCAAAGAGCCTTATCACGAATGAACACGGATAAGAGGCAACTTTGTATCTTGGGTTGTAGCCACGAACAGGTGGCCGCCGGAAACATCCACGCCCTCACGTGTGCGGCTATCAGGATTGGATTTGTAGCCGCGGCGGTAACGCCGTGGCCAAATTGGAGTTCGCCAGCGACATAGATGAAACCAACCGAACATTCTCATTTGCCGCGCCTTGATCCTGCGTGGTACCAAGGCCATGCCATCATTCATTGGATCATGACCATGGACAAAAGACAAAAGGGCTGGTTGACGGCAGGATATCACTCGCGGTTCCGCGAGTTATTACTGCACACCCTTTTTCGCTTTGACCTGGTATGCCCCGTATATTGCCTGATGCCGGATCACATGCACTTGCTATGGATGGGGACAAAGATTGATTCTGATCAGCAGATGGGGGCCGCCTTTTTCCGCAGGCACTTAAACACCATTCTTACACCGTACCGTCTGCAAAAACAGGCCTACGATCACATTCTCAAGGAATCGGAACGCGAGAAAAACGCCTTTCAGTCATTAGTGTTCTACATTTTGGAAAATCCAGTTCGGCAAGGGCTGGTACTTCAAAGAGAAAAGTACGAGTATAGTGGTTCATTGGTGCCGGGATATCCCGATATCAACTTGGCGTTGGATGGCAACTGGCTGCTATTCTGGCAAATAGTTCAGAAGCTAACTGTAAAAGGAACACAGCCACGTCCTTACGGACGCAGCTACAAAGATTCGGATAATGGATCCAATAGCCGCGCCGTCACCGACACGGCTACAGAAAACAGAAACATGATTCCGTAGCCGCCCTTTCGTAGCCGCGGCGGTAACGCCGTGGCCGAATTGGTAGCCGCACTAATGAGGGCGTGGATTCCGTAAACGCAGTTCTGCGCCGTTATCGGCGCGGAACTACAAACCACTAAAATTAATGAAGGTTCATTATAAAAATCGCTAGAAAAATCATGAAGTGGCTGGGAATTGGCATTGGCTCTTTACTGGTTATGATCATCCTCGCCTCGCTCATTATGAACGTGATCTTCGGCCGCGAACTGCAACTGATCATGCGCGAACTCAAAGTCCAGGGAAAACCGCTCACCATCGCCGAATTCGCGCCGACGCCCGTGCCGGCCGCCGAAAACGCCGCACCACTGCTAAAGAAAGCTACGGAGTGGATTCCGTCCTGGACAAATCCCGCGCCCAGCGCCATGAAAAGCCTGATGGCCATCATTGAAACCAACGACATCCCCAGAAAAGTATGCACTGATATCACCGGTTGGACGGAAGCCCAGCGGGAAGCAGGAACGTTGCTTATTCAGTCGGACGAAATTAAAGAATTGTACGCTCTCCTAAAACAAGCCGCCCAATGTCCTCACTATAGCAGCTATCCGGATTGGAGCCAGGCACCTACCATGCTTGTGCCAAAACTTGCAGGATATCTAATGCCGGTCCGTATGCTGGTCGTCAAAGCCGGGTTTGAAGGACAAGACGGGAACTTGAATCAGGCCATGGACACAATCCTGATCGGATTACAACTGAGCAACAAACTGAGTGACGAGCCAATACTCATCACCCAAGCGTGGCGAATAGTCTTCGACCTGTTTCTTACTGAGGAGTTGGAGCGCATAGCCAATGCTTCCGAGCTTCCCACGGAGCAAACACAGGCGCTTATCGCTGAACTGTCGTTGCATACCGACAGGGCGCCTTGGAGCAAAGCCATGGATCAGGAAAGGTTAGGGGTGGGAATGCGGTTCTATGATCACCTCATGCACAGTGCAGCAACTGAATTCTTGTCGTTTTTTTATTCGCTGGAACCTTCTCCTAATGTTCGGTGGATACTGAACTGGACCGTCACGCCTGTATTGAGACCGCTTATAAAGAAGGATTATGTCGTCTATCTCAAACTGATCTCCGAGATTCAACGACGTTTCGAACTGCCTTACTATCAAATCGCCGACGTCCTGAAACAGAAACCCATAGACAAGCAAATTCCACGCTATGCCTTCATCACACGCCTGTCGTTGCCGAATTTCGACAAAATCAGCGTCAAAGTGACCCAGCATCAGGCGCAAATGGAAATCTGTCGTGTTGGCTTGGCACTGAAATTATTCGAGCAGAAAAACGGCGCCTACCCGGATACACTGAATAAACTAGCGCCGGAATTCCTGGACACCATTCCGGTTGATCCGTTCACCGGTAAAGCGCTAATCTATCGGAAGGCCAAGGCCGGATTCATTCTCTACAGTTTAGGCCCCAATCTGCAGGACGATAACGGCACGCCGCCAACGCCTAAATGGGATGATAAAGGGCCTTGCGACTTTGTCTGGAAATGCACGCGTTAAGCAAAGGCGGCGATGTGCCGCCGTTGAATTATGCCGACCAAGGCGGCAATTGTCTCATATAGCCGCGGCGTGAGTCCGCGGCAGGTGGCCATCGAAAGAATCCACGCCATCACTGGCGCGGCTACAACTTTAAAAACTCCTATCCATGAATGTTGAAACGGAGCTTTCACCGTCGGCTCAGTGTTTACCCGGCCTGCGCATCATTCCGGCCGACTGGACCGTTCCGTTGGATTTGCCGGCGGCCTTTGGCCGGGCGCCGCAACGGCTGGAAGTGGACCTGGGATGCGGAAAAGGCAGATTTTTACTGGCCCGTGCGGCCGCGCACCCGGAGACGTCGTTTTTAGGATTGGACCGGCAAACACGGCGGCTGGCCAAAGTGGAGCGCAAAGCGCAACGCGCGCAACTGGCCAATATCCGCCTGCTCTATGCCGAGGGCGCCTACGCCGTCGCGCATCTATTGCCGCCAGGTTCAGTTGCCGCCTATTACATTTTTTTCCCCGATCCCTGGCCGAAACGCCGGCATCATCGGCGCCGGCTGTTTGACGCCGCCTTCCTGGATGCGCTTGACACCACCTTGATGCCCAGCGGGTGCATCCATCTGGCCACCGACCACCTGGATTATTTTGCAAGCATCCGGCATCTGCTGGCCGGGGATGCACGGCTTGTGGAAAGGGAGCCATTCGTAACATCGGCCGAGGAGCATACGGATTTCGAGCTGATTTTTCTTCAACAGAACAAGCCCATCGGCCGTTGTTCGTTTGCGAAAAAATGAGTTTTTTTCGGCCTGTTTTTCGCCTCTTTTTTTTCAACAATTCAGTTGCTTTTTCCGATATGCATTCATATAATACACATCTTATATGTGAAGGGAAAAAATAGTTATGTCCCGATCAAAAACGAAGACTGATACTCAGCACCAGGACAAGCCGGCGCCATCACCAAATCACGTTGCCAATGAAGAAGTTGCGACGGAAGGAGCCGTTGTACTTTCGCGCCCCGCCAATACGCCGGTCGCCGCGCCATCCCCGGCAACGCCCACCTCAAATGTGACGAGCAAAAACGGCCCGGACGAAAAGCCGGTCCCTGAGGATAAATCCGCAGTGCCCGTCGCTTCCGAAGCGGAGAAGGCCACCGCTTCCAAAAAATACGATGCCACCACCATTACCGTGCTGGAGGGCATGGATGCCGTCCGGCTGCGACCGGCCATGTACATTGGCGATACTTCCGTCCGCGGGTTGCACCACTGCGTTTTCGAAGTAGTGGACAACAGCGTGGACGAAGCCCTGGCGGGGTATTGCACTGCCATCCAGGTCGCGTTGAATGCGGATGGCTCCCTCACGGTCAACGATAACGGCCGCGGCATTCCCGTGGACATGCACGCCACGGAACACAAGCCCGCCCTCGAAGTGGTCATGACGACCCTGCACGCGGGCGGCAAGTTTGACCATCGGAGCTACAAGGTATCGGGCGGCCTGCACGGCGTCGGCGTTTCCTGCGTTAACGCGCTCAGCGAATGGATGGCAGTGGAAGTGCGGCGTGAAGGCATCGTCTATCGCCAAAGCTACGAAAAAGGAGTCACCGCCTCCTCCCTGGAAAAGATCGGCAAGACCAAGGGCACGGGCACCAAGGTCACTTTTTTACCGGACAGCACGATTTTTTCCACAACCAAGTTCGAGTGGGACATCTTGGCCACGCGCCTGCGCGAATTGGCCTTCCTGAACAAGGGCGTGGAAATCCGGCTGACGCAGGAAGATCCGGCCCGCGAAGAAATTTTTCGCTTCAAGGGCGGGATCGTTGAATTTGTCCAGCACCTGAACCGCAATAAGAACCTGATCAACCCGAAAGTCATCTATTTTTCCAAGGAACGGGACGGCCTGTTCGTGGAAATCGCCCTGCAATATACCGAAGCCTACACGGACAATATCTGCACCTACGTCAACAACATTAATACCATCGAGGGCGGCACACACCTGAGCGGATTCCGCTCGGCGCTCACCCGCACGATCAACACTTACGCCAAGGCCAATAAGCTGATCAAGGACGATAGCGAGACCATGAGCGGCGACGATGTCCGCGAGGGGCTGACCGCTGTGCTCAGCGTAAAAATCCCCAACCCCCAGTTCGAGGGTCAGACCAAAACCAAGCTGGGCAATAGTGAAGCCCAGGGGATCGTCGAGTCCATTGTCAACGACGAGCTTGGATCGTTCTTCGAGGAGAATCCGCCGGTGGCCCGCCGCGTCGTGGAAAAAGGCCTGCTGGCCTCCCGCGCGCGGATCGCCGCCCGCAAGGCGCGGGATCTTACCCGCCGCAAAGGCGCTTTGGATAGCGCCTCGCTCCCCGGCAAGCTGGCCGACTGTTCGGAGCGCGACCCGGCCCTGTGCGAGCTGTACCTGGTCGAGGGCGACAGCGCCGGCGGCTCGGCCAAGCAGGGCCGCAACCGCGAATTTCAGGCCATCCTGCCCCTGCGCGGCAAGGTGCTCAATGTGGAGAAGGCGCGGCTGGACAAGATCCTGAACAACAATGAAATCCGCACCATGATCACGGCCGTCGGCGCGGGGATCGGCAAGGATGAATTCGACGTCGCCAAGACCCGCTACCACAAAATCATCATTATGACCGATGCCGACGTGGATGGGGCCCATATCCGCACCTTGCTCCTGACGTTTTTCTACCGGCAGATGCCGCAGTTGTTCGAACAAGGGTATATCTACCTGGCTCAACCGCCGCTGTATAAAATCATCTGGAAGAAGCGTGAAGAATACATCGATACCGACGCCCAATTGACCCGCCGCCTGCTTGAGCTGGGTTCCGAGGACATGACCCTGGCCGTGGTGCGGACCAAGAAAACATATGCCGGCAAAGACCTGCTGGCCATTTTGGAAGTCCTGGCCGAGCTGGAGCAACTGGCCCAGAACCTGGAGCGCAAAGGCATTGTTTTCGAGGAATTCCTCCGGCAGCGGCATCCCAAGACAGGGGCCTTCCCGAAATACCGTGTGTCCGTCACCAACGGCAACGGAAAAGCCACTCATTATGCCTATACCGACGACGAACTGGCCAAGCTCCGTGAATCCCTGGAAAAGCATGCCGGGCACCAGTTGGAGATCTTTACCGAATACGAACCCAATGGCGCCGAACCCTCCGGTATCCGCTGGCTGGAAATTCATTCCGGGCCACAGATTGTCCGGCTGGTGGACAACTTGGAGAAGAAGGGGTTTGCCATGGGTCCAAGCGTGAAAGCCGAGGCGGAAGAAGCCGCCGCCCCGTACAAGTTGGTCGGCGAGGATCAGGCGGATATTCCCGTCCAATCCCTGCGCCAGTTGCTCGATACGGTACGCACGGAAGGCCGCAAAGGCATCAGCAATATTCAACGCTATAAGGGCTTGGGCGAAATGAATCCCACCCAGCTCTATGAAACCACCATGAATCCCGAAAAGCGCAAACTGCTCAAAGTCGTGCTGGAGGACGCCGTGGAGGCCGACCGTATTTTCACCCTGCTGATGGGCGACGAAGTGGAGCCCCGGCGGGAATTCATTCAGGAGAACGCCTTGAACGTCCGCAATCTGGACATCTGAAGAAATTGATTGATTCAGCGATTTAGTGATTGAGCGATTTAGAAAAACCATTAGTGTGGGATATCGTCGCCTTACAATATTGGGCGGCATGAAGGCGCGGGGCGAATTTCGCTCCCCGAGTTTATCGAGGGGTTTAAAAAGGCAAGGCAAGCTTGGGCTGGATGCAGGTGCGCCGCACGAAGCGCTATACTCCTGTATGCGCGAGTGCGGCAAACCAGCAGACGGCCCAAGATCACAGCCGCCTTTTTAAACGAAATTCGCACTGCTCTGCTACAAACAAAACCATTAACTACTTTTCATTATGTATACTCGCAACGAAATAATTCAGAACATAGACATCGAAGATGAAATGCAGCGCTCGTATATTGACTACTCGATGAGCGTGATCATCGGGCGCGCCCTGCCGGACGTGCGCGACGGGATGAAACCCGGCGCCCGCCGGATTCTTTTCGCCATGCGCCAGCTGGGTTTGCTCCACAACCGCGCCTATAAAAAATCGGCGTACGTGGTCGGTGAAGTCCTTGGAAAATACCACCCCCACGGCGACACCGCGGTTTACGACACCCTTGTCCGCATGGCCCAGCCCTTTTCCTTGCGCTACCTGCTCGTGGATGGCCAGGGCAACTTCGGCAGTATTGACGGCGATAACGCCGCGGCTTACCGCTACACCGAAGCCCGGCTTCAGCAACTCGCTGAAGAAATGCTCGCCGATATCGACAAGCACACGGTGAAGATGGTCAAAAATTATAATGGCGAGTTGGACGAACCTTCGGTCCTGCCTGCGCGCCTGCCGAATCTGTTGCTGAACGGAAGCACCGGCATCGCCGTCGGTATGGCCACCAACATTCCGCCCCACAACCTGAACGAAGTGGTTGACGCCCTGGTGGCGCTGGTGGACCGGCCGGAGGCGACCGTGGACGAACTGATGAAACACGTCAAGGGCCCAGATTTTCCGACCGGCGGCATCATCTGCGGACTGAAGCCCATCGAGGAAATGTATCGCACCGGCCGGGGCCAGATCCGCGTGCGCGGGCGCGCCGGCATCGAGGAAGGCAAGCAGGGCAAGGACTGTATTATTGTCACCGAAATCCCGTACGTGGTCAACAAAGCCACCTTGATCGAGAACATGGCCCGCTTGGTCCAGGAGAAAACACTGGACGGCATCAGCGACATCCGCGACGAATCCGACCGCAACGGCATCCGGATCGTAATCGAACTCAAACGCGGCATCGTGCCCAAGGTGATTCTGAACAACCTCTTCAAGCACACCCAGCTCCAGACAACCTTCGGCGCCATCATGCTGGCCATCCACCATGGCCGGCCAAAGATCATGAACCTGAAGGAAATCCTCCAGGCCTTCATTGAGCACCGTTTCGAAGTGCTGACCCGGCGCATCCAATTCGACCTGGAAAAAGCCGAAGCCCGCGCCCATATCCTCGAAGGCCTTAAGATCGCGCTCGACCATCTCGATCAAGTGGTCAAGGTCATCCGCGGGGCCAAGAACCGGGACGAAGCCCGGACGGAACTCATGAAGCGCTTTGGCCTGTCGGAAATCCAGGCCAACGCCATCCTGGATATGCGCCTGTACCAGTTGACCGGGCTGGAACGCGACAAGCTGGAAGCGGAATACCTGGACCTGATCAAGCAGATTTCCTACCTCAAGGATCTGCTGGCCAATAAAAACAAAATCTACGGTATCCTGAAGGAGGATCTGCTGGAAATCAAAAAACTCTATGGCGATCCCCGGCGCAGCGATATTGTGCCGGACGAAGGCGAGGTGGCTATCGAGGACCTGATCGCCGACCAGGGATGCATTATCACGATCAGCCACGGCGGCTACATCAAGCGCGTGCCGATCAGCACGTACAAGGCTCAGCGCCGCGGCGGCAAAGGCGTGGCCGGCATGGAAACCAAGGATGAGGATTACGTTGAGCACCTTTTCGTGGCTAACACCCATGATTACATCCTGTTCTTCACGACCGGCGGCCGGATTTACTGGGAAAAGGTGTACGAAATCCCGGAGGCCGGCCGCACGGCGCGCGGCAAGGCCATTGTCAATTTGCTTCAGCTCAAGAGCGACGAACAGATTGCCGCCATGGTGCGCGTGCGCGATTTCCCGAAAACCGAATTCCTGATCATGGCCACGGAAAAAGGTGTCGTCAAGAAAACCAACCTGAGCGAATTCGGCAACCCGCGCCGGGACGGTATTATCGCCATCAATATCGACGAGGGCGACCGGCTGATCGCCGTCAAGCTGACCAACGGCCAGAACGACGTGATGCTGGCCACCCGCAACGGCATGAGCCTGCACTTCAGCGAAGCGCAACTGCGCGACCAGGGCCGGGCCACGCGGGGCGTCATCGGCATCCGCCTGGAGGAAACCGACAAGCTGGAGAGCCTTGAAATCGTGGATCCCAAGGCCACGTTCTTTGTCTGCACGGAAAACGGCTATGGCAAGCGGACGAGTTTCGAAGAATATCGCGGCCAGCACCGCGGCGGCAAGGGCATCTACGTGATGCGCGCTTCGGAGCGCAACGGCCGGATGGTCGGCGCGCACGCAGTCATGGAGAACGATGCCCTCATGCTGATCACGGCCAAGGGTAAAATGATCCGCATGAAAGTGAGCGATATTCGCGTCATTAGCCGCGTCACGCAAGGGGTCCGGCTGATTGCCCTGGACGAGGGCGACACGCTGGTCTCGGCCACGACGGTGGAACCGGAGGACGAAGAACCCTCCGACCTGGTGGAGCTGGCGAAGCCCGCGGACAAACCAGCGATCAGTGATCGGCCGGCCGCAAACAGCAAGCCGTAATCAGGCGCCCGTCATAATGAAGGCATTATCATGTTAATGATTATTTTGCTAAGCGCCGCGATTCAAAGCGGCGACCTGCATTATGCACAGGATATGGTAACGCGTTATCTTCACATCAGCTATCAAGTCCCGGCCAATGCGCCCGATTTATTGAACGTCAAATGCTCCTGGTCGGAACCCGGCAAAAACGATTGGAAGAGCGCCGCAGTAATGCCGCTATTGACGGAAACCGGTTACGCCATGACGTCTAATGGCACAAAAACAGTTTGGATGAACAAGGGTGAACTCTTGGAACGCAATGCCGCGGGCCTGAAACGGACGGTCATCTTCAAGCCTTATCCGGCCGCCGAAATCAAAGGCATGGTGGATGTCGATTTCAGGATAGCGCTGACCGATGCGCAAGCCAGGGAAATCATTGTCTATAACGGCCGGATCAAGGCGGATAATTCCGATGTAATCTATCTCAAGGATTGGAAGGCCTTGCTTCAGCAGGAAAAAATAGCCGACAAGGATGAGCCGGACAAATGGTTTGTCGCCGGCAGCCGGTTAAAATGCGCGAAAAGCGAAAATGCCCGGGCGCAATTGACTTACCCGCTCGATCTCAAAGGGCATTATGCCATCTTCACAAGCTTGGGCGGCGCACTGATCCGCTTGAGCGGCGATGAAAGAGCGGATTCTAGCGGCAGCGCCACCGGTTTTACGGGCGAGGGTCTCTGGAACTGGCGCAAAATGAATAACCAGCACATTGTATTCAAACAAGGCCATTCTTCGGAAGGTTATTATACCGAAGCGTATGTCGATTATGTCAAGCTGGTTCCCTTGGCGCCGGACACAATCAAGCAACTTGACAATGCCTATACGGTTGAAAAAGGCCTGTTGGGCGCGTACTTCGAGCCATATTCCTGGGCTTTCTATGACGATGTGCAGGATAATATGAAACATCGCGAACCGGTATCGGGTTATGCCGAAGCGGGGGTTACGCATTTTGTTTTTCAGCTCGGCCGGTTTGGTTCCAAGGATGTCTACGAAACGCGTGTCACCGGCCAATTGGTCGGGAGCACCTATGGCGACCCGGTGGGGCCGAACAAGGTGCCGCATACGATTGGCGTGGGGAAGATGCAGCAGTATTCGCACACGCTGGCCTCGGAATTAAAATATGCCAAGGAATTTGGAATGACCGGCGTGCCTAATTTCGGCGCATCCAGTTGTTATGCGGGATCTCCGCTTGAGGGTGATATTTCAATAAAACACCCTGAATGGCGCAAAGGTGGTTGTCTCCTGCTCAAAATTCCTGAAGTTCGCCAATTCATGCTGGATGCTTATCGGGAAGCGCTGGATGCCGGCGCGACGGTTCTATCAATTGACTATTGTCGCTATCCGGACGGCATCGAATCGAGGGACGATGTGGTTACTTTTCACCGGGAACTTAGGAAGCTGGCCGATGAATATACCGGCAAGAATGGCGGCCGCGTATCCATTCATATGCGTTTTCCGATCAGGGGCGTTCGGCAATGGACGATGTTCGATTTCGTAACCCTGGCCAAAGAGGGGCTGGTTGATTATCTGAGCCCGGGAAATTTACAGGGCAAACATCACCATGTCGACGTTGCGCCTTATGTCAAAGCGATCAAAGGAACCAAATGCAAGCTCATGCCCTGCCTGGATGCGTTGAGCTGGGGACTGGTCCAGCCGGGAATGATGATGTGGCGAGCAAGGCAGGCATATCAGCAGGGGGCCGACGGCATCTATGTGTACCAGGCCGACTCGCTTGGAAAGAATGCTTCCATGCGAAGATGGTTCCGGTTTCTGAACTCCAAAAAAACAGTTGATCAATGGTGGGCGCTTGACGCTAAAATCAGGGCAACCGGCAGCAAGGGCATCTACATCACTTCCCCGCACCAGTATTGGGAAGGTTTCAATTATTACGAAAGGATCAGAGTGTGGCTGGAAGGCATCGATTTTGGCGAGGTTGAAATGTATGTGGACGGCAAATTGGTTAAAAAATGCTCGGCCCCGCCATATTTTATCGGCACCGAAGAAACGGACAGCGACCGCTACCTTGATCCGGGCGAACATGAACTGCTGGTTAAAGCCAAAGACGGCCAGAAGTGGCTTGAACAAAAGTTCAATATCAAAGTGAAATAGAAGGATCGCGAGCGAGCACGGCCCTGAGCGCCGCCAACTGATTACTGATCGCTGGTTTCCTTTTCGTCCCGGATAATTTCGTGCAGAATCGTGTGGTAGCCTTTGCCCTTGGCCATATCATCTTTAAGCTCACGCAGGACCATTATCGTTCCCTTGCGCGGGGATGCTTCCACCGAAAGAACCATGTCACCCACCCGGATGCGGTCGCCGGGATTGATCCGGCAGACTTTAATCGCGCGGTCGTTGACAAAAGTACCGTTGCGCGAGTCGAAATCACGAAGAAAATAGTTGCCATTCTCGTAGGAAACCCCACAGTGAATGCGGGAGGCCAGCTTATCGGCAATCAACACGTCGGTTTCGGCCCCGCGACCAATGGTAATGGACTTCCGGCCCAGCTCAAATTCCTTTTGCTCACCATCCGGCAGAACATATCGCAAAATCATGGTAACCCCCGAGTCGTTTGCAAAAGCTCGCTTTTGCAAACAGAATATAGAATTCAGTAGTCAGAATTCTAAATTCTGAATTCTGTCTCCTGAATTCTGGCTCCTTGTGTAGTTTCCTTATGCCTTTGTTTTCAGCAACATTTTAAAATATGCTATGGTTTTCCGCAAGCCTTCTTCCAGCGATACTTCTGGCTCCCAACGCAACAGGGAACGCGCCTGGCGGATGTCCGGCTGGCGGGTCTTGGGATCATCCACCGGCAAGGGATGGAACTCCAGCGGGGAGACACTGCCGGTGAGTTCCAGGATTTTACGGGCGAATTCCACGACGGTCATCTCCTGGGGATTGCCGATATTGACCGGCTCATGCGCCGAACTCAACGCCAAGGCATAAATACCGCGGATCAGGTCGGATACATAGCAGAAACTACGGGTCTGGCGGCCGTCGCCGAACAGGGTGAGCGGCTCACCCAAGAGCGCCTGCTTGATGAAAGCCGGCACCACGCGGCCATCGTTTGGCCGCATGCGCGGTCCGTAGGTGTTGAAGATCCGCACAATCTTGGTGTTGACTCCGTGGGTGCGATGGTAAGCCATGGTGATGGCCTCGCCAAAGCGCTTGGCCTCATCGTACACGCCCCGCGGCCCGATGGGATTGACGTTGCCCCAGTACGTTTCCGGCTGAGGGTGCACGAGCGGGTCGCCATAGACCTCCGAGGTGGAAGCCAGCAGGAATGCGGCTTGCTTGGCCTTCGCCAACCCGAGCGCATTGTGCGTGCCCAGGGCGCCCACCTTCAGCGTCTGGATCGGCAGTTTCAGGTAATCCACCGGACTGGCCGGTGATGCAAAATGAAACACGAAATGCACCGGCCCCTCGATCTCAATGTGCTTGGTCACATCAAGCTGGATGAACGTGAATGCCTTGTTCTGCCGGAGCTGGCTGATATTTTCCAAATTACCGGTAATGAGGTTGTCCAGGCACATTACACGATGGCCCTGGCCGACGAGGTAATCGCAGAGATGTGACCCCAAAAAGCCGGCGCCCCCGGTGACCACCGCTACTTTTTGGTCGCGTAATGATGCCATTGCCATGTCCTTCCTATGAGAAGCCAGAATTCAGGAGTCAGAATTCAGAATGAGGCAAACCGGCATGGGCATTTTCCACCAGCTTGCCCGCCATAGCTTTAGCGACGGCGGGAGGCGGATCTGCCTATGGCCTGACGTTCTGGATTCTGTCTTCTGACTTCCAAGCCGTTAATAAAGAGCTTGCACGAACCAACACCGCCAGTATATAAAATCCATGGCTAATGTAAAACCTTTTCCTCAAATCCTGCACCAGGAGGTTTGGTCATGGAGACGCACTACAAATTGGGTTGGTTACCGGACGTGCCGGATACGCGGGATATTCCGTTTGCGGCGGTCTTTCGCATCCCCCGCAAACTGCCCGCGCATGCGGACTTGCGCGCCGGTTGTTCACCCGTGGAGGACCAGGGAAACCTGGGCAGTTGCACGGCCCAGGCCCTGATAGGCGCTTTGGAATTTCTGCAACTGTGCGCTTTGCCGTCTCCATCCGATAAATCGAAAATTTCGCGGTTTCGCGATCTAAGCCGCCTGTTTGTCTATTACAACGAGCGCGCCGCCAGCGGCACGGTGCAGGAAGACTCCGGCGCCATGCTGCGCACCGGGATCAAAACATTGAAAGCCCAGGGCGTCTGCCGCGAATCCCTGTGGCCGTATGAGATTCGCCGCTTCACCGTGAAACCAGCGGCCGCGTGCTTCACGGAAGCCGCCGATCACCAAGTGACCGCTTATCAGCGCCTGAACACGCTGGCCGAAATGAAAGCCTGCCTGGCCATGGGCCTGCCATTCGTGTTCGGCTTCGCCGTTTATGAGCATGTCATGTCCGCAGCTGTCGCGCGCACGGGCCGCATCCGTCTGCCCGGGAAAAACGAGCGGATGCTGGGCGGCCATGCGGTCATGGCTGTGGGCTATCAGGAAAACACGCGCACGGTTCTGTTCCGCAACTCCTGGGGCGCCGCGTGGGGCCAAGCCGGCTACGGCCAGATGCCCTATGCCTACCTGGAAAGCCGGGAGCTCGCGGACGACTTCTGGTGCATTCAGGGCACGGAGAGTAATCGCTACGCCATCTGGAAGAAATGAAAAATGTAGAATGCAGAATGCAGAATTAAGAACTAAGATCGCATTGCCTGTGTTTTTTCATTCTGCATTCTGCATTCTTAATTCTGCATTCGGACTCTGCCCCGGCCTTTTTCAATCCGGCCGATCACGCACGGGACGGTCCCAGACGTTTTCAAAATGGCCAACGCTTTGCCCTGGTCGGCGGAACGCACGATGATCACCATGCCAATGCCCATATTAAAGACGCGGTACATTTCTTCGCGCGCCACGCGCCCGCGTTCCTGGAGAAACCGGAAGAGCGGCGGCACCGTCCAGGCGGAGCGGTCAAATACGGCGTCCACTGACTTCGGCAGAATCCTCGGCACATTGTCGTAAAACCCGCCGCCGGTGATATGGGCCATGCCACGAATGGTCACTCGCTCCATCAGCCGTTGCACGGGGTGCAGGTAACTGGCATGCACCGCCAGCAGGGCTTCGCCGACGACTCGGCCGGTGCCCGGCAGGATATCCTCGATCTTCAGCTTTTCCTGCTCAAAAATTATTTTGCGCGCCAGCGAAAACCCGTTGGTATGCAAGCCGGCGGAAGGCAACCCGATCAGAACGTCCCCTGGCCGAATGGTTTTCCCGGTAATAATCGCCTTGCGCGGCACCACCCCGACGATCGTGCCAACCAGGTCGTACTCGCCCAGCGGATACAGTCCCGGCATTTCAGCGGTCTCCCCGCCGATGAGCGCGCACCCGTTTTGACGGCAGGCCTTGCATAAGCCTTTTACCACGGCCTCAAAAACGGGTCCTTCGAACCGGGCCGTGCCAAAATAGTCCAGGAAAAAAAGCGGCCGGGCGCCATGCACCAGGATGTCGTTGACACAATGATTGACAATGTCCTGCCCCACCGTATCGTGCCGGCCGGCCAGCGCGGCCACCTTGAGTTTGGTGCCGACACCGTCCGTGCTGGCCACCAGCACCTGATCCTTGCCCGGCGCGGCAAAGAGCCCGCCAAAGGAACCGATCTCGCTGAGCAAACCCGGCACCTTGGTCGAATGAACCAATTTTTTTACGGCGCGCAGCGCCGCCATTTTGTTGTCAATATCCACACCCGAGGCCGCATAAGCCGATGTTGTCTTTGCCATGATTTACGATTCTCCGGTCAATATAAAACATTCAGCGTCCGCCTTCCGTCTTCCCTCTTCTCCGGTCCGTCATCTGTCGTCTGTCGCTTGCCCTCCGGAGCGCTTGGGCGAAAGAGGGTCTGTCGTCCGCCCTCCGTCTTTAGCGCGCCGCTTTCAGCGCCTGGTCAAAATCGGCCTGGATGTCCTGAATATGTTCCAGGCCCACGGCCACGCGAATGAATTCGGGCGTCACGCCTGCGGCGCGCTGGGCTTGCGCACTGAGCTGCTGGTGCGTCGTCGAGGCCGGATGGAGCACCAGAGTCTTGGCATCGCCGATGTTGGCCAAATGGCTGGCCAGCTTGACCGCATTGATAAACCGCTCGCCGGCCTTGCGCCCGCCCCGGATGCCGAAGCCTAATACGGCGCCGTATCCGCCCTCCAGGTAACGCTTGGCGGTCCGATGCCAGGGATGGTCCGGCAAGCCGGTGTAATTGACCCAGGCCACCTGGCGATGCTTGCGAAGCCAGCGCGCCAGTTCCAGCGTATTACGGCATTGCCGATCAATCCTCAGCGGCAACGTCTCCAGGCCTTGCAGGAACAGGAATGTATTGAAAGGACTGGGGCACATCCCGATATTGCGCATGCCCTGCACGCGCGCCTTGAGAATATAGGCCACATTGCCCAGCCCGGGCAGATTGCGAAACGCATCCCAGTAAATAATCCCGTGATAGCTTTCATCCGGCTCCGTAAATTCCGGAAACCGCCCGTGGGACCAGTCAAACCGACCGCCATCCACGATGGCGCCGCCGATGGAGGTGCCGTGCCCGCCGATCCATTTGGTGCAGGAATGCACGACAATATCCACCCCGTGTTCGATCGGCCGGCACAACACCGGCGCGCACGTGTTGTCAACAATGAACGGCACGCCCGCCCGGTGGGCCGCCGCCGCGATGCCTTTAAGGTCCGGCACGTCGCCTTTGGGATTGCCGATGGTTTCCGCATACACCGCTTTCGTGTTCGCTCGGATGGCCGCACGCACGGTCCGGGGCGTGAATTCATCCAGGAACGTCACCGCCAACCCCAGGCGGGGCAACGTGAACCGGAAAAGAGTATCGGTCCCGCCATAGAGCGAGGCGGAGCTGACAATATGGTCGCCGGCGCGGGCAATGTTCAGAATGGCCAGGAAGATGGCGGCCATGCCGCTCGAGGTGGCCAGTGCTCCCGTGCCGCCCTCCAGGGCCGCCAACCGCTTTTCCAGCACGTCCGTGGTCGGATTCATCATGCGGGAATAAATATTGCCGAAGGCCTTCAGCGCAAACAGGTCGGCCGCGTGCTTGGTGTTTTTAAACACGTAACTCGTGGTCTGATAGATCGGCACCGCCCGGGCGCCGGTAACCGGATCCGGTTGCTGGCCCGCATGCAGGGCCGTGGTTTCCACATGGGTTGCCGCCAAATCCGCATTTCGCTTTTTTTTCATGGTATAAATTCCCTATGACAAATATGTTCGGGATGATACCCCAGAGCTCAGACAATGTAAAGGATGGCCCTCATTTTGGAAGGCAAATTTCCGTGGACATTTCAGGAGCTTAGTCTATAATGGAATTTTAATAAATTAAGCATAATTTTGCCTTGTATCTGGCAACGTCTTATTCTACGATTTACGGAATGCCTATGAAATTCATAGCGCCATTGCATGTCCGCCGGTTGGTTTTGCTGTCGGCCCTTGGCGCGTTCCTGCTGACCGGCACCGCCGGATTGGCCGTCCAGCCACAGGCCAACATGCCGGCCACCGTTCTGTCACCGGCATCTCCTCAGCCGGTTCGCGCCGCGACGGGTACCCAGCAGAAGCTGGCCGCGACGGCCGAGGCCGAAGGCGTTCAGATCGAGTGGCATGCCGGACTGGGCACCCCTTTTTCCATCCGTGGCAAGGACCTCGGCGCACGCCAACCATTCTCCGCCGGCCGGGGGCTCCAAGCCGCCCAGTCCGCCCCACCGGAGGCCAATGCTATTGCGGTGCTGGATAATCTCTCCGGCATCATGGGCATCCGGGAAGCGCAAAACGAATTTGCCGCCCAACCGGCCCAGGGCGACACCCTTGGCTTCCGGCATGTCCGCACCGATCAGATCTACCAGGGCCTGAAAGTATTCGGGGGCGAAGTCATTGTCCACTTCAACCAGGAAGGTGAAGCCTATCAAGTCAATGGCCGTTATGTGCCGGATATCGCCGTGGATGTGAAAGCGCAGATCACGTCCGACGATGCCATGCGCCTGGCCACGGAAGACCTGGCGGGGCTCGGCAAGAGCGGCGTGCTTCCGCTCAGCCAGCCGGAACTCATGGTCTTCGCTTATAAGACTGCGCCGCGCCTGGCCTACGCGCTGACCCTGACAGCGGACCCTCAGGAGGCCAACGCCTGGCGCTACTGGATTGATGCGCAGGACGGCAAGGTGCTGATGCGTTACAACGATGTGAAATCGGTGGATATTGCCGGCGCCATCCTGACCGGCGAAGGCGGCACGACCAATACGGTGACTAACTGCATCGCTTTAACTGGCACCAATTATCTCAAGAGCACAAATTGGATGTGGCAAATTCATAATGCTTCCTCAAACACAATTTATGTGGACCACGCCGTAACGCCTATAGATACCGATTCGATTGCAACCAACATCGCCTGCCGCCTGATTAATGCCACCAATTTCTGGACCCCGGAAGATCGCACCGAAATGTCAGCGGCGGGCAATTTTAACAATGTCCAGCAATATTACTGGTGGGTTCAGGGCCGCAACAGTTATGATGCCAACGGCACGATGGCCAACGTGTATGTGCATTATGGTGATAATTATAACAATGCCTTCTGGAGTCCAACCAATCAAGCATGGTTCTTTGGCGACGGCGACAGCAATACTTTTACCTCGCTGGCCGTACTCGATGTATGCGCGCACGAGTACACGCATGCCGTGACCGAACACACTGCCAACCTGATTTACGCGTATGAATCCGGCGCGCTCAACGAATCGTTCTCCGATATCTTCGGCGCCTGCGTGGAGTTCAACTGTCAGCCGAATAATAGCGCCAATTATCCGAGCAAAACGGCGGGAACGGCGGACTGGCTGTTGGGCGAAGACTGCACTCCATACACCAACACCCTACTCGCTCCCGTAGCCTTGCGTGACATGCGCGATCCCGGTAATAGCATCACCGTGGGCCTCAACGGCAAACAGCCCAGTTACTACAAGGGCGCATACTGGTATTCCGGCAGCGGGGATAATGGCGGCGTTCACCAGAACAGCGGCGTCCAGAACCATTTCTTCTATCTGTTGTGCGATGGCGCCAATGGGATCGGCGTTGGGGCCACCGAACGCATCGCTTACCGCGCATTGACCGTTTACTGTTCCCAATATACCGATTACACGGATATCCGCACGGCCTGGCTGTCGGCCGCGCAAGACCTGATAGGCCTGTTTCCTACCGGGCCTGCCGCAGTGGTTTGGGCTTGGGGCCAGGTTGGTTGCTCCAGCGATACCGTGGCCGACCTGGGTACGGCCCTGAATGCCACTTACCTGACATGGTATGTTGGCGGACATCAAAATTGGTTTGCGGAATCCAACACAACCCACGATAGCGTGCTGGCGGCACAAAGCGGGGACATCACCGATTTCCAGCAATCCCGCCTGCAAACGATCATAACCGGTCCAGGCACGTTATCATTCCGTTGGAAGGTGTCGTCCGAAGCAGGTTGGGACTTTCTCCGGTTCTTTGACGGCACGAATCAACTGGACGCCATCAGCGGCGAACAAGATTGGGCCTTGTATTCCGTCAGCCTGAGTTCCGGAACGCACACCAACACCTGGAATTACACCAAAGATTCTTCGGTTTCCAGCGGCCAGGACGCCGGCTGGGTAGATGAAGTCTCATGGGCACCCACCTGGACGCCGGTAGTGCCTCCGATCACCGCCACAAAAGGCGATTACGCCGACCGGATCAACATCTCCTGGTCGGCTATTGGCGGCGCCAACGATTATTGGCTTTATCGCCACACGATCGACAATTCCGCCCAGGCGCAACTCGTTGCCACGGTGACCAGTCCCGCCTATGACGATTACGGGGTGGTGCCGGGCACGGTATATTATTACTGGATGAAAGCCAGAAACTGCGCCACGTTTACGTCGTTAAGTGGCGTGGACAGCGGCTCCCGCAACCTGCTGCCCCCCACCGGCTTGGCGGCCAGTAAAGGCGCATACACCGGTAGCGTGCGGCTGACGTGGGTAGCGGCAACGGGCGCAACCAGCTACCGGATTATGCGCTCTACCAGCTCCGACCCGAATACCGCGACGGCCATCGTCGAAACCGGCGCGACCAGTTATCTCGACACCACGGCCTTGCCCGCTGTCACCTATTATTACTGGCTGACTTCACGAAAGTGGCGCCCGGAAGGCATGCTCACCACGCCGTTCAGCGTCGGCGACTACGGCTGGCGACGCAGTATGGCGGCTACGGATAACGCGTTCTGCGATTTTGACGGCGACGGCAAGGCCGATCCGGCGGTCTATCAACGCGCCACCGGTCACTGGATGATCATGATGTCCGGCAATCATTATCGGACAATGACCTTCGAATTGGGCGGTACCGGTTATCTGCCGGTGCCACAGGACTTTGACGGCGATGGTAAAACCGATATCGCGGTTTATTCGCAGGCTACCGGCCTATGGATCGTTTTGTTATCGGCCAGCGGGTACAACTCCGGCACAGCCTCCCTGGGTGGACCGGGTTACATTCCGCTCGCGCGCGATTTCGATGGCGACGGCAGAGCGGACCCGGCCGCGTTCCATCGGCCTTCCGGCTTGTGGAAAATACCGTTTTCCAGCCGGAGCTATGCCGTGGCCGAGGGGTATTTCGGCGATTCCGCCTACAGCCCCTGCCCGGCCGATTACGACAACGACGGCATAACGGACCCCGCCGTGTTCCAGGTTCGGACAGCGATCATGGGCAGGATGGGGTACCTGCTCACGGCCCAATCCGCCAGTGGTTATGCTGTCCACACCTGGACGATTGGCATATCCGGCCAGACCGCGCCGCAGGATTACGATGGCGACGCCAAAGCCGATCCGGCGTTGTACGACGCCGCGGCCGGCCTCTTGAGTTTTTGGCCTTCATCCATTCTCTCGTCCATGCCTTTTTCGTTCACCATCGGCGGGGCCGGATTTGTACCGGTAGCCGGCGATTATGATGGCGACAATAAAGCCGATCCCGCCGTGTATCAGGAATCCACGGGAACCTGGATCATCCGGTTTTCCGGAAGCGATTATGCGCCGGCCACGGAAGTGTTTGGCGGATCCGGTTACGAAGCGGCTGCAACTTTGCCGTATGGAGATTAGCAACACAGGAGATACGCCATGACCAAGCGATCAGACGTGTATAAATGCGAAATCTGCGGCAACATGGTGGTAATTGTGCATGCCGGCGCGGGCGAACTTGTGTGCTGTAACAAACCGATGAAACTCATGCAGGAAAACACAGTGGACGCATCGCGCGAAAAACACGTGCCGGTGATCGAGCGCACCGCCGCCGGCATCAAGGTCTCGGTCGGCAGTATCCCCCACCCCATGGAAGAAAAACATTATATCGAGTGGATTGAATTGAGCGTTGATGGCCGGAGTCTGCGCCAGTTTCTGAAACCCGGCGATGCACCCAGCGCCTTGTTCGAGGGCGTTACGGCCGCCACGGTAGTCGCCCGCGAATACTGCAACCTCCATGGTCTCTGGAAAGCGTAAGCCTCGCATCCACTTGCCGCGCAAGCTGGCTTCCGATTATCCGGCCATAAAAGGACCTGTTTATGAATGCCCGCCAAATCGTCAGCGGTGTGTATTGGATGGGCGCCCAGGACTGGAACCGGCGGCTGTTCGATGCGCTGATTCCCTTGCCGGACGGCACCAGCTACAATGCCTACCTGGTGCAGGGTCAGACCCACACGGCACTCATTGACACGGCCGATCCCACGATGCAACGGGAACTGCTGGAGCAATTGGCCCACGTCCCGCGCCTGGATTACGTCATTGCCAATCACGCCGAGCAGGACCATTCCGGCCTGATTCCCTGCGTACTGAAAAAGTATCCGACGGCCATGCTGGTTACTTCCGCCAAGGGCAAACCGCTGGTCATGGATCACCTCGGCGTGCCCGATTCCCGGATCAGGATCGTAGCCGATGGCGAAACCCTGGCACTGGGCGGCAAAACGCTGGAGTTTATTTATACGCCCTGGGTGCATTGGCCGGAAACCATGTGCACGTACCTGCGCGAAGATCGCATCCTGTTCAGTTGCGATTTTTTCGGTTCGCACCTGGCCACCAGCGATTTGGCGATCGCCGACGAAGGCCGCGTCTATGAAGCCGCCAAGCGGTACTACGCCGAAATCATGATGCCGTTCCGCGCCGTGATCCGCAAAAACATGGACAAGCTGAAGCCTTTGGCCATCGCGCGGATCGCGCCAAGCCATGGACCGTTGTATGACCGCCCGGCGTTCATCATGGATGCCTACCGCGACTGGATTTCCGATACGCCGAAAAACGAGGCGGTCCTGCCTTACATATCCATGCACGGCAGTACGGAGATAATGGTCAATCACCTGGTCGGTGCGCTCGCGGAGCGCGGCGTTCGGGTGACGCCGTTTAACCTGGCCGTAACCGATATCGGCAAGCTGGCCATGGCCCTGGTGGATGCCGCCACGCTGGTCGTGGGCACGCCTACCGTGCATGTCGGACCACACCCGGCCATCTTTTACGCCGCGCACCTGGCCAACGCCTTACGGCCCAAGCTGAAGTTTGCCGCCATCATCAATTCCTACGGCTGGAGCAGTAAGGCGGTGGAACAGATTGCCGGCCTGATCCCGAACCTCAAGGTCGAGGTCCTGGGTGCGGTCATCGCCCGCGGCCTGCCACAGCCGGCTGACTTGACCGCCCTGGATGCCTTGGCGGAAACCATCGCCGGCAAACACCGGGCATTGAATCTGCTATAAACACTGACAGGAGGACCCATCCATGACTAACGTCCTGATCGTTTACGCTACAGATTATCAGAACACGCTCAAAATGGCCCAGTCCATCGCAGCCGGTGTGCAGTCGGTACCCGATTGCGCGGCCATCCTGAAAGCGGCGGAAACCGCAACCTATGACGACCTCATCGCGGCTGACGCTGTCATCCTGGGTTCACCCGTGCATATGGGCAGTGCGGACTGGCGGATTAAGAAATTTATTGATTCCTGCTGCAGCGGCGCCTGGATGAAGGACGCGATGATCGGCAAGGTCGGCGCCGTGTTCGCCACCGGCAGCGGCTTCGGCAATGCGGGCGGCGGCTGTGAATTGACGATGCTGGGGTTGCTGAATAATTTAGCGGAACTGGGAATGATCATCATTCCCCTGCCCAAGAGCACACCCGGCTACACCACGGGCGGCCTGCAATGGGGCCCCTACGGACGGTCAGCCAACCCGAAAATGGATCCCGTGGGTGTGACCGAAGACATGCTGGGCGTGGCCCGCCATCACGGGATCCACATCGCCCGCGCCGCCAAAGCGCTGAAAGGCGTTAAAATATTCGGATAATCGGCAAGCTGATTTTGAACTAGGTTCGTATATTCTGCACCTGCCCGCCGTAGCTACGAGCATAGCGAGAGCAAAGGCGGGTTTCCTAATAGTCCCTTCTCATCAGACTTCTCCGCCCGGCCATTAAAGGCAGGAGCGTGGCCGCCAGGGTAATGACGATCAGCCAGACCGACGCCGCCGCTGTACCGGCGTTCAGGGCGCCGGCCCCGATCCGGCCCAGCGTGTGGTAATGGTAGAGCGCACCGAACGGCAGGATGACCGCGGCCATGTAAGCCAAGCTCAACACCAGGTTGAGCGTGCCGCCAAAGCCGGAAATGATCGCCATCGGATTGCGCTGTTTCAGATCGAGAAACACGGCGCCCAGCCCGGTGGCCAGTCCGCATAGACCCAACGATATCGCCACGGCCAGGCCCAGCGCCGTCACCCAAATCCGCCAGCCGACGTCCAGCATGGCGGCGGACACGGCCATTAAAACCACGCCGATGGTCAGCATGCCGACCAGGGATGCCAGGAACTTGATTTTCAACACCCGTCCCATCGTGGTCGGAGCGAGCCCGATCAACCAGAACGCCTGGCCTTCCAAACTTAACTGCGGATAAATGAAACGCGAGCAAAACGAACACATGACGGCCGAAAGACTGAACATGTTGAGGAACACGATCAGGTTTCGCCACACGGCCGACAACAGGTGGTAGTGCAGATTGCGGAGGTTAAAGAAATACAAGGCCAGCAGGCCGAAAAAAAGAAGCCCTTGAATCCATTGCGCCGGATCGCGCAGCAGGGTGCGCAAGTCTTTAATGACCAGGGCACGGGCATCGGGGGCCAGAAAGGCCAGGCGCGTTTCCAGCGCCAGCGCCCCGCTCGGTCCTACCCTGCGTAGCTCCCGGAGCGAAGCATGGGCCGCACGGGTCCGTTGCCAGGCTTGGACGAACTGGACATTGCCAAGGCCCTCGATCAGGAGGCCGACCATCAGGACATTGGCCAGCAAGACCCCAAACAGCAGGCCTCCTCGTAGCCATTGGTCGCGGGATAACGCCATAATCCCTTCAGCCACCCAGGCGCTCGGCCACAACGGAAAAGCCGCCAGCTTCAACCCGGGCACAAACCGTCCCAAAATAAAGACCGCATCGTCGGTCTGCGGTTTACCGGCGCCAAACAACGTCCAGACCCCCCAACCGACCAATACCAGCAAAGTGGCCCCCACCCAGAACTGCGGCCGCCAGCGCGGCACCCAGCGCAGGACCAGAAGCGTGATAAGTGTGCCCGCCCCGGCATACAACAGGACAAACGGAATCGAAAAAAGAAACGTCCAAAGCATAAATAACAGGGAAAGATGCTCATGCCAGGCAAAAGCGCCGATAAACGGAATGATGATGAAAAAGAAGGCCCAGGATGAAATCAACGTTGTTTCCAACCATTTGTGCAATAGAATTTCACCGGGCGCGATGGGCCGGCACAGCAGGAAGGGAATTTCATCCGAATGAAAGACCGTCGTATAGGTCGTGATGATGTTGGAAAGAATCAGCATCAGGCCCAGGCCGAAAAAGAACAGTGCAAAGAGATGGCGGATCAACATCACCCCGATTCCGCCCAGGGCGCTTAGGAACCGGAAGCCCTCTAAAAACAAATACCCGAGGCCGACCAGCATCCCCCCGGCAAACATCAGGATAAAAATGACTTTAAAGGCCGATTGCTCGCGCGCCAAAGTACGCAAGTTGCGCAAAACACGTCCGTCTTTTCTTAACAAGGCCGCCAAGGCATGCATTTTATTTTCCGTAACTATTCAGTCCTCCACCATCCGTTGTCTGTCGTCTGTCGTCGGCCTTTACGCCTCTTCCGGGCGGGTGAGCCGCAAGAAAATATCTTCCAGCGGCCCCTGTATGGAACTGTGCGCCTTCAGTTCGGCTAACGTTCCCAGGCCCACCAACCTGCCGCCGGCAATAATCCCGATCCGGTCCGCCAATTGCTCGGCAAATGCCAGGATGTGCGTGGTCAGGAAAACGGTCGTACCCGCCCGGGCCGCCTGCCGAAGCAGGTCGTGAATTAAACGGATGCTGAACGGGTCCAGGCCGACAAACGGCTCATCAATAAACAGCACTGCGGGTTGGTGCAGAAAAGTGGCCGCGTAAATCAGCCGCTGGCGGTATCCATGCGACAGGTCTTTGATCAGCGTCCGCGCATACTCCTCCATGGCGAATAGCGCAAAGAAACGCTCGCGCGTTGCATGGACCTGGGCAGCGGGAACCTGGTACAGATCGCCGATAAATTGAAAAAATTCGACCGGCGTCAGGCGTTCGTAGAGAAAGGGGATGTCGGGAATATAGCCGATCAATCGCCGGACCGCCGCCGGATCGGCCTGAATATCAATCCCCCGGATGCGGATCGTACCGCCGCTCGGCTTCAGCAGGCCACACAGGATTTTAATGGTCGTCGTCTTGCCGGCGCCATTGGGCCCGAGGAAGCAGAACAGTTCGCCCCGCGGAATAGTCAGCGACAGGTCCTTGACAGCCTGCAGGGATCCGAAGTTTTTGGTCAAGTGCTCGATTTCAATCATAATTTTGTTGATCCTGTCAATAAATATCAGCGTTCTTCCACGATCTCCACGCTAATCTGCCCCATGAGGCCTAACAATTTCAGCTGGTCGGCGACCTCGCCTTGGGCCACTGAAATATGCGTGGCATCCACGGTCTTCTGCCCCGAGGTCGGATCTAACTCCACCCATTCCCCGGCATAGACCGCCGGCCAGGCGTGATAATAGAAAGCCCCCGGCGCTCCATTCAGCTCGGAATATACCAGGCCGACGTGGATCCGGGCCGGAATTCCAACGGCACGAGCCAGCGCCACAAAAAGATATGTATGCTCGTTGCAGTCGCCCTCCCGCCGCTTCAACACATCGAGCGCGGATGGCAGGCTGACCGTCGTCTTTTTTTCGATGGCGCGATAGACCCAATCGCCGATGGCTTGCGCCGCCGCCCAACTGTTGGTCTCATTGCCGACAATTGCGCGGGCTTGCCGGAGCATGGCTGGGTGATCGGCCTGAAGCGCGGGCGACGAAGCCAGAAACGGACGCAGGGCCTCCGGCGCCGACCCAAGCGCTCCGGCCTGCCGCGGCGCCGCCTGGGCTCGCAACGTCAGGCCAACGCATCGGTCTTCCCGGGCCTCGACGACCTGGCGCGGACCGGCAAAGTTCTGCGGATTGAGGCTCGCCCCATGCATATTCAGTTTCAGCACCCGGCAGGTACGCGGGTTTTGTACCCGTCCACGGCAGGGTACCGCCATGGCCGTAAGCAGGTCATCGGCACCGGCCGAGTTGTCGTCCTGCTTAAAGGCTAACACGTCTTTGGCCGAACACAAGGTCATGGTCCAACCCAAGGGCGTCTCCTGCCGCAGGATGCGCCCTGCAGAATCTATCCAGGACAGCGTTTCCAGTCCCTGGTAAACCAGCTTCAACACGGTGGTTTCCTGTTCGTGCCCGGCATATTTCAGCTTTTCCCGGTGCAGGGCCTCCACGTGCACATCGGACACGGCCAACGTCACGGGATCCAGGACCCGCAGGTCTAAAGTTTCGCCCGGCTTCAAGCCCGCCATGGCCATTTCAGTCACGGGGGAATACAGAATGACGTCGTCCGGAACGTTCAGCATCACGGTTTGTTCGCCGTTCTCCGTGCGGATACGGACGGCAAAAGTGTGATCCCCGGTTTTGTGACCATCGATGCGGGTGGTATAGACGCTGGACGAAAAAACGGCATAAAACTTCTGAAGCGCATAACCCGCATCCAGCGTGGCGCCGGCCATGACATTCACCGCATGGACCTGCTCCATCAGTTTGATGTTGAACACGGTCTGGTTATGGAGCGTATAGGTGGCATTGGGCGATGCCACGTCACTATCCACCCAGGTATGGCTGTAACCGACGGGATTGTTCCGGAATTCGATCTGCATCCACGTGTCGAGGATGAGCGGGCCGTTCCTGAAAAGCGAGCTATAGCCCGGCGCAGAGGCCGTGAACCATTGCGGAAACGCTTCGTACCGGATCAGCCACCCGGTCATGAGAAGCCAGAAGATGATGATCAGACTGCGGACAATGTTCACAAACTTTAATTTTTAACCAGCATCCATCCTCAGGATGGAGGACATTGCTCATCGAAGAGCCGGTTCAGGAAAACGATGTGTTTCTTTTCTTCCTTGATGATGAGATCCAGTTTGTCCCGACCCATTGCCGGGGAAACCATTTCCTGCATACCGACGTAAAAGACGATTGAATTCTTTTCCATGCCGATGGCAATCCCCAAAATATCGGCAAACGATTCATCGCCTTTCAAAACAGCCTTGGGCCCGCGCTGGACATCCACTACACGGCGATCAGCCATGGCCCTCAAGAAGTCTGCGGCTTCATTGTCGGGATCATGCACCGCGGCTTCCTTTTCCTTGGTCGAGAGCTGGCGGCGCCAAGCTGAAAAGGTCGCACAATGTGCATCCTCCTGCTCGGCGATAGTTGTCAACAGGCGCTGCTGGGCAGGAAACTGTTTCGCCGCCAACCGGTAAAAGGCGGCGCCATTGCGCTCGATCTGCTCGGCCATTTCGAAGATTTCATCCGCGTTAAAGACAAATGCCATCGCACGCCCTTCCTTTTTCAGTTAAGTAAAGGCCGGAGGTAAGTTTCTTGACCTAGAAACTATACACCACTTTGAGCATGCCGTGCCCGTTTTCCTCGGCATTGGCGCTCGTACCGCCATAGAGGTTGACGCTGAGCGCCTCGAGCGGCCTATAGCAAAGGCCGCCGTTGAAATAGAGCGGCACGTCCTTGGTGCTTCCTTTTTCTTTTTCAGTCACTTTCGCTTCCGCCAGCACCGAGAATTGTGTGCTCAGGTCCCAGATGAACGCCGCCGCGCCCTCGAAGCGACCATTGTCACTGATGTTGGCATCATAGCGCCCATCAAGGATCCAGGTGTACTTGTCGAATGTTGTCGTGCCGACAGCCACACCGAAAATACCGTCGACCTCACCATTGCCCATATGTTCCTTGTCGTCGCCACTCGGGAACGTAACTTCGACATAGGGTATGACCCACGGATATTTATAGGTATATTCATAGGCCAGCAGTTCCGCGCCGACGGCAATGTCATTAAACCCGCTGTAATTTTTATTCTTGGCATCCGATTTGTCAAAGCTGAAGGGAACCTTCGAATAAACCGTCAGGTTTTCGAGCAAGCCATACTTGGCATAGGGCTCAACCGTCGTGGATTTCAACTTGGGATTGGCGTTTTTATCCACATAAATACCCTGATAGGACTTGGGATCAACCTGGGAGACGAAGTATTCGTCATATTGCGCATAGCCGAAGTAGGAGCCGACCTCCACTTTGCCCTTTTCAGGGAAACGGTTTTCGCGCGAGTACAACGGCCGCATGGATTCGCTTTGCGCCCATCCGGAAGTCGCGATTGTCGCGGCGACGGTTATAACCAAGCCCAATCTTTTCATATGCATTTGCCTCTCCTATAGGATGGTGACCAACGATTGTTTAAAACCATACACACATGCAATTTTCAACGCAAGCATAAAGTGGGCCGTAAAATCCGGCTTAACCTGATCTATTCATGCAAAGCCAAGATCACCCTGCGGGCTTCGACTACGGCCTGAAGGCAGGCCTTCGCTCAGGGTTAACCTTGAGCAAGCCCTGAGCAGAGAGTCGAGGGGAACGTCGAAAGGTTAACAAATCCGGGGTAAATCTTCACCCAACGGGGTTTCGACAATCCGTTCCCCGCCCAAGGCGGTTTCCAGGAGTACCATCCCGGCCGGCTGCGCGGTCACCTCGCCAATCACGGCGGCCTCCCGGCCCAGCGGATGCGCACGCAGGATACACAGGGCACGCTCTTGCTGGGCCGGAGCGCAGATTACCAGGGCTTTGCCCTCGTTGGCCACGTTAAGCACATCCAGCCCCAACAGCTTGCAGGCGCTCTGTACGCCCGGACGGATTGGCAATGTGCGCTCACGGATACGGATGCCAACCCCCGCCGCCGTGGCGATGTCGCCCAAGGCCGCCGCCACACCCCCACGCGTCGGATCACGCAGGCTATGGATCTCCGGGATTTCCCGCAACAGGGGTTCGAGCATGCCCCAGAGCGGGGCTACGTCACTGACCACATCCGTTTCCAGGTTAAGCCCCTCGCGTTGGCTCATAACGGCGACGCCATGGTCGCCGAGCGTGCCGGTGATAATGACGGCATCCCCGCTCCGCGCATTGGCCACGTGGGTATCCACACCGGGACGGCGAACACCAATCCCGGCGGTGTTAATAAAAATCCCATTCCCCTTGCCGCGTTCCACCACCTTGGTGTCGCCGGTCACCACCATCACGCCGGTCTCCCGCACTATTTGCGCCACTGATTGAATCACACGTTCTAGGTCGGCCAGGGCCAGCCCCTCCTCCAGAATCAGGGCCAGGCTCAGATACCGCGGCGCGGCGCCCTGCATGGCCAGATCATTGATCGTGCCACAGACCGCCAATTTGCCGATATCTCCACCGGGAAAGAAAATCGGACTGACCACATAGGAATCCGTCGTAAAGACGATTTCGCGCTCGGGTATGTCCAGGCAGGCGCCGTCATCCAGCCGGTCCAAAATCGGATTGCCCAGATGTTTGAGAATCAGGTCCCGGATCAATTGCTGGGTTCGCCGCCCGCCCCCGCCATGGGCGAGCAGAATCATCTCTTGCTTGTCTGATGTATTCATTCGTTCCTTGCTAAACTAACGCAGGCTGTGCCCGCAACCCAATTATGTTTCTCCCTCGGCAGTGTGGCGAATTAGGTTCGCAAAAGGCGGCGGCGATCTTGGGCCGCCTGCGGGTTTGCCACACTCGCATGGAGTTAAGTCCTATGCTTCGCGCAGCGCACCCACATTCAGCCCAAGCTTGCCTTGCTTGTGCGAATCCGCCTCCGGCGGAAACCAAATTCGCCACACGGTTGCATCGGGCTTCGCGCCGCGCTACGCCCGATATATCGCTAACGCGAAAATCAACGATTTCTGGTTCTCCAACCTAACACTGACTAACAGCGCCCAACAGGGCGAGCTGCTTCGCTCCGTTAGTAACATCCAATCTACTGCTTACGGATGAGTTCGTCTTACTTGACATACCCAACGGTTCCGGCTCACCGGACACGAGCTTGGCTAACGATATGGTAAAGCCGGCGGTTTGAATTCATTTCTGCTCCATGAATCTGCCGGCACCTATCCACCATGTAATGCGTGCTTGATTATCACACACAACCATCCTTGATGTAATGTGTCATTGATTATTATAGCCAATAAGCAAAGAGGTAGTAGCGCTAGTATTGCCGCGACGATTTTTGACCATATTGGTCCTGTCAGCACAATTACAACCAGACTAACGAGCGCAAATGCCGCGCAAGCGGCAACAAAAAGATCCCGAATGTAATCCACTCGCCAGGCATCTTCGCCAACAGCACAGATCTCAGGTATTAACATGACCAAAATACATGCGGCCAATGCTATTGCAAATCGGATCGCCGTCTTGTTATTTCTTGCTTTTTTCATTTGAACAGACATACATATTGGTAGAGTTGGGGTTTGATCGCGTTGTCTGCCTACGGCAGAACAACGCGATGGCGTCCGCGACGCGCATTTCGGCGTCCGCTCCTGCGGGCTTCGAAAAGGGCAGGCAAGTTTGCCACAGGTATTGGCGCGCGGCGCGAAGCGCTGGATATGTATCCGCGCGAGCGCCGGAAGCCGATAGATGCGGCAAAATCGCCGGCCCGTTTCGAAAGAAATGCGCGGCGCATCTACCCCACCAACATAACCTTGCCTCAGTCATCACCCAAGAATTTGTCCTACGCCTTACCATACCGATAATAGGCCGCACAGGCGCCCTCGCTTGACACCATGCAGGCGCCCACCGGCGTTTCCGGAGTACAGGCTGTTCGGAAGAGCTTGCAGGCCGTGGGCAGCTTGGCGCCTCTCAGGACATCGCCACAAAGACATTCGGTACGCTTTGCCGGTTTGGCACTAGACTGGGGTGCCAACACCGCCTGGGCATCATAAGCGCGATACGCTTCGCGAATACCCAAACCACTCAACGGAATCATACCCAGCCCACGCCATTCGGCATCGCAGGGCGCAAACACTTCCGCCATGATGGCCTGGGCCTCCAAATTGCCATCGGCGCTTACCCCGCGCACGTACTGATTTTCAACCTGGGCCCGCCCCTCGGCCACCTGTTTCAAAAGCATTTCGATAGCCGCCAACATGTCATCCGCTTCGAACCCGGCCACCACGCAGGGAATGGCATATTCGCGGCAGATAAACGCATACGGCCGCGTGCCGATGATGGCGCTGACATGACCCGGACACAGGAAGCCGTCAATCGCCACCTCGCCGCCGCGCAGAAGCGCGGCCATGGCCGGCGGCATGGTCCGATGCGCCGAGAGCACCAGAAAATTGCAACTGCCGTCCCGAATCGCTTGGCGCATGGCCCAGGCCACTGTCGGCGCGGTAGTCTCAAAGCCGACGCCCATAAAAACAATTTTACGATCCGGCTGTTTTTTCGCCAGCGCTAATGCATCCAGGGCGGAATAGACCACCCGGACATCTGCACCCCGGGCCCGCTCACGCTCCAGGGAGCTTTCGGTCCCGGGCACCCGTAGAAGGTCGCCAAAAGTCGTTATGATCGCATCCGGCCTGCGCGCAATGGCAATGGCCCGATCCACAAAATCATCCGGCGTGACGCACACCGGGCATCCCGGCCCGGAAAGCAGGGCCACGTTCGGGGGCAGGAGCGAACGCAGACCCGACCGGAAGGCCGTCATGGTATGCGTCCCGCAGACCTCCATCAACCGGATGGAGCGGCCGATCTGCTTCGCCAACCGTTTAATGCTTTCCAAATGATGATTCATTGTATGGCATGGTTCAACGGTTCACGGTTCAACCTTAAACCCCGCCGATTCCCTGCACGATTTCGTTGTATTCCCGCACGTCCTGCTCGGACCATTTGCGGATGGCGAATCCGGCATGCAGGAGAACATAATCGCCGATTTGCGGGTCCTTGATAAACGACACCACCGCCGTGCGGCGCACGCCATCCATCTCGACGACCGCCTCCTCGCCGTTAATGGCGATGATTTTTGCTGGAACTGCTAAACACATCTCGGAATTTCCGATTTTTGATTGCCGATTTCTGATTGCGGACTTATCGATTGCCCCACCTTCGCCAAGGCTTCGGTGTCACCGGTCTGTCGTCTGTCGTCCCTCTTCTCCAGACTGGCGTCTGTTGTCTGGCGTCCGGCGTCCGTCCTTGCCAGCGCCACCGCCGCCTGGCCAAGGGCAATCCCGCCGTCGTTGGGCGGCACAAGGTGATGACTATAAACCTGGAACCCGCGCCGGCGCAAATCATTTGTGATTAGTGTCAGCAACAGGTCGTTCTGAAACACGCCGCCGGAAAGCGCCACCCGCTCCAGTCGGGATGCCGACTCCAGTCGGGATGCCGACTCCAGCCCGGCGCCGCCGGGCTCCAGCCGCTCGCGATCCCGGATCCGGACACACATCTCGCCAACCGCTTCCGCCATCGTTTGGTAAAACCCGCCCGCGATACGGCCGCGATCCACGTTAGCACGCAGGTCGGCGACAATCGCCCGGATGGTCGGACCAAACGAAAGCTGGAAGCCACCGTCCTGAATCTCAATCGCATAGGGATAGGGCACAACACCATCCGGCCGAGCCAAAGTTTGCAGGCGAATGGCCGCCTGGGCCTCGTAGGTGATGGCCTCTCCCAGCCCGAGAAACGCGGCCACGGCATCGAACAAGCGCCCCGCACTGGAGGTCCATGGCGCATTCACGCCCTGCGCGATCATGCCCGTCAACACCCGGCATTCGTTTTCAGTGAGACTGGGCAGTAAGGCCGGCAGATCGCGACGGTTGCTCTCAGTCAGTTCAGCCAGTCCATAACTAAATGCCATGCGCGCGGGTTGACGAATCGCCTCCGCCCCGCCCGGCATTCGATAGGGTTTGAAATGGCCAATCCTTCGAAAATCGGCCAGATCGGCCACCAGGAATTCTCCCCCCCAGATCGAGCCATCCGGCCCGTAACCTGTTCCATCGAGCGCCACACCGATGACCTTTTCCGTGAGCCCATGCTCCGCCATACAGGCGGCGATATGCGCGTGATGGTGCTGGACGCCAATCCGGCGGACGCCTGACCGGGCTAACGCATAGCGGGTTGCCAGGTAATCCGGGTGCAGATCGTGGGCCACGATTGTCGGCATCACCTTCAACAGGGCCGAAAAGTCCTCCACGGTTTCCTGAAAAAACCGATATGCCCGGTAATCATCCAAGTCGCCGATATGCTGGGAAAGAAAAGCCTGCGCGCCGCGCGTAACGCACACCGTATTCTTCAGTTCCGCGCCGCACGCCAATACCGACCCCCCCTCCAAGGGAAGACGAATCGCGTCCGGCACAACCCCGCGCGAGCGCCGTAGAAACAGGCGTTGACCAGCGACGATTTTCAGCACCGAATCATCGCAGCGCCGCACGATGGCACGGTTATGGCTGAGCGCGGCATCGGCCACGGGCCCCAAAATAGCGCTCAATTCCTGTTCGTCTTTGGCAATCGGCTCCTCCGCCAAGTTGCCGCTGGTCATGATGAGCGGACTTGCCTCCGCCAGCAAAAGATAATGGAGGGGCGCATACGGCAGAAAGACACCCAGGTCATCGGTGTCCGGCGAAAGCAGGCGGGATAAACCACTTCCGGGTTTCCGGCGCAGCACGACAATGGGCGCCACGGGACCGGTCAATTCCCGTTCCTCGATGGCGCTGATCTCACAATACTGGCGGATCTGATCCAAACTGGCGAACATGACGGCCAATGATTTGGCCGGCCGGTGCTTGCGCGCGCGCAAACGGCCAATCGCCGCATCGTTCGCGGCATCACAGCATAGATGATAGCCTCCCACCCCCTTGACCGCGAGAATCCCCCCCGCCTTGAGCAGTCGCAGGGCTTCCTGAATTGCTTCCTTTTCATTCGATGTTGGATGTTGGATGTTGGATGTTGGATGTTTGCTTCCATCTTCCCCTCCTCCGTCCTCCGTTGTCTGTCGTCCGTCGTCTGTCGTCTGTCGTCCGCTTATCAGTTCCACCTGCGGTCCGCACACCGCACAGGCATCCGGCTGGGCATCGAACCGGCGATCGGCCGGATCTTCAAATTCCTGCTTACAATCCGGACACATCCGGAATTCCGCCATGCTGGTTCGTTCGCGGTCATAGGGCAACTCGCAGATAATGGTAAAGCGCGGTCCGCAATTCGTACAATTGATGAACGGATACCCGAACCGGCGGTCTTTGGGATCGAACAGTTCCGCGCGGCAATCCGGACAGGTGGCCAGGTCCGGCGGCATCCCGGCCTGCAAATCGCCGGACCGGCAATCGCCGGACCGGCAATTGCCGGACAGGCAATTGCCTGATCGTCCGCTGGGCTTGATCTCAAAAGGCATATGCCGGCCGCATGCGGGGATCGCGCTGATCAGGAGCTTTTCGATCCGCGCCTGCCGGGGCGGTTCCGCCTGCAGTTGGGCAACAAACCGGTCCACCGCCACGGCATCCCCTTCCGCTTCAATCACCACGCCCGACGGCGTGTTGCGGACAAAACCGGAAAGACCCAGAGCCACGGCCTGGCGATAGACCGTCGGCCGGAATCCAACCCCTTGGACCCGGCCTGCAACCTGTATTTGTATGCGCTTTATGTTCAATGGAATTTCTTTTCGATACTGTCCGCAATCCCGCGCAACGCAGGATAAATCTGCCACTTGCCACGCGTCAAGGCCGAATTACGAATTACCGAAACCTCAACTCCAACACTAATCCCACGCACGCAAATATCAAACACTAACCCAGGACTGCTCCGGCCCCAATCCCCTAGCAACATCTCTTAAAATTCAGAAATAACATTCCAACATTCTGCAGAATGTTGGAATGTTATTTTAGGATTTGTAATAAGCGCAGAAGAATCGCCAACCACGTCTCGAACCGCACGCACGAATCTATGGGCAATCATTAACCCGTCGTAATTCATTATTTTTCAAGGATTGACAGGCTCAAGCGGCAGTGCTTAACATTCGACTATCGGGAAGCTGACTGCTCTATTACGGTAGCCAGCAAGTTTGTCAAAATAATACTGTTCGTTTGAGAATAACATGATATCCATAACCGAAAAAGACCTGCGCGTACTCAGGAAGCGAACCAGCAAAGGGACTCGCATAGCTGTCATGATTGCTTTCCCTGTAGTCATCGTATTTAACGTTGTTGCGGGCATCATCAATTTCCATCTGTCAGCACGTTTTGCGTCCTTCGTCGACCTCACATTTCCTCAAGTTATCCAGAAATGGTTTGAAGGGACTTCCGTGACAGAGCAATACACTGGCATTTTCTTAAAAGCCATAGAACGTTGGACTACTGGGCTGATTCAGATTACTTTCGCGGTCTTCTTTGCAGTTTTATTAATCTCAACCCTGAAGCGCATTGCCAGAGAGCGGCGTATACTCGCATTTATAGAAGAAAACAGAAACGAATCGGCTCTCGCCGGGACTGACCCGTAACGGTCAGCCCCGGCTGCCACACCACCTCGGCGTGCGGGTCCGCACCGGGCGGTTCCGAACAGCCTTCGCCAACGGGAGGAGAATAAGGCCCCTTTTCCGCGTAGTAATCGTTCGACGAAAAACAATTAAAGAAATAACATTGACAGTGGTATGACCATGGTAATACCATACAGCCATGAAAACAGCCGTATCTATACCTGACGCCGTGTTTCAAACAGCGGATCATTTTGCGCGACAGCACAAACTATCACGCAGCGCATTGTTTACTCAGGCACTCAAGGACTTTCTTGCGCTCCGGCGGAGCGACGACGTAACCAAACGGCTCAACCGCGTGTACACCGCCTCAGACTCAACGGTCGAACAGGTGTTGAGAACCATTCAAAGCCGCTCAATCCCGAAGGAGCAGTGGTAATGCGACGCGGCGAAGTTTGGTGGGCATCGTTACCGGAGCCTGAAGGATCAGGGCCGGGTTACCGTCGTCCCGTGCTGATCGTGCAGGCCGACGAATTCAACAGCAGTCGGATCCACACCGTGGTTGTGGTCGTCATCACCTCCAACCTCAGTTTGGCCATGGCTCCAGGCAACGTCACGCTTAAATCTCGCTCATCAGGCCTCCCGAAGGAATCTGTTGTGAACGTGTCGCAAGTGATCACGGTTGACAAGCGATTCCTGACCGACAGAGTCAAATTGCTGGACGCTCACACATTGGGTCTGATAGACGAAGGACTTCGTCTCGTGCTTGCCCTCTAGACCATCGAACAAGGCGTTGAGGCTGAGCCCGCCTGCGGCGGGCTCAGCCTCAACGCTGGCGGTTCTGAAGTCATCTGGGCCTTTTTCGCAGCCCAACCACCGCCTGCAACGCTGTAGCACTGCGGGCAGACCCACCTGCCAATCTCAAGCCCGCGGAAATACCTTGCCGCGCGCACACAAAATTCGTATCATCCTTATATCCAAAACGATCAATGGTCCATTCATCCGGAGGGGTATTATGCAATTGACGTTAAAATATAAAATCGTCTGGCTCGCCGTACTGGCAGCCGTATTGCCGGTGCTCGTGATATCGCTGCTTATCCTGACCCAGAAGCAGGACCTGATGAAAAATATTGTTAACGACATGAACGTGATCTCCAAGAACGATACCGGACAGATTGCGCAATTAGTCCATCGGGTATGCGATATGGCCAACCACCGCACGGAGCGGCGTTTGCGTGAACATCTGGAATCCGCATGGGCCGAACTTGAAGCACAGGGGCCAATTGTGTTCGGCACCGACCAGATTGCCTGGGTCGCGCGCAGCCAATTCACCCAGCAGGCAACCAATGTATCCCTGCCCTTGATGATGCTGGGCCAGACGCGACTGGCGCCGAACACCGATTTCAAGGCACAAAGTCCGGTTGTGGATGTAGTCACCAAATTTTCGCAGTGTTACTGCACCATTTTCCAGCGCATGAATGAGGAAGGCGACATGTTGAGGGTGGCCACAACGGTGCCGACGGCCGACGGCAAGCGGGCCATCGGCACGTTTATTGCGCGCCGCACCGCCCAGGGCGAGGAAACACCGGTACTGGCCGCCGTGTTGAAGGGCGAGACCTACGTCGGTCGCGCCCGAGTGTTGGGCCAGTGGCATGCCGCCGCCTACGAGCCGATCTGGGATTCCCCGGCCAAGAAGCGGGTAGTTGGCATGCTGTACGTGGGCTTCAACCTGGACAATGTCAATCAGGAACTGCGCGAGACCATCCTATCCATTGTCGTCGGCAAAACCGGCTATGTCTATGTTCTCGGCGGCAAGGGCGAACAACGTGGGCATTACATCATTTCAAAGGGCGGCGAAAGCGATGGCATGGATATCTGGAATTCCAAGGACCCGAATGGTAATTATTTCATCCAGAAGATCATTGCCAAGGGTTTGGAAACCACAAATGGCTCGATAACCTACGAGCGTTATCCCTGGCAGAACAAGGGCGAATTGACGCCCCGCATGAAAGTGGCCGCGGTAACGTATTTTCCGGCATGGGACTGGGTCATTGCCGCCGGCATGTATGAAGATGACTACCACGGCGTGTTGGTCAAGCTTGATGCCGCCGTGGATCGCCTCCTGCTGGTCGGTCCCCTGGGTGGCGTCATCGTAATGTTTCTGGCCATCGGACTGGCCATGTTGATTGGCACGGCCATCGCCAAACCGATCAATAAAATTATTGCCGTGGCCAAGGTCATTGCCGAAGGCAACCTGGCCGAAGCCGGTAAAGCCATCGCGGCCATGCAACCGGCCATGCAGAAAGAAACGAAGGACGAACCTTCCCAGTTATTTGCCGCCGTCTCCCTTATGACCCAGCGCCTGGCTTCGCTGGTCGGCCAGGTTCAGCGGTCGAGCGTGCAATTGGTGTCCACCGCCACGGAAATTGCCGCCGCCTCCCACCATCAGGAAGCCTCCGTGACGGAATTCGGCGCATCCACCACGGAAGTTACGGCCGCCGTCAAGGAAATCTCGGCCACCTCGCAGGAACTGGTCCGGACCATGCAGGATGTCAAGACCGTGTCCGCCGAAACCGAAGGCTTGGCCGATACCGGCCGCGCCGGCCTGACGGGCATGGAAGGCTCCATGCGTCAGCTCGCCGAGGCAACCGCCGCCATTTCCGCGCGCCTGGCGGTGATCAACGAAAAGGCCAATGCCATCAACAGCATGGTGACCACGATCACCAAGGTGGCCGATCAGACCAACCTGCTTTCGCTCAACGCCGCCATTGAGGCGGAAAAGGCCGGTGAATACGGACTCGGCTTCTCGGTTGTGGCGCGCGAAATCCGGCGCCTGGCGGACCAGACCGCCGTAGCTTCCCTGGAAATAGACCAGACCGTCCGCGAAATGCAGACCTCCGTAACCGCCGGGGTCATGGAAATGGACAAGTTCACCGGCGAAGTCACGCAGGGAGTTCACGCGGTCAGCAAGATCGGCGTGCAGATGGGCCGGATTATCGAGCAGGTTAAAGTGCTGACCCCGCGGTTTGAATCGGTCAACGAAGGCATGCAGGCCCAATCATCGGGGGCGCAACAAATCAGCGAGGCCATGATCCAGTTAAGCGAAGGCGCGCACCAGACTAGGGAATCACTCCGCCAGTTTAAAGAAGCCACGGAGCAATTGAAGGAAGCCGCCCGCGGCCTCCAGCAGGAAGCGGCCCAGTTCAAAGTCTAATGCAGAATGTAGAATGCCGCATTACATATATGCAAACGTGGATACAACCATGAAAACCGTCAACATGCGGACCAAGATTGTCGTTCCAACCATCCTGTTGTTCATCCTCAGCCTGGGTGCCTCGACATGGCTGACCTATCGCGTGTCCCGGGACGCCATGGAACAGGCCGCCATGGATGCCATGAACCAGATGGCCGATTCCACGATCAAAAGTATTACCGCCTGGGTCGGTGAGCGGCAAAGCGACTTGTTGTTGTGGGGCGATGTGGAGTTATTCAAGAAAATCGTTAGCGCACCCTCACCCGCGCCCGGCATGGTTGCTGATGGCATAGAACTGCTCAAGCGCTTTAACCGTGATGCGCCCTATTATGAAACGCTCCTGCTCACAGACCGGCATGGCAACGCCGTCTGCTCTACCGCGCCGGAAGGCTCGCAAACGTTCAACGTCGCCGACCGCGATTATTTTAAACAAGCCATGACCGGCACGGCGGCCATCTCCGAAGTTATTCGCAGCAAGGCTACCGGTAATCCGACTGTTGCGGTGGTCGTGCCCGTGCTGGTCGGCGAGAAGCCTTGCGGCGTGCTCCTGGGCGCGCTGGACCTTAAATCATTCACGCGCAAGTTCGTGGAACCGGTAAAAATAGGGTCTTCGGGTTACGTCTTTGTGACCGACCGTCAAGGTGTCATCTGGTCGCATCCGGATGCATCCCTGGTAATGACAACTAACCTGGCCAGCATGGATTTTGGCCCGGAAATTATGGGAAAGAAAAACGGAAGCATGCGTTATATATATAAGGACCAGGAGGTCCTGGCATCCTACCGCACCGAGCCGGCGTTTGGGTGGATCGTGGTCGCACGCGCGCGGGCCAGCGAGATCACGACCTCCACGCATACCATCCGCAACTTGAACCTCTTGGTGGGACTAACGGCCATTCTGATTACCGCCCTGGTGCTGTTGATGCTGTCAAGGTCCATCACGCGTACCATCGCGGATTTGGCGAGCGTGGCCGGCTTGATCACGCGCGGCCGGATCGCCGAGGCCCGCCAAACGATCGTAAAAATCAACCGGGTCCGCCGCCCGCCGCGGGATGAAACGGGCCAGCTCTGGCATTCCATGTCAGCCATGGCCGACAGCCTGAATTCGCTGGTAGGCCAGGTGCAGCAGTCAAGCGTCCAGCTGGTATCAACTGCCACAGAGATCGAGACCGCCGCACGGGAGCAGGAGTCGGTCATCGCCAATTTCGGCGCCTCAACCACGCAGGTGGTCACGGCGGCCAAGCAAATATCGGCTACATCCCAGGAGCTTTCCCAAACCATGGAAACGGTAAAGAACGTGGCTGAAGGCACCGCCACCCTGGCTGATACCGGCCGCGCGGGCCTGACCGGCATGGAAAGTTCCATCCGGCAATTGGTAAAAGCCGCGGCCTCCATTTCGGACAAGCTGGCAACCATCAACGCGAAAGCCGGCACGATTAACGGGGTGGTGACCACGATCACCAAAGTGGCCGATCAGACCAACCTGCTGTCGCTGAATGCCGCTATCGAGGCGGAAAAGGCCGGAAAATATGGCCAGGGCTTCGCGGTTGTCGCCCGGGAAATTCGCCGGCTGGCGGACCAGACCGCCGTGGCCACGCTCGATATCGAGCGCATGGTAAAGGAAATGCAGTCGGCCGTGGCCGCCGGCGTCATGGAGATGGACAAGTTCAGCGGCGAAGTCGGCCGCGGCACGCAGGCAATGGAGACCATCAGCCGTCCGCTGGCAGGCATCATCGCGCAGGTTAAAGACCTCGCGCCTAAATTTGAAACGGTCAATGACGGTATGCACGCGCAGTCGCAGGGCGCCCAGCAAATCAGCCAGGCCCTGACGCAAGCAAGCCAAGGCGCCGTCAAAACAGCGGAGTCGTTGCGGCAGTTCAATGAAGCTACCGCACAGTTGCGCAACTCCGCCCAGCGCCTGCAAGCGGAAGTGGCGGAGTTTAAAGTGTAATATGCTGTTTATCGTCTTCAAAGCGGGAAATGCCAATTACGCCCTGGAGGCGAGCCAGGTTATCGAGGTGATTCCGCTCGTGACCTTGCGGGCCTGTCCAGGCGCGCCCGCCTATATAGCCGGCCTGGCTAATTATCGCGGAACCGGCGTGCCGATCGTGGATCTTGGCCGCCTGGTTGGCGACGCGCCCTGCGCTGTATACCTGAGCACCCGGATCATTCTGACGCCCTATGCCGGAGGAGGCAACCAACAGCGTGTCATCGGGCTTTTAGCCGAAACGGTGACAAACACTGTGGAACGGGAAGAAGCCGATTTTAGCCAGAACAACGTAGCCGTTCCCGGAACGCCCTGTCTCGGCAAGTTGGCCGTCAATGGAACTGGATTTATTCAGCGGGTCGTGGTGGCCCAGTTGATGCCGAAGGAATTGGAACACATGCTGTTCACGGAGCCGGAGAAGTCTGCATCATGACGGCAAACACCGTAGAACAATGGCTGTCCGGGGTAATTGGCCTGGATGCGCGCACTTTGGGCCCACAGGTCGTGGCCAATGCCGTGAAACAGCGCATAGCCGCGTGCGGCCTCAAGAAAGAAAGCGACTATCTGGAGCACTTGAACACCGTGCACGATGAACTCCCGTCACTGATCGAAATGATCGTAGTGCCGGAAACCTGGTTCTTTCGCGATCGCGAGCCATTTGTTTTTCTGGCCCAGTACGTGAGTACGACATGGCTGGCCGCTCATCCCCATGACCAATTGCAGGTATTGAGCGTTCCCTGCTCTTCCGGGGAAGAACCATATTCCATTGCCATGACACTTCAGTCCGTGGGCCTGCAGCCGGCTCGTTACCGGATTGACGCCGTAGATATCAATCCGGCCTTGTTGCGCAAGGCCGAAAAAGGCGTCTATGGACCCAATTCTTTCCGGAGCGGGGTATTGGCGCATTGCGAACACTATTTCAAGCTCGAAGGTACCGCCCGGATCGTCAGCCCCGAAGCCCGCGCCGGCATTAGGTTTATTCACGGCAATATTATGGGCCCGCCGGGGTTCACCGCGGAACAAACTTACGACATAATTTTCTGCCGCAATCTGCTTATTTACCAGCACACGGAGGCACGTCAGCAGATCATCGCCACGCTGGATCGCCTGCTGAAGCCCGCCGGCCTGTTGTTTGTGGGACATGCCGAAATGATGTCCCTGCTGACGGATCGCTACGAACCGATCCGCCACAGCAGCGCCTTTGCCTATTGCAAAATCAACGTGCGCCCCAAGACGACAGAGCCGCGGCCAAATCAATTAACCGCGGATGTCACTGATGGACACGAATCAGAACAAGCCGTATCCGTGAAATCCCTGGCCGAGCTCGGGCAGGCCGTGCCATCAGCGGTTAAAAGCTCCCTTAATCAAAATACGACTAATCAGATTACGATTCAGGATCAATCCGGCGAGCCTTTGATCCATCCTCCGGCATTGTCTTCCGCCACCCGTCTTGAGCCGGCATCCCGGCTTGACTGCGTCCGCGTTCTGGCGGACCAGGGCCGATTGGACGAGGCCGCCGCGATGTGCCAGGACTTACTGAAGGAAAACCCTTCGCTGGCGGAAGCCCATTTCCTCCTAGGCTTGATCCGGACAGCAGAGGGACAAATTCAAGCGGCGGAGGAAAGCCTGAACCGCGCGTTATACCTGGATGCGGATTTCTACGAGGCCTTAATTCATCTTTCCCTGCTGAAGGCGCGCCGCGGCGACGAAGCGGGCGCCGAGCGCTTGCGCCGGCACGCCGGGCGCGTCCGTGACCATGCAAAGGTGACAATATGAACGTAACCACCATCCAAGATTGCTGGAATCGGATCGGTGTCCAGGGCGACATGTCCTGCCCTGAATTGCGCCGGCACATTCACTGCCGCAACTGCCCGACGTTCGAGCAGGGCGCGCATGCCCTGCTTAATCGTCAGCCGCCCGCCGGCTATATCGAGGAATGGACCCAATTTCTGGCCCGCGCAAAAGAGACCGAAGCCGGGTTCACCGATGCGGCCCTGGTTTTTCGAATCGGACCTGAATGGCTGGCGCTCAGCGCGCGCTTGTGCGTGGAAATTGTGACCATGCGCCCCATTCGGCGCGTGCCGCATCGCTCCGACCGGATGCTTATGGGATTGGCCAGCGTGCGCGGCGAACTGCTGTTATGTTTTTCGCTGGCCAATTTGCTGGGATTGGAGCCGGGATCCCGGCTGGAACCATCGGCCGAGTCGTCGGCTGCGGCCGAAACGTCGGCTGCGGCAAATGCGGCTTCCCAGGCCCTGCCGCGCCTGCTGGTGGCCCGTAAGGATCGGTTTAACCTGGCCTTTCCCGTGGACGAGGTCATGGGTCTGCACCGTTTCCATCGGGACACCATTCAGGCAATCCCGGCGACCGTGGCCCATGCCGTTCCACAGTTCAGTCGCGGCATGTTCACGGCCGATGAACGCAAAATCGGACTGCTCGACGACGAACTGGTATTTCACGCGCTGACAAAAGTATTGGCCTGAATGGAAGTAACTGCTCTTGTCTTTTCAGAAGGCATCGGCTTTTGACGATCTCGGCACCCAGAATTTTAACGGTGGGATTAACAAGATTAGCGACAAACTAACCGGTTAGATTCTATTGAATGGGGCCAAGCTAAATAATGCCCGCTCTAAACTTGCGAACAGAAATGAACATCAAAGAAAAATTAAAGATAATTGCCGAGCTCTATCCACAGCCACGAATAGAGAACACCAAGAAGCGGCTTAACGCCTTCTGGCAGAAGGCGGACATCGGGAATAGATTTCCCTACACTATCCGACGGCGGGAAATCCCCCTGGGCAAGGTGAACTACTCCATGGATAAACTCTCCCACGAGGAAAGCCTCCATATCCAGCTGGATGAGATTATCCGCAAAGCCCATTTGCCGGACGACTATGTCCCATCCCTGATCACTTCCTCCAACTGTTATCTCCTTGCCCTGGAATGCGGTTGTGAGTTAAAGGAGATGGATGGGCTCATGGTCGCTGAGCCGAGATACTCCGATCTGGCGGCCGCTTTAACGATGTCTGCCCCTGATCTGACAAGGCCCAAATCTCTCTGGCGCCTGACCCGGGAACGGATTGCGTTCTTTATTGATAAAACCGAGGGACAATTGCCCCTGCATCCGCCCGACCCGCAAGGACCGCTGAGCACGGCCACCCAGATTCTTAACCAGGAAGAATTCTTCTGCGCTCTTTCTCTGGCGCCGAAAAAGGTCAGACAGTTTCTGGAAATCTGCACCGAGATTACCGCCGATTTCATTAGCGCGATTCAAAAAGCCATTCCGACGCCGCTCATGGTTCCTATCCATTGCCATCCATACCTCTGGCGGCCCGCCAATGGTTTCGCCCTGAGCGAGGACATGCTGGGCGTTTTAGGGCCGGATTATTTCGGAGATTTTGGCGTCCCCTGCCTGAAACGGATAGCCGCCCAATTCGGCCCGCTCGTGCTCCATTCCTGCGGCAACTGTGCCTCAACCATCAGGATCTTTAACGACGCCGCTAATTATCTTGCCGCCCTCAATTTGGCCCAGACGCCGATGGAAGAGATTTGCCGCTCATGGCCGGCAAAAGCGCTTATAAATATTTCCCCGGCTGATTGGGCTGATCTGGAGATGATAAAAAGATATAAGGAATCCGCGCAAAAGTGGAATATCCCCACTATATTCAATATCTGTACCGTGGGCACCGATATTACCCAGACAGCGGAACACAATCCTGCAGTTTATCAACAAATTGCCGAAATACTTAAAATAACGGAAAAGTCAGGGTCAAACCATAAAGTAAAATATTAGTGACAAATAAACCGGTTGGTTTTTATTTAATAAAAGATCAACACTGGCGTCCCATAGGGCCGCCGAGGGCTGTAGACTGTAGGCTGTAGGTTCGAACAGGCAAAACGCCGATACACAAAACCGGAACCATGGTTTTGGCATCTGGCTGATTATTGCTCGTTTTTCGCCTGTTTTCCTACAGTCCACGGTCCACAGTCTACGGTCTGAGCATCCTGTGGGATGCTAATGAAAGATTAACAGGATTGATTGGCAAGGAAGAAGGCGGGCTAACATTGACATGAGGATGGAGGGGTTCATCAGAAAATCATGTTCATGCCACAGGCAGATCCGCCTCCGGCTGAAAATCCTGTCTCAGATTGCTTGCCTCAAATCCACTTGATCAAGCTGAGCAGCATGAATGGAATAAATTAGCATGACGACATCCGCTGGACAGGATTTAAGTAATTTTTCCATGCTGGATCTGTTCCGGCAGGAAACGGAGGCCCAGACGGCTATTCTGAACGAGAGCCTGCTGGCCCTTGAGCAGGATCCCGGCAATACCGAGCGGCTGGCGGCCATGATGCGCGCCGCCCATTCGCTGAAGGGCGCGGCGCGTATTGTCAACCTCGATCCCGCCGTTAAAGTCGCCCACGCACTGGAAGATTGTTTCGTCGCCGCCCAGAAGAGCGAGATTGTCATTCAGCCGGAAGCGGTGGATGGCCTATTGAGCGCGGTGGATATGCTGACGCAAATTGCCCTCGTACCGGAGGCGGAAGCTGCCGCCTGGCGGACCGGACATCAGGCGGCAATTGATGAACTGGTGGGACGTTTGGCGGCAATCCGTTCCGGCCAGACGGCGCCAAGCGCGAAGACAGCCAAGCCGTCAGAAAATCTTCCGAAACCCAAACCCACTGAAGCCAAGCCATCGGCCGATACGTCGGCTCCGGCCAAAACATCGACTCCGGCCAAAACGCCGGTTTCGTCCGCCGGCACGGAGAGCGGAGACCGGGCCGTGCGGGTCTCATCCGACAATCTTAATCGCATGCTCGGCATGATGGGCGAATACATGGTGCAGACGCGCTGGTTTGAGCCGTTTGCCGCCGGATTACAGGCGCTTAAAAAGCGGCAGAACGAACTGGCCCGCCTGGTGGAACAAGCATGCACGGCACGGAACGAGAACTGGCGGGACAGCCGCACGGCCGAGTCGGCGGCACCGGCCAAAACGTTGGCTTCGGCCGAGCAGGTCGCCAACCTGCGCAATAAACTGAATGCCTGCCGCCAGGCCACAGCCAAGCGCCTGGAAGAATTCGATTTCTTCGCACAGCAGTCCTCGGACTTGGCCGAACGACTTTACCGGGAAGGCCTGATCAGCCGCATGCGACCGTTTGCCGATGGTGTGCAGGGTTTTCCACGCATGGTTCGGGACCTGGCGCGCCAGTTGAACAAAAAAGTCAAATTCGAGATGGTCGGCCAGACCACCGGCGTGGACCGCGAAATCATGGAGAAACTGGAAGCGCCGCTGACGCACCTCCTGCGCAATGCACTGGACCATGGCTTGGAAACTCCCGAAGTACGCCAGGCGGCGGGAAAGAATCCGGAAGGATTACTGAGGCTGGAGGCGCGCCACCAAGCCGGGCAACTGCACATTACCGTGTCCGATGACGGGCGCGGCATTGACTTGGAGCGCATCCGTCGCAAAGTGGTTGCCCGCGGACTCAGCACCGATGAAATGGTCGGCCGCCTTACCGAGGCCGAATTGCTGGATTTCCTTTTTCTACCGGGATTTTCGACGAGTGAAGCAGTAACTGAAATTTCCGGGCGGGGCGTGGGCCTGGATATCGTCCGCAATCTGACCCAGGAAGTGGGCGGTTTTGTGCGCGTGGAGAATCGCCCCGGCGCCGGCGCGCAGTTCCATTTACAGTTACCGATTACGCTTTCCGTCTTACGCACCCTGCTGGTGGAAATTGCGGGTGATCCGTATGCCATTCCGCTGACGCGAATTGACCACCTGGTCATGGCTTCGCCGGAGGAGATCCAGACCTTGGAGGGCCGGCGATACCTGACATTGAACCAGCGGCATATTGGACTGGTGGATGCACGCGAAGTACTGGAACTGAGCGGCGTCGCTAACCGCCCGGCGGCGTGGCCAATCGTAATTATCGGGGAACGCGCAAACGCTTACGGCCTGGTTGTCGATCGGTTTATCGGGGAAAGCAAGCTGGTGGTACATACGCTGGATGCGCGGCTGGGCAAAGTCCGGGACGTAAGCGCGGTTTCCCTGTTGGATGACGGCGCGCCTGTGATGATTGTTGATACGGAAGACCTGGTGCGGTCCATCGAAAACCTGCTTTCCGGCGGACGTCTGAAGCAATTTCAGGTGGCAGGCAAGACGGCGGCCGCCAAGACCCGCAAGCATATCCTGGTCGCAGACGACTCGATCACGGTCCGCGAGATGGAACGTAAACTGCTGGAAAACCGCGGTTACACCGTGGACGTGGCCGTGGACGGCATGGATGCCTGGAACACGGTGCGCATGGGACGTTACGACCTGGTCGTCAGCGACGTTGACATGCCGCGGATGAACGGCATTGAGCTCGTGCGGCATATCAAGCAGGATGTCCGGCTCCAGGCCCTGCCGGTGATCATCGTATCCTACAAGGACCGCGAAGAGGATCGCTTGAGCGGACTCGAGGCGGGGGCCACCCATTATCTCACCAAGAGCAGTTTCCATGACGAAACGTTTTTGAAGACCGTGGCGGATGTGATCGGAGATCCTTGAAAATCGCGATCGTCAACGACCTTATGATGGCGGTGGAAGCCCTGCGGCGCGTGGTGCGCAGTCACCCGGATTACACGATTGCCTGGGTGGCGCACGACGGCGCCGAAGCAGTCAAGAAGTGCGCGGCAGACCATCCCGACATGATTCTCATGGACCTGATCATGCCGGTAATGAACGGCGTCGAAGCCACCCGGCACATTATGCAGGATTCGCCCTGTCCCATCCTGGTGGTGACCGCCACCGTGGACGGCAATATAAGCCTGGTGTTCGAAGCCATGGGCTACGGCGCGCTGGACGCCGTCAATACCCCCGTGCTGGGCACGGATGGCAAACTGACCGGCGCCCAGGCGCTATTGCGCAAGATCGAGATCATCGGCCACTTGATCACGCGTCCGGCGCCAATGAGTCCGGCACCGATGAGCGCGGCGGCGACACTGGAGTCTGGGGCGCCGCCAATGGCCAAGGGCAACCTGCCGCTCATCGTTCTGGGCGCCTCAACGGGTGGCCCCGCCGCGTTGGCGGATATTTTATCCCGATTGCCGGCGGTTGTTAACGCGGCCATGGTGATCACCCAGCACATCGACAAGGAATTTTCTGCTGATCTGGCCCTCTGGCTGGGCACGCATTGCCAGCTCAATGTCAAGGTGGCCACGCCGGGATGCCGTCCGGAGACCGGCACGGTCTGGCTGGCCGGCACCAACGACCACCTGGTGCTGACGAAACACGGCACGCTGGAGTATCGGGTTGAGCCGGCTAAATGTTTTTATCGCCCGTCCGTGGATGTATTTTTCAAGAGCGTGGCGGCACATTGGTCGCCACCTGGCGTGGCGGTGTTGTTGACCGGCATGGGACGGGATGGCGGCGAAGGGTTGCTGGCCCTGCGGCACTGCGGCTGGCGCACCCTGGCACAGGATGAAGCCACCTCCATCGTGTACGGGATGCCGCGGGCGGCAGCGGAACTGCTCGCCGCCGAAAAAATCCTGCCGCTGAACGCCATCGCGGACGCCATCATGCAGGGAATTGAAGAACGGAAAACGAAGCCTGTTTGAAATTAGGCTGCCATTCAACGAATAAAGCAAGGACTGGGTTCTTTATCCGCCCTTGGCGGATGTGACTGCATTGCGCCTTGGGTTGGGCGAGTCTGAGAGAGAAAGCGGAACAGAATGCGTTAGATTGGCTCGACGGCCAGGCGTCGCCGGCGGCGCTATACTCGTGTATGCGCCGTCCGGCGAGAACACCGCCGCCGAGCCAAAATCACACATTCGGTCTCCGCACCCAAGGCGAAATGCATCGTTACTGAAAACTTCAATACATTAAGGACAACCATGGAAAACACAAACGATAGCCCGTTAAAAACCGCGTTGCCCCAACATGCGATCAAGGTCCTGCTGGTGGATGATCAGGCCATGATCGGCGAGGCCGTGCGCCGCATGCTGGCGCCCGAAGCCGATATCCGCTTTCATTACTGCAGCGATCCGGCCGGCGCCTTGAAGATGGCCCGCGAGCTGGCGCCTACCGTCATTCTCCAGGACCTCGTCATGCCGGAAATTGACGGCCTGACGCTGGTAAAATTCTACCGGGCCGAACCCACCCTGCGGGATACTCCGCTGATCGTGCTTTCGACCAAGGAAGAGCCCACCACCAAGGCGGAGGCTTTTGCGCTGGGCGCCAACGATTACCTGGTCAAGCTCCCGGACCGGATCGAGCTGGTGGCGCGTATTCGGCACCACTCGCAGGGCTACATCAATTTACTGGAGCGCAATGAAGCTTACCAGGCCCTGCTGGCCAGTCAGAAGGCGCTGGCCGCCGAACTGGCCGAGGCGGCGGCCTATGTGCAATCGCTCCTGCCCGCGCCGCTGGACCAGGGGCCCGTGCGCACCAGCTGGCAGTTCATTCCCTCCACCTCGCTGGGTGGCGACGCCTTTGGATATCACTGGCTGGATGACGATCGTTTCTGCATGTTTTTATTGGATGTTTGCGGACACGGGGTGGGCGCGGCATTGCTTTCCATTTCGGCCATGAATGTGCTCCGGTCGCAGACCCTGCCAAACACGGATTTCGGGGAACCGGGCGCCATGCTGACGGCGCTCAACGAGGCCTTCCAGATGGAAAAACACAACAACATGTATTTCACGATCTGGTATGGCGTGTATGCGCGTTCCACGCGGACGCTGCGCTATGCCAGCGCCGGGCACCCGCCGTCCTTGTTGATCAACAAAGATCCGGCGGGCAACACAACCGTGAGTGAATTGGGCAAGCCGGGCATGGTGCTGGGTGGCATGCCAGGCACGACCTACCGCACTTCGACACAGCCCGTGCCGCCCGGCAGCACCCTGTTCCTCATGAGCGACGGGGTGTATGAAATTACCCGGCCGGATGGAACCCTGTGGACGTTCAGCGAGTTTACCCAGCTTATGGCCGCCTCTGTCGGCGCCGGCAAGCCGGAAATCGAGGAGTTGGCCAAAACCGTGCACGGTATGCGCGGCGCCGGCCCGCTCGACGACGATTTCTCCATAGTCAAACTGCAGTTCCCGGCTTGAAGACAGACGCCTGACGACGGACGCCAGACGACAGCCTGCCCACCGAAGCCCGGAGGGCGAAGGCGGGAGGACGGACGACGGACCCTGCTACGCTCCATCCGTCGCTCCAGGAGCTATGGATGGCAGGCGGGGAGCTTTCCTCTGCGCGAGGACAGACAAAGGGATCATCCGCGAATCTTGGAAAATTAACGCCAAAAGGGTTAATCTAAAAAATAAGCAACAAATTTCCGAACAACGGCATTCATGTTATCGCGCTACGCGCTCAGCATGATGCCAATCGTTCGCCCTCTTCAAGCCGGCATCTGCTTCATACTTTACGCTCGACGATCACTTCTCGGCCTTGTTTAAATCCTGCTCGATATTGCGGGTGAAGTCCTGCGTCAGGTAATCGAAGGTCATGGGGAGCGACAGCTCCAGCCGCGTGATGAACTGCACGCCGATGCGTCCCTGGCGGGGACGGCATTCAAGCACATGCCCGCCACGGGTTAAATCGGTGGACAGGAAATGCAAATGCAGCCCAGGCACATTGACCGAGCCCATAAATGACGGCGTAACGAAGCCGGCAAGCGTCCCGGCCACGTTCTGAAATTCGAACACCGGCTGGTCTTTGGCCACATCCGCCAGGGGGCGATAATTTTCCTGCTTGGGCACGGAGCGTGTTTTCACATAGTCGAAGACGCCCTCCATGCGGATAGCATAAAAAAGATTGGGCGAGGGCAGGAGGTGCTGGATCAGGTCCAAAAACGCCGGGTAATCCATGGCCTGCGCCACGTCCTCGTGGCTGATTGGCCGGTAAAACGTGACGCAGGCAAACGGCGTCAGGCAGGCGTCATTAATGACCGCCACGCGGCCCGCCGAGTTCACCTGGTACACGGTGCCATCGAGCATGATCATTTCCCCATCCAGGTTATCGAACGTGCCCAAGCCGAAATCGCCGTGCCGCTTGATTTCCTTAAAAGGCACCTTTTGCTCGTAAAGCCCTTCCACCAGCGCGTTGACCGGCGCACACAGGTAAATCGGACTTCCGTTCGGTGCCGACGGAGGTTTTGATTGTCTCATGCTATGTCCTTGTTTGAATCGTTCCGGTGTCTGTCGTCCGTCGTCCGTCTTATCCGGTCTGGCATTCGCTTACCCCAGCAGAACTTCTTCACGTTCGCGGAAATACTTGGCAGTCTGACGGACAAGTTTGTCCAGTGCCGCCGGATCCGGCTTGCCGTGCATGGCGGGATAAGGATCGCCGCCAGGACCTAACGGCTCAGGGGTCACATAACAGCCATCCGTGTTGTAGCCAATGAGGTAGAGCGCCATGATCAGGATATCCAGGTCCATTGAACCCTCACCCAACGCGCACCGGTTACTGTCGGCAACATGCAAGTTGATCAGTTGCGATCCGGCTTTCAAAATGGCTTCGCCTATGTGGCTTTCTTCGGTCTGCATATGATAAATGTCGCCGTTGATATGGGCAATACCGGGATGGCGGACGGCTTGAATGTAGCGCTGGGCATCGGCAATCGTGTGCACCAAACTGACTTCCGCCGAGCGAATTGGTTCAATGGCCGCCCGGATACGGCGTTTGACAAACCAATCGGCCACAAGGCGCAAAGCGACGGCGCTGCGATCGAACTCGGACTGGTCGTAGGGCTGGGGTCGGCCCACGGCGCCGGGAACCACCAGCAGGTAAGTCGCGCCTATGGCGGCGGCAAAGTCCAATTCGCGACGAATGTAATCAAGCGCGGCCTGCCGCTGTATGCCGCGATTACTGGAGAGATCATTATCGGCCGAAAACATGCCGCAGATGCCCGCCGCGCGCATCCCATGATCGGCCAAAATGCTCCGGGTTTCCTTGACTTTGTAACCCAGGTCCGGCCCATAATGGTTCCCGTGCAGTTCAACAAAATTGATGCCATTGGCTTGCAGGCGACGGGCCGACTGCGCCAGTGGTTCCAGACCGAAGCCCCAGTTGCTCCAGGAAAGATTCAATCTCCGGCTGAACCGGGCCGGGGATTTTTTCTTGAGCTCCTGGAAGGCTTTCCGGATTTTGTCGTTTTTCAGCTCGTAATTTTGTTTTGGCATGGTGTCCCTCGTATTGACCGCAAATAACGCGGATGAGCGTGTATGAATGTTAATCTGTCGTTCCGGTGTCCGCCGTCTGGCATCTGGCGTCTGGCGTCCGTCCTCCAGCCCTCACCGTTCCCGGTAATGGAAGGCCGTCGTCAAGGCATCCACAACCACCAGGGTGGTGTGCAGGTAAAACGCCTGGTTGACATAATCCCCGTAATAGCCCCGGTGCTGTTCATAGCTGCCCCATTTGCCGACCGCCCGTTGGCTTTGCAGCAGGTACTGGAGCGCCTCCTGGTATACCGGCAGGTCGGTGAAATGCAGGTAGCGCAGACAGGAGGTCAGTTCGGCCGTAATGTCGGCATCGTCCAGGCCGATGCCATACGCGGTTAAGTCGGCTAACAGGGGACGCAGATAGGCTTTGTCCGGCTCCGCAAAAAAGTCGGCATCCAGTTTCTCGCCGAATTCATACGGCACAAAGATTTCATGGGTCAGGCTGTACATTTCCATCTTGTTTTGCTTAAACCAGGCGGGATCGTGGCGGGAGGAAATTACGCCGGTTTGGTAGGCGGCTTGCAGGGGGAATGGCTCTGCTAATCCAAAATGCTTATAATAAAGATGAAAGGCCATGCGTTGATCGGACCCGCGGTATTTCATGTGATCATTGAGCCGTGGCAGAACCTTGAGGATTTCCTGGCGATAGAGCTTGGTATCCAGTCCGAAGCGGTCCATCAGGAATGCCGCGCGCAGATAGGAAGTGGCGTCTTCCTTGAATTGCTGATCCGTAATGCGCAGCATATCGTGGTATCCAGGCGTGGCCGTAATCGCCGTGATACCTTGGATGCGTTTCAGCAGGGCTTGTTTGTCATCGGCCGAAGCCACGTTATAAAGCCGCAGGTAGACATCCAGCAGTTCGGCCAGCTTCTTTTTGCCCTTGATGCCGTGGGCGCGCAGGTCGGTCGGATTGACCTCCAGGGTGTCCAGCCAGCTGCGTGTCCGGACGAGCGCTTCCCGGTACCGCGTCTGGTTCAAGTCCAGAAATGCGTCAATCACTTTATTCGACGCCGTAGCTGCGCAGCTGGAAGCATTAGAGCCAACCATGTTGTCGGCTGAATGCGTAATGGCAAGAGTGGCTTGGTTGGATAATGGCTCGGCCCCAACCACACCCATGAGCGCCAAGGCAATCGTAATAACAGCACTCAGCCTCATTATTTCTTGAATGCTCTGATATCTCCAGTTTCCATGATGTGTCATGATTATCGTCCCCCACACTGTGTCTCCGAACCAGCCACGCGGCCCCTCCCGCCGGTTTAGGAAAAAACGAACGGCTCTATAAGGAACAGCGGCTGCTCCCGTATTTTTTCGCCAAGCAGGGCCGCCATCGCCCCGGCCTGGACAAGCCTTACCTCCGCCATGCCGATCCGGGCGTTGGTTTGAACTCCGGCCTGCAGGAGCAAAGGCTCGGCCTTCAAATAATCACGGGGAAGGCCCGGCATGTGTGGAAGCGTCGGGACGATTATCTCCGCCCCATTTTCGTCCACGACCACCGGATTGTACTCTTTCCGGCAGATGGTGGGCGCGCCGTTGGTGTTCTCCACAAAATGCAAAGTGGTGTTGGAGCCATGGGTGACGCCGAGAAGAAGAATCTTGCCGTCCATTTCCACCAGCCGGTGATAAGGGGAACCAAAGCCGACGGAAATTTTACAGCGCTCATGCCCGGCCAGCATCTTTTCCGCCAGCCGCCCGCAGGCCGCGGTGCAATGCGTGGGGCTCAAGGAGCGCCGAACCCCCGGCCGCCGCCGGAAGACTTCGGTGATGATTCCGCATTCAGCCGGCGTGTTGCGCACGTCAAAACGACACCCGCGGTCAACCAGATAAAACTCCGAGCTGCGCTGGAATGACGGCATCAGTAGTGTTCCATCCGGAGCGAGCGTTTCCAGCAAAGCGTCAATCACCGTGTCGGCGCCGCCCTCCACCTGTCCAAGACTCTTGAGCGAACTATGCACCAGCGCAATGTCGCCGGCCTTGAGTCCCATTTGCCGCAGGCCGTTTATTATGTCCGATTTTTGCAACGCCATAATTGACCGCGCCTCATTTTGAAAAATGCGCCTCCTCCGCTTGCCGGAGTATGGTATGCCTTGGAATTAGTCTGGTTCAAGTACATAATCCTTTTTTATCTTGCCACAGGGAGGATCCTCCGTCGCCAAAGTGGCTATGGAGGACAAGATGGCGTTCTTGGCTTCCATCTTCGCCAAGGCTACGCCGGACAAGTCGCAGGGTTCCGCAAAGACTCGACCTGCTCCGTCCGTCAGCTGACGGACGGAGCAGGGTGCCCCGCGGATTCCGCCGTCGCCCCAAGGGCTATGGCGGACAGGTGCCCCGGGGTGCTTCACTCTTTTCCCCGCCAAATGTCCGGTTTTTGATATAAATGTCCTGGTTTTGATCATGATATTTATTTTTTACCGGTAAAAACCGTCTTAGCATGACGGCAATACATAAATGTATTGCCGTTGGCCGCCGCGGTCAGTACCATCAACAACAATCCGCAGTTTGTGAAAACCGCAACCGATAATTACCGGTTGCTCCCCACTTCGCCCTGCATCAATGCCAGGGCAAACCGGGACTGGATGGATGGAGGGTGCACTGGATGTTTACGGCAATCGGCGCATTGATAATTTCCGCAAAACCATTGATATCGGCGCCTAAAGGCACATCGTACGGTTTCCATTAACGAATCGATGTCATATGCAGTATAAAAATGGAGGAGCGTAAGGCTATGTTCAATGTAGAGTTCCATATCGTGCATCGAGGATGCCTGGTTAATGAACTGTCGCGAAGTTTTCCGAAGATCCGTTTCATTTGCCCAGGCGGGTTTGTTCTTGGACCGTCGTCGGTTGAAGAATTGATTGTACTCGATAAACCGAGCGAAGCAGAAGTTCAGGCCGTGCTGAACTATCTAGGGACGTCACCCAAAGTAGCGACGGTCGAACTATTGGAGCGCAGCTCGAATCGGGCATTCGTTCGAATGGTCAGTACTGCGCTTCCGCAGAAGTTTTGTTCTCAGGTGGTTGCAAAACATCACTGTTTTCCCATCGGCACGGAAATTCAAGAGGGCGGGCTGGAGATGTGGCGGGTGGGTTGTGTGGAGCGTCGCCAGGCAGAGCAGCTGCTGGAAGAGTTGGAAGGGCTGGGCGAACTGAAGCACAGTTCGATATCGGAAGGCAGTTGGCAGGCACTACTTGAGGGAGAGACCTGACCCCATGAACCAGACAAATAAGGCAATTGGTCCAAATCCCGGCAACCATCCGAAACAATTCGACGTGGACCCGGACTGTCCCTTCCCGGTCGGTGTAGAGTATTATCGACCGCCTGTCCCGCCGAGGCAGTTCTGGGATGATGATTTTGCCCGGATCCGAGCGACAGGGATGCGGATTGTGCGGTCGTTTCCGTTCTGGAATTGGCTGGAGCCGCGGCCGGGACAGTTTGAATTCGATGATTTGGATTACTTTTTCGAACTGGCGGTTAAACACGATCTGAAGGTCTGGCTCGATATTACCGTGGCGACGCACGGGGCATGTCCGGAGTGGATGCTGCGGATGCATCCTGACATGCGGGTGATCTGGCCGGATGGGAGGGTGCAGCAACAGACGGCCAATGTGAGCACGCCGCAGGGACAGATGGTGCATAATTACGACCATCCAAAATGGCGCGAGTATGCCGAAAGATGCATTCAGGCGATCGTCAACCGTTATAAGGACCATCCAAATCTGCTGGTGTGGGGGACCTGCGACGGGGTCAATTTTGCTGCGGCGTGGGCAGAAGAAGGTAAAGGGTATCCACCGTATAACGACTATACCATCGAAAAGTATATCCAGTGGCTTAAAGCGCAGTTTACGCTTGAGGAACTCAACGAACGGCTGATGCGGCGCTACCGGTGCTGGGAAGATGTCCAACCACCGCGTAACAATGACGCGCCGGTCGAGATGATGCTTTATCGGCAGTTTCATTACGAAAACATGGCTGACATGCTTGGCTGGATGGTGAAGTTGATTGAACGGCTTGACGGCAGGCACGAGCAGCGGTCCCACGGCTGGTTTTTTCCCCGGCAGTGGGACGAGATGGCAAGCGAGCAGGTAGATAGTTGGGGCTTGTCAATGCCATCGGGCAACCGGCTGACAAGTGATGATCCGTATATCATCGCGGCGAATTATCTTGGATTCGACTGGTCGCGTGCGATCGGCCGTGGCCACCGGTGGTGGCTGGAAGAAATCTACGCGGGCTTTGTAGGCGGGCTGGCCGCCAGGGACAAGCAATCGACGCCGGAGGAGCTAACGCTATTTTTGTGGTTGAGCTTGATAGCTGGAGCGGCCGGAGCGATGTTCTGGCAGTATCGGCCGGAATATATGAGTTTTGAAGGACCGGGGTTAAATCTTGTGGCGCTGGACGGCACGCCAACGCAACGCTGGCTGGCGATTGAGCAAGCCCTGCGGCAGATAGATTCGATTAAAAAGCACCTGCCGCTGGAGATTCCGCCGGCGGAGGTGGCATGGGCCTACAGTGCGCCGAGCCATGAGATTTTCATGTACGCGGGCGATGAAAGGCGTTTCATAAGCGACTCAAAGAGGGTGTACCAGAATCTGTGGAGCAGCAGCATTCCGCAAGACATTGTGACGCCCCGCATGGACTGGTCGCAGTACAAGGTGGTGTACCTGCCGAACTTCGCAGTACTTGACGATATAGCAATCAAACGGATCAGGGAGGTTCTGCAAAATTGTCCGCAAACGCATATGATTGCCGAGGGGCACTTCGGAACATTCGCCGGCAAGGGACACTGGAGTTTTGCTCCACCCGAAGGCTTGGCTGACCTGGTGAACGTGCGCGTCATGGATTTCGACATGATTACCGCCAAGGATATTCGCGAAGGCCGGAATATACTGACGACCAAATTCGGGAAGTTCCCCATTACGAGCGAGTGCAAATACGCGGTTTTAAAGCCGCAAGGCAATACCGAGACCATCGCCACCCTGAATGGAGCAGTTGTCGGGGTCGAGACGGCAAGGCGGCGGTTGAGTTGGTGGGGACTTTCGTTGTCATACGGTTTTGGGGGAGTGGGAGCACAAGCGTTAATCCTGCCGTTATTCAACTCGTATGGGGTGGGATCGCCGTTTACCATATCCGGCGATCGGCTGGTAGCATTTCGGCGAATATCGAAGCTGGGCGGGTCGCTTATTTTTTTATTGAACCTGGAACCAACGGCCGGAAAGGCTGAGGTCAAGGCAAACTGGCGGATCGGAGGAGTTAGCGACCTGATCGGAAAAAAGGAAGTGCATGTGGCCAAGGGAATTTTTCAAGTGAAAATCCCGCCAGGAGGAATTAAGGTATTTCACACTGTTGATGTATGAACATTTCAGGGAGATTGACCGGACCCACATATGGAGAATGACTGCATGAAAATGGATAAGACCCCCGTTCAGGACTGGCAAAACCACCGCGTCCTGCATCGCAACCGTACGAGCGCCCACGCCACGCTGATTCCCTTTACCGATGAATCCTCCGCCTGCAAGGGCAATCGGGAGGCATCGAGCGTTTTCCATCTGCTGAACGGTTCCTGGCGTTTTTTTTACGGGGCAACGCCGTGGACCGCGCCGGAAGGTTTTTTTGAGGATGCCTTTGACGACAGTTCCTGGGCTGCGCTTGCGGTGCCCGGCATCTGGCAAATGCACGGCTATGACCGGCCGCAATACACCAACTCGGCTTTCCCCTTTCCCATGGATCCGCCTTGCGTGCCCGACGATAACCCCATCGGGCTCTATCGCCGGACATTCGAAATTCCGCAAGTCTGGCAAGATCGGCAGATCCTGCTGACGTTTGAGGGCGTGGCATCTGCGTTTTATGTATGGGTCAATGGCCAAAGCGTGGGATTCAGCAAGGGCAGTCACATGCCGGCGGAATTTAATATTACGCCGCAGATCCGGCCGGGTAAGAATCAATTGACCGTGCAAGTATTCAAATGGTCGGATGCCAGCTATCTGGAAGACCAGGACATGTGGCGCCTGAACGGCATCTTCCGCGATGTTCATCTCACCGCCGTGCCTGTTCTGCATCTGCGGGATATCCGCGTCCGGACCGTGCTGGACAAGGAATACATGGATGCCCGCCTGGAGGTAACGGCCTGTTTGATCAATTACAGCCCGGCAACGCAAGCCGGCTTTCGCCTCGGCGTAAAACTGATGGATCCCGCCGGAGCGACGGTGCTGGAAAAAAACGAGGCAGCCGGACCCGCGTTGGCGGGCCACGCGGAACGGTCGTGGGCCCTTGCAGAACCGGTGAGCGCGCCCGCCAAGTGGACGGCGGAAACACCGGCGCTTTATACGCTCGTATGCACGCTGACGGCCCCGGATGGCAGCGCGGCGGAGGTGGTGGCGGTCCGGATCGGATTCCGCCAGGCGGAGATCCGCAACCGTCAACTGTTGATTAACGGCGTGCCGGTCAAGCTGAAAGGCGTCAACCGTCACGAATTCGATCCGGATACGGGCTATGCCGTTTCGCTGGAATCCATGACTCGCGACATCGTGCTGATGAAACAGCACAATATCAACACCGTGCGGACATCGCATTATCCCGATGATCCACGCTGGTACGACCTCTGCGACCGCTACGGCATCTATGTGATTGACGAAGCAGACCAGGAAGCCCATGGCTTCGGCTACGTAGCAACCGATATTCCGTCGCGTCAGCCCGACTGGCAGGAGGCCTTCGTTGACCGGGCGAGGCGCCTGGTGGAGCGGGATAAAAATCATCCGTCGGTCATTATCTGGTCGCTGGGCAATGAAACCGCGTACGGGGCCAATCTCGATGCCATGGCGGCCTGGATCCGCGCGGCCGATCCCACCCGGCCCATTCACTACGAACAGGCGGGCACGGCGCCGGTGGTGGATATCGTCAGCGTTATGTACCCGGAACTGACCAAGCTGGCAGAGGAAGGCGCCAAGGACGATCTGCGCCCGTTTCTCATGTGCGAATATGCGCATGCCATGGGCAACGGCCCCGGCAATCTCAAGGAATACTGGGACACGATTTATGCGCACGACCGCCTGCTGGGCGGCTGTGTCTGGGAATGGGCCGACCACGGCATCCGGCAAAAGACGGCCGACGGCACACCCTGGTTTGCCTACGGCGGCGATTTTGAGGATGAGCCCAACGACGGCAACTTCTGCGCCGACGGACTCGTGTCGCCGGATCGCGTCCCCCACCCTTGCATGCGGGAGCTCAAGCACGTGTATGCACCGGTACGAGTGGAGACTGTGGACCTCAAGCGTGGACACGTGACCATCGTCAATCGTTATAATTTTTGCGCGCTAAACCACCTGCAATGCCGGTGGCAGTTGCGGCAGGATGATCGCATCCTTCAGGAGGGCACACTGGCGCCCTTGGAAATCCAGGCAGGCGGGCGGAAAGACATGGCCCTTCCTTATCGTCTGCCCGCAGGCGAGCCGGGCGCGGAATACTGGCTGAATCTTGCCTTTGTCCAAACCGCCGCTACGTCCTGGGCAAGCGCCGATTTTGAAATCGCCTCGGTTCAATTTGCCGTGCCGGTAAAAACCCCATCCCGACCGGTCATCAAACGGGCCGCCCTGCCGGCGTTAAAAATCGAGGAACACCGGGATGAGGTCAATGTAAGCGCCGACGATTATACGGTCAGCTTCGATCGCCATCGGGGCATACTAATCCGATGGACACTGGCCGGCCGGGCACTCCTTCAAGCGGGACCGCGCATCAACCTTTGGCGGGCACCGACGGATAACGACGGCGGCATGATCGTACATATCCAGCATCATGCCGGGCAGATGGTTGGCGATCGCGGCATGTGGCACATTGCAAAGAAGTGGCGGGAAGCCGGTTATGATCGTTTGATCGCGCGGGTCGAATCCCTGGCGTTCAGTCACCCGGAACCGGCGGTATTCCAGGTCCGGGCGCAGACCGTGCTGGCGGCAAAGGCCCTGGCGCCCGTATTTGCCTGCGACCAGACTTGGACGGTTTATGGCAGTGGCGACCTTATCGTTCGAACCGATCTCAAACCACTTAAAGATCAATTGCCGGACTTGCCGCGGTTTGGCCTGCAGATGGTGCTACCGGCCGGATTTGACCAAATGACCTGGTACGGCCGGGGCCCGCACGAAAACTACGATGACCGCAAGGAGAGCGCCACGGTGGGCGTGTATGGCGGCGCCGTTCAGGATCAGTATGTGCCCTATATTCGGCCGCAGGAAAACGGCAACAAAACGGAAGTGCGCTGGGCCACGCTGACCGACCGGCAGGGCACGGGACTGCTGGTAATCGGCCTGCCGCTCCTGAACGTCAGCGCGCACCATTATTCGACGGAAGATTTGACGTGGGTCATGCATGCCCACGAACTGCAGCGCCGGAAAGAAACCTATCTCAACTTGGATTACCGCCAGGGCGGACTCGGGAGCAACAGTTGCGGCCCGCGTCCCCTGCCACAGTATTTGCTGATGCCGGAACCGATGTCGTTCCGTGTGCGGCTTCGGCCGTTCATTGCGGGCGATTCGCCCTGGTCCCTGAGCCGTTCTATACCCCCGGAAATTTCTCACACGGAGCCGCAAAGACCACAAAGGTAATTTTGTTTTCCTTTGCGGCTTCGTGCCTTTGTGTGAGACAAATTCCAACATCTTTGTTTAGCGCCCCTCCCGCCATTGGTCACTACTAATTAATAATTTATTTTCTTGACAAAATTCAATATAAGCGTATTTTTAGTTACATTAATAGACAAATAGCCACTATATATGGTTACAATGATAAAAAAACAAAGCAATAAGGCATCATTTTACAAATCACTGCTAATTGCGCATGTGCGGCACTATGGCGCCGTTTCCAGAAAACAACTGGGGCAATCAACCCATATACGCATGCCGGTTGTTACGGCCTTGATCAGGGATTTGATCGCCCAAGGCATTCTGGTTGAGTCCGGCCGAAGCGCAACGGGGCGCGGCCGCAAGCAGATCTTATTAAGTCTGAATAGCCGCCACGGTTTTGTGGTGGGCATTGAATTCGATTTGGATCGTATGCTGGCGGTTGGCGTGGATGTGTGCGGCAACGTCGTGGCGAAGCGGAGCGCGGCCATGCCTGCCCAAAAGACAAACGCCGCCATAGTGCAAGAATTGATCGCCCTGACCGAGTCCCTGATTCGGGAATCCGGCTATGAACGATCGGCGCTGAAAGGGATCGGCGTTGCCGATCCGGGGATTGTTGATTCCAGGGAGGGCGTGTCGCTGTTGTGCTCGCTCATGCCGGAATGGCGTAATGTGCCCTTGCGCCGGCTTGTTGAATCCCATTTTACCGTTCCTGTTCTGCTGGATGAAAACACTCGCGCCAAAACTCTTTGTGAACACCGCCATGGCGCGGGCCAGGGCGTACAGCACCTGCTGCTCATCGACGTGGGCGGCGGTATCGGATGTGGCATTATTATTGACGGCCAGTTATATCGCGGCCATTCAAACATGGCCGGCGAGTTGGGGCATGTCCGGGTTGTGGAAAACGGCCCGATCTGCAACTGCGGCAGTTCCGGCTGCCTGGAGACAGTGGCCTCGTATCCGGCGATTATCCGCCAGGTAATCAAGGCCTTGCAGGACGGCACCCAATCCATGATTGCCGAATTGGCCGGCCATCGCCCGGCGGCCATTTCCATGGACCACGTTTTCGAGGCAGCCCGCCAGGGCGACAAGCTGGCCCTGGGGCTGTTGGATCAGGCGATCCGTTACCTGGGCCAGGCCGTTGCCAATGCGGCGAATCTTTTTAATCCGGAGGTCATACTGCTGGATGCCAGCATGGCCGGGGCAGAGAACTTGATGGTAACGCCAATCCGGCAGATCGTTCATCGCCAAGTCATTGCCATGGCCGGCAACACACCCGAAGTACGCGTGGCGAAAATCGGCGCCGAAGCTGCCGCCTGGGGCGTGGCCATGCTCATGCTGGATCAATTGTTCGATAGTCCCGTAAAGGGAGCGGCGCCATGGGCGCCGCTAAAAGCAAACGCAGCACTGAAGCCATTGTAACAACAGGAGGGTCACACCATGGGCAAGGCAACCAACATTACGGCCGGGTACGATTTCGGCGACGGCGTCCCGATCAAGGTCCGCTATATTTTCCGCGGCACACCCTACGGCAAGGAGGAACTGGCGGCCGTCAAAGAAGCCTTTAAGGGCGGCACGCTGACCATGGGGCCGCAGGTTGAGGCCTTCGAGAAGGAGTTCGCCAAGTATGTGGGCTGTAAACACGCCTTTGCGGTCACCAATTGCACGACCGCCATGCATGTTGTGACCCAGATGCTGGACCTGGGGCCGGGCGACGAAGTGATTACGACTCCCAACACGTTCATTGCCACCAGCCTGGTGATCGTGAAAGAAGGCGCAACGCCGGTATATGCCGACATTGATCCGCGCACCCACAACATTGATCCGGCGGCGATTGAAAAGAAAATTACCAAACGCACGAAGGCGATTTTTGTCGTGCATTACGGCGGACAATGCTGCGACATGGATGCCATCATGCGGCTATCAAGGAAACACAAGATTCCCGTCATGGAAGATTGCGCCCATGCGCACGGCACACGCTTCAAGGGCCAACACGCGGGGACCTTTGGCGTGGCGGGCTGCTTCTCTTTCCACTCGCTGAAGAACATCACGACCTGCGGCGAGGGCGGCATGATCACGATCAATGACGACCGCTGGGTGGAGCCGATCAAGATGCTGCGCTGCATGAATATCCACCCCTGGCGGGATAAGGATGCGGCGCGGGTGATGAAGGAATACGGGGTTCACAAGAAGGATCGGGAATACTGGCTGCCGTCCCATTTCGACATCGAAGACGTAAATGGCCACTGGGGCATGAATTACCGGATGAACGAGGTGCAGGCGGCGGTGGGCCGCGTCCAGTTGAGCAAGCTGGACAAGTTCGTGGCGCGCCGGCGCGAGTGCGGGCATTATTTGAACCAACACCTGCAAGGCATCCCCGGCATCACCCCGGTCTACGAGGACCCGCGCGGCATCCATTCTTATCACCTCTATACGCTTTGCGTGGAAGAAGCGGCGCTCGGCGCCAGCCGCGACGCCTTTATGCGGGCCTTGTATTACAAGGAAGGCATCCAGGGCATCCAGCATTACCAGCCGACCTACGATTTCACCGGCTTCCGCAAGCTGGGGCAAAAGGGCCGGCAATGCCCGCGGGCCGAGGCGTTCTTCTATCATCGCGAAACAAACCTGCCCATGCATCCCATGCTGACTAACCGCGAACTGGCAGATATGGTCCGCGGCGTTCGCCGGGCGGCCGAAACGGTGCGGGGTACCGGGGCGCGGTGAGAATATGAGTAACAAACGCTGGAAAATCGGATTGGTGGGCGTCGGACGGGGCTCCGGATACGGAAAGCTGTTTGCCGAACATCCGGACTGCCAGGTCGTGGCTTGTTGCGACGCCTCGGAACAGGCCCTGGCACAATTCCAAAAAGAGCTTGGGCTCGCGGACTCCGCTTGTTTTACGCAATACGAGACCTTCCTCGGCATGCCGATGGATGCCGTGTTCATCGGCACACCCATCCCGGCGCATGCCGACCAGACCGTAAAGGCCATGGAGGCGGGCTTGCACGTGCTGAGCGAAGTGACCGCCGCCGCCACCGTCGAAGATTGCCGCCGCATCGTGGCCGCGGTCCGTAAGGCGAAGAAAATCTACATGTTCGCCGAGAATTGCGTCTACTGGCCATTCGTTCAGGAGTGGAAAACGATGGTCGCGGCGGGCCGGATCGGCGAGGTGTTCTACGCCGAATGCGAGTACCTGCACCCGATCCGCAGCATGATCGTCGACCCCGCGACGAACGCGCCCCGCTGGCGCGCCCATCGCGCCCCGCTCCACTACTGTTCGCATTCGCTGGGACCGATCCTGGAGATCACCGGTGACCGCATCGTCCGCGCGATGGGCGCCGGCCAGGGGCACCGGGTCCTCCCGGCCGGCGGCATCGGCGGGATCGACATCCAGCTCGGCCTGTTCGAGACAAGAAAGGGCGCCCTGATCAAGCTACTGCGTTCCTCCGTGGCCCCCCGCCACCCCTCGATGCATTACTACATGCTGCAGGGCACCAAGGGATTCGTTGAAACCGACCGGCTCGGCCCGCGCGGGCCGGGACATTTGTATGTCGAGGGCGAGATGGAAACGGCGCAGACCATTCCGCTGCCAATGATCGACGCATCGCTGCCCGCATCCGCGCGGGCTGGCGGCCATGGCACGGCCGAATACGCGCTGGTCCGGGATTTCCTGCACACTCTTGACACCGGCCGCAAACCGGACCTTGACGAGATCCGCGCCATGGACCTGACCGTGCCGGGCCTCGTCGCCCACGAGTCGGCCATGCGGGGCGGCATCTGGCTGGATGTCCCGGAGATGACGTGACAACGACCGCACTCAAAAGCTCGCAAGGGGCGGGAATAAAACCGCGCGTTTTCAGATGCAGACGGGGCAACGATTTGATGACAGGAAAGGCACAAGCTTATGCGTTCGACGATCAGGCTGGCCGTCATTGGGCTGGGTCATATCGGTAAAATTTATACGCACCTTGCCCTGGCTATTGAGGGCATCAAGCCGGTCGCCGCCTGCGACATTTTCGAAAAGGCCCGCTTGGCCTATGCCGGCGAATTCCCGCAGATCCCCGCATACGCTTCCGTGCCGGAATTGCTGGCAAAGGCCGATTTTGATGCCGCGCTGGTGCTGACTTCGGATCCCTGCCATGCCGAACCCTTCATCCAGTGCCTGGATGCCGGCAAACATGTATTTGTGGAAAAGCCGGTGGGCAATACGATTCCGGAAATCCAGGAAATGGTCACAGCCATTAATCGGCATCCGCGGCAGGTGGTCGCCTCCGGCCACATTTTGCGCTATTATCCGGTAAACACCAAGATCAAGCAGATGGCCGCAAACGGCGAGTTTGGCGATATTTTTTATCTGGAAGGCGATTACATCCACAACCTGATTGAGCAAGGGCGTCCCGACCGATTCAACGAAGCATTAGGCCGCAACTGGTATCTTGAGGATGAAAAACCCATGGTCGGCGGCGGTTGCCATCCCTTCGACGTCCTGCGCTGGATCGTCAACTCGCCCGTGGTATCCGTGGCCTCCATGGGCAACAAGATCGCGTTTCCGGCCATGAAACATGAAGACTGTATTGTTTCGATTTACCAGTTTGCCAGCGGCGCCGTGGCCAAAGTCACGGCGCTGTATGCGCCCGTCGCGCCCTGCACGCCGTTCAACAACATTACGGTTTACGGCACGAAATGCACCGTCTGGCGCGACCAGATATGCTTTGACGATAAAACATGGCAATCGCTCCAATACGAACCATACCGGGAAAAATTTGGGCATGGCTTTGAGCGTGAAATCCTGGATTTCGCCAATGCCATTCGCACAGGACAGCCGGTCCGGGCGCCGGCCAAGGATTGTGCCCAGAGCGAAATCGCCACGTTAATTGCCACCGAAGCGTTGAGAAGCAACAATAAACTGGATATTCCGCAGGTAGTATAAACGTAATTTTAGCTCTTTATTTTCGGTCAACAACGGAAGTACCGGGGTATTGATCGCCTCATAACCTGAAAGGAGCAAGGCGTCATGGCATATCAAGGAGTGCTTGAGGATATCAGGGCATGTGTCAACTTGAAAAAACCGCAACGGATTCCCGTCTTCGCCAACAGCGAGGAATTCGACGTCAAATGGCATAATAAATATACTTACGAGGAGGTCTGTACCAGCGCCGATAAATTAGTCGAAGTCTGGAGCGCGGCCATCCGCGAATTCGATTACGATTGGGCCTGGGTCCAGATTGACGACTGCTTCGAATTTGAGCCGGTCGGGGTGGGCGTGAAGGGCGAGGGAAATATTCTGCGCGCTACTTATCAATATCTGCCGGCTGACCGCGCCGCCCTTAAAAAACTGCCGGTGATGGACCCAAACAAGGATGGAAGAATGCCGGAAAAATTGAAGGCGATCCGCAAGCTGCGCGATTATTTCAAGGAAAGCGTCCTGGTAGTCGGTTCCTGCGCCGCGCCCTTCAGTGCTGTGGGACTCATGTGGAGCATCGAGGAATCAATGGTTATGATGCTGAACGATGAACAGCTCCTGGATGATGCCATGAATTACTGGCTTGAGTTTTACAAGCGTTATATTAAGGCACAAAAGGAGGCCGGGGCGCATGCAATCTGGCTCGGCGATTGCAACGCCTTCAGCAGCATGGTTTCCGTGCCGCAATATCAGCAACATATCTTTCCCATAACTAAAAAACTGGTGGACTATTGCGAAAATGAGCTGGACATCATGATCTGGATGCACAACAGCGAGATCAGGAAGGCACACGTCCTGAGCCATATTCCACTGGGCCTGAGCTTTGAAAGCATCGGGCCGGCCGCCGACATTGCCGAAATCCGCGCCGCCACGAAAGACAAACAGGCCATCAGCGGGAACCTGGACCCGATTGAGGTGCTCTGGCGCGGCACGCCGGAATCAATCACCAAAGAAGTTGCGCGGATCATGCAAACCTGCAAACCCGGGGGCGGATATATTTTCAATACCGGCGAGATGAACCCGCGCGATATTCCCGAAGAAAACATGCTGGCGATGATGAAGGCGGCCAAAAAACTTTCGGAATATTGACGGCTTGCTCCTGGTTCGGGAGGACACATATGCAACCGGTGAAACTTTACGAAACAATCGAAGAAATCAACGAGCACAACCAGTTGCCGCTCAACCCGCACCCACCGTATGGTTTAATCACCGGCTATCATTGTTATCCTTTCCTCTTCTACGGGAGCAAGCAATTCCAAGTGACACGGCGGCGCGTAAAGATTCTCGTGGCGGAAAACGAATATCTCAGAATCGGCATGGCCCCCGGATACGGCGGCCGACTCTGGTTCATGTACGACAAAATCAACCGCCGCGACGTGATCCACCGCGTGCATACCGACGCCAAAATGTACAATGCCGGCATGGGCTTTAATTACATGGGCGGCGGATTGGAATTGAACCTGCCGAACGCGCATTCATATACCAACGTCCGCCGGCGCTTCTGCACCGCCGAGAAAAACACCGACGGCTCCGTATCGCTCATCATGAGCAACACGGAAAAGATCGGCCGGATCCATTGGACGGTATCATTCTCGCTGTTTCCCGGCGAGGCGCGCGTGGTGCAGAAAGTGCGCATTGCCAATGAAACACCCTTTGAGGAAAAATATCTCTATTGGGCCAACTGCGGCATCCCTGTCGGCGCCAACACCGAGTTCATTTATCCCGAGGCCAGCGGCGCCATGCACGGCAAGTTCCAGAATGTCATTTCCTGGCCCACTTTCATGAAAAGCAACATCGGCGTGCTGAAAAACGTGGACGGCATGTTCGGGCTTTATATGCTCGGCGCACGCCAGGGGTATTTCGGCTACTACGATCACGATGCAAAGAGCGGCATGCTCCATTATGCCGACGTCAACGATTTGCCCGGGAAGAAATACTGGAGCTGGGGCTGGCATGCATCGGGACAGCATACGGCCTTTACCCATAACGACCACGGCAAATGCTACGGCGAAGTCCAGTCGGGCCGCATCATCATCCAGGAAGAATTCGACCGCATCCTGCCGATGACGAACGCCTCCTGGACCGAGTACTGGTATCCCTACCGGCAGATTGGCGTTGTCAACGCGGCTTACGCGGACGTGGGCGTTAATTTCGTTTTATCCAGCTCGGGCGCCAAGACCAAAGCCGACATCAAAATATTCGCCAACCGGCCGTTCGCGGGCATGGACCTGGTTGTCAGGAAGGGGACAAAGATCCTGGCCACACTTAACGGCATTAACCTGCGGACCGCCCAGTCGTTTGCGGTTGAGAAAGATATTCCGGCGGCCAGGCGGGAACGGAATGAAATCGGGCTTGAGATTGTCGGCAAAAAAGGGGGGATCATCGCTTCCGTGCCCGCGCAGAAAGACAAGCCGGAGCCCATGGACACTTATTTTGTGCCCGATAAATACCCGGTCCCGAAGGCGGAAGATTTTACGGCCGAGGGTTGTTTTTTCCGCGCCGAGAAACTCGCGCGCGAGTGGATGTTCCATCTGTCGGAAATCAGGAAACTACTGGAAGCGGCGCTTAAAGTTGACCCTGACTTCAGCCGGGCACACGGCGAATTAGGGCTCCTCAATCTCCGGGTCGGAGAATTCCAGAAGGCCATCGAGCATTTCGACAAGGCCTTGGACCGGATTTACGACGACGGGCGCTTGCTCTATTACAAGGGCCTCGCGTTCATGTTGTCCGGCAACGTGAAAGAGGCGGCTTATCATCTCCGGCAGGCCGGACGGTTCGGCTATGAATGCCAGGAACGCATCGCCGAAGCGCAAATGGCGATTCAGCGCGGGAATTATGCCGAAGCCTCCAACCATCTTGACCGGGCCATGGCGTTGAACGGAACCATGGTGCTGGCGCCGGTACTCAAGGCGCTCGTGCTTAACCGGCTCGGCCGGAAGAAGGAAGCCAGGGAAAATCTGATGGAGGCAAAACGGCAGTCGCCGTTCAGCCCGCTGGTGATCGCCGGCGAATACGTGCTCCAGAACCGCGACGCGGCAACAAAGCAAACTATTCAACAACGTTACCTATCCGTGCCGGAAGAAATACTCGACGTGGTTTCAACCCTGTATTTTTCAGGCCTGGCCGATGAGGCGCGCGATCTGCTCGCGACGCTTGAAATCGAAAACAGTATGGTCGCGTTTTACCGTAGTCGGCTCGAAAAAGAAACCGGCCGCCGGGTAAAAGCGGCGCGCAAGACCGACCCGGCGCGTGCGGATGATTTTGCCTGGAAAACTGTGGATTTACTCATGCTCCGCAAAAATCTGGCCGAAAATCCGAAGGACGCGCGCGTTCATTACCACCTCGGCAACTTTTACTACGGCCATGGATTTGAAGCGCAGGGCATCCATGCCTGGGAAAAGGCGCACGCCCTCGGCCGGCGCGATAAAATCCTGCTTTACGAGATGGCCCGGGCCTACAAGCGCAAGGGCGATAAAGCGAAATACGCCCGGCTGCTTACCGAAGCTTACCAAACCGACCGGACCGATCCATATATCTACGATGACTACGTGGCACTGATGCAGGAGAAAAACGGGATGGCGGCGGCGACCGCCTTCATGGAAAAAGACCTGCGGCACATTCGAAAATATTTTACCGCATCCTCCCTGCTGATGAATAATTACCTGATGCGTGGCGCATACGAAAAACTCGAGAAATTCATTGCCGGTGTGAATTTCGGCGACTTCTGGCGCTCCGGCATCGCTTCGTATTACGTAACACTCAGGCTGGCACAGGGCTACCGGGCGCTTTCCGCGAAGCGATACCGGCCGGCACTCGCCTATTTCGAGCAGGCGCTCGATGTACCGGACACTCTTGGGAAAAACTACTTTGTTCCCTATCCCGAACGGGTCCGCCGTCTGTTTTATATGGGACTATGCAAGCGGTATCTTGGCAAAGAAGAAGGGGCAAGGCAGCACTGGGAAGAAGCGCTGGCCTTCGACCAGCAGGCGACCTTTGAACCCTCTTGCGATTTCCAAATCATGAAGACGCGTTATTATCAGGCGTTCTGTCTGCGCGGCCTGGGACGCTTCGCTGAGGCCGAAGTCTATGTTCACGGCATCAGGAAATTTGCCCAAAACGCCGGGCTGGATAAAGCTTCGAAACAAATGCTTATCCGTTGGGCTTTTCTCGGCAGGGAGAAAGATATTACCAAGTTTGATTGGTTCGACACGGAGCTCGGCGTCACCGCTTTTACAGCCATGGCGACCTCGGTTGAGGACTAAAAATACGGACAAACAAATTGACTTCGAACGTGATTGTTCTAAAAAAACGATAATGAGCACTGCAAAAGGATCGCAAACTCTAAGAAAGGAGTCGTCAGCCATGCCAGCCACTTCCAAGTTTCAGGACAATCCATTCCCGGTTATGGAACGCATGACGGTGAAACTCGTGCGCGACTATCTGGCGCGCAAACAGGCCATTATTGTGCCCATCGGCGTCATCGAACAGCACGGCTACCATCTGCCGTTGAAAACGGACGCCTTGATCGCCGAACGCCTGGGTTGGCTCATTGGGGAACGGCTGGATATGCTCGTGGCACCGGTTATCTACACGTCGTTTTCCGGCGGGGGCCTGCCCGGCACCATCAACATCTCGCCCGCGGTAATGTCGCTGGTATTGAGCGATACGCTCTTGTCGCTGGCGTCGCAGGGATTCCGGAATTTTTACCTGTTGCTCTGCCATGGCGGTAGCGAGAATGACCGGGCACTGAATGACGCGCTGAAATTGCTTTTGCGCACGAACCCCGCTTTTGCCAAAGTCATGATCGCGCTCATGCCGGTGTGGAAATTCGGGTCCGATCAAAATGGGTTTGGCAAGGCCATCCGCGAGCACGACTGGCATGCAGGCTGGCTGGAGACTTCGCTGATCATGGCCCTGGCGCCGGACTGGGTGCGCATGCAGGACCTGGCGCTGGATCCGGAACCGTTGCTCAGCATGCAGATTGAACACCCGGATAATTATCAGCATGCCGAGAAAATCGTGGATGACGCAATGGTTGTGGCGCGTCATGGTCAGCGTCCCGAGATCAAGGTGGGCGTCATGGGCCATCCGGAATCGGCCAGTCCCGAGCTCGGCCGGAAAATTGTCGAAGACATCGTCCGGGATGCGGCCAAAAAAATCGCCGAGCTGGAAGCCAAGGCCGATGGCATATACAAGGAAGTCAGCTGGACACCGGACCCGATTCTATTGACTTGAAAACAAAAAAGAGGGTTAAAAATGAAACATAATGTAAATAAAATATTTTGCGGAGTTTTTGCCGCATTGTTGACGCCTTTTAATGCTAAAGGCGCCATCTGTGAAACACGCCTCAAACAACTTGTTAATTTTCTCCTTTCAAAAGGCATCAACGGATTTTATGTCTGCGGCGGAACCGGCGAAGGGCCGCTGATGGATGTGGATGAGCGCAAACACGTCGTTGAAATCGTCAAAAGAACCGTGGGCAATAAAGCGGCGATTATTGCGCATGTCGGCGGAACCAACAACACCCGCAATGCCGTATCGCTGGCAAGACACGCCGAACAAATCGGCTGTGACGGCGTTTCATCCGTTTTCCCGGGTTATTATGCTTATAGTTTCGAAGAATATTTTCGATATTATAAATCCCTGGCGGAATGCACGCAACTTCCGTTCTTTATCTATTATAACCCCCACGTCGGCGGCGGGTCTTCAGCTAATAAAATGGCGCAATTTGCGAAAATCAGAAATATTGTCGGCATAAAATACACAGATTACGATCTCTTTTCTTTGCAAAGGCTACAGCAGCAAATAAACGATAAATGGATCGTATTCTCAGGCCCTGATGAATTTTTTTTACCGGCCTTAACCATGGGAGTTGTCGGATCGATCGGCGGCACACAGAATATCTTGCCGGAGGTATATATCCAGATTTATAAAAATTTTAAAGCGGGAAACATCCAGGAAGCAATGCGCTTGCAACGAAAGATTACCAACGTTGTATCTTTATTATTAACCAACGGCTTCATCCGATCATTAAAAACAGTCCTGCGTTTTCGAGGTCTGGACGGCGGTTGCTGCCGGCCACCTTATCTGGAAAAAGTCTCGCCGGAGCAGGAACGCAACATGCGGAAACAGTGGAAGGAGTTGATGCCGGAATATGCGGAAAACTTATAACCCCGCACATTGCACGGTTCCGATTCAGCCGATTATTACAAGGCGCAGGCAAAACGATACGCACAAGTAAATCCGCTTCCGGGTTGGTGGGCTTTTGTTTGCTCCATCACGATCAGCTCTAAAATGGCTCGCATTCCCCAGGGCCGTAATTTTTTCGCTTGCACCGCCCCGGCAAACCAGTATGGTATGGTCCTCTTTGGCAGGGGGGAGTAGCGCAATTGGTTAGAGCATCGGCTTGTCACGCCGAAGGTTGCGGGTTCGAGCCCCGTCTCTCCCGCCACGCTGCGCCCCTTATTCCATGCGGGTTTCCCTCGTTTAAGCCAATAGAATCAAGCCTTTACTCTATATTCGCTTCGCGCTTTGCGTCTCTATTCGTCTTTTTACCTCTTTTCAAAATGAGTGTTAGATGTAGTATACAAAAAGGTAGCAGTCGGGGTCAGGCCGAAGAAAGACCGATGTAAAACAACTGCAGCTTGGCGTCAAAATAACCACAACGCAGTCAGCAGGATCGCCCAGGAATGACGATCAAGGGCGGGGGCGGGGATTGGTTCCCGGCGCAGGGGTTGTGGCATGACGGGGCGGGGATGGGTCAAACAGATGGTATGCGGGATATTACCTCCGACTTGACGGTCGGGCTCTTATGAATGCCAATGATTATTTTTCTCAACACCGCAGCCGGAAGTTTATCCAAATATTCGCCCAAATCGCCAGCCTTCTTTTTTTCTGACAACAACGAGGCTGGGCGCTCCAGGACATGATTGCAGTCCACAATAGTGTCCTGACTGAATTCGTGATATTCACCCTGCGATATTATGACAAGTGTCTCGGGTGGTAATCCGCGGCGCCGGCGCGTCACCTTTTCAAGGTCTGACGCGCAGACTACAAGGAGCAAGGTTTCATCCGCCAGCGGATTGGCGTTGACTACGATAAAGTAATGAGGCTGGGGCGAACTGAATTGGCGATCCAGGAAGTAATAAACCGCGCCGCAACGCAAGGTCAGGCGGAAAATAGGATCATCCGCGAGAGCCTGTGAGTTCATATCAACTCCACATGGCTTCGATTAGATCCAACTCGCGTAACTGTTCCTGGCGAATGGCGCGATCTTCTTCAGACAGTGGCCAACAAGGATCTGCGCCAGCCGGCGGGTCTTTGAGAAAGTCCATTAAATCCATGCGCGCCCGGCCGCCTTTTTCCAGCGCGGCAGCGTGCTTGCTCCACTCCGGATAGGAATGGGTTTGCTCTACGATCTCCCCGTCGCCGTATTTTCCGAAAGTTGACCAGGCAAATTCGAGTGCTTCCCGGTCGGATTCCGACAATTGCTGATCATCAACCGCCAGGACGGATGTAATGACAGATCGGCTCGCTTGAACGGCAATAAAACCGCTGGCATAGGCAATGCAATCGTCGCCAATATAATCCTCGGCCATTTCTGCCAGGTTTTTTGTACCGGAAGGCACGGGCCCTTTTTTCATAGCGTAATATTCATCGCAAGTAACAGGGCGGCCGTATTTGCGGAGGTGATAACGATCTGCGAAAAACACGAGTTTCAGGGCCTTGTACTTGGAAATCGTTCCGCCATTTCGAATGGCAAAATGATTAAGGAGCTGCGTGGCTTTGTGGGAATCGAATGTAAGATGAATGCACATAATAACCCCACCCTTACCCGCCGGGAGTGGAATTGATGCTTATAAATATAGCCGTTTTGGCTCTTATAGCAAGCCTTATTTTGCACTATTTTACACACCCTTATTTCCTTGCCCTTGCCAGCTCCCTGGCATAGCACCAAGTCCAGCGTTCGACAAGCGCGGTGGCCGGGTTGACAACGGCTGTGTTCTTCCCACCCTTTGTTGTTCCAAGGTGATTGCATTCATTGGTCATTCATTATTCTCACGGGTAAGCCCGGTTTCATGTAGCCCATCGGGAATGAAGTCAAGCTTTTGCCGGCAATGCTCACGATATTAACATCTATAATTGATCCACTGGATTGTGCGGCTGCTGCTTCTCTGGTTTGTTTTGCGAGAAATTCCGATTTATAGGCTTGTAAGGCTGCTGCGTCCTTGGCGTCTGCGGCAGCAGAGTATCCGCGGGAGCCCGTCGATTGTGCAGCCGCCTCCGGCACGATTATTACATCCTTCGTAACGATGTAAGTCAGACAGAGCGCGATAACCGTCAGGATGATTTTTGTGTACAGGTCAATGCTCTTTGTCATGGCGTATTCCTTTTGTTTTGCCCTTATGGGCTAATTGTTTTTGTGGCATGTTCCCTCTTTTTCGGCGTAGTTGGTCTTCATAGCAGTATAAGGCAGGGTAAAAGGTGCGATAATAAACGTCAGTTGTCCCCGCTCCACGGCGGGCGGCGAGGGCGATTTCGTCGGCTTTGGCCGCACCGGCGGCAACGTCAGCGGCGCGAGCAACTTTGTCTTGTCGGTTCATGTTTTTCCCCTTGATTTGTCTATCCATCGGGCCATGGCATTGCCCATTCTGTTGTAGTCGATGTTATCGCGTCTCATGCGGATAATCAAATCAATTACAACGGTTGCCTGGCAGGTGACGCCGGCAGTGGTTTTCAGGAAGTAGGTTTCATGCATGGTAATTATTTCCCGGCTGAGACCATTTTGCCGGCCCGGCGTTCCGTTATTCCCAGTAGGCGTTCGTACAGTAAAAGAAAACCGGATTTGTATAAGCATATGATGACTGCCACCACCAATTAGAAGATGCATGGGTATAGCCGAGATTTTTATCCTCTGTAATAGGACTGTCGCACCATACAGGTATGTCGGCATCCCCAAAGATTTCGCTTACGTGATATTTTTCATAACTATTAGTGACATCAATGATTTTGGTTGGAACGCAATAAGTCCCAATGTAACCCCTCCCGCCAAAATCAAGTCTGCCAGGATTGTATAAAGTTGGTGGGCCCCAAACATAGTTGGTGGCTGTAACCCACACCGTTACCGAATGAGGAGCGTAAATAGAGAATGGGCCAATTGTATAATAAGCCTTTTCAGATCCTATCCATGCCATCCAGTCTCTTCGACCGTAAGATGAACTAACGTGTCCAATCGAAAAATGGTTCGGGGGTGCTGATCCTACGCTTTGCGCTGTATTCAAAAAATTAGATTCAGACATGTTAACAATTTCGCCCCAGTGATCGGCCGTATCATACCAATTCTTTGCGGCAACCACCCAATAACGACCGGTACTCGTCCATCCCGCAGTCGGGTTAGGTTGTAAAACATACCACGCTGGAATCTTCAACGCATTCAGCACCTTGTATCGCTCCTGCCATGCCACCTTGTAATTGCGCCAGGCCCACGGTCCAAAGGTCGCTGCATTTGTTCCAATGGACGGGATTGCCGTAAACTGGTTGGTGTGGTCACCGATTTGCAACGAAGCGAACAGTCCCGTCACGGTCAGCATGACGATGTTGGTCGTGCCATCATAGACCGTGTTCGTATCCGCATAACACGGAATGAGAGCAAAGATTTTGGCATCAAGATCAATTTTCATCGAAAGATCATCCCGCCAGTCAATCGAATTTGTAACCGTCACACTTACCCCGTTCGTGTCCGTCCATGTGCGGACTATCGACGGAGGGGCCACGGCATAGATGGGCGTGCCATCAGAATTCGTCCCGGTCTGGGTCTTAAGGCAACGCTCGGTTACACCCAGCGCAATCTCAATCCTGGTTGCCGTCGTGATCCGGTTCGTCTGGTTATTGGCAACGAAAATAGTTGCTCCGCCGAGCGTGAGAGTAGCCAGAACTTTCCAACCATATTTCAATGCCTGTGTGGGGATACTCATGTTTTTTCTCCTTTTGAATGATGTTGCCTATGTGTCCTATTTTTTGTCTTCATTACGAACTTATCATTGATTCAACTTCAGACCGCGTGATGTTCATTACCCATAATCAGGTCTCCTTTTTATTTTTGGACACGTTTTTGGGAAAAATCCCCTACAGACCCTTTTCTACCCCACCCCCGCGCATAAAAGGGGGTCCCGTGGCAGGGGTGCCGGGTACTGCGATCAGACAACCTTGATTGGCATAACAATATTTCCCTTTACTACCCCAGCGCCGCCGGTATCTCCCCGTCTTTTCGCAACATACATGCTTCCGACGAATGTCGCATAACAGTCGGTATGTCTACCATTCATACGCATTAAACCCCTATAAACATTGACTATTTTTAAATATCTCCGAATTATCAAGGTTGTCTACTTTTAAGGCTCAATAAAACTCAATGTTCATGCTGGTTTGCTAAAACGGTGGGGCGTCTGCCCTATTTGGCGTTTTGTTATCATTTTACTTCATCCCGCCGATGATCATCTGCAGTTCCCTTGCCGGCAGCGCTGTAAAGCGCGGTAATATGCGCGCCAGAATCCGTGTTAAATGATCGTCCATTCACGGGATGTGACGGTCCCTGTCGCGTGCATTCCCGCAAACAATCCATTGATATACGTTGCTTGATATTTAACCTGTTGTGGTACACCTTTAAAAACGACCGTAATAATTATAAATGCCGTCCATTAGGGACATTTTGTCACTGCTTTTACTTGGCACCTGGCTGCAGCGTTGGCACTGTGAATGGCTCGCATGGCCTCGCAGTGCATTTCCATTTTGAGCTGCTTCAATTTCCGTTGGGTTTTTGCCAGGGCTTGTTCAACTTCAGGAGAAGCCGGCTGCATCATGTATGAAAAATCCCGATGCCGGGTTTTGTGTGCTCGGCTTGCTCGGGCAGCATTGCGGCGATAGGCGGCTAATCGTTCCTTGCCGTGCTCGGTCGAATACCGCATATGCCGCCAACGGCAAGGGGTAATACCCTTTGCGAGTGCCTCCGATTTATTCATGCGTCCACCGTAATAATTGCCTTGGCCTCGGCGTTGTCCTTAAAGGCTCTGTCTGGTTATGCGAAAGACTTGGCATATCTGGTTATTCCTTCCTGTTGGATGTCAAACTGCCTTCCGACTGAATAGCGGCCCGTTCTTCGTCCTCGTAGTGGTCGGTTTTGTCCAGTTCAGCGGGCTTTTGTGTAGGGGAGCGTGTCGGTTGTGTCGGATGTGACGGTACTTCCAAGACTTCTTCTAAAAGAGAATCATTAGAAAAAGTTTGTAAAGTGGTGTCACAACCGTCACAAGCGTCACGGTTGCCGGTTTTCCAGCCATCTTGAATTTCGACACCAGCCCATCCGCGCCCCGTGTGGCACCGCTCGGAAACGCAATTATGTCCCCGTAGTCGTTCCTGTAACCGTTTCGGTGCAACTCGATAACGTTCGCCAGTACCGGATTCCGCCGCGTGCTCGTTGTATGCGGCCCAAATTTCGCCCCAGGCAGTCCATGCCGCAGGATTGAATTTTAGGCAATCTTCAATGAATGACGCCAGCGGGTCGGACTCTTGACGATAGGCGGCCGTGCTCCGCTTCACAACTGCAGGGATTCGCAGCCCATCACGTTGCCAGCGTAAACATCCTTCGATGGCCCAGGCCAGGACCGCAGGAGCGCCGCCGTCCGTATTTCGCAGATAGGGTTTAAGGGTCTTGTCCCGGCGTTCGGGTGGGACAGTGTGCTCAAAGCCGATTCGCAGAATGCGCCGCCATATCGCGCCATCATCAGCGCTCACCTTTGGGCAGTGGTTTAACGCCAGCCATAGTTTGAACTGGGGGCGAAAGTCGAAAAGCTCAGCGTACAAATGCCGCGCCGTGATGGGCTCGCCTCCGGTCAAGTTCTTCGCCAGAGCCTCGGCTATTTCGCGCCCTTGTTCCATTTCTGAACCAGCAGCCAGGCGCGCTCCTGCCAGCCCGGCAAGTTCGGGACTCGCGGCACCCCCGCCTCGGGATTCGCGTTGCCTGGTCAATAGGTCGGCCTGAATGGTCCGGGCATATTCTCCTAGCGCAGCCCGCAGGGCTTCAAGAAATGTGGTTTTGCCGGCTGCCTCCGGACCATAAATGAGTAAGAGGATTTCTTCAGACGTGTCACCTGTCAGTGTGTAACCGGCCACAACTTGAAGAAATGCGATAAGTTCTGCATCGCCCCCTGTGGTGTCGACAAGGAATCGTTCCCAGCGTTTGCAGCAGTAACCGGGCAGATACTTGACGGGCGCAAGTTTCGTCAATAGGTCCGCACGATTATGCGGCCGTAACATGCCGGTCCGTAGGTCAATTGTCCCGTTTAAGACGTTCAGCACCCATGGATCCGCGTCAAGGGTGTCGGATGCAACGGCGATTCCAGGCCGAGCTTTCGCAACTTCGAGCATGGCGGCCAGTCGGTCGCGCGACTCGGTCTTGACGGCCCAGCCAAACAGCAGTGCGCCTAAGTCTTTTGTGTCACCATTGCCGGACGGTGCCGCAGCGGCTTCCTGTCGAATCTTTCGTGCCGTTTTAGCGGCTCGCCGACTGACTTCAAGCGCATCATCCACAGCCCAGCGGCGGCCGTCCCAGGCGCGCCATGCCTTACGCGACACATCCCATCTAATCTCGTCACCGTGCCACGCACAAAGCCGCTCCGCATTGCCAAGGTCGGTCATCGCGTAGGGTGTGCCGGCACGAGCCGCTTCTACGGGGTCAAGATGTGCAGTGGTCCGCTCTGGGCGAGTAGGCTTCCAGCCGGCATCAATCGCCTGTTTGAATAGGGTGGCAATCGTAACGGCCCCCGGTTTAAACGTCTTCCAATGCTGTCCTATTGCCGTTTCTTGGTATCGTTCCGGCGCCGTCCGACTCCATGAATCCCACAGGGTGCGGCCCTCGCTCGGGTTCCATGAATGCAGGGCCATGCCTATGCGTAGCCAATCATCGAATGAACAATTTGCCGAAACATACCGTAGCGCGGCTTCGACCTTTACCCGGTCCGGGGTGTCATCGAAGTTCTGCGCCGGCATCAGCCGTGGTTTGATTTTTCGTGCAGGTGGTATCTCAAAAACAGCGGCATTAGGATTATGGACAAGCTGGGGGTCATAACTCACAAAACACAGGCGGCAAATATCTTTTCCAGACTGGTCCACCTCAAGGTCGTACTTCGTTTTGAAGTATGCGGCGACGACAGCGAAGGCCCGCTTGTGCTCTTTGGCGTCGGAGTTGATCTTGATCCAGAATTTCACCCCGTTACTGGGGGAATCAAATAAGGCGAAGCAATAAGGATCGCTTGCCAGCTTCGTCCGGACTTCATCCAGGTCGGTATCCAAGTCGTCGATATCAAGAATAAACCCGTCGCTATACTGCTGTAATGTCGCGGCCTGATGTGGCCCAGCAAATAAACCTGCGGGCGTCATGGCTGGCAGTAGCGCTTTTTTGACTGGTCGTGCCGCCTCTTTCCCACCGCGGGCAAAAGCGGCCCGGACCTTTTCGACGGGGTCGCGCCATTTGCCATTGCGGATGTCGGCCAGGACTGCATGGATCTCGACCGGCTCATTGTTTTTATCAGTCACGTTATTAAACAAGGAAACGGTGGCGGTTTTGAGCATGTGGGCAACGGATGGAGTTGGCTGCTCCGCGGTGCACAGGCCCACCGGCGAATCCCATTTCAACGCGCCGACCGTCAAGGTGTCCTCCCTTGCCCCAGGATCAGAGCATCTACATCTGCGGCCAGGAATCCACTGGCCCGCTTGCGGCCCGGGAGGACGTGCTTGCGTAGCAATCCCATCGCCGAATATTTGTCCACGGTTCTCAGTGACACGCTCAGGCGGCCGGCCACTCCCCGCCGGCGTATAAAGCATGGCGCGGCGGGGGCGGCAATGGGAGTTACTTGTGCAATCGGCCCTTGCCTCATAAGAGACACCAGGCGGTTGCGTTCCGGAAGGTTTACGGACGGATCAGCCGCCAGGATAGACCGGACGGCTTGCATCGTGGTAGGTAGCATACTGCGCTCTCCTTTCGTTTTACGGCGTTATGCCGTATATATAAAGGGGGCGCGTAAACTGGATTAGATAGAAAACTGCATTTTTCTTAGGGAATAGAGGATTTTCGCGTCAACTGTTTGTCAACTGTTTGTCAACTGTCGGCTGCGTCTTCGCCGCCTTCGGCTGATTCTTTCGCTTCTGATTCAATCCTTGCATTGTCCCGATAAGTGCCACTTGAAAAGACCTTTTTCCCGGTCTTTTCTTCAAATCGGGTTAACATTTGTTTAACTCCCTGCCGTGTTATAGGTTTTCCGTTCTTGTGTGGCAGCCGCGTGGCAATCGCCGATAATGTCAGACCCTCCGTTTTAAGTATTGCCGCCGTTGTTTCGTTCTTTGAACAGAAATTTATTTGCCGTATCCATGCCAACTGTGTCTTGCGTCGATCAGCATCTATTTGCGGGAAGGTGTTTTTCACTTGCCGGGTCAATTCAGTTTCCCTCTGATCTACTGTTTTGACACTCTTGTTCACGGCGGCAAGGTTTATGTTAATCTTATCTATAAGGGCTTTTTGTCGTTGATTTGCTTTGTCTTCCAATACCTTCCATCGTTTCATTAATTCATCAATTATCGTAGAATCGTAGGGACTTTGTGCCGCGGGGGTTGGTCTATCGCCGCGAAGAAACTTATCCATATCAGCAATCATTTTATCAAGTGCGACTTGATAATGCTTTTCCAGTTCTTGCAAATATTCACGCTCTTCGTCATTGGCAGGAGCGTATGCCTTGTCTTTGTCATTAACTGGATCAAACGCAAAAATTCCTTTGGCCTTAAGTTCTTCTATGCTCGGAATACCGCACAGTCCATTTGCGCTCGTTCTCCCCAATCCAATGGCAGAAAGATACCGCAGTTCTGCCCATGAAGAGGCATATCCCATTTCCGTTTTTCGTTTTTCGGTTATCATGTCATTCCTCCGTATAGGTTGCCCGCCGGGGGCGCGGGATACGGCCCGGCCCCGGCAGGACTTCCCCGGCGGATCAGGCCGGGGCAAATTAATGCCCAAATTACATCCGCATCTTTTCCATGAATGCATCCACGTCAGACGGTTTGAAACGAACTGTTCTGTGCCCGAATCGGTAAGCCGTGATCTTCTTGCGTCGGGCATAAGACATGATGAGCGTCTTAGGAATGCCGCATTTTGCCGCTGCTTCCTCTGGGGTCAACAAACCTTGCGCGATTGATGCCGCATGCGAATTCATAGGTTCCTTGCTGTGTTGGGTTTCTGTTTCGATCCGTTCAAATACAAATCCCTCTGTCAGTCGGTAGTGGCGGCCGTAGAAATCGCACTCCATACCTGGCGGTGGGCAATAACGTGCCGAGGCTCCCCAATTTCCAATGTCGCTTGCATAACGTTGCCGGATGTCTTCACACGTCAATAGTCCCCAGCGCACAACGTGCATGTCCGCAGCGGCTTCGTCTGCCCATTCAATCGCCGGGGCGCAACGGCGCGTTGCATCTTCCCCGGAAGTGAATGCGTATCCGAATTCATGCGCTACGTCTCCGATAGTCAGTTGGTCGTTGTCTTGTAATTTTATGATGCCGATCCATCGTCCATGTGAACCAACGCTGGCTATCCATGCGCGTGTTTCGTTGCTACTTCCAAAATCGAGAGTATTCCATTGGCCAGTTTTTCCGAGAAGGACTTCTCTTTTATTGAACGGACTAATACCTCTCACGATTAATGTCAGGATACGGGCATCGTTCGGGAAGTTCTTCCGTAAGTGCCGCCACACTTGGCTAACTATCTTTCGTGCTGTGGGGTTTTGAAGTTTGCAGGGCTTCATTGCTCTTGCCTCCTGGCAGGTGCCGGATAGAACGGTCACCTGCCGCGGATGAATAACTTTTTGCTCAACGGTTATTTTGGTCTGCTTTCTCTCTTAAACCCCCGCCCACCTTGCCCCAGGACTGACGATCCCGCGGGCGTTCTTATGGGATCAGGTGGGGATTCACCATTCCCAGCAATCACTTATGTCAGGCGGATATCCTCATCAATACTTCTTCCGGGTCCAGATACCGTTTAACTTTTAGGACCGTTTCGCCGTCAATGGTTTCCGGGTAAAACATTGCCCTGCCCGTGGCGCCTGGCACCGTGTCCCAATTTGGCGTAACGGCCATGGTATGATTGAGGGCCCCGATTGCCTTAAAAAACTGGCATACGTTTGTTTCCGTTGATGAATGTCGGATTAGATCATCAAAGCCAATCCCGACAGGTTTTTTGTGTCCCGTATCGTTCGGGGCGTATAAGGACATTTCTATCTTTACTTGTGGCGCGCCCTTGGTTTGCTCATCGGTTGATACACCCTTTACCATCGACTTGACGGCAAACAGGTATTCACCTGCCGGCAACGTTGGTTGTTTTGATATCGCCATTTCACACATCTTCATGAAGTCGGCCTTAACCTCGTTTTGCACGCTCTCGTTTATCAGCCACTTAAGAGCTTGCGACTGTGTAACCGGCGTCATGATGTACATTTCCCGCTTTTGTTGCGGTGTCATTTTATCCCAGCCTATCTTTGCCAGCTTGTCGTTGCAAAGCCAAACGTTGGATGGCAACGGCCGCCATTTCCCGCCCTTCTTAACCTCGGGCCGATAAATGCGGGTGAACATTTGCCCCTTGTTATCCCTGACCAATGAGTTTTCTTTATCCCAGTTTATATGCTCCATCTTCATGGCGGCGGTTTTGTCGAGTACGAACGGATGGGCGGTGGCGGCTTTGACGGTAGACTTACGATTTGATATTCTATTCATAGCTGGGCAATCTCCATTGTAGGTTGCTTGGTTAGGGGGTCGGGGGCGTACTAGCGCTCTCGGCTCCCGCTTTTTTGCGGTTTAGGACACGGTCTTAGCTTCGATAACTTCACCCCTTTTCTTGTCCAGGGCGGCCAGCAGTTCTTTCCGCTTGGCTCGCCAGTTTTTGGCTTTCATGGATTTAAGGCCGGCGCGGATGGGCACGGCGTCTACCAGCTCAACGGGCTCGGGTGCCGGGGTGTCTCTGATTACGGCCGGCAGGGTAGCCACGGCCCGGCGCAAGGCGGCTTCATCCGTGTGCGTGTATAAGGCATGAACCTCCGGCGAATTGTGCCCGACAAGCGCCTGCGAAACGCTTTGCGCGGCTCCACCTTGACGTATAATCGAAATGTTTGAATGCCTCAAGGAATGAAAGCCGGTGACTACTGAACGGCGGATTCCGGCCCCGTTGCGCTCCCCAGTGGTAGTCAGCCCGCAGGCTTCGAAGTGTTCATGAACCATATGCGACACAACGCCTTGATGTCTCTGGTATCTTTCTTCCATTTCGGGCGTGACTGGCCCCTTGCGTTTGCCGGCCGGCGTTTCGCCCAGGACGGCGTAAAGCTCCGGGTGAATTGGTATCAGCAGGGGATCGGGTTTCTTCCGGGCGGTCTTGCGCGCGGTGTAGCGGATCAAGCGGCGGTCCATATCCACGTTCCCCCAGTCCATGCAAGCGGCGTCACCCAGACGGCAGCCCAGGTAAAGGCCAAAGGCAAGCATGATCCGCATTTCTCCTTTAGCAGACTGGCAGACGTGGCGGAGTTCCTCGACAGTCAGCGGCCGGCGGCCGATCGAATGTTCATCCCGCTTTGCAATCTTCGCCCAGGGATTCTCAGTCAGTCGGGCCTTGTCCGTCAAGATGCTGAAGAATGACCGCAGGAAAGAGCGGTGTGCGTTGAACGTGCGGCCTGTCACTTTCAGGCCGATCATGTGTTCCTTGTATTTTTCGCAAATGGGGAAAGTTACTTCCCGCAGTCGCTTTACATCGGGAAAGTTTGCCGCCAGCCAGCGGGTGAATGTTTGCCAGTGGCAATCATAATTCCGCATGGTAACAGGTGAGATTTCGCGGCGGTTCCCGGCCCGTTCGTATTCATCCCAGGCATGGGCGATAGACAGCGGCGGGTTGCGTTCGTCTTCAAGCTGGGTCAATTCAGCGGTGCGGCCTTCGAGTTTTGCTTTTATGTTTTCAAGGGTAGTGACTTCATCGCCGGCAACGAAAGGTTCCATGATCCTGTGAAGCTCGGTTTCCGCTTTCCGGCGGTTACGCTTGCCGGTGGTCTGCATGAACTTCTTGCCGGCCACAGTCCAGACAGCATAGAAGACCTTGCCGCGGCGGATCAGGTATCCGGTGCGTTTTCTTCCCCCAGTGCGTTTTTTCATAGCTCGCGCCCATCCTCTCGAATAGTCTCTAAACGGCGCAAGAATCGCATAACGTGGGCGCGATGTCAACTACAAAAAGGTAGCAACAGGCAGGATAGGCCTATAAACAATGAAGTATATTCGGCTTGTCACGCCGAAGGTTGCGGGTTCGAGCCCCGTCTCTCCCGCCAGTCTTCGTTCGGAGCGTAGGCGGAGAACGAAGACTGCCGCGTCGTAGTTGTCGTAACTGCGAGACAACGAAGACGGGCTTGATGATACCTGCTCCGAACTTCGACTCGGCACGCCAGTAATGAAAACCCGTTTCTTCTACGTGTACATCATTCAAAGCCGCTCACATGGCGAACACTTTTATACCGGCTTCACGGAAGATATCGAAGATCGCCTGAAGCACCACAACTCCGGAGCAGTGCCAGCGACTGCTCCATACCGGCTATGGCAATACAAAACAGTTATTGCATTTACTGATCGCGAACAGGCTCTCGCATTCGAGCGATACCTGAAGACACAATCAGGAAGAGCATTTTCGAAAAAGCGTCTATAGAGCGCCGGCACTGTAAGTCCCTCCGAAGCATTGGTCACGTCTGCTTGCGCAGGTGCGAAGGCGGAATTTTAAGGACCAATCGGTACTTGGCCACCGTGCGTCGCGCCACCTGTAAGCCTTCGCCCTTCAGCCGATCCATAATCTCCTGATCCGAAAGCGGATGGACCGGATCTTCTGCGGCCACCAGCGATGCAATTTTGTCCTGGACCGTTTTGTTCGAAACCGTTTTGCCGTCCGCCGTCTTCAAGCCCGGGTTGAAAAAATACTTCAGCGCAAACAGACCGCGCGGCGTCTTCATGTACTTATTGGCCACGCAACGGCATATCGTGGTTTCGTGCAGACCGACGATGCGCGCCACTTCCGCCATGGCCAGCGGCTTGAGCTGGGCAAGACCAACATCCAGAAATTCCGATTGTACCCGGACAATCTCGACGGCTACCCGGTAGAGCGTGCGCTGGCGCTGGGTAATACTCTTGATTAAAAACAGTCCCGACCGAATACGCTCCCGGATATAGGCCTTTACATCCGGCTTGGTTGCGTCGTTCTGCATCATGTCCTTGTATTGCCGGCTGATCCAGAGTCGCGGAATGTGCTCATCGTTCAGGATCACCCGATAGTCGGCATCGGTCTTTTCCACCAGGACATCCGGCATGACATAGACCGGCGTTTCGGCGCTGAAGACCCGTCCCGGTTTCGGTTCCAGCGTGGCGATGACCTTGGCCGCCTGATGCACCTGTTCCAGCGGCGCAGCTTGGCGCTGGGCAATCTCTTTGAACTGCTTGTTGCCCAGCAGTTCCAAGTGGTTTTTTACCACGGCGGCGGCCAGCGAATCCCCCTGCCCCAGTCTTTCCAACTGCAGGAGCAAACATTCCCTGACATCACAAGCACCCACGCCGATGGGATCAAAATCCTGAATGACCACCAGGACATCATGAATCTGCGCTGCTTCAAACCCGGTGGCGGCGGCCATTTCTTCCACGCTCTGCAGGAGGTAGCCATCGTCGTTGATACTGCCGACAATGAGCTCCCCTGTCCGGAGATCCTTCTCGCTTAAGCCCGCCTCGCGCAACTGCTGATTCAGATGTTCCTGGAGGGATACCGGCTTGACCTGTGAATCTAAAAAAAACGAACGCCGCTTCTCCCGTCCCGCATCATAGGGTTCGGAGGCCAGGTCCTGCATAAAATACTTGCAGCCTTCTTCGTCAATCCGCGAGAGGATTTCGAATTCATCCTTGAAGGCAAGCTCCTTGGCGTCATCCACTTCGCTAACGCCCGGCTCAACCTCGATGCTGATGGTTTTCGGCGGCTTTTCCTCCAGGGTCGGATTGCTCTGGAGTTCCTGCTGAACCAGGGCGCGCAATTCCAGCATAGGCGCCTGTAACAACTCCAGCGACTGCCGCAGCTGGGGCGCCAGCATCTGAACCTGGCGCTGTTCCTGGGACATGGAGAGCGATTGATTGGCCATAGGGTATTTCTTTCTTTCGTTTGATCGGAAATGAGTATACTAATTACGGGCGGAAGCGCAATACCAGACGACGGCCTGCCCGCTGTTAAAACTTGGAAATCCATAAAGGATTATTCACATGAGTAAGCATGCGATTTTGAAATCGGGTTATAAAACCTCGGCAAAACGTGTTCGAAAAAATGAGCCGGTTAATATCATTAACGTTGTAACCCAGTACATCTCCCGGATAACAAAGCTGTCAGGCAACTTTTTTACGTTTCTTGCATCCGGTCCCCAGCACGTGGCGGTTTTCCGCAGGCTGAGTTTTCTGCCGGTGGACGAGCAGAGCATGACGCGGCTACGACTCATGCCCGAGGTGACTCCGAAGATCCAGACATCCACCGTCAACGGGTTTCTCATTGGGGAGGTGGTCGTTGGCGAGGAAGGAAGGATTTCCCGAAGGCTCGATGGCAACCGACAGGCGCTTCTTCAATATCTTCTGAAAGAGGAGATAGGGGCATACACGGTGGAGAAAGAGGACTTAACCTCCCATCGTTTTCTGTTTCCGGGGGACTTTGTCGAAGTACTTCTTGCGCGGGCAGCCAAACTGACGCGACAAGAGCCGATCGTAGCCATCAGAAATCATGAGTGGCACGTTCGGACTGGGCCCGCACGATTTCACGTCGGCCGTTTTCGCGAATTCTGCCGGATACAGGCGTCGGAGACGTTTCTCGCGCAGTTGTTGCATGCAAAACGCGCAGAACTTGAAAATTTTGACAGGTTGTCGCGCCCTTGCATCCTCTCGGCCTTCGGCGAAACCGTTGACGTCAGCGGCGCAATGACCTTCTTCCCGGAAAGACAGAACCAGATATCCGACCGTATCTTCTGGAAGTTGTTTGCCGCGTACGAGGCCTTCAAAAGCGGTTTTCTGGCAGGCCGACGTCGGCGACCGGAGCTAAGGTTTCAACTGCCCGAGATAACCACTCTCCCAAAACCACGGGTCTGGGTGCATGTTCCCTGGCCGACCGACGTTCCCCTTGCCGCCGTCAAACCCCCTTTGCCTATCAAACTGCCGCGCTCGCCTCAGTTGCCTTTGTACAAGGAAATGGTACAACACCAATACCAGTATTTGAGGGATTGCGTGCAATCAGGGACCATACGGCGTCGTTTCCGCGGCCGGCTGTATGAGGGCGTGGTCTCCTCCGCTGATACCGCCATCTACCCGCCCACCTGGGTGCCGGATCACTTCTTCAACAGTTTGGCGATGGTTGATCTGGACCCGGCTCTGGCAAAGCGCATGGTGATCGGCGGCCTGGCGCATTTCATGAATCTGTCAGGGAAACGCGCAGGGCAGATGCCGATTAATACGACACCGGGACGCACGGATACGACCTATCCGGTATGGTCGCTGGCTTGCCAGCATTTGTATCAAAAGACACACGACAGGGATTTTCTGCGCGCGGTCCTGCCGATGCTCACCGCAAACGATGCCTATCTGGAACGGGTCTATCGCAAGAAAGGCATTCTGGTCGGCGCCGGAGGATTCTGGAACGACTACTCCGGGGGACCAAAGGGGCTACCCTGCGTCGCGGGCATCGGTATGAACGTCCTGGCCGCTCTGCAGAAGAGCATTATCGCCGGGTTTCACCGCGAGCTCGGGTTAGACGCCACGCGCCACGAACGGCAATGGGCGGAAACTAGAGACCATATTAATGATCTGTTCTGGGATGACGATATCGGGTTTTATTTTGACTACGACGCCGACCGGCGGCACATCTACCAAACGCCGCGCGGAACGCGCTTCTGGGGCTTGGACAACACCCTGGCATTGCTGGCGCGCATTCCCACGCCGAAACGCGCTGCTCGCATGGCTGCGTATTTTCGCAGTAGTAACGGTTATGGGAAATACCCGGCCATCACCACCGACCTGAGTGATGACTTCATGGACGAACGCCGCCTGATGGTGTGGATTATGACCAACTGGATGGTCGTGCAGGGACTGCGCCTTTACGCCCTCCACGATATCGCTGATTCCATTTCCGCCAACATTCTCAACGCACTGACACGCAACTGGGTGCGGTTTCGTTCCATACCCGAAGCCCTGTCGGCTACGCATGGTCTGGCACCGATGGAGAATCCGAATCTTGCGGGCGTAGGCTGTTGGACGGGCTTCTACCTTTTCCTCACCGAAACCCGGCATCTTTTCACGGATCGGAGACCATAAATTGAGGTCACCCCTCAATTTAGTATCCCAAGACCAAGAACAAAGAACGACGAACCGGAAACGATTGCGATGAAAGTCTGCGTATTGGCCAGCGGCAGTTCGGGCAATTGCATCTTTGCGGGGTCCGCGACCACCCGGATTCTCATTGATGCCGGACTCAGTGGCCGCGAAACGGCCCGCCGCCTGGAATTAATGGGCGTGTCGCTCCCTTCCATCCAGGGCATTTGCCTGACCCATGAGCATGGCGACCACACGGCGGGCCTGGCGGCATTGCACACGCGATCGGGCATCCCCCTATACGCCAATGCCGGCACGATTGAAGCCGTTCGCAAGGACGACAAGCTGCGCAATTTGAAATGGCAGGTCTTCACCACCGGCGCGGATTTTACCATCGGCGACCTGACGCTTACCCCCTTTTCCGTCTCGCACGACGCCTATGAGCCGGTGGGCTTCATTGTGGCCTCGGACCAGGTCCGCGTGGGGATTGTCACGGACATCGGGGTCTGCACGCATCTCGTCCGGGAACGCCTGCGCCATTGCCAGGCTCTGATTATCGAATCCAACCACGATGAACGGCTGTTGACCGACGCCCAGCGGCCATGGCATCTCAAACAGCGCATTGCCGGCCGGCAGGGCCACCTTTCCAACCAGCACGCGGCAGAACTGATCGCCGAAATCGCGGGCAATGACCTGAAGAAAGTCTTTCTATTTCACCTCAGCTTGGACTGTAACCGCCCGGAGCTGGCACTCAAGCCGACTTGCGAAGCCCTGCGCCGCCAGGGGTTGGACCATGTCCAAGTCAGTCTGACCTATGCCGATCAGATCAGCGAAATCTGGGCTACCGGGCCGGGATGATTCTAAAAAATCACAAAACAAACTATAGACACCCACCCGGTTTTTTGTTACAAAATGACCCATTTCATTGCATCAGCATGATAATCCACCGTCGCCAAGGCTATGGTGGACAAGTCAGGCAATAATGGAAGGATCTGCCATGGGACAACTGGACGGGAAAATAGCGTTGGTAACGGGCGCGGCGCGCGGAATTGGCCGGGCAATTGCCGAAAAACTGGCCGCCGAAGGCGCTGACGTGGTTGTGTGCGACTTAAACCGGGACTGGCTGGCAGAAACCGAGCAGGCCATCACGGCCAAGGGACGTAAGGCCTTGGCGCTGGCCACGGATGTCAGCCAGGCCAAGAGCGTCCAACAGACCGTGGACGAGGCGCTGAAAGGCTTCGGTCGGCTGGATATCCTGATCAACAACGCGGGAATCACGCGCGACGGGTTCCTGGTACGGATGTCGGAGGAGGATTGGGACCAGGTCCTTGCCGTCAACCTGAAGGGCACTTTTTTGTTTACAAAGGCGGTGTCCCGGGGCATGATCAAGCAGAAGTCAGGGGTTATCGTTAATTTGGCTTCCATTATCGGCTTGATTGGCAATGCCGGCCAGTGTAATTATGCCGCTTCCAAGGCCGGGGTAATTGCGCTGACCAAGTCGGCGGCCAGGGAGTTGGCGTCGCGCAACATTCGCGTCAATGCGGTGGCGCCGGGCTTCATTGAGACCAAGATGACCGCGGCATTGCCGGAGGCGGTACGGGGAAAAATGTTGGCTGCCATTCCAATGGCACGGTTTGGCTTGCCCGATGATGTGGCTAACGTGGTTTTGTTCCTGGCGAGTCCTGCGTCCGCCTACATGACGGGCCAGGTGTTAAGCATAAGTGGCGGCATGGTGATGTAACAACAAGGTAGGAGGTTCAAACAATGGCACTTGATGAAAAAGTCCGAGACATTATCGTGGAACAACTGGGCGTGAACCCGGAACAGGTGACGCCCGAAGCGTCCTTTATCGAAGACCTGGGCGCAGATTCCCTGGACACCGTCGAATTGGTTATGGCCTTCGAAGAAGAATTCGGCGCTGAAATTCCGGATGAAGAAGCCGAAAAGCTGACCACTGTCGGCGCCGTTGTGAATTATCTGAAGGAAAAGGGGTTCGGCGAATAAGGGTCATGGGATTTAAAGGCCGAGGAACCGGGAATACCGCCTCGGCCTTTTTATCACCCCCAGGCGCTGGATACTACGAGCATGCGGAAAGTAGTCATCACCGGAATCGGGGTTGTTACACCCCTGGGCTGCGACGTCAAACGTTTCTGGGAACGCAACGTGGCGGGCGTTTCCGGCATCCGGCGCGTCCAGCAGTTTGACGTGTCACCCCATGCCTCCCAGATTGCCGGCGAAGTTGTCGAATTCAATCCGAACGACTTTTTGAGCAAGAAAGCCCAGCGGCGCGCGGACTTGTATTGCCATTATGCCATGGCAGCCGCCAAAATGGCTGTCATCGACGCCGGCTTGGAACCAGACCGGGAAGATTCCTGCCGCGTGGGCGTTATTGCGGCTTCCGGCATCGGCGGCCTGCAATCGCTGCAGGTTCAGCACCAGATTCTATTGGAAAAAGGCCCGGAGCGCTGTAGTCCGTTTATGATTACGCAAATGATCTGTAACATGGCCGCCGGCCTGATTGCCATCGAGTTTCAATTTAAGGGACCGAATTACGCGGTTGTTTCCGCTTGCGCCTCGGCCAGTCACGCACTGGGTGACGCCATGCGGCTCATTCAATATGGCGATGCGGACGTCATGATTTCCGGCGGCTCCGATGCCGGCATCTGCTCCCTGGCATTCGCCGGCTTTTGCGCCCTGCGCGCGTTGAGTACACGCAACGCGGAGCCCGCAAAAGCCAGTCGCCCCTTCGATAAGGAGCGCGATGGTTTCGTCATCGGCGAGGGCGCCGGCATGTTGGTGCTCGAGGAATTGGAGCATGCCCGCAAGCGGGGCGCACCGATCTATTGTGAACTTTCCGGCTATGGCGCCACGTGCGACGCCTTCCACGAAACCGCGCCGGACGAGGATGGCGATGGCGCCGCGCGCGCTATGCAACGGGCCATTCAGGATTCGCACGCCAGCGCCGACGACGTGGATTATATTAACGCCCACGGCACCAGCACCCTGCTCAACGACCGGTGCGAAACGCGGGCCATTAAACGGGCCCTGGGCGAGAAGCAAGCCCACCGGGTCATGATCAGCTCGACCAAATCCATGACCGGCCATCTGCTGGGCGCCGCCGGTGCCGTGGAAGCCGCCATCTGCGCCCTGGCAATCAAGCATGGCATCGTACCGCCGACCATCAATTATACGACACCCGATCCGGAATGCGACCTGGACTACATTCCCAACACGGCGCGCGAGAAGAAAATCAGGCTGGCCTTGAGTAATTCACTGGGCTTTGGCGGCCACAACGCCACACTGGCTTTCCGGCCCATCTGAGAAATGCAGAATTTAGAATGCAGAATGCAGAATTTTTCCGCTTGATACGGATACGCTTATAGCGGAAGGATTTCGTTTCTTTATTCTACATTCTGCATTCTGCATTCTACCCGAGCATTTATGCACAGCCCCTCAAAACCAGTTATTTCTTTATGGCAGGTGCTTGTTCTGGCCGGGCTATTCCTGACCGCAGGGATCTGGCTGGCATCGGCATTGAGCGTGCTGATCATGAATGGCGCCCACGCCTGGGGCGGAGTTGCCGGCGCCTACCTGATCGAAGAAGGCGCCGACAAAGTCATGCGCCGCTGTCTGCTGGGATTTTCCATTGCCTTTCTGATGATCTTCCTGTGGCGCGCCGGGTGGCGGGGGTGGAAGGATTGTGGATTCACGACGGCCGACCCCAACTGGTCATGGCGTCCGTGGTACGCCGGAGTGCTGAACGGCATGATCCTGGGCATCCTGACCATGGGCGTGGTGGGTTCTATTACTATTCTGGCCGGAATTCATCGCCTGTATATCACAGGCAGTCTTACATCCACCCTGATCAAAGGATTGGCTTTACTGCTATCGGCGCTTGTGGTGGGCTTTTTCGAGGAGACCGTGGTGCGCGGCATCCTGTTTCGCGTGTTGGCCCGTATCTGGCGCGCATGGCCGGCGGCCGTATTATCCAGCCTGGTCTTTGCCGTGGCCCATTTTATTGAACCTTCCCAAGAAGCGTTTATCGGCACCTCTTTCCTGTCCGTGACCAATGCCGTGTTTGTTTCCACATTCACGATGTTTTGGAAGACCCCCAGCCTTGCGCTCCAATTCATCAACCTGAGTCTGTTGGGCATTGTTTTGTGCGCGTTTGTGATCCGTACGCAAACCATCTGGTTGAGCATTGGCGCGCATGTGGGCTGGGTTTGGATGATCAAATTGCACGGGTTGATCACGATGTTCTATCCGCCGGCGCCCCTGGTGCCCTGGCTGGGAAAACGAAATGATTTCATGGACTCGATCCTGGCCACGGTTATGCTTACTGGCTTGCTGATCTGGATCGTGACGCGTACCGCAAATTGTGGCCGACCCTTGTACCGGCAGCACCGGCGGCAATGGCCGCGCCGGCACGGATGGATGTGGCACGTCTTGCCGAGCGAGGCAACCCGGTTTTCGGACTGGCTGGCCTGCACGCCTGCCCAAGCTCCCTGGCCGAGCTCGGGTAGGCGGCCAGGGAGCCCGGCCAGGGATTCCCAGGCCCAGGCGGAAACTTCGTCCAGCGGCCGCGTGCTTAAGGCGTATGCGGGCTGCCGCGTGACCGCGCAAGCGGGAATGGTCTTGAAAGAATACCGCCCCGTGAACGGCTGGCGCGGTTGGCGTTTCGGTTTCCGCCCCTCCCGCACACGCCGCGCTTTTCTGATGGGCCGCCGCCTGGCGGATTGCGGCATTCCCACACCAACGCCGATTGCCTGGGCCATCGAGCGGCGTTTTGGTTTACGGCGGGTCGATCATGGCATCACGGCCGAAATAGAACAAGCCGAACCGCTGACCGCCTGGCTACAGCGCCAGACAACCGACCCCGTGATGCGCGCGAGTGTCATGCGCGCTTACGGTCAACTGACCGCCGCCTTCCACCATAACGGTTTTTTCAACCGCGACCTGAAGCATGAGAACGTGTTGTGCGCCATCGCGGACCCCCGGCAATTATGGGTCGTGGATCTGGATGGCGTGCGCTGGCGCGGCTGGATTACCCGTCGGCGGGCGGCCCGGGACTTGCGGCGCGTGGGCTTGTCGCTGGCTTCGGCGGGCTGGTCCAGCGATCCGGACGTGGCCGCGTTCTTCGACGCCTACAACGCGGTTGTGCCCGCGCGCCTGCGGCGCAAAGCGTTCCCCGGATGAAGATAGGCGCGCCGCAAAAATAGAGGAAAGAACCGAGAATAGCCAATATCCAACAAGGAATCTCCAATTTCCAAATGAATGTCCCTATATGCCTTTGGATATTGGGTGTTGAGTGTTGGTTATTGGATATTCAACTTGCGTTTCCAGGTTGAATGCCGCTTACCTCCCCCAACACCTTCCGCAAAAGCTGGCCGGTATATGAGCGTTCGCAGGCGGCAACTTCTTCCGGCGTGCCCGCCGCAACGATCTCGCCGCCGCTGTCGCCGCCTTCCGGACCAAGGTCAATGATATAATCGGCGGTCTTGATCACCTCGACATTGTGTTCGATGACCACAATCGTATTGCCGGCATCGCGCAAGCGGTGGAGCACGTCAAGCAATTTCTGGATATCGGCAAAGTGCAAACCGGTGGTGGGCTCATCCAGCAGATACATGGTGCGCCCGGTGGCCTTCCGGCTGAGCTCCGCGGATAGTTTCAGCCGCTGGGCCTCGCCGCCGGAAAGCGTGGTGGCGGACTGGCCTAATTGGACATACCCAAGCCCGACTTCCGAAAGCGTCTTGAACTTTTGCTTGAGCGCCGGCACACGGCTGAAAAAATCCAGGGCCTCATCAATGGTCATGGCCAGCACCTCGGCAATGGACTTGCCGGCATAACGAACTTCCAGCGTTTCACTGTTATAGCGCTGACCGCGGCACTGCTCGCAGGTGACATAGACGTCCGGCAGAAAATGCATCTCAATCCGCAGGATGCCGTCCCCACGGCACGTTTCACAACGTCCGCCTTTGACGTTGAAACTGTAACGACCCGGGCCATAGCCCCGCACCTTGGAGGCCGGCAGACCGGCAAACAAGGCGCGCAGCAGCGTAAAGGCGCCCGTGTACGTCGCCGGATTACTGCGGGGCGTGCGCCCGATGGGCGACTGGTCAATCACCACCACCTTGTCCAGGCGGTCCATGCCCTTGATGTTATCGAACTGGCCCGGCCGTTCCTTGGACCCGTAGAACTCACGGGCAAGGGCGCGCCGCAAAATATCGTCTACCAGCGTACTCTTGCCACTGCCGGAAACGCCGGTCACGCAGACGAACAGGCCCAGGGGAATGCTGACCGTGATGTTTTTCAGATTATTTTCGCGGGCGCCGGTAATGGTCAGGCGCCCACCAACAGGCGTCTTGCGCCGTGCGGGGATTGCGATGGTCATAAGCCGGTTCAGGTAACGTGCCGTGAGCGAACGTGTATCGGCCAACAGCTCCGGCACGGCGCCGGCAAACACAACCTCGCCACCCTGCCGGCCCGCCCCGGGCCCGAGATCCAAGACGTAATCCGCTTGGCGAATGGTATCCTCATCGTGCTCGACGACTACCACCGTATTGCCCAGGTCGCGCAGGTTTTGCAGCGTGCGGATCAGGCGTTCGTTGTCGCGGTGATGCAGGCCGATGCTGGGCTCATCGAGCACATAGAGCACACCGACCAGGCCGGAACCGATCTGGGTCGCCAGCCGGATGCGCTGGGCCTCCCCGCCCGAAAGCGTGCCGCTCTCGCGATCGAGCGTCAGATAATCCAACCCCACATTGGCCAGGAACTGCAGGCGCTGACGAATTTCCTTGAGCACTTCCCGCGCGATTTTCTCCTCCTGCGCGTCGAGCGCCAGGCGCTCAAAATAATTCCCGGCGCTGCGCACCGACATCCGGCACACGTCCGCAATGGACTTGTCCGCTAGCGTGCAGGCCAGCGCTTCCGGCTTCAGGCGCGCGCCTTTGCAGTCCGCGCAAGGCCGGCGGCTCATGTACTGCTGGAGCCTATTTTTGGTGAACTCGCTGTCCGTCTCCGCATAGCGGCGCGCCAGATTGGGCAGGATGCCCTCAAACGGTTTGACCAGCTTGCGCCAGGCGCCGCGCCGCCAATAACCGAAGGAAATCGCTTCGTCGCCCGAGCCATTAAACAGAATTTTCTGAACGGAGGCGGGCAATTCCCGGAAGGGGGTGCCCAGGCTGAAATCATAATGCTCCGCCAAGGCGCGCAAGAGACCGTTATAATAGATGATCAGGCGGCGCCCCCCGCGCCGCCAGGCGTGAATGGCCCCTTTTTCGATGGATAGTTCGCGGTTGGGCACCACCAGATCTTCGTCAAAAAGCAGGCGAATGCCCAGGCCGGAGCAGGCGGGACACGCGCCATACGGGCTGTTGAAGGAAAAATGGCGGGGCGTCGGCGGCTCAAAGCTGATGCCGCAATCCGGGCAGGCATGCTTCTCGGAATAGATCGTTTCGCGCCATAGGCCGTTAGGATCCTGGTGCAACACAATCATCATGCCACCGCCCTGGCGCAAGGCTAATTCGGCGGAATCCGTCAGGCGCGAGCGGATCAGGTTGGTAATGATCAGGCGGTCCACTACCAGGTCAATGGTATGTTTTTTCTTCTTATCCAGTACTTTGGCCTGGTCCAGTTCCAGAAGTACGCCGTCCACGCGCACCCGCACGAATCCCTGGCGCCGGGCAGTCTCAAACACTTCCTCGTGCTGCCCTTTGCGATCGCGCACCAGGGGCGCCAGCAGGGAAAGCTTGGTCCGGACCGGCAACTGCAGAAGACGCTCCACAATTTCCTCGGCGCTTTGCCGCGCCACCGGCCGCCCACAGCGGGGACAATGCGGGTGGCCAATGGTGGCAAACAGAAGCCGCAGGTAGTCGTGGATTTCCGTGCTGGTGGCAACGATGGACCGGGGATTCGAACCAGCCGTACGCTGTTCAATGGAAATGGCGGGGGAAAGTCCCTCAATATAGTCCACGTCCGGCTTTTGCATCTGCTCCAGGAACTGGCGGGCGTAGGCCGAAAGACTCTCCACGTATTTGCGCTGACCTTCGGCATACAGCGTATCGAACGCCAGCGACGACTTCCCGGAACCGCTCAGCCCCGTGATAACCGTCACTTGGTTGCGCGGAATGCGCACGGTGATGTTTTTAAGGTTATGCTCGCGGGCGCCCGCGATGATAATCCATTCCTTGCTCATAAGTTCAATACGTCCTATTAGTCAAACAAATCCAATTAATAAGATTACCGCCGGCGGGATAAAAAAGAAATACTATTTCGGCTCGCGGACGACATGCGCGCCGGGCACCACCTGGATATCCAGGGGCTGATGCCGGCGAAGATAGGCAAGGACGGCGGCGCGGGTATCCGCCTCCGGGTATTCTTCCAGGCGGGATGTGCTTTGGTCCAGGATGGCCCGCAGGCGCCGAAACCGACCGCCGGCAGAGGCCATGTCGTAGCTATTAAACGCCACCCGCACACGCGCGTTTACCCCGCCTTCTGTCGTCCCTGCTTCGCCAGGGCTTCGCAGGGCAGGCTGTCGTCCGTCGTCCGTCTTTTCCGGTCTGTCGTCTGTCGTCTGCCGTCGGTCGTCTGTGCTTCGGCTTCCAGTCAGACGGATATTGGAAATGCGCTTACCCGCCGCCGCTTTGGGTTCAAGGTCATAGGTCAAGCCATAGACCCCCCGAAAGTCACGGGAGTTAAAGAAACCGCTGTTTTCTTCCAGAATCTGACGGAGCTCATCCAGCGTCAGGCGCGCCACGCCAATATAATTGTCATAGGGCACAATCCGCCAGACATCCCGCATGGTAATGGACCCCGCGCGCAGGAATGCCTCAGACAAGGTTCCGTGGATCACCACGTCCGCCTGGACCCGCTCGGCGATGGCCTCAGCGATCAAGGTCTGGATGGCAGACTGACCACGAACGCGCGACGTTGGCTTCAGTTCGACCGCCGCAACGCCGACCTCCTGGTTCAGATATTGCTTTGTTTCCTTCAAAGACTTGGCCACCTGATCTTCCAAGGCCTTGTCCGGAGCCACGGTAGAATCCACGGCCAGTAGTTGAATCTGCTTTGACTTGACCCGGCGTGTCTGCGTATCGAAAACCAGTCGCACAACGCCCAGCCACAGTCCGTAGGGCCCGGCCTGGGTATAGGCAACGCCATTCACGGTCTTCCATTCCACGGCCTGGTGCGTATGCGCACCCAGGATGACATCAAATTCGGGAAAGGCCTGGGCAATCGCGTGAACTTCATTGGCCGGATCGTCACCCCATTCCCGCAAACCCTGGTGTGCGGCCAGCACCAGGATATCCGGCTTCTGCGCGCGCACCAGCGGCATGACCCGGCGCAGGGCGTCCAGGGAAGTTTCCACCGTCACGTCGCCCAGCAAGCGCGGTCGCGACCACAGGGGGATCAGCGGATTGGCAAGCCCCAGAATCACCACGCGAACACCATTCACATCCTTGCATAGGAAGGGACCCGCGCCCGGCAAAACCGGTTCCTGCTTTCCGTGGATATTAGCCGCCAACACGGGGATTTGAGCCTGGGCGTAGAACCGGCGGAGCGCATCCACCCCGCCGTCAAATTCGTGATTGCCCGGCACCAGCGCGTCGTAGCGCAACTGCCGCACTGCCTCCACGATAATCCGGCCCTGGGTTAAAAAACTTTCCGGTGAGCCCTGGATCAGGTCGCCGCAATCCACGAGGATTACATTGTCTTCCTTACGGCGAATTTCCCCAATACGCGTGGCACAGCGCAGGAGCCCGCCGCCCGGCTCTTTTTCACGATCCGGAATTACGGCCGCCACCTGACCATGCACGTCGGCGGTATGCAGAAGCGTGATAGCCACCTCGCGAGCCGAAAGAGCCGGCGCCAGCAGCAGGGCAGCGACGAAAGCCAGTCCGATACTCATCCACCCTGGCGCAATCCGGCACTTGCTTTTATGGTCCGCAGCCATTATGTTGTCCTCGTAAAGGAGCACCCATGTTTTCCATCATGTTAAAATCAAAATTGCACATGGCACGCGTCACGCACGTCATGCCGGAATATGAAGGCAGCCTGACAATTGACCGCGACCTGATGGATGCGGTCAAGCTGTTGCCTTATGAAAAGGTGCTGGTCTCGAACATGGCCAATGCCAACCGGTTTGAAACGTATGCCATCCCAGGTAAAGCCGGGGACGGCATGATCTGCTTGAACGGTCCGGCTGCGCGCCTTGGCGCGGTGGGTGACCGGCTGGTGATCCTGGCATTCGGCGCGGTTCCGACCGACGAAGCCCGCCGTCATCGTCCCCTGGTCCTAGTGCTGGATGACCGCAACAAACCCACCGGCCCGCTGCGTGAAACCTGAGGACGGACGCCAGACACCGGACACCAGCCAGAACTTACAAAGATACTTCTTCTATCTTCTCCGGACTGGTGTCTGTCGTCCGGCATCCGGTGTCCGTCTTCCGCCCTCAGGCTTACCACTTCGCTCAAACAGCTTCCGCCGTCGCCCTTTGAGCTATGGCGGACTGGTCGGCGGTCAAGTCGGAGAGCAGGCCGTTTTTCGTTTTCTTAGGTCTGGCGTCTGGCGTCTGGCGTCCGGCGTCTTTCTCAGGATCCGGCGCATAGTGCTGGTCAATGACCGTCTTGCTAATCTGGCATGCGCGCTCCTGAGATTGCATGGGCGCTTCGTACATGATATCCAGCATGACCCTTTCCAGGATGGAACGCAGGCCGCGGGCGCCCGTATGCTTGCGCACCGCCAGGCGGGCCAGCTCCCGCAGGGCCGCGGGTGCAAAGGAGAGCTTGATGTTTTCCATGGCCATCAGTTTTTCGTACTGGCGGACCATGCTGTTCTTCGGTTCCGTAAGCACCCGCACCAGGTCATCTTCCGATAATTCGTTCAGCGCCACGACCGCCGGCAGGCGCCCCACAAATTCCGGGATCAGGCCGTAACGGATCAGGTCTTCAGGTTCCACGGCATGCAGCGGGTTACGAAATTCCGGACGGCGGGGGTGTTCCGTTCCCGGCCCCTCCCCGGCATGCGGGCGCATCGGCGCCTGCGGCCGGATAAACCCGATCGCGCGTGACCCCTCCCGGCGGCGGACAATATCCTCCAGCCCGACAAAGGCGCCCCCGCAAATGAAGAGAATGCCCTCGGTATTGATCTTGATGAACTGCTCCTGGGGATGCTTGCGGCCCCCGTGCGCCGGCACATTGGCCACGGTGCCTTCCAGGATTTTCAAGAGGGCCTGTTGAACACCTTCCCCGGACACGTCGCGCGTGATGGAAACATTTTCGGCCTTGCGCCCGATCTTATCGATCTCGTCAATATATATAATGCCCCGTTCCGCGCGGGCCACGTCCATGTTGGCGGCCTGAATCAGGCGCAGAAGCACATTTTCAACATCCTCGCCGACATAGCCGGCCTCCGTAAGCGGGGTGGCATCCGAAATACTGAAGGGCACATCGAGCAGGCGCGCCAAGGTCCGCGCCAGGAGCGTTTTGCCGCTGCCTGTCGGCCCAATGAGCAGGATATTGCTTTTTTGAATTTCGACGCCGGCCAGCGGATCGTTCTTGGGAAAGTGGGTGCCCTGATTCAGGCGCTTGTAATGGTTATGCACCGCCACGGCCAGCGCCTTCTTGGCGTATTCCTGGCCAATTACATACTCATCCAGGAACGCCTTGATTTCATGCGGCTTGGGTACCTTGAGCGCCGGCACATCGGCGGCAATGGCCGCACCAGCGCCCACGGGCGCACCGGCGGCAACGTCCACGCCGGAACCGGTGGCCACACCGGCGTTTTGGGCCGGCGCACCTTCGCTCAAAACCTTGCGGCTCAGTTCGACGCAGGCATCGCAGATGTTGCAGCCCGGCCCCACGAGCAATTGATTGACCTGGTTCCGGGCGCGGCCGCAGAAAGAACAAGTGGGCATTGAGCGCTTGGCCATTTTCATCTCCGATGAAATAAATGTAGAATTAAGAATGCAGAATGCATTCTGCATTTCTTCATTTCTTCAGTTCCGGGACCTTGCGTCCGGTGAGCACCTCATCCACCAAGCCATAGTTTTTGGCTTCCTCGGGGGACATGAAGAAATCCCGGTCCGTATCCTTGGCAACCACCTCGATTGATTTGCCGGTATGCTGGGCCAGAATGCCGTTAAGAATATCGCGGATCCGCAGAATTTCCTGGGCCTGGATGCTGATATCGGAGGCCGCCCCCTGCACCCCGCCCCAGGGCTGATGCATCATGATCCGCGCATTCGGCAGGGAAAAGCGTTTGCCATGCGTTCCGGCCGCCAGCAGGATGGATCCCATGCTGGCCGCCTGGCCCACGCAATAAGTGGCGACATCGCACTTGAGAAACTGGATGGTATCATAAATGGCCATGCCCGCCGTTACCGAACCGCCGGGCGAGTTGATATAGAAGCTGATTTCCTTATTGGCGTCTTCCGCCTGCAGGAACAGCATTTGGGCCACGATGAGACTGCTGGCTTCGTCGCTAATGGCGCTGCCCAGGAAAATAATGCGGTCCTTCAACAGCCGCGAATAGATATCGTAGGCGCGTTCGCCGCGTCCGGTTTGCTCCACCACCATCGGCACTAACATCTGGTTCTTACTGCCCATAATCTATCTCCCATTGTTGATTTATGATTTCGGATTTATGATTGTTGATAAAAACACCAATACAATTCTCCAATCACAACCATCCGATCCATCACAATTCGCATTATGAACTCGTTAGCTAATCTATCAGCATTTCCATGTTTCAATCAGCAATCATAAATTCCGTCAGCGCCCGACCAGCCGGCTGAAAAAGCCCTCTTCGTTCATTCTGGCATTGGCCAGCAGAAAATCGAGGGTCTTGTCCATGCGCACCTGGTGCCGGATGGAATCCAGCTCCTTCTTTTCCTCCAATTCTTTGCGCAACGCGTCGCTCGGCATGCGATAGCGCGCCGCAAGCGTCTCCACAAACTGGTTTACTTCCGCATCTTCCACCGCGATTTTTTCTTCCTCCGCGATACGATGCAGAATATACCCGATCTTGACTTTTTCCGTGGCCGTGTTTGTCGCCGCTGTCAAGAGGTCCGCCTTTTTTTCTGCCACCTGCTCCCGGGAGACACCCCGCGTCAAGTTCTGACGGACCATGGAGGCAAACAGGTTGCGGGCCTCTTCCTGCACCAGTGTTTCGGGCAGATCCAGCGTGGTTTTGTCGAGCAAGTGCCGGACAATTTCTTCCTTAAGCCGCAATTTTTCAGAACGTTTGGCCTCGTCCTGCAACGATTCTTTCAGCTTGCCTCGCAGGTCGGCCTCGGATTCCACGCCGGCTTTTTTCAGGAGTTCCGCATCCAGCGTCGGTCGCCGTTTCTCGCGGATCGCCTTGACCTGCACCTGGTAGACGGCCGTCTTGCCGGTCAATTCCTGGACTTTGAAATCGGCCGGGAAGGTGACGGCAATCTCTTTCTGAGCGCCGACGGAAAGATCCAGGAGTCCCGTATCAAACCCGGGCAGGAAGGCGTTTTCATCCGCCATGACCCAGAAATCCTTGCCCTGTCCCAGGCCGGTGACATGCTTGCCCAGTGCGGCCAGGGGTTTTCCATCGAACCGGCCTTCGTAATCGACCTGCACCAGATCGCCCTTGCGGACGGCGCGGCCCTCCACCGCCTCGAATTGCGACAGGCGCTCGAGCCACGCATCCAGCGCTTTCTGGACGGCATCCTCGGACACGTCAATCGGGTTTTCCTTAAGGCTCAGCCCCTTGTATTTCGGCAATTTAAACTCGGGCGGCACATCCAGCGTGACCTTGTAGGTCATGGGCTCATTGCGTTTCAACGTGACGTTTAGGTCCAAAACGGCCAGGGGATCCAACGGCGCCTGCTTCAACGCCTCCGGGTATGTTCGCCCGACCAGGGCATCGCGCACGTCCTCGTCAATTTCCTTGGCATACCGACGCTCAACCAGCGCCTGCGGCGCCCGGCCCGGCCGGAAGCCCGGCACACGCGCCATTTTAACAAACGCGGCAATCACGGTTTTATATTCCGCCGCCACGATGTCCGCCGGCACATCCACATGCAGTATTTTACGACAGGGTCCTGATTTTTCGACTTTTACCTTCACGCCACCCCCAAGATTATTTAGCGATTCAGTGATTGAGCGATTATATTAGTTTGCGAAACAAAGAAGGTATTAAATCACTAAACCACCGAATCACTCAATCACTAAATTACTCCTCATTCTTTCATGGTCATCAGAAACTCGGCATTACTCTTGGTCTTTTTTAGCTTGCTGATCACCAGTTCCATGGTTTCGACCGGGGGAACCCCGTTCAAAGCCTTGCGCAGAATCCAGGTCTTGTTCAGTTCGTCCGGATGCAGCAGTAACTCTTCTTTGCGCGTACCGGATTTTTCGATATTGATGGCCGGAAAGACACGCTTGTCCACGAGATGCCTGTCCAAACTCAGTTCCATGTTGCCCGTCCCCTTGAATTCCTCAAAAATCACCTCGTCCATGCGACTGCCGGTATCCACCAGGGCCGTGGCAATGATGGTCAGGCTTCCGCCTTCCTCAATGTTACGGGCGGCGCCGAAGAACCGCTTGGGCTTATGCAGGGCATTGGAATCCACGCCGCCGGACAGGATCTTGCCGCTATGCGGTTCCATCGTGTTGTAGGCCCGCGCCAGGCGCGTGATGCTGTCCAGCAGGATGACGACATCCCGTCCGCATTCCACCATGCGCTTGGCCATCTCGATGACCATTTCCGCCACCTGGATGTGCCGCTCCGGCGGTTCATCGAAAGTGGAACTCAACACGTGGGCGCTCGTATGCCGTTCCATGTCGGTCACTTCCTCCGGCCGCTCATCAATCAGCATGACAACCAGGTACACATCGGGATGATTCTTGGAAATACTGTTGGCTATTTTTTGCAGGAGCACCGTTTTGCCGGTACGCGGCGGCGCCACAATCACGCCGCGCTGACCCATGCCGATGGGTGTAAAGATATCCATGACGCGCATGGACACCTCTTCCTGTTCCCGCTCCAGGATGAAGCGCCGGTCGGGAAAGAGCGGCGTCAGGTTTTCAAAGGGAATCTTGCGCCCGCTCTTTTCAGGATCGCTGTCGTTCACTTTGTCCACGCGCAACAGCGCAAAAAAGCGTTCCTTATCCTTGGGCGAGCGTATTTCGCCTTCCACCGTGTCGCCGGTCCGCAGGGCAAAGCGCCGGATCTGCGACGGCGAAACATAAATGTCTTCCGGACAGGGCAGGTAGTTGTAATTCGGCGAGCGCAGGAATCCAAACCCGTCCGGCAGGATCTCGATGACGCCCTTGCCGAAAATCGTGCCATGCTGATAGGCATTGGCCTTGAGGATTTCAAAGATCAGCTCGTGCTTGCGCAGGGCGCCCAGATCCACCAGATGGTAGCGGGCCGCCAGTTCGTTAAGTTCAGGCACGGATTTCTGCTGGAGCTCCGAGAGATGCAGGGTCAGGTCCTTGCCTCGCCCGGCGGATGCAACCGGCGCGGGCGCCGTGACTGCCCCAACATGGTTCGGCGCGTTACCGTTCGATACGTTCCCGTTCGGCCCGCCCTGGTCCGCCGCCGAACCGGCTACGGGCGCCGACCCGGCGCTGACCTCTGCGTTCGCAGCCGGTGCGTTGCCTGGAGCACTATCATGACTATGCCGGCTTGGCGGCATGGCGCCATTTTCCATGTAAATTTTAGACATAGCTGTACGCCCTCGTGGATGGCGCAGGGAAGGTCCCGGGCGCCGGGATTTGTTTTCATTCATGTTCCGTTTATCTTCCATCGCTTTTCTCCACATGTATTCCGATATGTTGCATAACTTGGACGGTTTGCTGTTGCGCACACATCTGCGTGCCCGCATTAAAAACCACATAATCCGCACGTTTCATTTTCTCCTCCACCGGCCACTGGGCCGCCATCCGATCATGTGCCTCCTTTTCCGTAAATCCTTTGGAGCGCAAGCGCTCACGTTGCAGGGCAATCGGCGCGCCAACACAAATCACCCGATCCCAGGCCGCCTCCCAGACCGCCTCATAGAGCAGGGGAATAATGGCCACCACACCGCCGCACCACCTCTGAGCGGAATTTATGATTTCTGATTTCTGATCGCTGATCGCTGCAACTGGTTGCAGGCGGGCCTCTTCCCGCCGCGCGAGAACCCACGCCTCGATGGCGCCTTGCGCCGCCGGATGCAAGAGGGCATTCAGCCGGCCCAGGGCCGCCGCATCGCCGAACACGCGCCGCCCCAATACCGCACGGTCAACACTACCATTCGTCGCCAGGATCTCGCGGCCAAAAGCGGCTACGATCTGCGCAAACAACGGCATACCTGCGCGCATAAGGTCATGGCACACCGTATCCGCCTCAATGACCGCGACACCCCGCGCTGCCAGGTAGGCGCCCACCAGGCTTTTCCCGCAGGCAATGCCGCCCGTGACGCAAATCCGCAACCAGGGAACGGATGTGACCATCTTTGCCTTGCCTGATATATTGTTCGCCATAATCGGGGAACTGCTTACAAGATTGGCAATATCTAACGCAGCCGCAGGATGACCTGCATGGCATTCGTATTCTGCGGGTCGTACATCAGGGCCTGCGTCGCCTTGTTTTCCGCATCCGGTCTTCGGCCCTGACGCAAGGCTTGCATGGCCTCTGCCGCCAAGCGCCCGGCGGAAAGCTCGTCCGCGCGCGTAATGACGCGAAACACACGGTACTTGGCATTCCCCCACAAAAATCGAAAATAGCGACCCTGCTCGGGGCGTTTTTCAAACAGCCGCGCAGCGGCCGACGGCGGCGGATTCAACGCATTCACGCAATATCGCATTTGGGATTCCGGCTGAATATCGGCAAACTCACCCAGCGCGTACACATAATAGGGAGCGCCAAAGGGTTCCATCCATGCGCGAAAACCATCCTCGTTGGATTTGAATAGCGCCTCCCCGTAGGTGCGCACCCGTGCCCGGATGCCTGGCGCTTCGAATTTAGGGTGCAAAACAATGGGGCAATTTGCATAGGTCAGTAAAAAAGAACTCAATCCAAAATTGGCCAGTACGCTCTCGCCGCCCACATTGGCCCGCAGCCATCGGCAGAGTTCCCGCTTTTCGTTCAAATATACCGGCACACTGCCCCAGCGCACGGGGTTGTTCATAACATGCGCGGCTTCCACCCCCACCCCGGCCAGCAACAGCACCATGATCAGCCAACGGATAAAACTACGCTTGACGGACACCCAGTAACCCAACCATCCGAGCAGGGCGGCAAATCCCAGGATCAGGAACACATGAAACCGCATGAAAAATACAAAGGCCAGAAGTGAGATGACCGTGTAACCCAGCAGTTGATTGATTTCGGGATCCGGATGCGCGCGTGTATGAAAAAGGGCGATGATGCCTGCTAATACAGACAGGCAAAGTGTTACAGGAAACAAGGTGGCTGTCAACAGGAAAGTTGCGGAATTTAAGGGCGCCGTCCAGAGTATGCGCTGGTCAAAGGTCAGGAGCGCGGGATCGGCGGGTTTCTGGTTAAGGAACCGGAGCTTGGCCCAAAGCAATTCGCCAAAATGGCTGTAGGTTTCGCCGTATTGCTGGATCCAGAGCGCACCCGCGATAAGCGGCAACAGGGCCGTCAACGCCAGCACGAGAGTTCGCCAAAAATGTAGCCGCGGGCGTGAGCCCGTGGCCACCGGAGAAATCCACGCCCTCACAGGCGCGGCTACACCGATTTGCAACAACCGCTCGGCGCCCAAGCCCAGCGCCACGCCATAGGCCAACAACATGGCAAACGAACCTGTAAACGCGTGCGCGCGCAGGTAGGGGTTCAGCACTCCGGCGCCGGCCAGCGCCAGCAAAATCAGCCACCACGCCAGGCACGCGCGGTAATCCCGGAAATACTTTCCAGCTACAAACCGGACGTAAGACCAAATTCCCCAGAGGACGATATAATACTGAATCAAGTCCCAGAACGACACGGCGCACGCAAGCATTAAGGCGGAAAACAGGGCCGCAATGAAAAAGGCACTGCGCCCTTTAGTCCGGTTCGCCAGCGCGCCCAGGGCCCAGTGCGCAATAAGGAACGGCAGCGCAAAATTTTCATGCTGGAGTTCCTGGCCGGTAGAACGCATTACGGCGGCCAGTGCCACGGCATAATACGCGCCGGCCAGACCCGCCGCCCAGATGGAACGCGTCCACGCCCACAGCCAAAGACTCATCAGCGGAATACCGAGGCAGAACCAGGCGGCGGCGGTCCAGCGCACGCGATCATCCAGCGGAAGAGTTTTGGGCCTGCCCGCCTGCCCAAGCTCGGCCAGGGAGTTCGGCCAGGGGAACAGACGCGCCGCCGCGGCATAGACATATTCCGCGCCCAGGGTATAGGTCGCGCACACCACGACGCCTTCCGGCACCTGGACGGCTTTATCGAGGCGGGGGATATGCCCGGTTTCAAAAAGCATGCGGACGTACCGGAATTCCAACGCACTTTCCATGTTGAACGGCAAGGGCCGGCCATACTGCTCGAACTGGGCCGAAAGCACCACGCGCCGAATGGCCAGCCCTGCGGCAAACAGCGCGACCAGTCCCAGCACGGCCAGCAAAATTTTAAGCGCGCGGATTTTCATGAGTGGAAGCGAATCGACTGTAGACTGTGGGCTGTAGACTGCAGGAAGAAACACGGGTAAATTAGCTTAAAAAAAGAAATACATTTGCACATGGCAGGTGCAGGGAAATGCGTTTCCCCTGTTTATTCCCGCAGTCAACGGCCTACGGTCCACGGCCTGCTTCAGCCTACAGTCTATCTTCAGAACAGCGTGGGTTCGCGGAGCGCCTTGGCCAGCGTATGAAACTCCATTTCCTCATAGAACGCCAGCAGGCCTCCCGCATCCGGCGGCCGCGCCTGCATGTCAGCCAGCGATGCTCCGCAATCAATATCCGTCTGCAGGCGGAGCAGGAGCAAGTTGCGCGCAATCAGTTCGCGATGCTCCTGGAGTGTCTTCCGTGTCTTTTCCGGTTCGACGTCCGCCACATGGTCAAGCGCGTTGGCCAGGGATTGCCATTGCTGGAGCAGTTTCGCCGCCGTCTTGGCGCCGATACCCGGCACGCCGGGAATATTATCGGAACTGTCGCCCGTCAGTGCCAGCCAGTCCACCACCTGGTCCGGGCGGACACCCATTTTGGCAAGCACTTCGGCCGGCCCGATTTTTTCCGCCGCCTTGCCTGGTGTTATAACAGCAATCGTCGGGGTTACCACTTGCAGGAGATCTTTGTCACTGGATGCCACCAGGACGTCCAGGCCCGCGGCCGCCGCCTGGACCGCCACCGAGGCCGCGACATCATCCGCTTCGCGGCCATCCAGGCGCACATGGGCAATTGCTGCGGCATCCAGCCAGGCATCAATGACCGGCAACTGGGCGCGTAGCGCGGGCGGCATGGCCGGCCGTTGGGCCTTATACGTGGCCAGCAGCTTCAGGCGTTCGGCGGGGGCGCCGCCATCAAAGACCACCAGCTTGTGCGACGGGTGCCAGATCCGCTCCATCTGCATAAGCGTTTTGATGAATCCGTACACCGCATTGGTGGGTCGCCCGGCGGCCGTGGTTAGCCCCGTAATGGCATAAAACGCGCGATAGGCAATGCCCAGCGCATCCACGAGTAAGAGCGAGGAAGACATATAAGAAATGCAGAATGTAGAATGCAGAATGCAGAATTACAGGAACACAACAAGAAATTAAGAACATTTAGACTTCAGGCTTGAGTAGTGGTAAACATCATGCATAATGATAGAAAATATTTCTGCATTCTGCATTCTGCATTCTGCATTTCTGAGCTCAGGGGCTTGCCTGGGGGGCGGCGGCCGGCGCATTACCAGTGCCCACGGCGGTCGCAATAAGCTCCTTGTTGATCTTGTTGCCGGCCGGATCCACCAAGTTGGCCGTGACAAAGATCAACAGGTTGTATTTCTTGCTGTCGCTGGTCTTGCTCTGGAAAAGATAACCTAACAATGGAATGTCGCCCAGGATGGGGATTTTATCCAGGGTGGTGGATTGCTTTTCCGAAATCATCCCGCCCATGACCACGGTCTGGCCGTCCCAGATGGTGATGCTGGTGGTAATATTGCGGCTTTTAAAAATCGGCTGGGGCATATTCATGAGTTCCGGAAGGCCCGTGGTCGGGTCAATTATCGTGGAGCCGTAATTGATCCAGTTTGCGAGCTCGACCACCTGGGGGAGCATAACCAGATCAATGGAAAATCCGTCCGGCCCAACCGTCGGCGTCACGTTCAGAATCACACCCGTGTCGCGGGTTTGAAACGCCGCCGGCGTGACAAAGGCCTTGGATAGCACGGCCTGACTGCCACTGCCACTGCCCGAAACCATGGGCGGCGTCAATTCAAACTCGGTCGGATAAATCAACTCCTCGACCACCTTGATTTCGGCATTGGCCCCGCTCTTGGTGGTAACCTTGGGCGCCGAAAGCAGGTTGGCGCCGCTCTTCTGCTCCAGGGCATGTAAAACCATGGTTACTTCCGGATTGGTCAGAATACTGGAAATTGACAGAATACCGGCCATGTTGCCGCCGGGAGTCGCCGAAATACCGCTGGCGCCCGAGGCCAGGTTGCGCAGACCCTTGGAAAAGGTGTTCTTATTCATCTGGACACGTTCCCGGCTCGCCAACGGAATGCCGGCGCCGGCGCCGGCATTTTCGGCCAGTTCCCAGTTATCGTTCAGCAGCCATTCAACGCCCAGTTCTTCCAAATCTTCTTGGGCAACTTCCACAAAACGGGCCTCAATTTCCACCTGCACCGGTACAACGTTCAGGGAGGTCAGGATGCGCTCAAAGCTTTCCAGATTATCGGCCGTGTTCTTGACAATCAGCAGGTTGAGGCTCTGTTTATAGGCAATGGAGGTACCTTCCGGAAAAGGCACGCCGGCATCCACAAAAAACTTTTTAACGTCGGTCCGTTCCACGGTCGGCGCCGTGCCGCCCAGTTCCGTCTTATCGCCACCTCCGCTGCCAGCACTACCGGCGACACCCATGATCGTTTCCGCAATGGAGGGCTGGACTTTATACGTGCGCGTAATCAGTTCGCCATAGACCACATCACTCGGGGTAATGACCACCACATTTTCCTCGATCCGGTATTTCAGCCCCGTTACTTCCGTAATGTATTTAATGGCATCCATCAGGACAACGTTGCGCAAATTCAATGTCACGGCAGGCAAATTGCCCTGCGCGGCAGTCGCCCCTCCGCCCTCGCCGGCCAATTCACCTTCCGAGGGTTGGACCGCCGTGGCTGGCGCCGTTTCGGCGGCGGCGCCGGGACGCTTAAGTTGCAGAATGAAGTTCACGCCTTTCTCGCCCGGCGCCGAGTCCTTGTCGCAGGCGATACTGGCCTGATCCAGGTATTTAATGACGTCCACAATATTGGCCTGTCGAAAATCTAATTGCGGAATCATGATGCCGTTCAACTTCTCCAGCAGACGGCGCTTGCCTTTGTCGGTGACGGTGGCCTCCTGGATGCGCGCCTCCGGGCCAGCTGTTTCGCGCTTCACCGGCGGGGTCCAAGTGTCGCGCACCTGTGCAACCATGTCGGCCTGCTGGCGGTTCATCTGGTCGGTTTCCAGACTATACATTTTTTCGTAGACTTTGTTCAGCCACGCGGCCGCCTCTTCGTTCTTTTCGTCAAGCACCAGCACATTTTTAAATTCGCGCCGGGCTTTATCATACTCGCCGACGGTATAATACTGCTGGCCGAGGTCAATTGATGCGCGGATCTGTTTTACCCGATCCAGGTGTTCCGGAGCCTGGCGCACGGGCACGGGTCTTGCGGCGTCCTCGACACGCCGGGTTTCGTCCTTCTTAATTTGATCGCTCAGCCGGGCAGCTTTTTGATGCGCCGGATAGTAACCTAACGCGCGCCGGATGGCATCCTTGGCTTCCTGATACTTGCCATCCTTATAATAATTCAAGGCAATGCGGTATTCGCACTCGGCCTGACTTTGCATGGCCTTTTGCCGCGTTTCCACCGTATGCGGACGGACGGGCATCACGTTCATGGCCTGGTTAAAATACTTCAAGGCGGCTTCAAATTCATTCCGGCCCATCGCTTGATAGGCCAAATCCAAAGCTTTTAACGCCTCCACTTCTTTCGCCTGCCGACGGACTTCTTCCTGGGCCGCGACCAACTCTTCCTGAGTGAGCGTCTTGTTGGTCACCGTCACGGCAGCGATCGTTTCCGAAGACTTTTCCGGAGCTGCCTCTGCCGGGGCCTCAGCGCTTACCTCTGGCCGCTTACCGCTGTCCTCGGTCCGTCGTCCGTCCGCTGCGGCGGCGCCCTTTTTGCTACCGAACAGGCGACTCCAGAACGATGTCTTCGGTTGTGGTTTGGCTTCGACTTTTTCGGCCTCCACTGGTTTGCCCGCAACCGCGGGTGGGCCCGTAACCACGGGCGGGGCCTCCGGCGCCGCATTTACCGAACTGCGATCTAATTCAAAATCTGACCCTTTTTTCGCGATCGTCTTTTCTTCCACCGGTTTTTCCGGCATGGCCGCAGGTACAGCCGGTGCGGCCGATGCCGCCGGTGCCGCCGTATCCACCGCCTTAGGTGTTCCCGTAGCAGAATCGGCCGGCGTAACAACGGCAGGCGCAACTGATACGGCAACTACCGGCGTGACCGTAGTCATTGTGGCGGGTACCGATTCCGTCTCTTCCTCTTCAGGTTCTTCCGACATGGATGCGGCAACCGCGGGAGCCGCGGGCTTTTCAACGGCCGGGGCCGGGGATTCCGCTTGCGATACTGGTTCCTTTTTTTCAGCTGCCGCGGGTGCAGCCGGGGCCGCCGGTGCGGCTGTCGCCGTCGTGTCCGCCGCCTTGGGTGTTTCCGTGGTAGAATCGGCCGGCATGACAGCGGCGGGCGCGGGAGTCACAGGCTTTTCAACGGCAGGCGCGGCTGATTCGGCGACTGCCGGCGTGACCGTAGTCACCGTCTCGGCAGCAGTCTTTGCGGCGGGCGCCGATTCCGTCTCTTCTTCCTCAGGCTCTTCTGACATGGACGCGGCAACCGCGGGAGTCGCGGGCTTTTCAACGGCCGGCGCCGCCGGTACGGCTGACGCCGCCGTGTCCGCCACATTGGTTGTTTCCGTGGTAGAATTGGCCGGCGCAACAGCAACAGGCGCCGGGGTTTCGTCTTGGGCACAGACAGGCAAGGCCATGCCTGCCAACAGAAGCCCCAGAGCAATAAAAAAGGTGACCGATGATTTCATCGTAGCATTGCTCGCTTTACGGTTTAATAACCGGAGAACTATCGGACTTCAACGCGCCAATCCCGGGATACAGCTGTTTATCCGCCTCGGAAAATGGTTGCACAGGCATCTCCATACCGGTATTTATGTCTGCAAGAATAACCGTATCTTTTTTAATGTCAATAATCTTATATGAACTATTTTTAAGCTTTATAACGTCGCCCAGTTTAACCACCATCTTCGTCTGATCCACCAGGAAAATCAGGCTTGCCCCAATTTCGCCCTGGTTATCTTTGTTGATGGTCAAAGGAATCATCTTGTTGTCCTTGCTGACCGTCAGCACCGAAACGTCAACATCCACATCAAAGGTCTTTTTATTGACCTTAACCTTTTTTTCATCGTATTTGACAAGTTTATAGCCATCCACCGTCTCGCCCAGTTTGGCATAGGTGTCGCGCCGGGTTTGCTTGTTTTTCAGCAGGAAGCGCACATCGTTTGTGCTCAGGCGCTGGACACCCTGGAAGCTTAGCGGCATGGGCGTGCGCCCGATTTTTATAACCCGTAATTTTTCCGCGTATGACGGATGCGCATCCGCATCGCACGGATTACTGCCGGCCTGGTATTCTTCCAAGTTGGTGAATCCATCGGCATCGTCATCCTGAAGGGCATCGTCCGCGTTCGGGTTCAGCCCGTGCTTGAGCTCCCATTCATCGGGCATGCCATCAAAATCACTATCCTTGATTTTCGCCTTGAGCACCGCCGGCTGTTGCGCGCCGCAATTCCGGAACGGGCACACATCCGCGTCAACGGGAATGGGACGGCCGCACTTCACACACTTCACGCGCAATTCCGCCACCATCAAACGATTGCTCCAGGCGGCGATTTGTTCCGGCGCCTGCAACTCTTCAATGCCCTCGTCCAGGAACGTCATATCCAGCAGACGGGCCGCCTGGGAGAGATTACGGGATTGTTCCTGGCTCTGACTCAGACCTTCCAACTTCTTACGCTCACGGCCCACCATCAGGATCAGGAGAATCAACGACAACAACAGGCCGAACAGGGCGACGAACAGAACGACCTTGTCGAACGCCACTTTGACCCAAGCCTTGATTTCACTGATATTCACGGATGTTTGACCTTGAAACGTTCTTGGTTCTTGGTTCTTAGTTCTTCGTTAATCATGATTGCACGAAAGCAGGTACTTGATAAAGGCGCCGATTTTGGCCCTGGTTTTGCCGGTCATTGCATACACGGCATCAAATTCAGAAGCTGACAAATATTTTTGATCAAGAGCAACATAAAGTTCGCTCTGAACCTCGGAACAGGACCGCTGAGCATAACGCAGAAACTTTATAAATTCCGCGTTACTCCCGCCATCGAATCCTTCGGCGATGTTGTGCATAACCGAGCCCGATGCCCGCTGAATCTGATCTTTCAGGCCATAATCTCGTGCAAACCCCGACTTTTTTGTGAGGGCATACACTTTAGCGGTTAACTCGCGCGCCAATTGCCACGCCTCGATATCTTCAAATCGTTTAATCTTCATTAATCCCTCCCCCAACCAAGAACGAAGAACCAAGAACAAAGAACTCTTTCTTTTTCTTGTTTATTTCTTGCCGCCTTCCTTAAAGGCCAGCGACGGCGCAAACTGATACACATCCAGGTCCAACTTGACGTCCAGTTCTTCGCGGCCCAGTATGATCTGGCGCTCACGGGCAACCGGCTCGGGCGCACCCGGCGTACCGGGCGTACCCGGCGTACCGGGCGCACGCACGGCGTCTGCCGGGGCCGCGACAGGGCCGCCGGAGTTGTATTCCTGGCGCGGATTGGTCATTTCAATCCGCGTCACTACCGTGAACATCGGCTGGCTGGCCAGGAGGTTCAACATCGCGATCACCGCGCTTTCCCTGGCTCTAACCGATATTTTAAAATGCTGGCTGGAAACCAGTTTGTCCCCGCCGGGCGAAGAAGCGGTTTCCAGTGACGGCGCCGCCCGCTCAAAATTATCGCGCTCGATGGACACCAGTTCCACGATGGCCGCCTCCTGGAGAATGTCGCAGAGCGCTTCAATAATCTTTAATTGCTGGACCAGGCGCGGAACATCGCCCGCGGCCGGCAACTGCCCGCCTTCATATTTATCAAAACCGAAGGCGTATTTTTCCGGGAACTTGATACGGGCGTTTTGCATACTGGACCGCAGTTTACGCAGTGATTTTTCCCTGAATTGCATGAAATCAACCGCCTTCATGGGCTGTAGATTCACCTGGCCGGTGCGCAGGAGTTCATTTAATTCGTTATACTGGTCAATGACATCCTTCAGGTTCTCGGCTTCCTTTTGCACGTTGGCCGCCGCCGGGAAAGGATCGCGCCGGTATAGTTGCTGCAGGCGGGTCGTCACCGCATCCAGCGCCAGCACCTGACGGGCATACAGCCTCTCCGAGAGGAACAAGCCCGCCCCGGCGCCAATCAGTAGAAGCACCGTGACGCCCAGGCACAGCGTGAACACCGGATGTTTTTTAATAAAGGCTAAGTTCATGGTAAAGCAATACGTTCCTGGTTCTTCGTTCTTCGTTCTTCGTTTAAGAGTTATGAATAAACCGCTAAAAGTTTATTGCAACGCCGATAAATTAGGCGGCAGATGCCGCAACGGTGCCGTTCGGTAGAACCGCAAGATCGAAATTCCTATGCCTTAAAGTAATTTGCACCTTTGCGTTGAATTTTTTCTTCATACAGATCCAGTTTCCCAACGAAGAACATATTTCCGCCTCCCCAACAAAGAACCAAGAACGAAGAACCAGGAACGCATAATAGTCTTCCTTCCGTCAGAGCGGCTGCTTCAGCCCGATTTCCATCGTGAACTGCCGGGCATAATCATCCAAGTTCAGCGCCGGCGTCAGTATAATTTCGGTGCTCTCGGCAAACAAAGGCGACTGCCGCAGTCGGTCCCGGAACTCGGCAATGGAACGGTCGGTGGCCTTGTCGGCAAAGAGCAGGCCCTTGATCTGGATATGCGTCCATTTCGGGGTGCCGCTCCCCGGCTCCAGGGCGGCCGCCGCCCGTTGACCCCTTCGCCCCCGTCCCGCCTGTTTTCCGTCGTCCGTCGTCTGTCGTCCGTCGTCCGTCGTCGCCTTGGTAACCGGCACAAAGGACACCAGCCACATGCCATCCAACATGCAGTCATGGATGCCGTTCAGCACGTCAAGCCATTGAGTCCTCAAAAAGGTCATATCGGAGAGCGTTTCCGCCTTGGCTTTCAATTCCGCCTGGCGGGTTTCAATCGGCTGTAATTGGACCTCAACCGCTTCCAATTGGGTTACCTGCGCGCGGACCGCGCCCTGGCGCAAGACAATCCGCTGGGTCATGGTGTGGAAGAAAAACCACCAGCAGAGCACAATCAGCACAAAGCTGATTCCCGCGGCCACCAGAAACGGCTCTTTGCGCTGAAAGATTTTGTCCGCCATGATGTTGGGCGGCAGGAGATTGATCTCCAGCGGACAGGGCAACGCGTACCGCAGGCCAACCCCGACGGCTTCGCCCATGACGTGCGCGCAAGCCCCGATGGCCTCTTCCGAAATGTTCTGGTTGACGATGATGTTCCGGAAGGGGTTCAGGTACTCCACGTCCATCTTCAGCTTTTCCTTGAAGAACTCGTCCGTGCGGGCAATGACGGAAGTGCCCCCGGCCAGGAGCATGCGGTTGGGATTGGTGCCGCCTTGCTGGGTATGGTAGAAATTAATGGAGCGTTCCACCTCGATGTGCAGGCGGGTCATGACGCCGCGCACGGTCTTGGACACTTTCGACAGCACCTTGTCGGAGTAATCCTCATAGGACCCCCCGAAGGCCACCGAGGCGTGGGCAAATTTAAGCTCCTCGGCGTCCTTGAAGGACATGCTGAATTCCTTCATCAACTGCTGGGTAATGACATTGCCCGTGCCCACGATCGGCAGGTTGCGGCTGAAAAACTGGCCCTCTTCCATGAAAACCAGGTTGGTCGAACGCGCGCCGATATCCACTACGAGCGTACAGCCTTTAAGTTCCCCGTAATTATAGCGCACGGCATTGTAAAGCGCCATGGGCGCCACGTCCACGATCTCAATATCCAGGCCCACGGCCTCGACGCAGTCGGTCAGGTTTTGCACGATATCCTTCTTGATGACCACGAGCATCACGTTAAGCTCGTTTTCCGAGGAGCCCATCAGCTGGTAGTCCCACACCACTTCGTCCATGGGGAAGGGCACGTTCTGCTGGGCCTCGTAGAGGATGGTCTGGTAAATTTTGTTGCGCTTGACCGGCGGGAGCTTGACCAGGCGCAGGAAGGCCGACTGCCCTGTCACGGAAAGCACCACCGGGCCGGGCCGGATGGCCTTTTCTTTCAGGACCGTCTGGATGGCCTCGATGATCGCCATGGTGGGATCGGCTTCACTGCCCGGTTCGATGCCCATTGGGCACACGGCCAGATTGGTGAGCTCGATGCCCGCCTTGCCGACCGCGAACTCCGCCAGCTTGAGCTGGGCGGCCCCGATATCCATGGCAATCACGCGGTTGGATTTGAAGAAAGACATTTTGGGAAGTAATCAGTAATTAGTGATCGGCAAACAGTTCCCAGTAATTAGTCATCAGTTATCAGTGATTAGTGATTAGTGATTAGCAATCAGTTTGTCGTCCGTTGTCTGTCGTCTGCCGTCCGTCGTCTGCCGTCCGTCGTCTGAGCCGAAATAGCGCTACGCGCTATTTCGGCTTGATCGTCTCGTAATTATCGATCGCCACCAGGGCAAACGGGGTCTGGTCGCGGTTCAGGAGCACTCCCGGCATAGATGCAACCGGGGCGGTCCAGGGGCGCTGATCGTTTTCCGGAATCTGCACCACGGCCACCGGCGTGTCTTTGCCCTTGAGATAAATCTTCACACCCGCCCATGCAACGGCGCCATAGCGTTCCAGCGTGGCAGGCCGTAAAAACACCGTGCTCGTATGGCGTTTGCCCTTGGCAACATCTATATAGGTCACACTGGCAGGAAACATGGTATAGGCACTGGTTTTGGGGTTTTGTACCATGACCATGTAGCGAAACTCAAGTTCGTCGATCCACTCGGCATCGGTCTCGTATTGAACCGAGATACGCGCCCAGTCACGGGCCTGCGCCTGTGGCTCGTTGGCATCGTTCTTGATTTCCGGGGTTCTGACCTTGGCGACCGGCCCGATGGCGTCTATCTTCCGGATCACTACGCCTTCCTTGCCCGCTACCGGCGCAGCCGGCTGGACTGTTGCGCCCGCTGCCGCAGGGCGCGGTGGTGGTACCCGCCGCGCCTGGGCGGAGGCCTCGGAGGCGCTGAACAAGAATACGAGCGCAGCCGCCGATAACATACTCAAGCCTACGGTCATTTTCATAAATGATAACCTCCTTGTGCGGAATTTCGGATTTATGATTTTTGATTGAAAAACAACACTAAAACAGACTTGGTTTGTGAGGCTATTTTCCTGAGAACTATAGCCATTTATTAACAAGCATGAATTATAAATAGAAGGCACCCGTTGTCAAAGCAAAAAACCATGAATTTGGCCGCAAAAAGCAACCTGCCATTTATCCGGTCCCGCCTTCGCCCAAGGGGCTATCGTGGGCAGTTCATTGCCGAGGTAATCTTCATTTCTGGAACAGGTCAGAATGGGTGCCGGTTCGCTCGAAGATAATCGTATTGCCCTGTATTTTATAGATCAGTAACCAGTCCGACTCAATGTGACATTCTCTGCGGAACGCATAATCTCCGATTAATTTATGATCCCGATAGATGGGATCCAAGCGTTCATCGGCAACCAAGGATCTGGCGATTAATTTCAGCTTCTCCATGTTCTTGCCCCGCCTTTGGGCGAGCTTGACATCTTTGGAAAACTGTTTTGTATAAATCGGTACGCGCATCAAACGCCTAATTTTTTAAACATATCCTCTGCATTTTTACAGAGAATCACATCCCGTCCAGCCTCGGTGGCTTCAAATGTCCTGCGGGTTGTCTCGTTTGGAATGGCAACATTGAAGGGCAACCCTTTGCGGAGGACAACTTGCTTATAGAAAATCGCGATCGCCTGGGTTGTAGAGACGCCCAGCCGGCCGAAGATACCCTCGGCATCTTGCTTTAACTCAGGCTCGATCCGGGCTCGGATTACAGCTGTTTTGCTCATAGTATCTCCTTTTATGGGCAAACTTGTAGCACAAATGGGGTACAGACGTCAATCATTTTTTCTGGCTGACAAATCTCAGTGCGCGAGCCGTCACGTTCCACGTGCTTCTGTCGTCCCGTCTTCGCCAAGGCTACGCCGGACAGGCCGGTGAGCAGGCCGTCGTGTGCCAGGGCGTAGCCCTTTGGGCAAAGCCTGGTCTGTCGTCCGGCCTTCAGGTCGTCTCCCGCCCTCCGTCTTTCCGGTCTGTCGTCTGTCGTCCGTCGTCTGTCGTCCGGCCTTCAGGCCGTCTTCAGTCCCGGAGCCATTTAATCGAGCGCACAAACATCTCCCCGGTATAGGGATCGCGCCAGACCAGGGCCACGGCGCGCTGTCTGACCGGATTACGCGGGATATTGCCGCCCGAGGCCACCTGGGCCTCGATGATGATCGTGAAGAGGTTCTGGCGCACGTTCAGCAGCCCGCCGGTGTTGCGGAAATAAGCTTCTTTTTGAAGCTCATTCAACCCCGCTGGAAATGTAAAATCAGCCGAATTAAGATTACGGCCAACATCAGAAAGGTTGGTGAATATGCCTTTACTAAATATTTTCTCTGCAAAAGCTTGCGCCGCCGGCATAAGAAGCACATTCCCCCCTTCTCCCGGATATTGATCAACCGGCATATCGGCAAAAACAACCGCAGTCGCATCCAGCGCGTAATTTGAACTGCAGTTAACCCTGCCGCGATACACCATGTTCGTCATAAGGATGTCGCTGGTATTGGTTGAAAGACCAAATATATCAAGCACGGGATGGAGGGTTGCACCATAGAGTTTTACCGTTTTCCATGGGGCATTAGTATAAACAAGATAACCAAGCTCGGCAATCGAACGCAACGGCTGATTAGCAACAAACATTTTTGCATCTCCATCGCTGTCGGCTGGGAACAAGCCGCCCGGCCACGTGCTATTGATCATGCCAAGCGTATACGAAGGAAGTGTACCCGATTGTTTTCTCCATTGATTTGTATTATCCGGATCTGCGTTAAATCTTGGATCATGGCACTCCGCCCATGCATAAGAAACAGAATTATTCGCGCCGTCATTTTCATTCGTCAAGGTGATGGGAATAGTGATTTGATCCACAATCTCGGCATTTAATTTTACACTGAGCGTGATTGAAGAAACAAGCTTGACGGTAGTAACCTGCAAAACGTCATGCGGCACATCTGGTGGGTTACAACAGATCCTAAATGGAAAACCGCCGGGCGCAAAAGCCCCAAGGGGCATAGGCCCAAAATTAACCGCGGGCGCAGTAAATATGCCTGGCGCATCAAACGTGACTGAACCCCAAAGATCAAAAAGCCCGACTGGGGCTGAGAAAAAAGGATACCAGCATTCAACATAAACAGCAGGGTTAATTGTATAATCTTTATTTCCCGCCGTACCGCCACTGCTGTTGGCAACGACAACATTATTGCTGACCACCACCTCGTTAATCATTGGCACATTTTCAACGCAGCATTCTAAATTTGTTGGAATTGGATCGGAATCCACATAATCAATCAGATTGCTAAAAAGCACTCCGGATTCAGACTGGCTGAAACCTGCGCGCACAAAAGCATTGGTAATTTCGCTCATACGATTGATCAAATCAGACGCCGAGCCGCTCAGATTCACCTGAGTACCCACGCCAACGGGAGGATTGGTGACCCAATACCCGGGTGGCGCATAGGAATAAACGGTAAGGTTGGAAGGATGCTCTTTAAAGTGGCTCCAGATATCTACCGAGGTTAACGCCGTTAATTCTTCCAGTGTTTCGTAGCGATAAGTCGAAGGGGCACCAGCATCGCGTCGATTCGCAAACGTGGCGCCACCGGCAGGCGTAAATTCAGGCATTTCCCAGATCGCTATATCTGACGGATTGGTGCCCATGCCGCGGATCACACTGTTGGCACGACCCGCAAAATTGGCGTCCAGCAGGCCGGAGCAGTTCACGATCAGGTATTTTACGCGGCCCATGCAGTTGGAATCGGCCAGGTGTATACCATCATTGTTTGTGTATATCAGGCTGTCCAAAAGCAACCAGTGGTTGGACGCAGAGAGCGAATCCGCATTAGTGGCCGCGACCCACAACGCACGCGGCACGAAATTGGTAGCTTCGTTCGCTCGGTTCAGCGCCAGCAATTTAAGCACATTGGCATTCGTTGACGTATTGGTATAATTGATAGTATAGGAATTGGTCACATCCCAGGGCGGATAGTTTGTGCCGCCAAAGGCGCTCCCCAGTCCGTTGGTGCCCAACTTCCCCGCCAGGTCATCCAGCGCCCTTGCCAACCCCGCCTGCACTAACTGGCGGGCGCGGACGCTATCGGCATAATTACCCGCCGCCACGCGTTCCGTGCGCATGGCAATGGCAAACGCCACCGCCATGAGCACCATCACCGAGAGAATCCCCAAAACCATGACCAGGGCGATGCCGCTTCTTGAAGCAGACGACGGCCTGCCCACCGTAGCCCCTTGGGCGAAGGCGGGACGACGGACACTTAAAGCAAACGCCCAACGTCCAACGCCAAACGCCCAACTTCGAATGGGAAAACGCAGGAACGCTCGAAGCGAAGACGGAAGACTCGTTCTTCGGTTTTCGTTAATATCAGTCAATAAAATATTCATTTTGCGGGCAATATTCCAACTTCTTTTCCGGTCAGTTGTCTGTCGTCCGTTGTCTGGTGTCACTCTTCACGGTCTGGCGTCCGTCATCTGTCGTCTGTCGTCAGGCTGTCATCTTCTGCCCGTCTTTCGCTTTCATGCTTTTCCGGACTGGCGTCTGGTGTCAGGCATCTGGCGTCCGCTTACCGCCCCCCATACCCCTTCCGATTCGGGAAATAAACCCGCGTGGAATAGAGCTTGGAATTGCGGGCCACAAAGTTAGTCTGGGCCGATACATCCCCATTCAATGCCAAGGTCCGCTTCATATCATCATCGCTCAACATTACAAGGCCAATATCTACACATAGAGGCAATTCGCTTAATGTTTTTTGAGGAGGTGTAATAATATAATTACCATTTCGCAAGTCGGTTTCATTTGTATACACATAGAAATTAAGCTCCCATACATTCGTGATAAGTAAATTGCCCTCACGCGAATTATGCCATGTTGGCGATGTCGAGAAATAACAATCAAGAGTGGGTGGTGTGGGCGGTATTGCTGTTTTTACTTTCTGACCCGCCCGTAATGAATATTCCGTCGGATCCAAGTAGAAAAAAACGCCTCGGATTGCCCGTTCATTTCCTGACGCATTTGGTTCATTCGCCAGCGCCAAAAACCGCAAATCACTGGGCGATTCCTGCCTGAACTGCATATAATCCGCTCCCTCGCTGACAGGTTTCTCAATCGGCCCGGCGACGGCGGAAGCCAGTTCGCGCGCCATGAAGTCCAGGGCGGCACGGGCGGCGGTGTTCATGTCGGCCTTCTGGGTGCCGATATTCCAGGAGGCGGAACTGCTCTGGAAGATATTGGCCACCATCAGGACCATGATCGAAAGGACCGTCATGGCCACGAGGACCTCGATCAGGGTGAAGGCGGCTGAAGGCAGACACCGGATGCCAGACGCCGGACGACAGACCAGGCTTCGCCCACCGTAGCTACGACTTTTCGTTATACTCGTTATTTGTTCTTCAATCATGGCCTGCATCCATGTCAATCCGTGTGATCTGCGGGCAAATATTGGTTGTCAGATGGCTTTCTTGCTCGTGCCAACATCTTAATATTCCATGCCTGCGCTTCTTCAAACGTCTTAAACCGATAATAGCCTTTGGGAATAAAGGGGCGATCTCCACGCAAAGCGACAACGGTATCCAAAAAGGCCGCCGCCTGCTTGAAACCGCAGGCCGGTTGACGATGCCCTATGATTTTTATTTGTTCCGACATCTGGCCTCTCTATTCCATTGTCCGTCATCCGTCATCTGTCGTCTGTCGTCTGCCATCCGGCCTCACGGCTTCCACCTGAAAAACTCCGCATAGAAAATGCTGGGATCCTTGGTGGTGCCGAATTCGCCCGGCCAGACAAAAAGAGTCGTCTTTTTGAGCAGGCCGTTGGTCGTCAGGACCAGCCGGTAGCGCAAGGCATGGTCTTCAAAGCCGTTATACTTATAGCTATTCGTCGTTACATTCGTGCCGGTGACATAGACGCTGGATGGTGCAGGCGACCATAAATTGGAAGCCGCCACCGGTAGTGGAGCCTCCGCCAATCTCGCCCAATTTGTCTCGGCCTGAGCCTGCAAGCCGCCAAAAACCTCCTCGGCAAAGAAGGCAGCGTGGGTATCCGCGATGGAGCGGGCGTTCTGGTCCAGCCCCGCGGGGAACAGGCTCATGATGCTGAGGATGCCGATCGCCATGACCATCAGCGCCAGGGTGACCTCGACGAGGCTGAAGGCGGGCGGAAGACCGCCTGTTCGTCGTTCTCTCGCCTGGGCAAAGCGCTCCGGCGGAGCTTGGTCGTTCTTCGTTCTTCGTTCCATGATCGCCTCTGGAGCCGCCAAATGTGGTGAAACCTCGTTCTTTGTTATTCGTTGGATATTCATTCTGATTACACGGATTGCTACGTTCCTTTCCCCCGTTTTTAACCAAGAACGACGAACGTTCCTTATCCCCGTTCCTTAACGAAGAACCAAGAACGATGAACAGATTTCAAAATCACTGCACCTTAATCCCACCTGTCAGACCGTTAATGGAAATGGTCTTTTTGATAGTGGCATTTTTCTTATCCACCAGCACGATTTTTTTAGTGTCACTCCCGCTGGTCAGTCCACCATCAGTCTTAAAAGTCAGGTTTGCCTCGCTATTATCACTCACCTCTTCCGAGAATTTCACATCCAGCGGGAGGTCCGTAATGCTCTGAATCAAGTTGTTTGTATTGTCCGCACTGATCGCATAATAGCAGGCATGATCGTTGGTGGCTTGAACGGCCACATTGTTGGTCGTCCAGACCATCCCGGTAGGTGAGGCCACAAACGTTATTTCCTCTCGATGCGTGATGGCCCACTGGCGCGACAAGGCCATCGTGGAGCGAACGTTATTGACGGCAGTGCGCATGCCGGCGCCGCGCCCCAAGCTGAGAAAAGACGGCAGGGATACGGCCATGATGACCGCCGCAATGACCATGACGACCAGGAGCTCGATCAGGGTGAAGGCGGCCGGAAGGCCGCCTGTTCGTCGTTCGTCGTTCGTCGTTCGTCGTTTGGCATTCATTCGTTTCACTAAAATTAATGAATCTGTCGGGTTCGCGTTCCTTTCGCGCGATTCGCGGGCAATATTCAGGTCCGATGAATCAAGATCGAGAACTCCCGCGGACTCATAATTTGACACTGCTTGAATCGCTTGAGTACGAGCAAATCGTCGTCACCTGTCACCAAACATTCCGCTTGTCCCGCCACAGTCAAACCAAGAACATGAGCATCGCTGGAATCGCGGCAAGCATTGGCGGGAATCAACGCTGGAACGAACAGGGTCCCGTTTTCACGAAGAACATGCTCGATCTGCTCCACGGTCTTTGGCGGCAGTTTGATTTTCCGTTGGAGATTCCCGCAGATTTCAGTCAGAAGCACTTCGCTCAGAAGCAGATCGTGACTGTCCAAACATAGTTCCAACACTGATTCACACAACCCCCGAGCCGCAAACGCCGCGATGATAACATTCGCGTCGAGCACAATTCTCATGAAACAGCCTTGAAAACATCCTCGTCCACGACAAAGCCCTGGGCCTCCGCAAAGGGCAGGACTTTTTTGCGAAGCGCGCGGAATCTTTCGAGCACCACATAGCGACGAATAGACTCCCGCACAAGATCACTGACGGGTTTACGCTGTTCCTGGCTTATGCCCTCCAATTCAAAACGGAGCTCATTCGGCAATCTGACAGTTAATGTATTCATAATGTGTTACAATGTATCACGCCGTTCAAGTCCTGTCAACTTTTTTAAAAGCCCAACAGTCATCACCAATCAATTTGCCCGCGAATCCCTCCATAGGCGATCAATATTCCAGCTTTTCTCCGTCCTCCCGCCATTTTCAGACATTCGGCGTTGGGCGTTCGATGTTCGACGTTTGCTTCAATGCTCCGCGCGCTACGGCATCTCCGTCCAGGAATTCCAAGGCAGGGTGCTGGCGGTGCCGCCCAGCGAGGCTACGCCGGCATCGTTGGTCACTGCGCGATAGGTCAAATAAATATTGGTGTCGCCGATTTCCCGGCCCGAGGTGTTGTTGGCCGCATAGGACATTGGAGGCGTATTGGACCAAACAAGGGAGATACTATTATCTCCATTCTGATCCATGCAGATAACATAGGGAATGCCCCAGGGATCAAGGTAATTACCCGCATAATCAATGATGTTCGTATTGACCTGCATGTTGAGGAATATCTTGTTCTTGGGGTTCAAATGCCGCGAAGGATCTTCCGGATGCGTAACATTCGAGCCAAGCAGCGGCTGGATCACAATCCAATTATTCGTTACATAGGTCACATCTTGTGTCGCCTGGATCTGGGCAGGCCACTTGCCGTATTCCTGGTGATAGGCCTTGATGGCCATGAGAATCGTACGCGTCTCCGCGGCCGCCTGCTTTTCCTTGGCGCGTGCCCGCGCGCCGATTATCACCGGGTACAGCAGGCTCGCCAGGATCGCAACGATCCCAATCACGAGCATGACCTCTAAAAGAGTGAAGGCGGCCGGGAGGCCGCTGACTGTTCTGAGCTCTGCGTTCTTTGTTCTTTGTTCTTCGTTTTTCGTTCTGAATTGGACATTCATTCTTTTCACTCAATTTATAACCGCTGATTGCTACGTTCCTTAACGAAGAACGAAGAACCAAGAACCAGGAACGTACCGACTAATCCCAGCTCTTCACATTCCCTTCTTTCGTGGCCGGCTCAGTGAGCGCGTCTAAACGGTTCGTGCCGACCGACCACACGATCACCGTCCGGTAAAGGTCCTGGCCGCCCACGGTAATCTTGTTGTCATAATTATCGTCCAACTGGACACGGTATGTCTTCTGGATGGCAGGGGTCGTGGAGTCGGCAAAAGGATCCAGCGCGCCATCCGGAGAATTAGTGGTCTCAAATTCGTAGAAGGCGATCTTATCCGTGTTGTCATTGCCGACTTTTTCGCCCCGGAGGATTTTAACAACATTTTCATCGATCTCCTGGGCCGCTCCTCCAGATCCAAAGGCCGCCGCCGGCCAAGTCCGGTAATGGTCGAGGTAGGCCTTGAAGGCGGTTTCCAGGTTTTTGACGGTGACCTTGGCCTTGGTATATTTGGCCTTCTCCCGGATCGAAAAATACGAGGGCACGATAATGCCCAACAGGAGGGCAATGATCGAAATCACCACCAGCAGTTCCACCAGGGTGAAGGCGGAAGACGGATGACAGACGACGGACGACAGACGACAGACCGGTGAGGACGGAGGACGGAAGACGGCCTGAAGAGGACGACGGCCTGCCCACCGTAGCCACGAGCGAAGCGAGGGCAAAGGCGGGACGGCGGACGGCAACCAAACTAACTGACCTCGGACCTTCGACCCATCTTCGCGTAATTCGCTATGATGGGTAAACCTCAGGCCTCTGACTTCTGACATCTGGCATCTGGCTTCCGGCCTTCTGTCGTCTGTCGTCTGTCGTCTGTCGTCTGACTCCTGACCGCTGTTATTTGCCTTCATGCGCGCATACCTTAAAATGTATTTGTTTTGATGGTATAGGAAGTCCCATCGTAGCATTCATACTTCCATTGTTTTAACGAAACAGGATCGATTGCTTTTGGTCGGTTGACCTGTGCGCCAACAAGTCCTAAAAGGTCTTTTTTTCCATGACCTTTTCGACGTATTGTCTGCTTCCATTCGTCTGTCCTCTTGCCGTCTACCATCTCACCCCATCGCCGATAAACAAGTGAGATAACGGTGACGTCTGGAAACGCATAAAATGGGCGCGCTCCTTTATCCGATTGTTTGAGCATAAGGGGATAGGTTAAACAGTAGTCAACCAAAAGGCCGTCGATGTTTTCGACTGCGCCGGTTGATGATGTCAAATTGACATTGGTAAAAGGGCTATTGGTCGTGTAATAGCACCTAGTTGGATAATTATTGGGATAGTGCCGAATGGCATCGTCATAATTAATCGGCCGAGCACCGGTCGTGTTGGTAATCGGCGTAATGGGATATTCGCCATAGGCCGCGCGATAGTCATCCAGGGCACTGCGTATTTTGGCCAGCATGACTTCCTGGCGGGCCGCCTTGGCACGCGCAATGGCATATTTGGAAACCGGGAGCGTGATGCCCATGAGGATCGCGATGACCACGATCACGACCAGGAGCTCGATCAATGTGAAAGCGGCCCGCCACGTCGGCAGCCAAGTGGCCACTTGCCCCGCAGCGGGGCGACGTGGGAGGCCGCTGACTGTTCTTCGTTCGCTCGCCTGGGCGTAGCGCTCCGGCGGAGCCTGGTCGTTCTTCGTTCTTGGTTTATTATTCATGAATCAACCCCATGAATCACGCTACGTTATTCAATAAATATCCGTCCATCATTTCTGATTCATGTCGCATTATTTACCCAACTCCCTCAACAAAGAACGAAGAACAAGGAACTAAGAACCGGAACCTACAGCCCCGTGGTAAAATTAGTTATCGAAATGGTATTGGAACCGATCCAGCCGACATGGCCATCCATGGCCACGTAATTGGCGCCATAGACCTTGTTATTGAGATGATGGAAGCCCACTTCCGTCAGCCAGAAGGCATCCGCCCATTTCGCGTTACCTTTTGTAATAGCCTTGCCGGCGGCATCGGTTCCTGTGAACATCCAAAGATTGGTAACCGATATAAAACAAGCCTGGGCATACCACCCCGGCCAAGTGAGCCCACTCAAGTTGGCATTCCAGCCTTCCCGGGCATTCCAGTCAATAAAAGCAATCACATTGGCCGGGCAATTGCTGGAAGCTTGCCAATATTTACTGGGATTGATCGCATAAGTCGTGAAGGCCGCGTCTAAAAAATTAGATTCAGAGCTGGTTGCATAGTCTGGCCGCAAATTGCCGTCATCATCATAGCCGGCGCCGATAGAGCTTTCGAAATCGGCGAATGTGCGGGCTGCTTGGGTGTGATAGTCTGTATATTCCCCGTAGCCCTTAAAACCCGGCGAAAGCGGATCGAAATAATTGACCGCGTGCAACTCGCGCAGAATCACCGGACAGACACGTACGGACGGTTCGCCGGCCGACAAACTCGCCAAGGTTACATTGGCGCCCAGATAATGGCTGATGAAATTTCCCCAATAATCGCGAACCACTCCACCAACCGTGGCGCCTTGCACGGCCCTGTTATCATAGGCACTCATATCACCTACATCGCCGCCTGCAAGATATTTTGTCGACCCTACACCGACACCCGGATAAATAAAGTATCCGCTATAATCGGACATATATTGATTCATGGCAATACCGTACTGGCGGAGATTGTTCTGGCAATTGGAGGACCAGGCCTTTTCGCGCATGGTGCGAATATTAGGAATCAACAGCATGAGCATGATCGAGATAACGGCCACCACGACCATGAGCTCCACGAGCGTGAAGCCCGATGCCAGACGACAGACCAGGCTTCGCCCAAGGGCTACGCCCTGGCACGCGACGGCTTGCCCTGCGAAGCTCCCGGAGCGAAGAAGGGACGACAGACGACAGACTGGAGAAGACAGAAGACAAGCTAAAGACGGACGACTGACTGAAGACGGATGCGTCATGTAAACGTTTCCGGCTTCTTGATCATGTTCCCCAACATTTTGCCGATCGCTGCGCATTGATTCTCCATGTCGTCGGTTTTAGCTTTGGTCGCATAACCATATTTAAGCGCCCGCCCCAGCCAATGTCGCGTCTCTTGCAACTCTCCGTCAGCATCCGACAGTTTACTGATAAAATGCGCTGGGTATCGTCGCTTGGCCCAAGCTTCCGCAATGTTCGCCCCGACAGATCGCGACGATCGCCTGATTTGATCAATCAACGCATATTTCTCTTCTCTTGGCCATCTCTTTGTCTCTTCAAAAACCATCTCGTCTAAACAGCAAGCCTCTTGATATACCCGCAACTCCGTAAAGCTGTTTATTCTCTCCGACATATGTCGTCTTTTTCATTCCTCCGGTCCGTCGTCTGTCGTCTGCCGTCCGTCGTCTGATTTAAGGCCTACGGCCAGATGGGTCGATAGCCTTCTCCGGGCCAGGCCAGGATTTCCCACTGCTGGTAGCCTAAGCTGGAAAGCCACAGGCGCCACATGCCAAAGGAATCCCAGTACACGGCCGGATCGGTCAGGCCATCCCCATCATAATCGCCGGGCACGGCCACCGTTCCAGTGTTGCCCATGCCCTGGGCGCTTCCCTCGGCGTAACCACTGGCGGAGAGCCAGATCCGCCAGGTGCCTGTGCTTGCCTGGAAAACGGCCGGATCCATAATCCCATCGAGATCATAATCGGCCACCACGGGGCGATAGCCTGGTCCACCCATGCCTTCCGCAGTGACTAACGCATACTTCCAGATGGAACGCCAGATCCGCCAGGTGCCCGTGGATTCCTGGTAAATCGCCGGGTCAGCCTTGGCATCGCCATCGTAATCGCCCGGAACAGGCCGCCAGCCTGTCCCGCCCACGCCCTCGGCCGATGCCATGGAATACCCGCTCGCCGATAGCCAGATCCGCCAGGTGCCCGTGGATTCCTGGTAAACCGCCGGATCAGCAAGGCCATCGCCATCATAGTCACTTGGCACAGGATCGAACCCGGGGCCGCCACATCCGTCGGCCTGCGCCAAGGCATAACTACCGGCTGAGACCCACATTTTCCATGTCCCTGTGGCTTCCTCGTAGACCGCCAAGTCGGTTTTGCCGTCGCCATCGTAATCGCTTGGCACAGGATCGAATCCCACGCCGCCGTAGCCTGCCATGGTGAACTCCTGCCAGACCTGCCAGGTGCCCGTGGATTCCTGGTACATGGCCAGGTCGGTTAGGCCGTCGCCGTTATAATCGTTGACCAGCAGTAGCCCTGCCGGCTGGCTGGTAATGATCTTGATGACGCCGCCATTGCGGCTGATCGTGTTATTGCTCAGGTTCGGATCCAGCCACTTCGTCGGCGCCGCATGCTGGATGTTCACAAAGATATAATACCAGCCCGGCACGACCACCGTGGGCACCGCCAACACGTCACGCGCCGCCTTCGGCAGGACCACGACTGTGCTGTTACCGACCGCCAGCGGGACACTCATATTGGTCCCACCCATCCATTTATCATCCGCATCCCCGAACACGGAATTGCTGGAAATGTAGAAATTGCAGGCCACCAAGGTATTCGGTGCGGCCATGTTCTGCACGCCGTAGTTTGTGACCCGGAAAGACACTGCGGCCGGCGCGCCAACCACGGCCATGCGTGTCGGCAGGAACACCAGGTCGGAGACGCCGATATCCACCTGCCGCAGCGCCCGGTAGCCGCTGTCGTAGGGGCTGAATTCGCTGACGAACTGCGGGGTCTTGGCCTTGACCCAGTAATAATACAGCACACCCTGCACGGAATCGGTGTCGTCGTAGGCATTCGTGGTCACGGCATTGACCAGCATCTGCGCGGCGGCACAGTCGTTGTTCGTACCCCGCCATAACTCATAGTTGGAGGCATTGTCCGAAACGCTCCAGTTCACGTACAGGTGGTCCTCGGACACGCCATCGCTGGCCGCCACCGCATAGGGCGGATCCAGCGGGCGGTAGCCGGTATCGAACCCGCTCAATTCACTGCGTCCAAACTGGTTGGTGGATTTGACCCAGTAATAATAGCGCAGGCCGGGTTGGGCCGTGATATCCGAATAGATCGTCTCCGACGCGTTCCAATACGTGGTCAGCGACCAGGGCGCATAGGCATCCAGGCGATACACTTCGTAACCCGTGGCATTAACGGCAACGTTCCACGTCACGGTCACCGGGCTAAAAGCCGTGCCGTCCGACGCGCTAACCGCCTTCGGCGCGCGCGGCACCGTGCCGCCGATATCAGGAACGCTGAAGTCGCTGATGCCATAGGCGTTCTTGGACTTCACCCAATAATAATAACCGGCGCCCCGCGTGATAATCAGGTCTTCAACGTAATTGGCCGCCGTCGAGGCGATGTTGGATGCCGAGGCCGAATCATTGGTCATGTTGCGATAGATAAGATAGCTCGTTGCCGCGGGTTCAATATCCCACGATACCCCGATTTTGTTGGTAAACGTGCCGTCGGTGGCCTGGACGTTCAGCGGCGCCGGCAGAGGGCGACTGCCGTTAGTCGAAGCGCTGAATTCACTCATACCGTATGCATTGGTGGCGCGAATCCAGTAATAGTAAACCTGGTAGGGAATGGAGTCCGCATCGTTATAGTTTGTTCCATTGGTAACCGCAAAATAATTTAAACCGTCGGGGATGCCATTGCTCGTGTTGCGATATACCGCGTAACTGACGGCGTAATCCGACGTGCTCCAGGTGACCTGCACCCACGGGGCTATGTTCGTGGTGGCCGTGATGTTGGTAGGCGCCAGGGGTGGTGTGCCGCCATTGGTACCTGCGCTGAAGCCACTTATACCGGCCAACCCATTGCCGGCCTTTACCCAGTAATAATAGGTCAAGCCGCGGGTAATGTTCGTATCCGCATAAGTAGTGCCGTTGGTCGTCCAAACCGTCCCGGCGTTGGTGTCGTTGCGATAAACATAATACATGGTGGCATTGGCCGAGTTGCTCCAGGTCACGGCAATATAGTTGGTGGGATTACCCTTGCTGGCGATCACATTCGTCGGCGGCAGGGGCGGCACGCCGTTGGAAGACGAATCGCTGAAATCGCTCATGACCACCGGGGTCGCCACCCGCACCCAGTAATAATAAATCATGCCCGGCACAATGTTGGTATCCACGCAATTGGTCGTCAGCAGCCCCGTCTTGATCAACGCCGGCGCATCCACGCCGTTCGTGCCACGGAACAGTTCGTAATACTCGGCATTGGTAACCCCATTCCAGCCAACATCCAGATTGGCGCCCTGGGACGCCGTCAGGCCCGTGGGCTTGAGTATCCGGGCCGCATCGAACGCGGCATTGCCGGTGCGCAGGACATCATGCTTATATGTCGGCCAGGCAGATCGAGCTGTCTGCGATTTCCCGCAAATTGCATATAAATTTAAATAGTCTGCAAAATATATCGTTCCATCGCGTCTTATTAAAGGCGACTGGAAAGTAACTTCCGTCTCTGTCTCAACGGACACCCAATCGGTTGAGCCATCCGGATTAAACGCATATAGATGGGCAATATCAGCCACATAAATGGTGCCATCCTCTGCAATGGCAGGTGATGACTTTACGGCCCCCCCCGTATTCCAAACATGATTTGTACCTCCGGTACCGTTAGTATTAAACGCATACAGGCTAGACCCGCCGCCAACGTAAATCACGCCGTTGGAGTCCATGGCTGGACTGGAATATATGGTTCCCGCTGTCGCCCAGGTTTGCGATGCGCCACTGGCAGCATTAAAACCATAGAGATTGGCGCCACTGCCGATATAGACCCAACCATTCGAACCAATCAAGGGCGAAGAAGGGGCAGCGTCCGGCATAGACCAATTTGTTCGCGTCGTCCCATTCGTGTCAATCATGTATAATGTCGACGGCGTCGAACTGGCCACCACATATATATTTCCATTCGTATCAATGGCTGGCGACCCAATAATACTTTGCGACGTGACGTTATTGGTCCACTTAACGATGGTCCCGTTTGAGTTCATGGCATAAAACGGGAAAAGCGGGGAAGGCGATGCTAATTGCGACCCAAAATAGAGCGTGCCATCATTTCCAATGGCAGGTGATGAATAAAATGCATGCCCGCTGAAAAAATTCGTCCAAAGGCCTACTCCGTCTTTACTGACAGCGTGGAAATATCCATTCAGTGTTCCGAAATATAAAGTTCCATCCCGAGCAATGGCTGGCGTTGATCCCAAACCTAAATAACCACCAGTACCATGAAAACGACCATTAGCCCGGAAACGCCAACGCTCATTTCCATTGGCATCATACGCATAAAGGTTAGACCCCCCACCCACATAAATTGTTCCATCCCACCCTAATGACGGCGAAATAAACAAAGCATAGTCATCACCGGGATCCGATAATGTAGCCTGCCACTTAAGCGAACCATAGGCCAGGCCGGAGCCCAGCTTGGTCACGAACCCGTAATCATTCGTCTGGCCGGCGCGGTCGTTATCATAAGCGCGCAGTGTCGCGGGGAAGTTAGTGGAGGCCGTGGCGCCGGCCACAAACAGGGAGAAGCGATCGGCCTGCAGCGCCATGGCGTAAGCGCTGTCGTTGGTTGCACCGCCCAGGTAGGTGGCGGCCTGCAACGTGGCGCCGGTGCCAAAATATGAAACAAACGCGTCACGCCCGCCGTTGGCGGTGGTGTTGTAGGCATTGGCCGTCACGGGGAAATTAGTGGAAGTCGTATGGCCGGCCACATAAATCCGCAAGCTGTTATTGGTGACACCGCTGGCATAGGTGAGCACCGCCGTGGCCTCGTCATCGCCCGCGCCGCCCAGATAGGTGGAGGCCCAGATATTGGTAAGCGCCAGGTCCAACCGGGTCAGGAACGCATCCTTGAGTCCGCCTATTGTCGTTTGCGAGCCGGCGGTCGTGGGGAAGTTCCCGGAGTCCGTGTAACCCACCACGCACACGATGTTGGTGAAGGGCGCCACGGCAATCCCATTGGCGCCTTCATTGCCCGTGCCGCCGAGATAGGTGGAAGCCACGGCATTGGTCAACGCTCCGTATAGTTTGGTGACAAACGCGTCGCTGGATCCGCTGCGGGCCATTTGACAGCCGTTGGTCACGGGGAAGTCGGTGGAGGCCGTAATACCCGCGAGATAGACAAAATCGTTCGTATCAATGGCCATGCCAAAGGCCTGATCGTTGCTACTGCCGCCGATGAATGTAGAAGCGACCCCCAGCCCGCCCAGTTTCGCCACAAAGGCATCGTTGGAGCCCCTCAAAACCGACTGGAAAGTGGCGCCATAGGGATTGACCGTCGGAAAATTACTCGAGGCCGTGTACCCGGCCACGTAGGGTTCGCCGATCGAATTGAGCGCCACGGCATAGGCCTTATCCACATTCGTCCCGCCCAGATAGGTTGAAACCGTCAGCGATGTCAGATCGCTGTTGAGCGCCGACACGAAGGCATCATAGGCCCCGCCATTGTAGGTGGGGTAGAGAGTGGCCGCATTTGCTATGGGAAAATTACGGGAGGCCGTGTAGCCCGTCACGTAGACGGTGCCGTCATTGGTATTGATGGCTATGGCCATGATCGCGTCCTCGTTCGTGCCGCCCAGGTAGGTGGCAGCCAGCAGGTTGGTAAGCTGAGGATCGAACTTGGCAATGAAGCCATCGTAGCTTCCACCGTTAGTAATATACGGAGAGGTACCGTAACTGTTGGTGATGGGGAAATCAGTGGAGGCCGTGTAGCCGGCCACGAGCACATTGGTCTGACTATCCAAGGCCATGGCGCTGATGACGTTGTTACTCGTCCCGCCGATAAACGTGGAGGCCAGCAGGGGATCAATCACCAGCGGACGAGCGGCATCGAACGCGCCCACTTGGAATCCGACCTGATCGCCTTCCAACACGTAAGCCACGCTCACATTCTGGCGCTCCCCGGCCGCGCTTCTCTGGTAGGCCACCGGCGCCGTGAACCGCACGGGGCCCAAGGCGGTGCGCGCTTCCAGTTCACCGGAGGGCGTAATGCTCACGCTCTCGGCGCCGGCCAAACGCAGGGCAATCCGGGCGGGGTCTGCGCCGGGCGCGACGGTGAAAATCTTTTCGACGTTGTCGCCGGTGGCGCGCACTTCCAGCGCAATGCCTTCATATATGTCGCCGAAACGGACCCCGGTAAATGAGGGAATATTGGCCTGCCAACGGCGGGGATCGTTGCCAATGAACGAATTGATAATGGTTCCGGAACGCTCCGCGCCCGTCGGCAACGCAATCAGGTCGGCATCCACCAGTGTCTCGCGGATCAGAAGAATTGCGGATTGCGGATTGCGGATTGCGGATTGCGGCAAAGCATAGATTATTTGGTCATCGGCCGTCACATAGACCGTGCCACCGAAGGTGCGGGCATAAAACAGCACCTGGGAATCGGCGACCTGCCCCTGGTTTTGGATGAAGGGTACACTCAGGGGAATTGCTGATTGTTGATTGATGATTGCTGATTGCCTGCCCGCCTCCGCGCTCGCGATCGAGGCGAAGGTTAAGCCAGCCAGCACGAATAGAAAACCATGCTTTATTATGGAAGCCATAAGCCCTTTCTTCTTCGTGCTTATAGAATACATAATGGCGCAATTCATGTCGAGCGCAATTCAACCGTTCTTCGTTTGCTTCATCCGTCGTCTGTCGTCCGTCGTCTGTCGTCCTCTTCAGCAAACGCCAGGTCCATATTCCGGGCGGCGGCGACTTCATCTAACCGTCCCACGGCGGTTGTTACGGGCGCGGCATGCAACTCCGCGGGATTGACGCGGGCCGTCTGCGCCAGGTCCCGCATGGCCTGGATAAAGGCATCCAGCGTTTCGCGGGTTTCCGTTTCGGTGGGTTCGATCATCATGGCCTCGGGCACAATCAGCGGGAAATAGACCGTGGGCGGATGGAACCCGCGGTCAATCAGCCCCTTGGCAATATCCATGGCCCGCACCCCATTGGCGGCTAACGACTTGGCGCTCAGCACGCACTCGTGCATGTAATGATCGCTGACCGCCGGGAAAATATCCTTCAACTTGCTCAGCACATAATTGGCATTGAGCACCGCGTGGTCGCTGACCGCGCGCAGGCCTTCGCGGCCCAGGAGGAGCAGGTACGCATAGGTGCGCACCAGCACGCCAAAATTGCCGTAGAACGGCGCCACGTAACCGATGCTCTTGGGATAATCGTAATCCAGGCTGTAGGTGCCGTCCCTGGTCTTGACCACCCGCGAAATCGGCAGGAACGGCCGCAGGCGCTCCACGACGCCCACCGGTCCCGCGCCGGGCCCGCCCCCGCCGTGCGGCGAGGCAAAGCTCTTGTGC
>JAPLSY010000071.1 GCA_026398415.1 Kiritimatiellota bacterium | reverse complement strand
CCCGCCACATAGAGCGGCGCCGCACTGCTGAAGGGCGCATAATCCGCCGTCGACCACCAGATCGTCCAGATGCCATCGGGCGCCACCATGGCCATATCCGCCTTACCGTCCTTATCAAAGTCGGCGGCCACCGGCACGCCTCCCTCCCCATAGAGCGGCGCCGCGCTGCTGTAGGGCGTATAATCCGCGGTTGACCACCAGATCGTCCAGATGCCATTGGGCCCCACCATCGCCATATCCGCCTTGTGGTCATTGTCAAAGTCGGCGGCTACCGGCGTCCCACCCGCCACATAAAGCGGCGCCGCGCTGCGGTAGGGCGTATAGTCCGCCGTTGACCACCAGATCGTCCAGTAGCCGTCGGGCGCCACCATGGCCATATCCGCCTTGTGGTCATTGTCAAAGTCGGCCGCTACCGGCGTCCCGCCCGCCACATAGAGCGGCGCCGCACTGCGGTAGGGCGTATAGTCCGCCGTTGACCACCAGATCGTCCAGTAGCCATTGGCATCCACCACGGCAAAATCCGCCTTGCCGTCATTGTCAAAGTCGGCGGCCAAAGGTGCACTGCTGGTCAGGACAAAATCAACACCGTCAGTATTGCCGCAGATTAATTCGGTTGATTGGCCGACAGTAACTCTTGTCGCGGCCGAAACGTAGCCGGCGAGCGCAGCCGTGACCAGGCTGGTTGAATTAGGCGTTATCCCGACAACGCCGTAATAACCTTTTGTATCGCTGATTGCCGTAACGGTTCCTCCGGCGAATTGGACGGAGACCGTGGCGTTAGCAAGGCCGCTGCCGTTCGCATCGGTAATCCGGCCGCTGATGATTTGGCCGGTCCCGTTGGTGAAAATATTATAGACCGTCGCGTCAATCGTATTGTAGGAACCGTTACTGGTGCCAATTACCGGCAGGTTATACCAGGCATCATCGGAACCCTCCCAACCCAGGTTCAAGTGATGATAAAGCGCAGACGCTGAATACCCGAATCCGTCGCAGATAATCGCATGTCCGCCGCTGCTGCCGCTCTGGTTGATTCCCAGCCCAACCGGCAGGTGGGCCTTGAGACTGGAATTAATGGCCGGCAGATAGTCTCCGGAGTTGGTGGAACCGCAGAAAGAGGAATTGCCGTAATAGAACCAGTTTGTCATGGCAATCGCCGCGTTGTTCATATCCGCGCCGCTCTCGATGCCAATCTTGTATTCCATTTGAACCGCCACGCCAAAATCGGCCGTAAGCCTACTGATCATCTGCCAATTGGCTGCGACGTAAGCGTTTGAAGCCGGGATCAGCGTCATCATGGTCCAGTCGTAAGCGCCTCCCAGGCCATCGCCGCCAAGGGTTTTGGCAGACACCGGGTTGGTTATGTTGTTCTGAACGATATAAATCTCATTTGTCTTAACGCCGATGCCGCGCGTGGGATACTGGAAATACCGCAAGATCTGCGCGAAGGCCGTGGCCACGCATCCGCAAACGGCATTACTCGGCGTGTAAATGTTGTAGCAATTTGTGACAAAGCCATCCGAATTCGTCGAAATGTCCTGACTCCATTTGCTTTGAACAAGCGGGGCTATCCTGACATCCGAAATTTCATTGGCGCCCTTCGGGGCAAGCGCGCCTCTTTGTCCGAGATAACCGGCCCATTTTTCCCGGTTGCCGTCAACAAGATTTTCAATGGCGCTGAGTTCAGCCTCATCCATGGACATGGCGCCGGCCTTGTGCAGGGCCAGCTTTTGCTGTAAATTCCCCGTCACTTGCCGCCGGTTTTCAAGGTCGCGCCGCAATAAATGCACCAAAGGACTGTTTTCCGAGGAATTTAATTTTCCATGGCCGGCAAAAGCGATCACCGGTTCCAGGGTGGTATCGAACGAGACAATAAGAAATCCATCCGGATTAAGCGCCACAGCATAATATAACACCGCTCCGCTGTCCTGGGAACAGGACGTAATCGCGCCGATATCGGCGGCAAGGTCATGTCCCAACCGCGCGCGTCCCTCGGTCAACCAGCCCTGTGCCGCGCGCCGGGCATCGTCTTGCGAGACCGGTTCGGCCGGCGCAACAGCCGCCCACATCAAAGAAACAACCGCCGTTAAAATCATTACCGCCGCACGTCCCGTCCTTCTGTCTGATTTCATTCTTTTTCCTCCGCAATTATAACCCTGTTTTAATCCGGAACAAAATAAGCGCTTTGTTTTTCGAACAATGACACTCGCCTGAGCGTCGGCCAAGTCACGAACTTTACCAACATTATTTCTGATTGGTGATTTATTTTCTTTTTTTGTCATCATTTGTCAAGCATCCGTTGAATACTTTTTATCGGCGAATTGACTAATAATTAGACACCTGATGGGTATAGGAAAGGAT
>JAPLSY010000028.1 GCA_026398415.1 Kiritimatiellota bacterium | reverse complement strand
GTGTTTCGGGGTGTATGCCCTGGCTGAATATGCCCTGGCTTCCGGCGATCCGCAGGGCAAGGAATACGCGGAAGCCACGTTCAATGTCATTCAGCGCAGCGCCGCCGATTCGGCCTATGGCGGCTACTGGGAGATGTTTCGGCGCGATTGGTCGTTGAAACCCGGCGAACTGGATGGCGGCAATCGCAAGACGATGGACGTGCACATGCATTTGATGGAAGCATTTACCGCGCTCTATGAACTGACCGGCTCGCCCACGCATCGTCGCAAACTCCAGGAAATCATTCAGGTGTTGACCGCCCGCATGCTCCACCCGCGCTTTCACACCGGCTTGGCGCAATTTGACGCCGAATTCCATCCTTTGCCGGCTATTTTGTTTCGCAACGTTTGGGGATCGGACCGCGACACGGATGCCGGCGCCCGCCCTTTGAACAACACCAATTACGGGCACAACATCGAACTCTGCTGGCTGCTTAAACATGCCGTGGAAATCCTGGGCGCCGACCTCGCACCCTACCTTCCGATCATCAAGGCGATGAACGACCAGGCCATCGCGTTCGGCGTGGATTGGGAATATGGCGGCATCTATGTGGAGGGTCCCCATGACGGCCCGGCCACGCAAACGCTGAAGGAATTCTGGCAGCAGGCCGAAGTGCTCGTCGGCTTCCTGGATGCCGTCGCGCTTTTCCGCGAACAGCCTTACTGGGATGCGTTTGAAAACGTATTTACTTTTGTCTGGGACAAGATGATCAACCACGCGGTCGGCGAATGGTATGCGCTGCTGGAACGGGACGGCCGCATCAAGTGGGATTATCTGGGCCACGAATGGAAATGCGGCTATCACACCGTCCGGGCGGTCATCCAGTCGCTGGCCCGCCTGCGGCGCCTGCAACCAACGGTGAATGCCGGCGGGTGAGTGCGCTCGCGCTGGACGGCGCCGCGATCCGGTCGCATGGTTTGCGGTTGGCGACCCAGCACGACTATTTTCTATCTTTCCGGACGCTTACGTCCGCGTTCCCCACACTCTGACGATGGAATGCAAATCTTCGCTTGACAAGGTTCCGCATTACAGTGTATATTTCGCCACATATAGAAATGGAAGGAGAAGCGTATGCGCGACATCATGGACATGCTCAAGGCCTTGGCCGATGAAAACCGCCTGCGCGCGCTCGGCGCGCTCAGGGGCGGCGAGCTATGCGTCTGCCAGCTCATTGCCCTGTTGGACCTGGCGCCATCCACGGTCTCGAAGCACCTGACGATCCTGCGCGCCGCGCGGCTGGTAGAGAGCCGCAAAGAGGGGCGCTGGATGCACTACCGCTTGTCCAAGGTTTTCCGAACTCCCTCGACGGACAAACTGCTTGCCCTGCTGTTTAAGGATATGGAAAAAACCGCCCGAAGTGTCGAGGACCGGAAGAATCTTAAACGAATTTGCGGGGAGAACATGGAAACTTTGTGTCGGAGAATTCTTTGCAAGCCCTGAATGAGCGCGGTACCCGTCCACGGAGAGCTTGGTAAGACGATGGTGGGCGGGAAAAGCTGTTGTGGATGAAACCAAAATAGGAGGAACGACCGATGAGTACAAAGAATGAAGATCTAAAACCGACCGACAACATGGAAACGCTGAAACCGGAGGCGTCGGCATGCGGTCCTGGCTGCGGTTGCCATACCGGCGGGTCGGCGTGTCGAGCGCGCTGGATCGTTGGCGCAATCATCATCCTTGCCGCCGGAGTACTGGTGGCGCGGGCCCTGATCAAGAACAACAGCGCCGCGCCCGAGAAAGTGGCGTCCGGCTTTGCATCTTTGCCGACCACAGGACAGACACCCGCGCCCGCTGCCAATGCGGTACCCGCCACATCAGCCACGGTTGCCGTAAAAGAGATCGGCGCGCTTTCCGAACTGAACGCGATGGCCGCCGATACGGGCGGGGTGTTCGTGTTCCTGGCCGGTAAAAACAAGCCGCTGATCAAGGCGCCCCTGGCTCAAATGCGCAGCGCCGCAAAGACGATCGAAGCCCAGGGACAAAAGATCGGCCTCTTCACCCTGAAGACGGACTCGCCGGATTATGCCCAGGTCGCCGCGCAAATGCAGGTACCGTGTGTGCTCGCGATGGTCAAAGGACGCGGGATGGTTCCGGTTTCGGGCGACATTACCGAACCGAAACTCATTCAGGGATTTGTCGCCGCATCGAGTGCCGGTGGTTGCGGACCTGCATCGTCCGGCTGTGGCCCCGCAGGCTGCAACTAAGGGGACGCCATGGTGGAAATGCTGAAATGGGTTACCGACACGCTCCAAGCGACCAGCATGGGACCGGCGGCGTTGCCGCTGGCGTTCCTGCTTGGACTGGTCAGCGCCGTGGCCAGCGCCTGTTGCACATTGCCGGCCATGGGCATGCTGGCGGCCTATTCGGGCACACGGCAGGACGCCAACCGGCGCACCGCCATCGTGTCCGCAATCGCGTTCATGATCGGCACTACGCTGGCGCTGATTATCCTCGGATTTGTGGCCGGCTTTGTAGGCCAGACCGCTCAAGCGCTGCTCGGCAGGTATTGGAAGATCTTTGCGGGTGCCATCGCCGTCATCCTGGGACTCGCCGCGCTCAAGTTGCTGCCGGTTAAACTGCCGCAGTTCACTCGAAAGGCGGAATCGCGTTCCATCGTCCATGGAATGCTGGGCACGGTGGTTGTAGGGTTGTTGATGGGTGGCGGCGTGGCGGCCAGCTCGCTACCCTGCAACCCCGGGATCTTCATCGTCATCGGCGCCAGCGTGTTGATGGGCAAAATCCTCTGGGGCATGATTCTCATGGCGGCTTTTGGCTTGGGGTTCAGCCTGCCGCTCGGCGCCATTCTGCTTGGCATTTCGTTGGGAAAAGCGGCGATCAAAGTACAGAAAGCTGAGACCATGATCCGAATCGTGGCCGGGGTTCTGCTTGTCTGTGCCGGGTTCTATCTGCTGGTAACGTTTTGATCTGTAACAAAACAAAAGGAGATACGACAATGGGAACCAACGTAAAAGAACAGAAACAAAAAAAAAGCTTCTGGGCCGTGATCTGGGAGTCCATGACCAAGACCGGCGGCTGTTGCGGCTCCGGCGGAAATTGCTGCGGCTCTTCCCAGCCGAATAACGGCAAGGAAAAAGCCGGGGATAAAAATGATAATCCCAAAGCAGGATGTGTTGAGTGATGCGCAATAACGCGAGGCCGCCTAGTTCAAAATATAAAGACCTTGCCGTCCTGGCCATCGTGCCGATTGCAGTTGCGGTCCTGACCCTGGCGAGTTGGCTTCTCGCGCACTGGGAAATCGGTCCTGTTTTTGTCAATGTAGCGCTCGCCATTGTCGCCATCATATTCGGCGGCTTTCAGCGGTTCATTGGCGGGTTCAAGGATATTTTCAAGCGCAAGATTACGGTCAATGTGTTCGTCGTGGTCGCACTCATCGCCACAATGGCGATCGGCGAGTTCAGGCCCGCCGCCATTATTGTCTTCATCATGGCCGCCGCCGGTGCGCTGGAGTCCTACACCCTGGATAAAACCCGGAAGAGCATCCGTGACCTTCTGGATTTTGCCCCACAAATGGCGACCGTTCGCCGCGAAGGGGCTGAGGTTGTCGTCCCGGTGGCCGAACTCCACGCGGGCGATATTGTGATGGTGAAACCCGGGACGCGGATCCCGGTGGACGGCGTAGTGACTGCCGGGGCCAGCAGTGTCAACCAGGCGCCGATTACCGGCGAATCCATGCCGGTGGAAAAATTCCCGGGCAGCAATGTGTTTAGCGGGACACTCAACGAGTCCGGCCGCCTTGACATTCGCACGGCAAAGGTGGGCGAAGGCACTACGCTGGCCAAAATCGTACACCTGGTTCAGGAAGCACAAGCGACGCGCGCACCCATTCAGAATATGGCGGACCGTTTCACCACCTGGTTTCTGCCGGCGGTGGTTTTGCTGGCGATCATCGCCTTTGGCATGTCCGGTGATATCAAGGTCGCGGTTTCCGTCCTGCTTGTGGCCTGCCCCTGTGCGTTCGCCATAGCCACGCCCACGGCCGTGACGGCCGGTGTCTCCAATCTGGCGCGCCGGGCGGTCCTCATCAAAGGCGGTATCTTCCTGGAACTGGGTCATAAGATCAAACACCTGCTCGTGGACAAGACGGGAACTTTCACCTTCGGCCGGCCCAAGGTTGAAGCCATCATCGCCTTCAACGGCAAGCGCGAGGAAGAAATCCTGCGCCTGGCCTGCATCGCGGAAAAGTATTCCGAGCACCCCCTGGCGCGTTCCATCCTGGCAGCCGGTAAAAAGCGGCAACTCGATATTCCCGACCCTGACCATTTCGAGAGCGCGACCGGCATGGGGGTTGAGGCCCGCTGGAGCAACGCGAAGATTCTGGTGGGGAAGCAGGCATTCCTGAAGGAAGCCGGTGTGTCCCTCGACTCACACGTTGAGCGTGAGATCACCAAACAATCCGAGCAGGGTCACACCGCTGTCCTGGTTGCACACAACAACGAGGTCATTGGCCTACTGGCGATTGCCGATGAGATCCGTCCCGAAATTGCACAAACCATCCGGTTGCTCAAAAAGATGGGGGTCGAGCGCATTACCATGCTGACCGGCGATCATCCCCAGGTGGCCGAAGCAGTGGCCAAGACAATCGGCGTTGATGATTTTCAGGCGGAACTGCTTCCCGAGCAGAAACAAGCGTTCGTCAGGAAACTGCAGGCCGAAGGTCATGTTGTCGGAATGATTGGCGACGGTATTAACGACGCCCCGGCCCTTGCCTTGGCCGATGTGGGCATTGCCATGGGTGCCGCCGGCACGGATGTGGCCATCGAAACGGCCGACGTCACCTTGATGAATGACAACCTATCCGGGGTTGTCGATTTCATGTGGATGTCGGCGAAAGTCATGCGGCGCATCAAACTGAATATCTTTTTTTCCATGATCTACAATGTCATCGGGCTGACATTGGGGGTCATGGGCATGATGACACCCATCATAGCGGTTATTTTTCAGGAAGCGGGCTGTGTAACAGTTGTGTTCAGTTCCACGCTTCTGCTGTGGGCAAAGCACAGAACGACGACCGCGTGAAACAAGGGGGTCGAGAAACCTGCAGTATCAGGCAAAGATGAAGGAAAGGTTAAAAATTTTGTTTCTGTGCACCGGCAATTCCTGCCGGAGCCAGATGGCCGAGGGCTGGGCGCGCCATTTGAAGGGCGACGTGATCAAGGCTTACTCTGCCGGCATAGAACCGCACGGAATGGATCCTTTAGCGGTCAAGGTCATGGCCGAGGCGGGGGTAGATATTTCGCGCCAGCGGTCGAAGCATGTGGAAGATTTGAAGGATGTCGTGTTCGACTACGTGGTGACGGTTTGTGACCAGGCACGCGAATCCTGTCCGCTATTCCCGGGCAAGACCAAAGTTGTGCATGTGGGTTTTGACGATCCGCCAAGGTTGGCACGGACGGCAAAGACGGAAGATGAGGCATTGGAACATTATCGGCGCGTTAGGGATGAAATTCGGACATTTGTGGAGACGTTGCCGAATAGATTGACGACAGACAAGTGAGGCGAATCCCGCGAAACGCGGGACAGGGCCTCCCGCCTTTGCGAAGACGCTATGGCGGGCAAGCCGACTGATCCGGAGCAATTGAAGGAAATGACACCATGGCGGAGAAAATCGCAAAACAACTATCTTTTTTGGACCGGTATCTGACGCTGTGGATTTTTATCGCGATGGGGGTCGGGGTACTTCTGGGCTACATCATGCCGGCCTTCGGAAACTGGATCGGATCGCTACGACCGCAAGGGACGCAAACCAGCATTCCCATCGCCATCGGCCTGATCCTGATGATGTATCCGCCGCTGGCAAAGGTGAAATACGAGGAACTGGGCGACGTCTTCCGCGATTACAAGGTGCTGGGCTTGAGTCTGCTGCAGAACTGGATCGTGGGACCGATCCTGATGTTCCTGCTGGCGGTGGCTTTTCTGCACAATCAGCCGGAGTTCATGATCGGGCTGATCATGATCGGCTTGGCGCGCTGTATCGCCATGGTTATTGTCTGGAACGAACTGGCCAAGGGCAACACCGAATACTGCGCCGGGCTCGTGGCGTTCAACTCTATTTTTCAGGTACTGTTTTACAGCGTATTTGCCTGGTTTTTCGTTACCAAACTGCCGCCCCTGTTGGGCCTTTCCGGGGCTGTGGTCAACATCACCATCAAGCAGGTCGCCGAAAGCGTGTTCATTTACCTGGGCATCCCGTTCATCGCGGGCATGCTGACGCGCCTGGTTTTGGTCAAGCTGAAGGGCAAAGAATGGTATCACGCGCGATTCATTCCTAAAATCTCGCCGCTGACGCTGGTGGCGTTGCTGTTCACGATCGTGGTGATGTTCTCGTTGCAGGGTGAGAAGATCATCCGCCAGCCGGGCCATGTGCTTCTGATCGCTGTGCCGCTGTTGATCTATTTTGTCGTCATGTTCCTGTTGAGCTTCTGGATGAGCAGGAAGGCGGGGGCCGACTACGCCAAATCGGCCACGCTTTCCTTCACCGCGGCCAGCAACAACTTTGAGCTGGCCATCGCGGTGGCCGTGGGCGTGTTCGGCATCAATCACGGCGCGGCTTTCGCGGCAGTGATCGGGCCGCTGGTGGAAGTGCCGGCCTTGATCGGCTTGGTGAATGTGGCGCTATGGTTTAAGCGGCGATGGTAGTTCCAGGCGACCTGAAGCCGGTTTAATATGGAGGATTCGATCATGAAGAAGATCAAGCAGGCTGCACAAACACGCCAAATGGTCCAGCAACACTACGGTCGCGTGGCCGAAACCGACGGACAGGCGCCGGGCTGTGCCTCCGGTGGCGGATCGAAATGTTGCGAGGCCGGCGCACCGCCGGCAGACCTCCGCGCGACGGCTCGGCGGCTCGGCTACAGCGAGAAACAGCTCGCTACGCTTCCCGAAAACGTCAACCTGGGGGTCGGTTGCGGCAATCCCGTGGCCATGGCGCTCCTCAAGCAAGGCGAAACCGTGCTCGACCTCGGCAGTGGTGCCGGAATAGATTGCTTTATCGCCGCGCAGGCTGTGGGACCTGCCGGTCGCGTCATCGGGGTGGACATGACGCCGGGAATGCTGCATAAAGCCCGCGCCAGCATCGGTAAGCGCACGAATGTCGAATTCCGCCTCGGCGAGATCGAGCACCTGCCCGTGGCCGACAATTCCGTGGACGTGATCATGTCAAACTGCGTGATCAATCTCTCCCCGGAGAAACAACAGGTCTTCAACGAATCTTACCGCGTGCTGCGCCCCGGCGGGCACCTGGCCATTTCGGACGTGGTTCAGATCAAGTCCTTCACGGGCACACGCTGGAAAGGCGCCAAGCATCTCTCGGCATGCATTTCCGGCAGTGTCACGGTCCAGGCGCTCAAAACCATGTTACACGAAGCCGGCTTCGCCGATGTGCGCATCGCGCTCAATGAAGCCAGCCGTGAATTCATCAAGGATTGGAGTCCGGGAACCGGGGTCGAAAATTACATCTGTTCGGCATTCATCGAAGCCAGAAAATAGATTGCCGCATCCATTCAGCATGTGATATTATTTGCCTATAGGAGGGCAGCATGCGGCCGTGGCTGTTGACCATCATCATCGTGGGCGCCGCTTGGGCGGGAACGCTATCAGGGAAGGAGGACACCATGCCGGACTTGAAAGGGAAAAAGGTGTTGATCGTGATCGCGGCCACGGATTTCAGGGACGAGGAATATTTCGAGCCCTACAGCCGGCTTCGGCAGTGCGGGGCCACTGTGACCGTGGCCAGCTCAGGGAAGGGCCAAGCCGTGAGTGTGTTCGGCAAAACGGTGGCCACCGACCGGCAAATAGCCGAGTGCAAGGCGGAGGATTACGATGCCATCGTATTTATCGGCGGGCCGGGGGCCGCCGAGTTTTTTACGAATGCAACCGCCCATGCGCTGGCGCGCGCGGCCGCGGAACAGGGAAAAGTTCTGGCGGCCATCTGCATTGCGCCGGTTACGCTCGCCAATGCGGGTGTGTTAAAGGGAAAGAAGGCCACAGTTTTTCCGTCTTTACAGAGCCAGCTGGCCGCCCAAGGCGCTCTGGTGGTTAACCAGGATATTGTGCAGGACGGCAAGCTGCTCACCGCCAGCGGACCAAAAGCGGCCCGTGAATTTGCCTCGGCACTGGTGAAAATGCTGGAGTGATAAAAAATCGGGAGGTGTTATGAAAATATTGGCCATTTGCGGAAGTCCACGCGGCAACAAAAGTCAGACTAAGGCGTTGGCCGGGGAAGTTCTGAAGGCGGCCCAAGCCCAAGGCGCCACAGTGGAAATGGTAGATTTGAGCGAAGCACGGATTGAGTTCTGCCGGGCCTGTGAAGCCTGCCACCAGAAGCCGGGGTGCGTGCTTCACGATGACGCCAATTCCATTCTGGCCAACGTGCTGAACGCAGACGGGTTGGTGCTGGCTTCGCCGGTTTATCTCAACCAGGTGACAGCCCAACTGAAAGCGGTATTGGACCGCTCCAGCCATTTTGTGCACTGTATGCGCCTCATAGGCAAATATCTGGCAGTGGTGACCACCCACGGCGGCGGGGGTGGCGCACAGGTTCAGGCCTACCTGCAACATTACGGCAACACCGTGGGCGCACAGTGCGTTGGCGGCGTGGATGCCAAAAGCCCGTTAAAGCCTGCCGATATTGCCGCCGCGGCCGCACTGGGGAAAGCGCTGGTGGCAGCGATTCAGGCAAAACAACAATATCCCGACCAGATCAAAATCATTGAATCGCAAAAACAATACTTCCGGAAGCTGATTACGTTGCATAAAGACGATTGGCCTTACGAGTATCAGTTCTGGAAAAATCAAGACTGGCTCTGACCATTGCCTTCTTTACCGTTGATGATATGGATCGCGAATAGGATGCGTGTCATTCAAGTCCTTCATAGTTGACGCTGCCACCGTAAATCTTCAATATCCCCGCTTCGTTCAACGCAGCATGGAATGACTGCGTGCATTGTAAATACACCGTGCAACAGCGCAATACCAACGACTTGACGACCGGTAAAATTTCTGCCTGCCTTCTAAAGCTGGCCGGGCCGATGTTTGCCAGCGCCATGCTCCAGAACCTGCAAAGTCTCATTAACCTCTTCTGGGTGGGTAAACTGGGATCGGATGCGGTAGCCGCCCTGGCGATGAGCGGAACGATCCTTATGCTGTTGTTCCCCATTGTCATGGGGGCGGCAACCGGCACGGTCGCCATGGTTTCGCGATTTGTCGGCGCCGGGCAGTTGGATGAGGCATCCGACACCGCCGGCCAATCGCTACTGGTCGCGCTCCTGATAGGCGCGGGGACCGGACTTATCGGATGGTTTTTGTCCGGAGATCTCTGCCGGCTCCTCGGCGCCGAGGAATCCGTGAACCGGCTGGCGCGCGACTACCTTGGCATCTCGTTCATCGGGTGTTTCACGGTCTTTGTGTTGTTCATCGGCAACAGTGCCCTGCAGGGTGTCGGGAATACGGTGCTGCCGATGTTCGCGATGCTGCTGGCCAACATCATTAACATCGTGCTCGATCCGATCATGATTTACGGCCTCCTGGGATTTCCACGCCTGGAAGTGCGCGGCGCCGCCTGGGCCACGGTGATTTCGCAAGCGATTGCGGCCGGTTTTATCGTCTTATTCCTTGCGCGCGGCGTCTCCGGTCTGCATGTGCATGCAAGCCGGTGGCGGCTGCAGCCGGCCCTGGTCTGGACGCTCGTGCGCATTGGTATTCCAAGCTCAGGCCAGATGCTTTCGCGCGGCTTGATGGCGTTGATCCTGATGCGGATTGTCGCGCCGTGCGGAACCGCCGCCATCGCCGGCTATGGCATCGGCATGCGGTTCCATATGATCATCCTGATGCCGGCTTTTGTGCTCGGCAATGCCGCCGCCACCATGGTCGGCCAGAACCTCGGCGCCGGCAGGCCGGACCGCTCCCGGTCCGCGGCGTGGCTGGCGACGGGCATTGACGTGATAATCATGGCGGCATCGGCCGCCCTGATGCTGGCGTTTGCACCGCCGTTTGTGCGTTGGTTTGATGACAATCCGGAAGTCGTCAGCGTAGGCGCCAGTTATCTGCGCACCGTATCGCCGTTCTACATTTTCGTGGCGCTGGCCATCGTGCTGGGACGGGCGCTGGATGGCGCCGGGCAGACGATGGCCACGATGATCTTCACGGTGATCAGCTTATGGGGCCTTCAGGTTCCGCTGGCCTTGTTCATGTCCCGTGTGACCCAGCCCGCGACCCAGGGAATCTGGTGGGCAATTGTGATTGCGATGGCGGTCCACGGGTTGATGGTAACCGGGTGGTTTCTGACCGGACGATGGAAAACTCACCCGGTCGGCGTCTTGCGTTTACCGGTCTGAGAGAAGGGAAGCGCGCATCTTCAGTTCACGTGTTGTTTGCAGATTTTCCGGAAATGGTAGCCGTAGATGGCCAGTGTAATGGCCTCGGGAAAGAGCCGGGGATGTCGAAACTGGGTCCAGAGCAGGAGATACCAGTAATGAAATCGCTCCTGACCCACAATGCCCAACTGATAGAAAGATCGGATGAGCGCCAGTAAGTGTGCGCACCGGAAAGGGGTACTGGTCTGGGGCGGCTTGAATTCCCGGAGAAAGGTCCGGATGCGCTGATAGTATTGCTTGGGGGCATAGATGTGCTGGAGAATGTCCTTGTAGCCTTTTCGCAGGGCTTCCAAGCTCATGGCCGGAATGATATTCGTTGTGCCATCCACGTTGTCGCCCGATAATTCCCCACGCAGTCGGCCTTCCAGCTTCATGCGTTCATACAGCCGTGTGCCCGGAGGGGCCTGTAGCATGCCGACCATGGCGGTCACAATGCCGCTCTTCTGAATGAAATCAATCTGCCTCTGGAAAATGGAGGGCAAATCGCTGTCAAAACCGACGATGAACCCGCCCTGCACCTGAAGCCCGGCGCGCTGGATGCGTTTCACGTCTTCCACCAGGTTGCGGTTCTTGTTCTGGTGTTTGCCGCACTCGGCCAGGCAAGCCTCGTCCGGAGTTTCAATGCCGATAAACACCTTGTTGAATCCGGCTTTGACCATCATCTCCATTAACGGCACGTCTTGTGCCAGATTGACGGATGTTTCGGTGTTGAACACGATGCCGCGCTTGCCTTGCCGCCATGCGATTAAGGCCGGCAACAGGTCGGTTTTAAGGAACTGCTTATTTCCAATGAAGTTGTCGTCCACGAAGAAAATTTCATTACGCCATCCCTGGGCATACAGGCTGTCCAACTCGGCGATAATCTGGCGCGAGGTTTTAATACGCACCCGGCGGCCGAGCAAGGCGGTGACATTGCAGAAATCGCAGGCGAACGGACAGCCGCGCGAGAACTGGATGCTCATGCAGGCATAACGCTTGAGGTCGAGCAAATCCCAGCGGGGCACGGGCGTTTGCCGCAAGTCTGCAAACTCGGTAGATGCATACAGCCGCTGCGGCCGGCCTTGCGCCAGGTCATTCAGAAAAGCCGGTAACGTCAATTCCGCCTCGTTCAGAATGAAATGGTCAACGCCCTCGAACTGCGCATGCTCGTTGGTGAACAACGGGCCACCAGCCACGATTTTCAATCCCGCCTCCTTGCAGCGGGCAATCAGCCGGCGGGCTGACTCGCGTTGGACCAGCATGGCGCTGATGAAGGCACAGTCGGCCCAGGCCAGGTCCTTTTTTGTGAGATCGCGCACGTTGGTGTCCACGAGCCGTGTGGACCATTCTTGCGGCAACATGGCGGCAACGGTCAGCAAGCCCAGCGGCGGCAGGGCCGCGCGCTTGCGCACGAACTCCAAGGCATGCTTGAAGCTCCAGAACGTGTCTGGAAATTCAGGATAAATTAAAAGAATATTCATTAATAGCCTTCTGATCGCAATGCATTTATTCTTACTCCGCTTGAGTTTATACCTTACCGGCATCGGGAAGTCAAGCTCGAAGAGCGGATCATCCGCATGAGCGCGTTTCCCCTGCCTGCAGGCCATTCACCGCCGCCATGACGTCGGCCACCCGGCGCATGTCCTGCAAGGTCCGCCGCACCTCGGCGCTCTTCTTGAACCCCCGGATATAGCCCACCAGATGCGCCCGAAAATGGAGCACGGCGCTCAGCTCGGCACTGTTTTGCGGATGGCGTCTCGATTTACCGGCGCGTTCCTTGTGGACAATGAGCAGACGGAGATGTTCCTCAATGACCGACCGGCGTTCCTGCATGGAAGGCGGCTGGCTGCGGTAGCCATGCATAACCGACCAGGCTTCCTGGAAGATCCACGGATTCCCGACCGCGGCTTTACCAATCATCACTCCATCCACGCCCGTTTCAGTAACCATCCGGAGCACGTCCTCCGCCGACAACACTCCGCCGTTCCCGATCACAGGTATCGAGCATTCCGACTTGATCCGCGCTAATGCCGGCCAATCGGCCTGCCCGGTATGGCGTCCGGTGACAAACCGGGCATGAATCGCTATCGCGCTTCCTCCGCTCTCTTCCACCGCATGGGCAATTTCCGAGATGTTCGCGCGGTCGGGTGAGAGTCCCAATCGGGTTTTCACGGTGACCGGCAAGGCTACGGCCTGCTTGATGGCCCTGATGATCTGCGCGATTTTCTCCGGATGTTTCATCAAGGCCGCGCCGGCGCCCTTGGCCACGACCTTGGCCACGGGGCATCCGCAGTTCAGGTCAATCGTCTGAAATCGTCCCGTGCGCTCGAGAAATACCGCCGCCTGGGCAAGGATATCCGGGTTCGCTCCGTAAATATGCGCCGCGATCGGCCATTCTCCGGGCGCGGTTTCAAGCATGTGCAGCGTCTGCTTCGATCCGCGCACCAGCCCTTCCGCGCTGGTGACTTCGGTATAGGCCATACCGCAGTGATAACGCCGGGCCAGGGTCCGCATGACCACATCGGTATATCCGGCCATCGGGGCCAGTATGACCGGAAAATCCACGGTAACATTACCGATCTTGAGCGGTTTAAGTTTTACGTCCGAATGCATGTTTATTATCCAATGCAGGCTATGCTCGCAATCCAATTATGTTTCTCCCCCGGTAGTGGGGCGGTCAAAATCGCGTTTAATTAGTGCAACTTTACAAAAAGGGCTCTAACCCAATATCATAAATCGGCAATCGGCAATCAAAAATCTAAAATACTATAGCAGGCCCTCTTTCCTCAGCCACGCCGCGACCGCTTCCTCGGGAAGCCCCATGATGTTGGTGCGTGAACCGGTATACCCATCCATGAGCGTTTCACCCTGTTCATCGATATCGTAGGCCCCGGCCCGGTCCATTGGATTCACATGGAAAACATAAGACCGGATTTCTTCCTCGCTCAACTTTCGGAATCTGACCGCGGATTCCGCCAGGATCAGTTCCGGTTCGGCCGGCGCCTTCGTCATTGCAACCGCCGTGAAAACCCGGTGGGTGGCGCCCGAAAACATCCGCAGGAAGGCCATGGCTTCCTCCGGGGTCCGGGCTTTACCGATGCAACGCCCCTCGAACTCGATGAGGGTATCCGCAGCCAGGGAATGGCGGTCGGGATAGAGTGCGCGGCACCAGGCGCTTTTGCGGGCGGCATTTTCCCGCGCCGTGCGCCGGGCATCGCACGCGTAAATGACTTCCTCGACCTGCGGAATTACCACTTCAAACGCCACGCCCAGCGCAGCCAGGATTTTACTGCGTCGCGCCGAGGCCGAGGCCAAGATCAATTTTGCTTTCATGTAAATTCAGGCATGGCAATTTTCCGCCAGAAGGCGGATCCGTCTGGCGGTCACGGGTCTTGGCCTACAGCCACAGTCTAAACCCCTACAGTCTCGGCGTCCCTATGGGACGCCAGTAAAGCGGGTGGACGAAACAAGCTCGCGATCTAGCGTTTTCAGCCAGGTCAGTCCGTCGAGAACCGCCTGTTTCACCACGTCCATAAGCGGATGATTATGCGGGCTGTCGTACCAGATGATCTGCTTGGGCTGGCCGGCTCGATTATACAGGGCTTCCACGGAAGAGCGGGGGATCATCTCGTCATTATGTAGATTTTGAAAAAGCAGGGGACGTGGCGCAATCCGCGCAATGTGCAGGATGGGATCAAACGGGCGCAAAAGCGATGCCGCCACCGGCGCCGCCAGTTTTATCCATGAAAACCGCGGCAGGGTTTTGCGAATGGAAGAGTCCCGGGCCATTTTCTGGAAATCGCCGCCGCCCAGCGTCAATATGCCCGCCTTCAGGCGCGGGTCATAAGCCATGACCGAGCATCCGGCCATGGCGCCGAAACTGGCGCCCCATAAATAGATACGCCGCGAATCAATGTCGGGGCGCTTTTCGATCACATCGATCAGCCGCCTGGGATCATGAATCGTCGTCATGATGCGATGGTGGAAGGTCATGACTTCCTCCACCGGGCTCAATCCCTTCGGACGGCGCTTCCCGCGATTAAATTGTTCGGGGACAAACAGCGCGAAGCCCGCCTGCGTTACGGCTTCGGCAACTTTATCGACAAACTGAATTTTCATGCCGATGCCGTACAGGAAAATAATGGCCGGACAAGGTTGGCCGCCATTGGACGGAATTGCGGTCATGACTGGAACCCTTTCACCGGGACTACCCTCAAACGTGAATTCCTCCAGGATGTAACCTTTTTTTTGCTCGGAAGATTGTAAAACCACATTGAGCGGTGGCCGGGCATCATATTTCCGGAGAGCACGGATGTTGGCCTGGTTCCAGGCCAGCTTGGCAGCCACCATGCCGGCCAGGCATACGAGCGCAATTGCCAGGACGCGCACGGATTTCTGCTTGGTAAAACGCATTTTCACCCTTTCAGCGAAACAAATCCTTCCATTCATAGATGGCCGGCGGTTGATCGCACGCCGGCTCATTACGGGAGGCATTGACAACCCAAAGCCGGAGATCCTGCGGTTCGAAGATCGCGTCGTGCAGGTTGGAACGCATAGCTACCGGCCGTTTGATGATTTCAAGGAGCGCGCGGCCATCGATCTTGCCGTAACGCTCCCGCACGCGTTGGACCAGGTTGCGATAGCGATCACCCGCTGACAGAAGCACGGCGTTTTCAACAGCCTCGGGGAGCTGCGTAACGGCCTGTCCGGAGCGCACCACCTCAAAATTGTTGGTTGTGGCCGCGATGCCCACGGCATCTGGAATTTTTCCGTCGCTGATGACGTAGTAATATTCGCAGGTTCGGCGGCGGTCGCGCATATAGGCCACAGCCTCATCGAGTGTCGCGGCATGTTCCAGCGCCCCGCGGAGCAGAAAACTCATCGGCGTCCCATCCAAGAAAAACTCGCCCCGTCCGCCCATCTCGCCAATGGCGATCATTTTTTCGTTCATGCCGGTCACCGAGCCGATGAAGCCCGCATAGCCCACGTTCACGAAGCGCAGGACGCCGGTGCGCTCAACGGCCATGACGACGGCCTCATCCTGCAGGCCCACCCCGGTCATGTAATCGAGCACGCGGGCGTGCACCAGCTGGCCGCGGGTGGTGGCCTTGCCGAATACGGCCACGCCGCTACAATGAAAGAATTCAGGGATAATGTTGCCTATTTGCACCTCATCGAGCGAGACGCCGGATCCTTCCGCCAGGCCGCGCATCTCTTCAAAATACGCGGGATCCATATACTGCCGCTGGCGTTCGATCAAGGCACGCGCCTCGTTGATAAACCACTTGCCCTTCTCCAGGGAATAAGCCAATCCCACCCCGTAAACCAGCCGGCGGCAAACCCGATGGACGCTGTCTTCCAGCAGTTTCCCGTGCTGATAACCGATCTCATAAGGCGTTCCGCTCAGATAAAGCGTGCGATTGCCGTTACGTACCCGGAGACGACCCTTGCCATTGCTTTGCTCGCCATCGGCGCTTTTTAGGATTGGCTGAAACTGCAAAGCGGCGATTCGCAATGCAGCGGCCAGGCTCAAGTCCAGCTCGTTGCCCTTAACAGTTATGGACGGGTCTATCGGCGGCGTGAGTTCCCCGCTTTCGGAATTGTTCAACGATTTTTCAGAGATCGTGACCAACCAACCGGTCTTCGTGGCCAGCCAGCCGGTCTTCGAAGGGGGGCGAAATTCCAGCCGGCGCAAGTCACCGTTACCGGCCAGGATTGCCTTCCCGCCCATCATCCGGATCCGCCAGCCGATCGTACCATCCCGGTGTTCAATTCCGGTAATGAAGGGATGCAGCGCAAGATTAATTCCCAACCGACCCAGCCAGGAAAAACGCGGGATTTCTTTAGATATCTCGGTGAGCGCTCGACGGGTATCATCCAGGGCCGCACTATCGGCGACAAAATGCGCTTTTTTGTCCGGCGCATAAAGATGTAACTTGCGGCCACGATATAGATTCACACGGATCTTATTATTGGGCGAAGCGAGCGCGACGGCAAACAGGTCATCATACACGGCCAAGCGGGCGGCCCCCATGTTGCGTGGCGCATTGGTGCTGGATGGCAACTCGAACACCTCCAAGGACATGGCGCCCCGGTTCAGCGGCCAGGCGCTCGAGACCAGGCAGGCAACGGCCCGGTCGTAATTTTTCCACAGCATGTGGGAGGCCGCGACCCAGTTGCCGGCCGCAATAACGATAACCAGGCTCAAGCCCAATTTTAGCGGTCGGAGCCAACATTTTGTCCTGATGTAAAAATGAGGGCTGGCGTTACCTGTTGCCATGGTTTGATCTTCGTTTTGCATTGCCATGTCCTTATTTAGGCTTTCATTGCGCAGATTCAACAATTTTTTCATTACGATTTCCGGTGAGGCGATGTGACAATATTGTAATGAATGGCATGTTGGCTATGAGCTTTAACCATGATAGACTTTTATTTTTTTAACCATGATGCCAGTTGCAAAGGCATTACGCTACAAGATTCAGGCGCCAAACGGAAATAAAATGTCATTCAAAGTCCATATCAAAACCTACGGCTGCCAGATGAATGAGCGGGACAGTGAAATGATAGCCGTCCTGCTGCAACATCATGGTTATGCCCTGGCGGAGCGCGAAAGCCAGGCCGATGCCGTGATTGTGAACACCTGCAGTGTGCGCGCCAAGGCGGAAGACAAGGCCATCGGCAAACTGAGGATGTTGATTTCCGCCCGGCAGGAACATCCGGATCGGATCGTCGGGGTTGTCGGCTGCATGGTTCAGCGCCTGAAGGACGATCTGTTCCGCCAAGTCCCCGGCCTGGATTTTGCCGTGGGCACGCACGTTTTGGCACGGGTACCCGCGATCCTCGCCGCTGTGCTTGCCCAGAAGTTAAGCGATCCGGGCTACGCCGGAGGCTTCGCCGACTCGCCGTCGCGAAGCGCTATGGCGGAGCGCGGGGTGAGAGCGCATACTGCTGGGCGCGCCGGCTTGCCCGGCGTAGTCCCGATATCCCGCAAAGCAGGGACGCAGCCGGGACACCGCCCAATCCTCGATGTTGCTTCCGCTGACGATCCGTATGACGGCCACACGCATTTGCCCGGCGAGATATCCGCCTTTGTTAATATCCTCTTCGGCTGTGATCGGCATTGCGCATATTGTGTGGTCCCCGAAGTGCGCGGCGGCGAATGGAGTCGGCCGGCCAAGGACGTTATTGAAGAAGTGCGCCAGCTGGTCGCGCAGGGCGTTAAGGAGATCACACTTCTGGGCCAGAGCATCATGGCCTATGGCCGCCAAACTCACGTCTGGGAGACGACTGATCGTTCACCGCGCGGCTTCACGGAACCCCTACCGCGTCTCCTGGAAGCGCTTAATGATATCCCGGGATTATATCGTTTGCGGTTCACGTCGGGGCATCCTTGCGGCTGTACCGCGGAACTGGCCCGCGCCTTCGCCGAACTGCCCGCCGTATGTGAACACCTGCACTTGCCCCTGCAGTCCGCCTCCGATCGGATTCTCCAGCTTATGAACCGGGGCTACACGGCCGCGGATTATCGTGCGGCGGTGCGGCGCCTGCAGGAGGCCATGCCACGCATCGTGCTGACAACCGATGTCATCGTCGGATTTCCCACGGAAACACCGGAGGAATTCGATATGACCCGCGCGTTCCTGGAGGAAATAGGCTTTGATAATGTCTATATCTTCAAATACAATCCGCGCCCAGGTACTCCTGCGGCCCAGTGGAGTGATGACGTGAGCGCCAAGGAAAAACTACGGCGCAACCACGCGCTCCTGGAGGACCAGGGTAAACGCAGTCAGGCGTTTCACCAGGCTTTTACAGGCCAGGCCTGCGAGGTGCTGGTGGAAGGTCCCAGCCTGCGGAACGAAGCGCGCTGGGCCGGGCGCACGCGCCATAATATCCTGGCTGTCTTTGAGGCGGTGCCGGGCCTGAAGGCCGGCGATCTTGTTACACTGCGCGTCGCCCAGGCGACCGCGCAAGCGCTGTATGGAACGATCGAAAGAAAGACTGCAGGCTGAAGACTGTGGACTGAAGGTGGAATAAAGCAAACGTCAAACATCGAACCAAGAACTGTTAATTAATCTTCGATTCATCATTCTGCATTTTAAAAAAAGGAGTGACCGTCATGTCGGACTTGGCTTTTATAACATTGATCTGTGGTGCACTGGTTTTTGTCTGGAGCGCCGGCATGGCGCTGTGGCCGCGGGGGACGGCTGCCTGGGTTGGCGCGTTTCCCCGGCATGTATGGGCCGGCCGAATTCTGGCCGCCGTGGATATCCTCTGGTCGGCCTGGCTTCTCCTGCAGATGCGGTTCGCGTGGGTGGATGCGCACCACATTCTGGTATATGCGGCCGTGCCGGTGGCCTATGTCCTGGTGATCCTGTTCGTGGACGATCTGCTGGCCTCCCGCGCGCTGGGCGGGTTCTTGCTGTTGGCGCCGCTCCCGATTCTCGAAAGTGCGTTCGTGCATCCCTCCGTGAGCCGTTTGATCATGACGAGTTTCGCTTACCTGCTCGTGATCTTCGGCATCGTGCTGGTCTGGAGCCCATTTAAATGGCGCCAATGGACGGAGCGCTGGATTAACCAGGCGCCTATTGTCCGTGCCGTGGGCATTGTCGGTCTCATTATTGGCGCCGATATGCTGTTACTGGGCTGGCGTGTGTATTGAGCATGATATTGGCGAATCATGATTCCCCGCATATCCTGATCCTGCGCGGTGGTGCGCTTGGCGACTTTATTTTGACCCTGCCGGCCATCCGGGCTTTACGCCGGCATTGGCCTTTAGCCACAATCGAGCTGATCGGGCATCCCGGCATGGCCGAACTGGCCGTGGCCGCCGGTCTGATTAACCGCGTCCGGTCACTGGACGCCTCCGGCATGGCCCAATGGTTTGTGCCGCGCCGCGTTTGGCCGGAACGCGAACGGGCTGATATAGCTTCCTTTGACCTGGTCCTGTCTTATCTCGGCGATGCCGATGGCGTGGTGCAGGTTAACCTTCGGGCGGCTGGCGCAAAACGGGTGATTGCCTGTCAGGCGATTGCCTGTTCGCCTGTTGTCGCATCGGGCCATGCGGCGGATCATTTTCTACGTCCGGTAACGGACCTGGGAATATCAACGCCGATCAGCGACGAGCCCCTGCTTGTATGGCCGACCCCGCTGCGGGAACAAGGACGACATTGGCTGAAGGAGCTGGGATTGGCAGACAATGTTATTAGTCTGCATCCGGGCAGTGGCAGTTCCCGGAAAAACTGGCCGGTTGAACAGTTTGCCCTGCTGGCGGATCGTGTGCAGCGCTCAATGTCCGCCCAGCCCGTATTCATCCTGGGTGAAGCGGATGCGGCCGCAGCGCAGGCGTTACCACGGTTGGCGCCGGCGGTGCCCGTGTTGGCTAACCGGACCTTAAAAGAGGTGGCCGCGGTCCTTGCGGTCAGCCGGGGCTATGTAGGTAACGATTCCGGGATTACCCATCTGGCCGCGGCACTGGGTATTCCCATCGTGGCGCTCTTTGGCCCCACGGATGCGGCCGTGTGGGGCCCGCGCGGCGCGAATGTGGTCATCCTCCGAGGCCGCGAACCGACGAGTGAAGCCTTGGCCGCCATTGAGCCGGAAACCGTGTTAAGGAAATTGGATCGACTTATTGCGGATTTTAAACCGCGTTATTGACGGGGCAAGTTGCGGACTAATCCATGTCTCGTGGAGGTAACGATGAACAACTTCGTTAGTAAAGTCATGCAAAGGCCGGTTTTATGGGCTGGCCTTTTCCTGCTGTCCATTGGTGCGGCTTTTCTTTGCTTGCGCCATTTCCCGGACGCTTTCCCGATTCTGAACCTTGACCTGCGGATGGATCGTCCGGCGGCTTTGGCCGCGGCGCGCCAGTTGGCCGAACGCCATTCCTTTACCCCAACCGATTACCGCCAGGCGGCTTCGTTTGACCGGGATTGGTCGGTCCAAACCTATGTGGAATTGGAAGCGGGCGGGCGGGAGGCATTCCAAGCCATGCTGCAAGCCGGGCTTTACGAGCCTTACACCTGGAGCGTTCGGCACTTTAAACCGGGCGATATCCATGAGACGTGGTTCTATTTTACGCCCCGGGGCGCGCCCTACGGATTTGATATCAAGCTCCCGGAACAGGAACCCGGTGTCGCCTTGCTGGCGGAAGCGGCGCGAACTATTGCCGAACAGGGCGCCGCGCAGAATTGGAACATTGCCTTAAACGATTACCATCTGGTGGAACAATCCAAGGATGTGCGCCCGGGCGGGCGCGTGGATCATGCGTTTGTTTATGAACGCAATCAACAGTCCCAGATCGGCGAGGGGCGCTACCGGTTAAGCTTGACCGTCGGCGGCGACCGGCTGATCGCGCTCAAGCACAGTGTCAAAATCCCGGAAGCCTTTTCGCGGCGCTATGCCCAGATGCGTTCGGCTAACGAGGTGATCGGGACCATTGGCGGTGTGGGCTATTACAGCTATTTAGTGCTCGGATGCGGGGTTGGCCTGATAATTGCCCTGCGCCGGCGTTTGATCATCTGGCGCGCGCCCCTTTATTGGGGTCTTGTGATTGCGGGGTTGGGCCTGCTTAACAACTTGAATTACTGGCCATTGATCTGGCAGGACTATGACACCGCTATGGCCCGGAGCGGATTTATCGGGCAATTTTTGCTCGCGATCATGTCTTCGTTTGTCTATCACGCAATACTGGGAACGCTGGTTTTCATGGCTGCGGAAACGCTGACGCGGCGGGCGTTTCCCCACCAGTTGCAGTTGTGGCGAATCTGGTCGCCGCCGGTTGCCAGTTCGCGTTCCGTTCTGGGTCGCACCCTTCTGGGTTATCTGTTGGTGTCGTTAGATTTGCTCTTTGCCATCGGTCTTTATACGCTCATGCGTAACTGGCAGCATTGGTGGAATCCCTCCGATATACTGGTGGAACCCAACATAATGGCGATGTTTTGTCCCTGGTTGTTTCCGCTCTGTATTGGCGCCGATGCCGGGTTCACGGAAGAATGTCTTTTCCGCGCCGTGCCCATTGCCGGCGCGGCCTTGCTGGGCAAACGCTTTGGCGGACGCGGCTGGTGGATTGCGGCGGCAGTCCTTGTTCAAGCGGTAATTTTCGGCGCCTGCCATGCCACTTATGCGGCGCAACCGGCCTATGCGCGCCTGGTGGAAATCCTGGTTCCGGCCCTGGCGTATGCCGGCTTGTATCTCTGGTTGGGACTGTTGCCGGTTATTCTGATCCATTTTGGCTATGACGTTGTTTTATGTTCCATCCCGCTTTTTGCCTCTACGGCACCGGGCGTCTGGATGGATCGTGGCCTGTTGATTCTGCTTGCGCTTGTGCCGCTCTGGATTGTACTCGTGGCGCGGCTGCGAATTGGGCGCTGGCAGGAGGGGCCGGCGTCACAGGCAATCAACGGAGCCTGGTCACCGCCATCTGAGCCGCCGCGGCCGGAGACAGTGGCAATGTTGAATATTGGTCAACTATCGTCTGCCTTGACACGCTGGACGCCGCTTATCGGCCTGACCGGGTTATTGATTATAGGCGCCATTGGTATACGGACGGCTTCCGTTTCTCCGCCACTGATGGTCAAGCGCGCCGAGGCTGAAGCGCGGGCACGCCAGGCGTTGGGTGAGCATTCGGTCGCCCTGGATGCTTCCTGGAAAATCGTGAGTTCCACGCAGGCGGATGTCGCCGATGACCATCGCTTCATATGGCAGACGGCCGGTGCGCAGACTTATGGCAGTTTGCTGGGCACGTATTTGAAACCGCCGCGCTGGGATGTGCGCTTTGCCCGGTTTGAGGGCGATGTGGCCGAACGCGCCGAGGAATATCATGTCCTGATTGCGCCAACGCAGGTAGTGTATCGCTTTTCACATCAGCTGCCGGAAGAGCGTCCGGGCGCCACGCTATCCGAGGGCCAGGCGCGCCGCCGGGCGGTTGCCGCCGCCGGCAAACTCCTGCAGAGAGATGCGGGAACGTTCCGGGAAGTATCGGCCACACCTTCCAAGTTAAAGGCGCGTACGGACTGGACCTTTACCTTTCAGGATCCATTGACTTCTTCCTTGAAGGAGGGCGAACTGCGCCTGGATGTGGAAATCGCCGGGGATCAGGTGGTGGACGTTTATCGTTACGTGCATGTTCCGGAAACGTGGTCGCGCCGGGATCGCAGCGCGGAAACGACGGCCGATATCGTATATTTCGCCTTGATTGGGCTTATGGCGGTGAGTCTGGCGATAGGGTTTTTTGTCGAGTTGTTTCACTGGGGACATTGCCGGGTTGCCGTGGGCCTAATGGTGGTCGTCTTTGTGTGTCTCAGCCTGTTGGATGGTGCGCGTTGGATCAATCAGTGGCCGGCGATGATTTTTAATTTTTCCACGGCTCAGCCGTGGCTGGACCAGGTCTGGAAATCGTCCGGCATCAGATTGCTGATCAAAATGATTGTCGTGCCGGCATTTTTCGCCCTGATTGCGGCCATGGCCTGGCGGCCGGATCAGAAGCCCGCCACCACGTTGGTGCCCCGCGACGTGTGGGTCTGGGGATTGGCCCTCGGGGCCGGGTTCGCGGCGATTATGGCACTGGGCGACTGGCTGAACCTTCACTACGCGCCGCCATGGTCTGAATATGGCGCGCTCAATGCCGGTCATCCCTGGCTGATGCCGGCCCTTGAAACTGTATCGTTATATTTAAAAATGGTTTTTGTCGCGTTACTTTTCATCAAGGTCATGAATCGGTTGACGCTCCAGTGGACACGCTGGCAAGGATTGGGATTGCTCCTGATCGCGTTATTGGGCGTCAGCATGGCCGGCGCATTGTTTGCCGAACACAGGGACTGGCTGTGGTTGCTTGTGGGCGCCGGGTTGGCCCTGTTCCTCTACGGCGCATTCCTGTTCGTGTGGCGTTATCATCCGGAATTGCTGATCCCGGCCCTGGGTGTGGCAATGATTATCAGCCTGATCGGCGATGGCGCCGCCCCGGCCTATCCGCACGCCTTGCTGGCCAATGGACTGGCCGTGGTTTTAACGGGGTTAGCGGCATGGGGCGTGTATGCCGCCATGAATGTGCAAACCCGGAAATAGGTTTATTCACATTTTTACGACAGCGATTTTTTCTCGCCAAGACGATGCGCGTGTGCTATCCATCGTAGAAAAGACGCGCGCAGGCGTATTCCGGCCGAGGAGGATGAAGCTCAAACCATGAAAGCTGCCATTGCAACGACGATTCGCAACGCCGGGTTCGAAGATGCCGGCGCCATTTGCGCGTTAATCAAAGAGCATCCCCGCGAGGTAATGCCACGCGCCATCAGTGATATCGTGCAGAACATTGACCGGTTTCTGGTGTGCGAGACTAGGGGCCGGATCATCGGGACCGCCGCCTGGCAGATTTTGCCGGAAATAGGGAAGGCGCTCAACCCATCCATCGAAATCAAATCCGTCTCGATCAGCAAGCATTACCAGCACAAGGGGATCGGTTCGGCCCTGGTGAAAGCAGCGATCCAGCGGATCAAGCGGTTTCATCCCGCGCAGATCGTGGTGCTGACGTTCACCCCGGAATTTTTTCGCCAGTTCGGCTTCCGCGAGGTGCCCAAGGAAACGCTGATGCACAAGCTCTACATGGGCTGTATCAACTGCACAAAATACGATTCGCCCTTTACCTGCCCGGAAGTTGCCATGACACTTATCCTGGGTCATGACCGGACGAGTGGTAAGCCATCCCGCCAAGCACACGCTTAAGGGAGGGCGCCGGCGGAGCGCAACAGATCGGCCGTGGCGCGCTGGTCCGATTCGATCGCCCAGGTCAGCGGGGTTTTGCGGGCCAAGTCATAGGCGTTGATATCGGCGCCCGCGTCCAGGAGCATTTGCACGACTGCGACCCTTCCTTTTGCCGCCGCCATGTGAAGGGGCGTGAGCCGGTTGGCCCCTTCCGACAGCGCATTCACATTGACACCGTGACGCAACAGGCATTGAACCATGTCCGCGTGGCCTTCCTCGGCAGCCAAATGGATGGGTGCGAGACGCAGGGCGCCATATTTCCTCCCCAGGGCGTTAATGTTGGCGCCGTGGGCAATCAATGTTTCTGCGCAGGCCAAGTGATTGAAAACGGCGGCCATATGCAGGGGCGTCATGCCGGCACGATCCGTGGCATTGACGGCAGCGCCTTTATTCACCAGCCACGTGACCAGGTTGGTGCGATCGGCAAAGACTGCCCAGTGGAGGGGGGCGAAGCCGTTTTCGCTGTCCCTCTTGTCGAGCAGGCCGGGGTACCGGGTCAAGATTTTTTCGGCGTTCGCATCGCGGCCGTTCAGGATGGTGCGGGCCAGCCGCTCGGTGCATCCATTGAATTGGATCAAGGCCGGCACGATGATCAGCAACACGCCAATCAGGGCGGCAATCCTCACTTCCTTGCGGAAAATAAGAGATCGCAACGGGATGTTACCCGAATCCATCATACGCCCCTCCGTGTATTCGGGCCGCAGCGGGAGTGTCCCGGGACGCTTGACAACTATTTGCCGCCGGTTTTGGGCACGGACGCCGGCAAGCCCTTAAGGCGCTCCTCGGCCTGTTTGGCCCAGGAATATTGTTTGTATTCCTTGGTCAGCCGCTCATATTGTTCGCGCGCCATGTCATAGTTGTTCTGCATTTCGTAGATTTGCCCCTTGTCCCAGATGGCTTCAGCGACAAATTCGGGATAGGCCTCGAACAAGACGATGATCTTGCTGGCACTGCCGTCGGCAGCGGTGAATTTTGCCAAAGCTTGGGTTTTGTTGCCCTGTTTCTCCAATTGCTTGGCCATGGCCAACTGACACCGGATAACGCCCAGCATGGCGGCGATACGGGCCTCCGGCGTGCGTTCCTGGGTGGCCACATCCGTGTATATCCGCTCGGCGGATTCATAATCTTTCCTGCGCTCCCTGATCTGGGCAATCTTAACCCGGCCCTGCTTGCCCTTTTCAAACCAGGGGAAATCTTTCAGGACCTTGGTGAACGCCTGGTCCGCCTCGTCGTAAGCCTTATCGTTGTTCTTGCCTTCGTAAAAAAGAATGTCAGCCAAACCATATTTTGCCGGGGCCACAGCGTAGGGATCCGACGCGAAATCGGTCAGGACCCGCTGATAAATACTACTCGCCCCCTGCAGGTCGTTCGCGTCCTTGCAGGCATCGGCATAATCGAGCAGCATCTGGGCCGAGAGACGCACATTGGGGCTTGTGGTCAGGGCCTGCTTGAAGGCGACCAGGGCCTTGTCCTTTTCCGCGTTTTTCATCAGGAACATGCCCTGGCTGAACATCAACTGGGCCTGCAACCCGGGATTACCTTTATGCCGGGCAATCGCCTTGACAAAGTATTGCGCGGCGTCTTCGGGGCTCATCATCTGGAAGCGCGCCAGGTTAAAGATGGCATCGGCAATGCCGGGAATGGCCGAGAGCGCCTGGTCGGAAGCGGAGTAATTCACCAGCAGTGATTCGCAGGCATCCGCACTGTCCAGCAGGGTTTGCCGATATACCATGCGCTGTTCGTCGGGCAGAATGGTCGGTTGGCCCATGCGCTGGGCCTTCTCATTGCAGCACTGCGCAATCAAGAATAAAAGCTCGGGGGCGCGTTCATGGCCGGGGTTAAGCTCCAAGGATTGCCACAGGTAAGGGATGGCATCGTCATAGTTGTTCAGCTTTTCCTTGCCGACCCAGCCCAGGAAAAAGAAGGCGTCGGCATTGAGCGGGCTGTTGGGAAACTCCGTTGTGACCTTTTCGAACGCCTGGGACATGCGCACGTAATCGGCCTTCTCGTAATACAGGACGCCAATGCGGAACAAGGCTTGCGGCGCGATATCCATGGAAGCATAGTCATGCGCGAGCTGTTCCAAGGCGGCAACCGCTTTAGCCAGTTCCCCGTTATCGTTGAACGCCAGGCTCATCTGATAGAGCGCGAACGGACACATCCGGCTGTCCTTGTGGCTCTTCAGGAAAGACTCGTAAAGCTTGACGGCTTCTTTCGGACGATGGAGCTGGGTGAGGTAGACACCCTTCTGATAAAGGACCTCGTCCATAGACTCGAACGAGTCGGTCCCCTTGGGATACTTGGCAAGCAATTCGTCTATCGTGTCCAGGGCTTCCTGCCACTGGTTCGTGCCGGCCAGGATGATGGCCTTGTAATACAGCAGGTTGGGCTCGAAATGCCCCTTGGGAAATTTCTCTATGTATTGTTCGACGGTTTCCGGCAGGGTCTCCGACCGGCCGAGACTGAATTCACTCGCCGCCTTCATGTAAAGGGCATCATCCGCGCCTTTCCCATTCGGAAAGAATTCCTCGCTTTCGGTGAAATATTGCAGGGCGTTGGTAATGTTGCCCTGGACAAAATAAAGCTGCCCGAGAGAAAGGGCCACGGTTTCAGCAATGGGCACGTCCGCCCCGGCTGTGGCTTTAAAATTTTCATACGCCTGTGCGGCGGTGTCCAAGTCCTTTTGGGCAATATAGCTGTTGATCATCAACATCGAAGCCTGTTGAAACTGGGGCGCGGGAAGGGGGGCACAGCTTGACAACAGATGCTGGCAAATGACGGCCGTCTCGCCATACCGCTTCATCCGGAAGAAAGCCTCGGCAATGCGAAAATAGGCATTCACCATGGGATCGGGGGATTCCTGGATGCTGAGATACTGTCCCTGGGCGCGCCCGATTTCATTTTTAAAAGCTTTTATATTCCCGCTCCGGGCGATTTCATTCGCCTGCTTGGTCCTAAATGCTTCAAGCCGTATCTTGAGATCTTTAAGCACGAATGTTTTTGGCCGGACATTGCGGAAATATTGGATGGCTTCCGAGTACTGTCCCGCTTCGAACCAGGTTTCCGCCAGCGAGAAGTTGCTGTCATTGGCCAGCGCCAGATTGTCGTCGCTCTTGGCGATCTGGTCGAAGGCCTTGCGGGCCTTATCGAGATAGGTCTGGGCTTCCTCGCGCTTGCCGGCTTTAATCCGGTCCAATCCCTGCTGACTATAGACGCTGGCCAACAGATATTGTGCGCTCATACCGACGGGTGTGTTGCCGAAGCGGGCGATGAGACCGCTCAGATCTTCACGGGCCTTGTCCGGTTCGTCGTTCAGATAATACGCGTAGGCGCGGCCATAGAGGGCATAGGGGTAGTTCTGGCTCTTCGGAAATTTTTGCATGAACTGATTGTGGAGATCGATGGCCTTGGCCAGATTTTTTTTGCGTTCCGTTTCCTGGCCTTTGCCAGTTTGGGACGCGCCCAGGCGCGCGTGGCATTCGCCCATCAGGAATGCCGACTGTTCCTTCACGTCCTCGCTGGGCGCCCGGTCTCCGCACAGGTCGGCAAGCAGGGGCAACGCCTTGGCAAAATAGCCGCGCTGGTAATAACACCAGGCCAGATCAAATTTCACGGAGAGGATGCTTTCATACGTTTGCCCGGTCTGAACGATTTTTTCAAAGAATCCGATGGCCTGGTCAACTTGGCCCTTGTTCATGCATTCTTCGCCGCGCATGGCCAACTCGTTCATGTCGGCCAGTGCCGGCAGGACAACCGCCAGCGCTAATCCGAATACGAATCCCCGCCGCAATAAGCGTTTCGAATAAAACATGGCCATGAACGTGCCTCCTTCTTCCCCGTCATTCAGTAAACGCAGAATATGCCAATAAAATTATCGGGGCCTATTATATACACCCCAAAAACATATGGCGAGATTTTTTTAAAAAAAGATTGACAGGCGAATGTGATCGGACTATTTTTAAATTACAACGATATTAAAAATAACACGGGACTATGAATATTAACAAACCATGGGGCATGCGGATCAGCCGGTGGCTTGTCACATTGGCGGTCTTTGTCTGGAGCGTCGCCTGTGTTGTGGGCTTGGCAGAAGATGTGATTATCACCAAGAGCCAGCAATTCCGGGGTAAAGTCAAGTCTGCGAACAAGACCGGTGTGACCATTGAAATCGCCGGGCAGGGCGAGATGACCGTGGCCCGCGCATCAATTGTCCAGATGACCGTCGAACCGCCGCCGAGCGTTCTCCGCGGCCTCGAGGCGTATGAAAAGGGCAATATCAAAGAAGCGCAATTAAGCCTTGCGAAGGTCAGCACGCAATACCTCGGGTTGGATGCGCCCTGGGCCGCCAAGGCGCTTGTGTATTATGGACGCTGCTGTCTGATAGCCGGCGACTACGCCGGCGCCGAAAAGGCATTCAACGCATTTCTCTCGACCTATGAGGAAGACCATCCGATGATAATGGACGCGGAGATCGGGCTCGCGGAGACGGAAGTGGGCCTGAAGAATATTGACAAGGCATTGCCCAAGTTCCAGGAATTGGCCGCGCAATACGACAAACAAATCAAGCCGACCACCGAGCAGTTGCCCTATGCGGCGGCAACATTTCTCGGCCTGGGCAAATGCCTCGAAACGCAGGACAACGCGGTCGATGCGTTGAATGCCTACCTGAAAGTTATTGCCCTGTATCCAGTTGCTTCAGCCATGCCCGAAGCGTTGTTCCGGGCGGCGGTAATTTACCGGAGCCGGAACAATCTGGAGCAAGCCGGCCTATTGTTGAAGGATTTAACCACGCAGTATTCGAAATCGCCGTGGAGCGCCAAGGGTGCCGCCCTGCAAAGCGAAATAGCGCCCTTAGTGCCGGCCCAACAGGGACAGAAAAACACGCCGGCGCCAGGTCCCTGAGGATCGTCAATCACAAGCCACTTTATTGTTAACTAGGCGGAAGCCGAAAATCAAGAAGGAGATAAAATGAAGAGAACGATTACGCGATGGTTGATGGCCGGGGTAATGGCGACGATAATACTGGGCGGCGTCCCGTTTACGGGTTTAGAGGGCAATGACGGTTCCGGCTTGTTCATTACGACTGCCCAGGCCCAAGCCGCTGCGGCCGGCACCGAAGTGCAGCAAGGTCCGCCGGAGACGTTGGGCGATTATTTCCGCGGCGCCGGTATCACCAAGTGGCCGCTGGTGGCCTCGTTAATCTGGATAACGTCGCTGGTTATTGAGCTTATTATCCGCGCGCGCGTGAGCAGCTTATGCCCGCCGACGATCGTTGCGCAACTTTCCTCCGCATTTGCCGTCAAGGATTACGTCAAGGCCTGGCAGTTATGTATCGACACGCCCTCCGCGCTGAGCCGCGCCATGGCGCCGGCAATTGAAAAAATTCCGCAGGGTGCGACGGCATCCGCGGATGCCGCCATGGATTATATGAATTTTCAAAACAACATTTTCAAAGTAAAGTGTTCCTACCTTAACCTGAACGCCACCGTCAATACGCTCCTCGGACTCTTTGGTACCATCACTGGAATGATCAGCGCGTTTAATAAGATGGCCTTCAGCGGAGCGACCGGTGATCCCGCCAAGCTGGCCGGAAGTATCGGCGAGGCGCTTATCTGTACCTGGATCGGGTTAGGGGCCGCCATTTTGTCGCTTTATCTCTTTTATGTCTTGACCAATCGGGCCAAGGCCGCCATGACCGGCATGCAAAATATTATTACGCGTCTGCTTGACGAAGTTGATTTCGCGTCGATCACGCCCGACATGGAAATCGTGACCAGGGAAATGAAGGCCCGCGCACTTGGCGGCCAGGCGGGAGGGGGCGCGAGCAAGGCGGCCGCCGTAGCCGTGCCGAAGTCAAAAACGGCGCCCCGTGCGCCTACCGCGGCCCCCAAGGCGGCCAATGCGGCCGAGATGGTGCAGTGCCCTCACTGTCAGCACCAGATCCAGGTGGGTACAGCCAAGTGTCCGAACTGCCAGTCTGCTCTTGAATGGGAGTAAGCGCATGGCGAGGCAAACCAAAGAAACCTTCATGGATAATGAAGTCTTCGTGCCGATTAACCTCGGCCCGATGATTGACTGCGTCATGCTTTTGCTCCTGTATTATATTAACTGCAGCACGATCGAAGTTAACCGCGTCAGCAAGGACGTCGTTCTGCCGTTCGCTCAGCAGGGCCTGAAAGAGGAAAATACATCGGGGCGTTTTATCGTTAGTATGGAATGGAACGAGGGGCTTTACGAGGCAACGTATGTGGCCAACGGCGTTAAGATGAGGGATCCGCGCGAAATGACGGATTTCATCAATCGAAGCAAAAAACTGCAGGGAAATCCGAAGGATTTCCGGGTCGTCATCCGGGCCGACCGAAAAATCCCCTATGAGTTTACCCAGCAGGCTATGGCCGCGGTGGCGGATGCCGATGTGGCCAACGTCCTGTTTTCGACAGTTGAGAACAAGGACACGGATAATCAATAATACTAATCCGTGCAACGGATGCCGAGGTGGACGATGGCAAAGAAACGCCTGAAAGATGAATTGATCGAGGAATTCGAAATGCCGATGGGACCGATGATCGATTGCATGATGCTGTTGCTCATGTATTTCATCATTGCCGGCCAAATCAAGACCCAGGAAAAGTACCTCGGTCTCCTGATTCCCGGGGGCGGATCACCGAGCCCCGGCATTCCCGTCGAACTTGTTATGGCCATTAACGTCGCCGGCCAGGTGTCGTGCAATGGCCAGCCGCTCGATGCGCCGGCGGACCGCGAGTTGCCGACCGTGCGCGCGAAAATCAAGCAATGCTTGAGCCTGTTCGGTGACCGGCAACCGGTCATTATCCATCCCCAGCCCAAAGTGCGGCAACAGCGAATTATAGATGTGTTGAATGCGTGCGCCGCAGTCGGAGTCAAAAACCTCTCTTTTAACGCGAATTAGCCTGCCATGCCCTTAGAATACGGGAAAAAGCTCGATCAGTTGGAAGCCATCGTTGAAGCCAAGATGTCGGGGCGCTTCCGAGGCTTGTGGGCGCTCGTACTGGCCATCATGCGGTCGCGCTATTTCCTCATTTCGCTTTGCTTCTATTTTATCCTTTTATTGATCCTCAGCGGTATTGTTGTGTCCCACTATGTCGTTGCCCGCGGTACCTTCGAGGAGGGTGCGGTGCTCGTGTTGCCGCCGGGGGGTGCCACGCCGCCGCCCGCGGGCGAGCGGGGCGGTAAACCTCAGGCCACCAAACAGACGCGCGAAGTGGCCGCGTCCGTTCCGACCATGTCCAGCAAGGCGGCGGCCAATACGGCGGCGAAACGGCTCACGATATCAGCACCATCTTCCTTTATGCGCGTGGACGTCCCCGTCGTGGCGCCCCAGATTCAGATATCCGAGGTTAAAACGGATACACAGATGGCCAAAAACATTGCCGATGCCAATATCAAACGCCTTATAGGCGTTCGCGAGTTCCAAAAAGGCTGGGGGGTCAGCATGGGTGGGAGCGGAGGAAGTGGGGGGGGGAGTGGCGGTGGTAGGGGTAGCGGCGGTGGAGGGAGCGGCATGGGAGGCAGTGGAAATTACAGGGGCATCCGCGCCAAATTCACCATCTTCCAGGCCAAGTATCAGGATGGCGACTGGAACTGCAATCCTGCAGCTCTGCAGAACCTGATGCTCCAGATTCGCGCCTGGTCCCGGGACCGGATTGATGCCCAACTCGTGCCCGAAGTGCTGGATATCGGCACGGACAAGCTCTTTACGCTCAAACCCCCGTTTGTTTATCTGACCGGCCACAAGGATTTTCACTTCATGGATAACGAAGTCAAAAACCTGCGCGATTACCTGTCCTTGGGTGGCGCCATCTGGGGTGACAGCGCCCTGGCTGGGCGGCGCTCCCGCTTTGATATTGCCTTCCGGCGCGAAATGAAGCGCGTCCTGCCGGATCGTGAATTCGAGATTGTCCCGGAAAATCATGAGATGTTCGACACCTTTTTCGAAAATATCGGCCTGCCCTCGGGGATGAATAATTATCGCGAGCCCGTTGAAATGATCAATATCGGCGGCAAACTGGCGGTGCTCTATTCGCTGAACGGCTACGGGCATTTCTGGGAAGCCCGCCTCGACCGGGACGGCAAGATCGAATGGAACCGCGTCAACATGGCGGCAAAGGGGGAACCGCTGGATTTTCACTGGGTCTTTGGTCCGCACCTGTATCCCCCGCTTAGCGAAAGCGGTCTCATCTACCGGAATATTTCCGATGAAACCACGCGCAATATTTATAAGTTCGGCATCAACGTTGTGGTGCATCTGCTGACCCGCTATCAGCGCGATTTTATGTTGCTGCCGAAAGAACTGCCTACCGGCCCGAGTAAGAACCAGCCATCCCGGTCGGCGGACGACGGCGCAACGGTTACCAATGCACCGGCGAAGGGCGAAGACGACAAGGGGAGCAAGGCGATTGACAAGGACAAGGGGATTGTCAAGATCGTGGGCGAGGATGAGGATAAGGACAAGGACAAGAAAACGAAGGGCAAGACCAAGTCAACCAAGTCCAAGAAGGACAAATGAAACGATCATGAGCATGGGTTTGCATAATCAAATACGACGCGGTTACCGCAATCTGCTTGCGGCTGTGGTCTTGAGTTTTGTTTTACCCGGATTGGCCATGTCCCAGACCAATGTGCCCGCTACGGGTGGCGCAATCAGCCCGTCCGCCGGCAAGTCCGAAAATATGCTTCCGGTAGTATTTAACGGTGAGACGACGACAAACCTGGGGAATTATTGGGATGGCGTGGATGCGGACAACGACCTGCACGTCAATGTGGCCAATGCGCTTGTGCTGAATGATGCCGGCCGGATGGTGGATACGCTCATGTCGTCCTGCCCGAACTTCGTGGACATGAATGACGATGGCTTGAAAGACCTTGTGATCAACGATACGCAAGGATTCCTCTGGATTTATTTGAACTCCGGCGAGAAAGGCAAACCCAAGTTTACCACCGGTACGTTTCTTGCCACGTTTATCGGCTGGGGCGCCAAAATCCACGTATACGACTGGGACGGGGATGGCGATTATGACGTGTTGTTCGGCACGTTTTACGGCGATATTGGCGTTCTGGAAAATAAGGGTACGCGCAAACAATGGCAGTTCACGCGGCGCATGGGCATTCCGCGCTATGTGGATCCTCAATTCGGCGTGGATGATCCCCAAGACCGTCTGCCTACGTTGATGCTGGGCAAAAAACCCATGGTCTTGGGTAACTATATGTCCCCCTGGGTGACCGATTGGAACAATGACGGCAAGCCGGATCTGATCCTCGGCGAGGGCACCTATTCGGCCAACAGCGTGCGCCTGTTGTTGAATACAGGCTCGCGCAACAGGCCGGTATTCGTTGAGGATCGCATGTTCTTTCTGGCCTATGGGGAAGGTTTTGAACAGCTGACCCCCGCGGTGGTGGACTACAACGGCGACGGCCTGTCCGATCTGATCGTCGGCACACGCACGGGACAAATCCGGTTATACAAAGGCACCAAGAAAGCCATTGAAGGCAAGGATATGGTGGCCGCCATTCGCGGTATCCTGGCGCCGGCTGTCCTGGAATTCGATGGCTTTGTGAAAATTGCCGACAAGGAAGTTTTTGACACCATGTCGTTTGTCTACCCCTGCGACTGGAATGAGGACGGGCTTTTCGACCTGCTGTTGGGCTCCCCGAAGGGCAAAGTGTATATCGCCCTCAACCAGGGGTCCAAGACCCAGCCTAATTTCCCGAAGGCCGAGTCCATCAAGGGCACGGACACCGCCAAGGACATGCTGGCGCCGGCGAACTGGATGAACGGCGTTACCCGGGTTTTCTGGCTGAACTTCATTGGCGGCTACTGCAATTCGGCCCTGCTGTTCAGCGCGGAAAAGGAATTGATTCTCAAGGCCGGCGAATCGCCGATCCGGCCGGTGGACGGCAACACCTTCATGTATTTTCGCTATGTCGATAATTACCCGGGCTTTACCCGGAACCATGCGGCTTATGTTTTGCCCATCAATAAAAGTCCGGCGGTGGAGCACGTGGTCGGGGGGCGGTATATCGCGCCGCTCTGCACGTTCAATTTAAAGCTCAAGCACCAATATGAGATATCCTTCTCCTCCATCTTGGAAGGTAAGCCGGCGATGTGGGCCTTCTGGGCCTGGGAATTGATCAAACCCGGCACCGAGGAGACGTCGCCCATGAACGAAACCCATTATGCTTTCGATATGATTCCGCCCTCGAACGGCTGGCAGAAACGGACCTATCGCTTCAAGTGTCCCAGCACGGTACAGTCCAACTTTCTTTACAACCTGTATTTCCGGATGCCGGAAGGAAATGTCAAGTTTCTGCTGGATAATCTGAGCGTTAAGGAAATCGAGCGCTGACCGGCGCCCCATCCGAATACTGCCAAGGTTAATTCGGGTTGATCATTTCCGGAACATTCTCACACGGAGCCACAAAGGTCCCAAAGTTAATTCCGGATCGGAAAGTTTTTCTTCGTGACTTTGTGTGAGACAGATTCCGAGATCTTCGTTTTATGTTTTCCGAACTTTGAATTATACCATGACCACGCCTTTTGTTCACCTGCACTTGCATACCAGTTACAGCTTGCTGGACGGCGCCTGCCGGATCGAGCCGCTCATGGAGGCCATCCAGCAACACGGACAGACGGCCGTGGCCATGACCGATCACGGCAATATGTACGGGACGGTGGAGTTTTACAAGGCCGCCCGCGCCAAGGGCATCAAGCCAATCATCGGCTGTGAAGTGTACGAGGCGCCCGGCAGTCGCAAGGACCGCAAGACGGATGGGCCCCGGGCAACAGCGGCGCACCTGGTCCTCCTGGCCGCCGACGAAACCGGTTATGCCAACTTGATTCGTCTGGTCACGGCAGCACACCTGGAAGGCTATTATTACAAGCCCCGCATTGACCGTGAAATCCTGGCGCGCTATAGCAAGGGGCTGATCGGTCTCTCGGCCTGCCTGAAAGGCCGCGTGGCGGAGTGCCTGTTGGCGGGCGACGAGGCCGGCGCAGCGCGCACGGCCGGTGAATATGCCGCGATCCTTGGCAAGGATAATTTTTATCTGGAAATTCAGGACCACGGATTGCCCAACCAGTCGGTCGTCAATAAAGGCATGCTGGCCCTGGCAAAGCGTGTGGGCCTTCCGTTGGTTGCCACCAATGACGTGCATTACCTGGAGAAGAGCCATGCCGCGGCCCATGAGGTTCTGCTCTGCATCCAGACCGGCACGGTGATGAGCGATCCCAAGCGGATGCAATACGGTTCCCCGGAGTTTTATCTGAAAAGCGGCGATACAATGGCGCGGCTATTCGGCGAGGTACCGGCGGCGCTGAGCAACACGGTGGAAATTGCCCACCGCTGTTCCGTGGAACTCAGCCTGAACCAGGAGTCGCATTATCCCGCGTTTGCCGTGCCCGCGGGCTTTGACCCCAAGAGTTACCTTATCCATCTCTGCCGCGACGGCATCCGCCGGCGCTATTGCGTTGCCGATCCCGAGCATCCCAAAGACGAGCGGGAACGCGGGATCGTCGAGCGCCTGCATTACGAGATCGAGGTGATCGAAAAAACCGGGTTTATCGGTTACTTCCTGGTGGTGTGGGATTTTGTGCGCTTTGCGCGTGAACAGAAAATCCCGGTGGGACCGGGGCGCGGCTCGGCCGCCGGCAGTCTGGTATCCTATGCCACGGGCATTACCAGCGTCGATCCGCTGCGCTACAACCTGATCTTTGAACGCTTTCTTAACCCGGAACGCGTAAGCCCGCCGGATTTCGACATTGACTTCTGCCAGTTCCGGCGGGGGGAAGTGATCGAGTATGTGAAACGTAAATACGGGCGGGAAAACGTGGCCCAAATCATTACTTTCGGTTCCCTGGGCGCCAAAACTGTGATTCGCGATGTCGGCCGCGCCCTGCAGATCCCCCTGCCGGAGTGCGATCGCCTGGCAAAAATGATTCCGGAAATCCCCGACCTGTCGCTTAAAGATGCCATGGAACGGAATCCGGAGTTGAAGAAAATCGCGACGGCCGATCCGAACGCCAAAAAGATTCTGGACTACGGCTATGTCCTGGAAGGGCTCCTGCGCAATGCCGGTGTGCATGCCGCGGGGGTTGTCATCGGCGCGCGCCCGTTGGCGGAACTGGTCCCGCTTTCGCGCGACAAGGACGGCGAGATCATCACCCAGTTCAGCAAGGACCACGTCGAGGCCCTGGGCCTGCTCAAGGCGGATTTCCTGGGACTCAAAACACTCACGGTCATCGATGAAACCGTCAAGCTGGTTCTTGAGACCCAGGGCGTGGCCGTGGACCTTGAACAGTTGCCCATGGACGACAATAAAACTTACGACCTGCTCCAGCGCGGCGACACGATCGGCGTATTTCAGTTGGAAAGCGGCGGGATGCGGGACCTGGTGCGGCGGATCGGTCTCGATAAAATTGAAGACCTGATTGCCATGGTCGCGCTCTACCGGCCGGGTCCCATGCATATGCTCGAAAAGTACGTGGAGTGCAAGGCCGACCCGTCGAAAATTATTTATGACGATCCGCTCCTTAAGCCTATCCTGGCGGAAACCTACGGGATCATGCTTTACCAGGAACAGGTCCAGCAGGCGGCGCATCAACTGGCGGGCTACTCCATGGGCCAGGGCGATATTCTCCGCCGGGCGATGGCCAAAAAAAAACCGGAGGAAATGGAGAAACAGCGCGCCACCTTTGTGGCCGGTTGTCACAAGACCAGCAATATGCCCCACCGCAAGGCGGAAAAAATATTCGACAATATCGCCAAGTTCGCCGGTTATGGGTTTAACAAATCCCATAGCGCCGGGTATGCCGTCATTGCTTATCAGACGGCGTACCTGAAAGCCCATTATCCCGAGGAATTCATGGCGGCCCTGATTTCCAGCGAAATCGGCAAGCCGGAAAAAATGCCGGTTTTCATGAACGAAGTCCGCGCCATGGGTCTTGAAATCCTCGCGCCCGATGTCAATGTCAGCGCCGTACGTTTCGCGCCGCAGAAGCTCGCCATCCGCTGTGGGCTGGCCGGCATTAAGAACATCGGCGAGCAGGCGGCCGCGGCCATCGTCCAGGAGCGGCAAGCCAACGGCCCGTTCCGCGGATTGATTGATTTCTGCGTGCGCATGGATGCCCGGGTGGTCAATCGCAAAGTGTTGGAAACCCTTATCCGTTGCGGCGCCTTCGATGCTTTTGGGGCCCATCGTGCCCGGCTGTTTGCCGGTATCGACTTGGGCATGGCCCGCGCCGCGGCCATTCAGAGCGATCGCCAGACGGGGCAGGGCAATCTCTTTGCGCAGGCGGAAGCACCCGGGCACGGCGGCGAACCGGCATCCCTGCCGGATTGTCCGCCGTGGCATGAGAACGAACTGCTGGCCGCGGAAAAGGAGTTGCTGGGGATTTACATGAGCGGGCATCCGCTGACGCAGTATGAGCCGCTCCTGCGGCGCTACCGGTTGGCGACCGTGGCGGAATTGGCGTCGCTGGAAAATGGAACCATCACCCGCGTGGGCGGACTCGTGGCCAAGGTGGACAAAAAATTTACCAGGGCCAGGAAGGAACCCATGGCCGTGATCCAGATCGAGGACGTCGAGGGCGCCATCGAAGCGGTCGTCTTTCCGGCGCCCTATCAGGAATACCAGGCATTGCTGGTGACAGGAACCCCCGTGCTGGTCTGCGGCCAGGTTGACAAAAAAGAAGACGCCGTCACGATGAAAATCTATGAAATGTATGCGCTCGACCAGGTGCCCCGCTGGTTTACCGAGCGCATCAGCCTGCATCTGCCCGCCACCCACGTTCAGCCGGAAGTATTGACGACCATCAAGAACCTGCTGAAAGCTAACCCGGGGCCGACGCCAGTCGTCTTCTGTTTGCAGTTTCAGAAAGGCGAGGAAGTTTTTGTGAACACCGAAAGTGCTTATAACGTGAACCCGTCCGACGCTCTAATCCGGGAGCTCCAGCGCCTGCTGGGCGAGGAAGGCGTTTACGTGGCGGTCTCCAGCCGTCCCTGCCGCAAGGTTCCCAATGGCAAATGGAGCAACGGGCACTGAGGAAATATAGAATGCAGAATGAAAAACCGTTGAGAACAATTTAGTGTTCTTTATTCGGTGTTCGGGCTGTCGTCCGTTGTCTGTTGTCTGTCGTCCGATTTATGGTTGCGGGATAAACAGCTTCTGGCCCGTTCTTAATGTGTAAGGGCTTTGCAGTTTGTTGGCTTCGACAATGGCACTGGTCTTGACCTTGTAGGCCGTTGCAATGGCCGACAAGGTTTCACCTTCCTTGACAATATGCTCATAACCGGTGGTGTTGGCGCTGGCTTTGGTCGCTGCGGATTTGCCTTTTTGACTGGATTTACCGGTGGGTCTATCACCCATGATGTCGGCCATCTTGCCGCTCAATTGATCCACAATCGCCTGCCGATCCTTGGCCCGCGTGCTTTCCAACACGTTCAGACGGCGATCCAACTCATCTATCCGGGCTTGCGTGGAACTCGTTGCGCCTTTGGAGCTTGCCGCCGCTCCCTGCATGGCATCCAGCTCGTGCAAAAGGCGCTGGTATTCCATCTCCAGGGTTTCCAGTTTGCCCTTCGTGCGGTTAAGATCTTCCTTGAGCAGTAATATGTCTTCCTGCTGTTGCGTCGTCTCGCTGGAATCCTGCATGGTGGCACAACCCAGCAGGTTCGCCAGCACCGCCATAATGCCGATAATTTTAAGGGATTGCTTCATAATTATATTTCCGATTTTCAATTGCCGATTTGCGTTTTCAGCCATTCAAAGGCCATGCCGCTGGCCTGGCCGCCGTTCACAAATTCGTCGAAGGGCGCTTCCCGGCCGTGCTTCGCCATAGCGCTTCGCGACGGCAAGCCGGTGTTCGATACTGGTCCGTTCAGCACGGCAACCGGCACCGGTTCCGCCGTGTGATTGCGCACGGCAACCGGCGTGCGGTGATCGGTGGCGATAATGAGGCGGTACGGCTGACGCATGGCCTCAAGGCTCCGCCAAATGGGGCCGACAACCTCACGGTCAAAAGTCTCAATGGCCTTGAGCTTGAGTTTCAGGTCGCCCATGTGCCCGCATTCGTCCGGCGCTTCCACATGCACGAACACAAAATCATCATGATCCAGCGCGTTCAGCGCAGCCTTGACCTTGCCCGCATAGTTCGTATCCAGGAACCCGGTGGCGCCCGGCACGGTTTCCGCGTTCAAGCCCGTCAGTTTGCCGATGCCGCGCACCAGGTCCACGGCCGAGATGACACTGCCGGTCAGGCCGAACAGGTCCCGGTAGGCCGGCAGGGTAGTCCGCCGGCCCTGGCCCCATAGCCAGATTTGCGTGGGCACCGTTTTGCCCGCCTTCCGGCGCGCCGCATTCACGGGATGCGCAGCCAGTATCGGTTTTGAGGCTTCCATCAGGTGCCGCACCTCGTCCTGACGCGCGCCAGTCGGCAGGTTCTTTGCCGCCGGCTGTCCCAACACGTCGTGGGGTGGGATGGTCATAAGTTCGCCGGGTCCGTTTTCCCAAATCAATAAATGCCGGTAACCCGCGCTGACATGGAAGGCGAGCCCGGGCTTGCCGAGGCGTTCGTTCAACGCTGCAATCATCGGGCGGGCTTCCTCGGTGGTGATATGGCCGGAGGAATGATCCTTGATCCGTTCGGCTTCCACGGCGATCAGGTTGCATCGGAAGGCAATGTCGCGCGGCCCCATGACGATGCCCGCTCCGGCCGCCTCGATGGGCGCCCGGCCGGTGTAGTATTTCCGGGGATCAAAACCCATGATACTCAAGTTGGCCACGTCGCTTCCCGGCGACATGCCCGCCGGGATGGTGTTGACCAGCCGCACGGTGCCGGCAGCAGCAATGGCGCGCATATTTGGAATGGCCGCCGCCTGCAAGGGCGTCTTGCCACCCAGTTCCTGCAGGGGATAATCGCCCATGCCGTCGCCGATTAAAACCGCAATTTTCATCCTGTGCCCTCGTTTGAATTGACCTATTGATACCCTCAAACGCACGATTGGTCAAACACGAATCGCGTACAACACGAATCGTGTGACACACAATTCGTGTGCAAGGCCGCGGTCTTGCCAAATACCAGAAACGTGATTAGATACTGACCGCCTCGCATAAGCGCAACCAGCCGAAAATAATGCCATGAAAATTAAAAGCGAAGTGAAGCACCCCGCGGCAAGCCGCGGGGCATCTTTGCGGAACCCTGCGAAGCCAAAAACACTGTGCCTCCCTGTGGTAAGTCGCAGGGCTTCCTGGCGAAGAAGGGTGATCGTTCTTTATAATTGCCCGGATACCCAGGGAAAAATCCTCTGGCGTGAATCCGAGGCCGGCGTTTTGAACGAAGTCAACGCCGTGGCCTCGGCACTGGACACTTTGGGTGTCGCCTGCCGCCGGCACGGCGTGCGGTGTCTGGACGATGTACTGACCGTATTAAAGGCCGCTCCCGGCACCGTGGTGTTCAATCTGGTTGAGCACCTTGAAGGCGGTTCTGAGCCATGGAATCAAATCCCCGACTTGTGTCGCGCGTCCGGACACCCCTGCACGGGCAGTTCATCCGCATGTCTTAAGCTCACCCAGGACAAATGGCATACCAAGGAACGCCTGCGCGCTTGTGGGATTCCCGTGCCCGCCGCCTGCGTGGTCCCGCCGGGCACACCGGTAGACCCGGGGCACGTGCCCCGTCCGCCGTTGATCGTCAAGCCGCTCTGCACCGACGGCAGCGAAGGTATTGATGGCGCATCGCTCGTGCATGACTTGGGCGGCCAATTGGCCCAGGCTGTGAACCGTGTTCATGCGCATGACGGCCAGTCGGCGCTAATCGAGGCTTTTGTGGAAGGGCGCGAGTTCAACCTGTCGTTGCTGGAAACGGAGGGGCGCGTGGAAGTGTTGCCTTTGGCGGAAATTGATTTTACGCTTTTCCCCCCAGGCCGGCCGCATATTGTGGACTATGCCGTGAAGTGGGTCCCCGGAACCATTCCCGGCAAAATTTCGCCGCGCCGGGTTCCCGCATGCGTGGAAGATTCCGTTGCCGAACGCCTACGCGAAACAGCGCGCGCTGCGTGGCGCGCTTGCGACTGCCGCGATTATATCCGGATTGATTTTCGTGTCGATCAGGCCGGCCAACCGTTTGTTCTCGAAGTCAACGCCAATCCGGATATTTCGCCCAACGCCGGCTTCCCCGCCTGCCTGGCCGCCACCGGTATAACCTTCCCCGATTTTATCGCGCGGCTGCTGCGTAATGCCGCCGCACGCGCGTAGTATGCCGGATTGCGGTCAGCGATTGGCCGTTTTGATTTTCGTGACCTTGCCGTTCATAAACTCCACGTGCAGTTTCTCGTATTCCTGCAGTTTCTGGCTGTTCACGGTGACCGGCGGCCGATACTGATAGGTAGTATCACCATCCTTGTCGGTAACATAAGGGCTTGGCGTATAGGTCTGCTGTTCGGTTGTGCTGGTGGTGTCCGTATAGGACCAGATATCGCGGGCGCCTTCAGCCGCTTTTTCGGTTTCGATCTTGTCCGGCTTGCCCAGGGCCATCTCGACCATCTCGGGCGTGTAGCCGATATCAATCTGGCCTTGCCGGACATTTTGCTGGACCTCCGGCGGAAAACTGGCAAACAGTCCGGGATTATCCTTGATCCGGCTTTCCGGCGTTGCACAGCCGGCAAGGACAATCAGTGACACTACCGCCAAATTGCCAAACATATATCGCTTCATGGCAACTCTCCTTGTGCTGTCTATTTATGAGTACGCGAAGCATGCCGAATGACGCCTGTAGAGCCTCACCGTGAGCTATGCAAACGCGTCAATCGCAAAAGCTCTTCGACAGGCTCAGAGCATTCGGCGCATTCGCTTAGTTACTTACCTTGGCCTGCCATGAGCAAGCGAGCTATGCGAACGCGTCGAATGGCGGAGAGGGCGGGAGTCGAACCCGCGGTGCCCTTTTGGGGCACATACGATTTCCAGTCGTACACCTTCGGCCACTCGGTCACCTCTCCAGTGTTCTCAAAAAATGTTATGTGTTTTATGCGTCCATCGAGCCATTCGGAACCAACGTCGTGGCCTCAGGTGCGCGTGGCGCACGTTGCCGCGGCCGGCTCCCTGCCCGGCCTTGCCCCTGCGGGGGCCGTCGCTTTCGCTCCGGCCATTCCTCGCGCCGCCCCCGGCGCTCGTAAACGGCCACTCGGTCACCTCTCCATGGAACGGTAGTCGTCTGTGGGATATCGGGTATCAGATTGGGATGAGCTGGGCAAGGTAATTTTGTGTTTGGCGAGCTAAGTGCCTCGTTCCGCTTGAGCAAGTCCGAATAATCGGTCCCGTAAACTTGACATGGTCCGGAAGGCGACTATGATGAAGATATTTACGAGGATAGCATGAGCCGAAATTTCATTATACCGCAACGTGCTTTGCGCGTGATTCTGATTCAAAACAGCGCCGGGGCGGATGTGGAAGCCAACTTAGTCCGGATTGAGGCACGAATGCACAAGGCGCCGACCTGCGATTTGATCGCCCTGCCGGAAGTGTTCGCCATTCGCGGCGCCGACGCGGATTATCGCGCCGTGGCGGAGCGCCTGCCGGGCCAGATTACAAAGCGCCTGATGGCCCTGGCCGCGCGAGCGCGGGCATGGGTACTGGCCGGCAGTGTGATCGAACAAGGCCGCGGCAAGATCTATAACACCAGCGTACTCATCAATCGGCTGGGTCGGATCGTCGCCCATTACCGTAAAATCCACCTGTTCGAGGCCAATCTGGACAATGGGCAGATTGTACGGGAAAGCGACATCTATGCAACGGGCGCTAAACCCGTGATGGCCGAGGTTGAAGGCTGGTCTTGTGGCCTGGCCATCTGCTACGACTTGCGCTTTCCGGAACTGTTCCGCTATTATTCCAAGCATGGCGCTGCGCTTTTTTTCGTGCCCTCGAATTTCACGCAAAAAACCGGCAAGGATCATTGGGAGACGCTCGTTCGCGCGCGGGCAATCGAGAATCAGGCCTTCGTCGTGGCGCCCAACCAGTGCGGTGTCAATCCGTGCACCGGCATTGCCAGCCACGGGCACAGCCTGGTGGTGGGACCCTGGGGCGAGGTGCTCGCCACCGCCGGCGACAAGGAAACAATCCTGGCCGTCACGCTCCAGCCGGAAGTATTGCGCCGAACCCGCCAGCGCATTCCTGTCCTCTGTCACCGGCGGCTGGGCTGAGTAATCGGACGACCGACGGCGGATGACGGACGCCAGACAATACACTTCACCGCTCAGCCTTGAGCAAGGCGCTCTTGCGCCGCGCCGAAACTTTGACCGCATCATGTTGCGGCCAAAGCGGATATTTCACGAACAATCTTTGACCGTGAAATATCCGGGTCCACGTGTTGTCAACGTGCTTGAGTTTTTCGCCGGCATTGGTTATACATTCAGGAACTACCGAACAAGCGGCGCTTGTTAAACGCAACATCAACCGAAGGAGAACGCATCATGCCGGAAATCAGTCATGTCGTTGGGCGCGAAATTCTGGATTCGCGCGGCAATCCGACCGTGGAAGTCGAAGTGCAGTTGACCTGCGGGATCATCGGCCGGGCAGCGGTGCCCTCGGGCGCTTCCACGGGCGAGCACGAGGCGCTGGAATTGCGCGATGGCGACAAGACCCGCTACGGCGGCAAGGGCGTGTTGAAGGCGGTTAAGAATGTTAACGACGTCATTTTCCCTAAGATCGTGGGCTTTGATGCCATTGACCAGGTGGGCTTGGACCAGGCCCTGATCAAGCTGGATGGCACGCCCACCAAGATGAAGCTCGGCGCCAATGCCATCCTGGGCGTCTCCCTGGCGACGGCCAAGGCGGCGGCGGAATTCCTGGGCATGCCGCTCTACCGCTACATCGGCGGCACGAACGCCAAGGTCCTGCCGGTGCCCATGATGAACATCATGAACGGCGGCGCGCATTCGGATGCCCCGGTGGATTTGCAGGAATTCATGATCATGCCCAAGGGCGCCAAGTCCTTCCGCGAAGCCCTGCGCATGGGCGCCGAGGTATTTCATGCGCTCAAGTCCATTCTCAAGGACATGCAACTCAGCACGGCCGTGGGCGACGAAGGCGGCTTCGCCCCAAAATTAAAGAGTAACACCGAAGCCCTGGATGTCATCGTCAAGGCCATTGCCAAGGCCGGCTACAAGCCCGGCCAGGATGTGTGCATTGCGCTCGATCCGGCTGCAAGCGAGTTTTATGACACCGCGAAAAAGCGCTACGTGTTCAAGAAGAGCGACAAGTCCGAGCGTACCTCCGAGCAGATGGTCCAGTTCTATGAGGGGCTCGTCAAGAAATACCCGATTATCAGCATCGAGGACGGCATGGCCGAATCCGACTGGTCCGGCTGGAAGCATCAGACCGATAAACTGGGCGCTAAAATTCAACTCGTCGGCGACGACGTTTTTGTGACCAACACGGCGTTTCTGAAGAAAGGCATTGAAATGGGCGTGGCCAACTCGATCCTGATCAAGCTCAACCAGATCGGCACGCTCACCGAAACGCTGGACGCCATTCGCATGGCCAACAACGCCGGTTACACCGCCGTGGTCAGTCACCGCTCCGGTGAAACCGAGGACACGACCATTGCCGACCTGACCGTCGCGGTCAACGCCGGCCAGATCAAGACCGGCTCAGCTTGCCGGACGGACCGCGTCTGCAAGTACAACCAATTGCTCCGGATTGAGGAACAGCTGGGCAAAAACGCGATTTTCGGCGGCGTGATTTAAAGAGCGATCATGAACGTTTGGATGACGATTTACAGGAGTGCTACGATCATTTTTGTGGCAATGGTGATTGTCGCCGTCGTCAGTCTGTTCCTGCCCAAGATTCGCCAGAACCAGGAACGCCAACGTAAGCTGACCATTCTGGAAGAGGAAAATCGCACCAAGGAAGACATGGTCAGGCAATTGCAGTCACAGCAAGACCAGTTCCTGTCGGATTCGCGGTACGTGGAGCGCGTTGCGCGCGAGGAGCTGGGCAAGGCCAAAGCCGGCGAAACTATTTATCGCTTTACCGAGCGTAAGACTAATGCGTTCCGGGTCCGGCACTGATCGCTGATTTGATCACGGGTTGATTGACTCAGGAAACATGAAACTAAGATATCGGAATCTGTCTCACACAAAGGCACAAAGCCACAAAGGGAAGCTTCCCAATCTGGAATTAACTTTGTGACCTTTGTGGCTCCGTGTGAGAATGTTCCGGAAATAATCAACTTGACCCAGATCGTTAACTCGCCGCTTGAAATTCGCCATTTGTCATTCATGCCATGCATTTTATCCCGGGAATTGATGTCCTGCTGACCCGTCACCGGCATTGGCTGGAAGGTAAACGCATCGGATTGATAAGTCATCTGGCCGCCGTTGATGCCCGCGGTATGACATCGGCCGAGCGATTGTGGCGGGAGCGCGCTCCTGTGCGGGGTCGCGCGCTGAAACTGTGCGCCTTGTTCGGGCCGGAACATGGGTTTTTCGGCCTCGGCGACGCCGGCCAGAAGCTGTGGCACCGGCGGCATCCGGATTGGGGGCTTCCGGTCTATTCCCTGTATGGTTCGGCACGTCGACCAACCCCGGCCATGTTCAAAAACCTGGATGTGCTGGTCGTGGATCTCCAAGATCTCGGGGCACGCTGTTATACTTACGTGGCCACCTTGCGCTATGTGCTGGAGCAGGCCGCCGCAATGGGCAAGGAGGTCGTGGTGGCCGACCGCCCCATTCCTCTGCCGCGCATTGTGGATGGCCCTATGCTTGCGCCCGCCTTTGAAAGCTTTGTGGCGTGCGTGCGCGCTCCCATGCACTATGGCATGACGCCCGGTGAAATGGCGCTTTGGCTCAAAACCGACCTGGGACTGGATGTGTCGCTCCGCGTCGCGCGAATGCAAGGATATACGCGCGATCCGGCGCGCGGCGCGGACTGGCCGCCCTGGATTCCGCCCTCACCCGGCATCCGTGCCTGGGAAACCGGGCAGTGTTACCTGGCCACCGTCTTCGGCGAAGCTTTGGGCGCCTTCAACATCGGGCGGGCATCCAACCTGGCTTTTCAGGTGTTTGCCGCCCCGTGGCTTAAAAGCGCTCCGGTGTGCGCGCGGCTGAATGCGCGGCGTCTGCCGGGCGTGTCGTTTTATGCGCACCCCTACAAAACCACAACAGCTGGCACCGTCTTTGATGGCGTCCGCCTCGCGGTAACCGATCCCAATATATTCCAGCCCGTTTATACCGGGGTTTCCATCCTGGCCTGTCTGCAGGAACTGTACGGGGTCCGCAAAATCTGGAAGCACGCGGGCACACGCGAGGATTTCTTCGATAAACTCTATGGCACCGATGCTGTCCGGCTTGCTTTGCAGGCTGGCGCCGCGCCGGAACAAATCCGGCGGACGTGGATCAAGTCTCAAAGGGCCTTCGTACTGTCCCGTGCGGCCATTCTGCTTTATTGATGGAGTTTAGCCACAAAAAGCGTAATAGTTTAGCGCATTTAAATCGAAAAAGCCGTATCGAACATTTTTTCCATGTTGCATCTGTTTGTGCGGCCGTCACAACAGATGATAGGCTCTATTTTAAAAAGGTTTGGTTTTTTGAGCTAAACTATTACAAAAAAGCACATAATGAGTATTAACTCTTCTCCGGTCTGGCGTCCATCTTCATTTCTGGCCCGCGTGCGTCAGATGAACCCGCAACTGAAACTGTTCCTGGCGGGGATTGCGCTCCTGAGCATTACCGGTGGCATTGGCGAAAGCACGTTCAATAATTTTTTGAGCGATACCTTTAACCTGAATGCCGCCGCCCGCGGCTTTCTGGAATTTCCCAGGGAACTGCCGGGACTCCTGACGGCCCTTTTTGTCGGGGCGCTTTTTTTTATCAGCGAAACGCGCATTGCCGCGTTTTCCGCGCTGTGCATTGGGATTGGCATGCTGGGTATCGCGATCTGGGGCGCCTCTTGGACGGTCATGCTGGTTTTCATGTTTGTCTGGAACACGGGCGCGCATATGATGATGCCGGTGCGCTCGTCCATCGGCATGGATTTGGCCCACGTCGAACATAAGGGACGGCGTCTGGGCCAGATCCAGGGGGTTGGGATTGCCGCCAGCATTGTGGGCTGTGCCATGGTGTGGATCCTGATGAAGCACCTCGGCGCCGGGTACCGGACCATGTATATCATCGGCGGGATCGTGGCCTTGGGTGCCGCTTTTATTTTGTTCACAATGTGGATGCCGAATGCCCATCTGCAACGTCAGAAATTTGTGTTCCGTCGTCAGTATTGGCTATACTACACGCTGGCCTTTCTGTTCGGCGCGCGCAAGCAGATTTTCATCACCTTCGGCCCCTGGGTACTGATCAAGATCTTTCACCAGCCGGCTTATATTTTTGCCCAGCTCTGGATGGTGGCCGGCGTGCTGGGCGTTGTTTTCCAGCCTGCGCTGGGCCGGGCCATCGATCGGTTTGGCGAACGCTGGGTCCTGATGGTGGATTCCGGGCTGGTTTTCCTGGTGTGTATCGGTTACGGCTATGCGCATCTGATCGGCAGTCACGCGCTGGCGCTGGGCCTGCTCTATGCGTGTTTTGTGGGCGATCTCCTGTTATTTGGAACCAATATAGCGCGCGATACTTACCTGGCCAAAATTGCCCTCAAACCCGAGGACGTGGCGCCTTCGCTCTCGCTGGGGGTCAGCATTAACCACGCCGTTTCCATGTCCGTGCCGGCCCTGGGCGGGCTGATGTGGATGAAATACGGGCACGCTTCCGTGTTCATGGCGGCGGCCGGCGTGGCCGTTGTGATGTTATTCTTCAGTAACCTGATCCGCACGGGCTGCATGTGGAACGTGGAACGCCACGTCGGCAACCAAGTGGCCACTTGCCCCGCAGCAGAGCGACGTGGTAAAGCGTAGAGGGGGGAAAGCGCGGGGTCGCGCTTCAAGCTTTGCGAAATGACCGGCCAATGGTATTAATTGAATCGTGCATGAATTCTCGATAGTCCAAACGATTGTGCAGGCCGTGCTGGCGGAATTGAAAAAAGTTCAGCCCTCTCGCCTGGTCCGCGCACGGATTGTGGCCGGGGAACTGCATCAACTCGTGAACGCCAATCTGACCTTTGCCTATGAGGTGCTGACGAAAGATACGCCGGCGGCGGGATCGCGCTTGAGTGTCCGCCGTATGCCGATCACGGCCGAATGCCGCCAGTGTCGTTGGCGCGGCAAAATCAAGGGCACGCTGTTTGCCTGCGGCCGATGCCAGGCCGGTGACATCGAAATTACGGGCGGCAAGGAACTGTATCTGGACAGCATCGAGGTGGAAAAAGAATGCCCAAGCTGAACATTAAAATCTATCGGAACCTGATGGGCGCTAACGATCTGTGGGCGGTCCGGACGCGCGCCCTGCTGAAAAAGCACCATGTGGTCATGCTCAACCTGATCGGCTCGCCCGGCGCGGGAAAAACCCGCCTGCTGGAAAAAACCGTGCGCGCGCTGTCAAAAACATGCCGGTTTGCCGTGCTGGAGGGCGACGTCGCCACCACGCATGATGCCGAGCGCCTGGCCCGTCTGGACTGTCGGGTCAGCCAGTTGTTGACCGACGGCGCCTGCCACCTGGAGGCCAAGTTGGTGCATTATGCGCTCCGCGACCTGCCGCTCACGAAACTCGACCTGGTGGTGGTTGAAAATGTCGGCAACCTGGTTTGTCCGGCAGAATTCGATATTGGCGAGCATGCCAAGGTGGCCGTCCTGAGCGTGACGGAGGGCGAAGATAAGCCGGTAAAATATCCAACGCTCTTCCGGGAGGCCAAGGCCGTGGTGCTGACTAAAATGGATTTGCTCCCACACCTGCCGTTTAATCTCAAGGCCTGCCGGGCTTACCTGCGCCAAGTCAATGCCACCACGCCCGTATTCCAAGTTTCAGCTCAAACCGGCCGGGGGATGGCCGCCTGGATCAAGTGGCTTCGGGAAATGCGGCATGAAAACCAAACGACGGACGCCAGACGACAGACAACAGAAAAATAGAAAATCGTCGTTCCATTGTCCTTTATCCGTTACCCCGCATTACGGCGGGCAGTTTACCATCCGTCATTTGCCGTCAGGCGTCCGGCCTCCGCTGTCCTGCCGTTCTTCTCCGGTCCGTCATCCGGCTTCAGTCATTCGTCGTCCGCCTCAGGTCTGGTGTCTGTCGTCTGTCATCTGGCGTCCGTCCGCGGGCGTCTGGCTTTCAGCCTCCCGGTGCACAATATCCGGTCCGAAGGCCGGCAGGCACACGGCCATGTATTCCGCGCCCTCCGGTGCCGGCGTGCTGTATTGAACCCATTCGCCCCGCCGCACAATCACGGCCTGGCCGGCCTTGACGTCAATAGCGCCGGTACGTGTCTTGACCCGCAAGTGACCTTTAAAGACGACGGAATATTCGTCGAACTCCGGTGTCTGGCCCGGTTCGCTCCAGCCGCCGGGGCTGCGCATGCGGGCGATGCTGACCGCCTCGGTTTTGGAGCCGACGCGGCCGATGAATTCCTCGATGACTTTGGGCTTGTTGCCCGCGGCGCGAACGCTGACGGGAGCCTGGATCAATGTGGCCGGCATAGTTTGGCTTGAGCCCTCCATGATTTGCCTGACGAAATATTAGAATGCCAGCCGTGCGGCGGCGCCGAGCGTAACGGTATCGGTATCAACGCTTTTGCCTTCGGTGCTGAGGTCATTCCAGTTTTCAAACCGGTAATTGGCGTTAATGTCCAGGTGCAGGATGGGCAACAACGGAATATCCAGGCCGACGCGGAACGCGTAGAAGGGATTGTCGGCTAATTTGTTGTCCGAGTAGTAGCCGCCGATGCCCGCGGCCGCATAAATAATCTTGCCGAGAATGAAATAGGCCTGCGGTTGATAGACATCCTGACCGGCGCCGCCGAATCCTTTTTGAAACCATTCCAAGTCGGCTTCGATGCCAACCCACCCGTAGTGGTACTGGTACATGGCCAAGTACGAAAAACCGTTTTTATCGACATCATTCACGTCAATGTTTTTAACGGTCGTCCAGTAATGCACGCCAACACCGAGTTGGTTATTCCTTTCCTGTTCCTGTGCCTGACCGGTGGAGGCTATCCATAGGATCCCCGTACTCGCGACTAATAATGCAATCAAGTTCCGTTTCATCATGGCTCTCCTTTGGTTATTGTTGGTTTGCGGTTGCTACGTTTGCACACTAAGCTATGGCCTGCTTATTATCAAGCCAATTATTGACGGCCTGTGGGCGAGGTGGGGGACATCGTGACCCCCCTCTGGCCAAGCTAAGGGTTGTGAATCATAGACGGATGAATGAGATCAGGGGCCACCTCCGGAGGTGGCCCCTGAGAAGCCCCGATACGCTATGATTGGGGAATGATACCT
>JAPLSY010000073.1 GCA_026398415.1 Kiritimatiellota bacterium | reverse complement strand
CATTATGATACAATCCGAAATGTGACAAGAAATAATATGGGCGCATGGATCTGTGCACTTGCCGGATACGCTTCGTTGTGCTATAGCAGAGCGCGAATTGCGGATGACAGACGACAGAGGACAGACGGGAAACACGTTGTTCTGATCTCTGGGATCTGACTTCTGATTTAACACGGGGTGTAGCGCAGCCTGGTAGCGCGCCAGCCTTGGGCGCTGGAAGTCGTGGGTTCAAATCCCGCCGCCCCGACCCGCCTGCGTCCGCCAGCCGGCGGACTGCGGTGGGCAGGTCCATGTCCAAGCGAATGTTGATGAAAATTATTGTATTGTTGGGAGTAAGTACATTATGCAATGGTCTATACGTGATGTGGCCGAACGTCTGAATGTTTCGGAACGAACCGTCTTGCGCTGGGTGAAACATGACGGCTTGCCGGCCAGTCGGATCGGCAGCCAGTTTCGCTTCAACCGCGCGGAACTGCTGGAGTGGGCAACCGCCCATAAACTAAAAGTACCTCCCGCTCTCTTTTACGGTGAAAACGAGGAGCGCGAGCGCATGCCGTCCTTTTCGGATGCGCTCTCCATCGGTGGTATCTTCCACGAGGTTGGCGGAACCGATAAACCCTCCGTCCTGCGCGCGATCGTTAATCTCCTGCGATTGCCCGACGGCGTGGATCGCGAATTGCTGTATCGGATGCTCATGGCCCGTGAAGCCCTGGCCTCGACCGCGGTTGGCGACGGCATTGCCATTCCGCATCCGCGCAATCCGATCGTTTTGCGCGTGACCCAGCCGCTGGTGACTCTGTGCCTGCTGGCTAAGCCGGTGGATTTCGGCGCCCTGGATGGTCAGCCGGTTTATGCGCTCTTTACGCTGGTCAGTTCGGCGCCGCGCATCCATTTGCATTTGCTCGCGCGCCTTTCCTATGTCTTGCGCCAAAGCAGTTTCAAGACGTTGATCTCCGGGCGGGGCTCGGCGGCGGATATCCTGGCGGAAGTACGGCGCGTAGAGGCGTCCATCAAGTCTGCGGCTACAACGGAGCAAAAGGACTCGCGCTGAGCTTGGTCCTGGTCGCCATTGTTCTCCTGCGACTCCTCGGTTGGCTGAAACCGATATTGATCCCCTGTTTGCATGGAATCAGCCCGGCGATGGCAACATATGTTACTTGGGAAAGTCGCGCCGTCAGTTGCATTCTGTGTATGCCACAACACGAGGAGAACGCAATGGCTTACAAGCGCGTGACTGCGGAAGATCCGTTAATTAAGGAAAATAAATATGCGCCAGATAAACCGGAAGGTACCGCCTTTTGACGGCAAGCAGTCAGAATATCACGGATTCAGACGTTATGACTCGATGCTGAATGGCTGTCCCGTGATAGTTGTTGAACCGAAACACGGTGCCGACAATTATCCCTGGATTTGGCGTGCGGCTTATTTTGATCACCGTCCTGAAGTTGATCTGGCGCTTTTGATGAAAGGTTTTTTCCTTGCTTTCATAGATACAGGTGAAAGCTACGCCTGCCCGGATGCCATGGCCCATTGGGATGCTTTATACCGGCAACTGACCACAAAACACGGTTTTTCGCCGAAGCCGGCTCTCGAAGGATTAAGCATCGGAGGTTTATTTGCGTACACCTGGGCCATCAATCATCCGGATTGGGTCGGTTGTATTTATGCCGACAATCCGGTCTGCGATTTCAAGAGTTGCCCGGGAGGCAAAGGCAGAGGGCCGGGTCTTCCGTCGCGCTGGGAAAAATTGATTCAATGTTACCACTTTCGATCAGAAGCAGAAGCGTTGGCGTACAAAAAGAACCCGATCGATAATCTCAAGCCGCTGGCCGACGCCCGCATTCCGCTTCTGCATGTCAGCGGCGATGCAGACGAGGTCGTATCCTATGAGGACAACACGCTAATGCTCAAGCAGCGATATGAACAGTTTGGCGGAAAGATAGAGGTTATTGTTAAAAAAGGTGGGCGGCATCATCCGCACGGTTTAGATAACCCGACCCCAATCATTAATTTTATTCTCACGCACAGCGGTTTTACTGCCGCAAGTTGACTGTTTGGCTGATAAAGTGCGTGTGAATCGCGTTGGCAACGTCGGCCCATGCAATACCAGCCGGATTATTATAGGAAGGTTAATATACCCGCATGCCGGAGCGCGCCGCGTGCGTGGCGGGAAATATACGCTGCGCTTGGCGAACCAGGCGATCAATCTGCGCGTCTTGCCGGCGGCGGTCATGATGGGTCAGGATCAACCTGCCCACGCCGGCCGTGGCGGCCAGGCGGGCACATGCGGCCCAAGTGCCGTGCCCCCAGCCGTGCTTTGTGAAATATTCGGCCGTGGTATATTGCGCGTCAGCAATCAGTACCGATGCCCCGCGGCAAAAATCCGTAAAACCACCGTTGGCGGTATCAGCGTCGAGTTCGTTGTCGGTGGCGATGACGACGGAATGTTTTTGGATGCCCAAGCGATAGGCCAGGCATTGCTGGGGATGCCGAAGCGGATGCCAGGCGATCTCGACACCGTACGTTCGCATGCGGCGATTTTGCCGGGGGAGCGGCTGGAATCGAATGGCGGCGCCGAAGTGCCACAGGTCCAGCGGCCAAAACGGCGGGGCAACAAGCGTCCGCAAACAACCCGGCCAATTCTCTTTCCGGTGCGGGTCGGCCATCAGCGTGATCGAAGCACCCTTCCGGTAGAGCGGCTTGAAAAGGGGCAAGCCGATCACATGGTCCAGGTGCAAATGGGTGAACATGATCGTAATGGGCGGGAGATCGCTCTGGCGCATCAACTGGTCGCCCAGCGCGATAATTCCCGTGCCGGCGTCAACAATCAGAATCCCTTGCCGGGTGGCCAGGCTGAAGCAGGTCGTTTCGCCGCCGTACCGGCTGAATGCGCGGCCGGAGACCGCCATTGTGCCGCGGGCGCCATGAATGGTGAATGTCGGTTCGTTTTCCATATTGACTTTGACCCGGGCATTCGAAACAATCGTTTTCAACGAAAAGCCTTCAAGATACGCTACCACAAAAAAGGAAGCCGGTCATGATTAAAGTTGCGGTTATCGGATTGGACACCAGCCATAGCATCCAGTTTCCTCAGCGCATGCAGGATCCGGCCTGTGCGCCGGATCAGCTGGTGCCCGGCATGCGCGCGGTGACGTGCCTGCGTTTTGAGACACCCTTTCAGGACAAGAAAGGCCTGAACGAACGGCAAGGCCAGTTGGAGTCCTGGGGCGTTCGCGTGACCACCCGGTTCGAAGAGGCCGTGGCGGATTGCGATGCCATCATGCTGGAAATCAACGACGGGGCCTACCACCTCGACTATTTTAAAAAGGTGGCCGCGCTGGGTAAGCCGGTGTTTCTCGATAAACCGCTGGCGGCATCCCTGGACGATGGCCGCGCCATAATCCGGCTGATGCGCGAGCATAAAACGCGCGTTTGGTCAGGTTCCTCCATTCCCTTCTGTCCCGAGCTGAATGACGCGCGGTCCAGTTTTACGGAGATCAAGCGCGCGCATGTTTTCGGCGCCCTGGGTGATGCGCCTGCCGGCGATGCGCTCGTGTGGTATGGCGTGCACACGTTCGAGATGCTTCAGCGCATCATGGGACCTGGCGCGCTGTCGGTCCACGCCCTGGAAACCAAGAACAGTATCCTGTCGGTGGTGGATTACGGCGCAGGCCGCGAAGGCGTGGTGGAGGCGATTCGCGGCGCATGGATATATGGCGGGCGCATACAAGGCCTGATGAACAAGGATAACAAAGTTGTTCCGTTTGTGTGCAACAGCGCCTATGCCTACCGCGATATTCTGCGCCTGGTCAAGGCGTTTTTTGAGGGCGGGGCGACGCCGGTGGATATGCGCACAACCTTTGAAGGCCTGGCCATGATGACGGCGGCCCGCCAATCCATCGAAACCGGCAAAGCCGTGAACGTCGCGCATCTTGCGGAATGACCCCACCGGGAGGACGCATGGACTTCAACCTGGTCGAATTGCTCCAGCGCGTGGCACGCGGCGAACTGCCCGTGGCGGAGGCGGAAACTATCCTGTCCGAGCGCGCGGAAACCAATCTTGGTTTTGCGCGCGTGGACCTGGACCGCCTGCGCCGGCGTGGCCTGGCGGAAGTCATCTTCTGCCCCGGCAAAACCGCCGATCAAATTGTGCGCATAATGTCCGCGCTGATCGCGGGTGGACAAAATGTGCTTGCCACGCGCGCTACGCCCGAACAGTATGCCGTGGTACAACAGGCGCACGCCCAGGCGGTTTATCACGAGTTGCCCAAAGCCATAACCATACGGGTGGTCGAGCCTGGTCCCCCCGTTGGGCAAGTGACTGTCGTCTGTGCCGGCACCTCCGATATTCCCGTTGCCGAGGAAGCGGCCCTGACGGCCGAAATAATGGGCGCGCGCCTGGAACGAATCTATGACGTCGGCGTGGCGGGTCTGCATCGAGTTCTCAACCATGTGGAAGCATTGAAACGTTCCCGGGCCATCGTTGTCGTCGCCGGCATGGAAGGCGCCTTGCCGTCGGTTGTGGGCGGGCTGGTTGACCGCCCGATTGTGGCCGTTCCTACGAGCATCGGGTACGGCGTCAATTTCAAAGGCCTGGCCGCCCTGCTGGCGATGCTCAATTCCTGTGCGCCGGGAGTAACGGTGGTCAATATCGATAATGGCTTCGGCGCCGGCGTTGCCGCCGCGCTGATCAACCGGGTGGGGGAGCCGGCGTCATGAAGCACCTCCATTTCGACAGCGTGGGTGGCGCCAGCGGCGATATGATCCTGGCGGCCTTTTTGGATCTTGGCGTCAATCGCGAAGACTTGCAGCGCCAATTGGCCGGTCTGCCGATCGGACCTTTTGAGATTGAAGCCTCTTCCATCAGCGACCGGGGCTTGCACGGCACGCGGGTTAATGTGCAGGTGGTCTCCCATGTGCATACCCAAGGGGGTGCCGATCATTCGCAGCCCAAAGTGCACTCGCCACATCGCGGGCTAAGGGAAATTCGGGCCTTGATCGAGGGCAGTCAGCTTTTGGCAGCGGTGAAGGCGACCAGCTTGCGGGTGTTCCAGCGCCTGGCGGAAGCGGAAGCGCAGGTACATGGGACAACGCCCGATCAGGTGCATTTCCATGAGGTGGGCGCCATGGATGCCATTATTGATATTGTCGGCGCATGCCTGGGATTGCAACGGCTGGGGGTTGCGGGTGTGTCGGTTGGCCCCCTGCCGCTGGGGCATGGAACCGTTGCATGCGCGCATGGGATTCTGCCTGTGCCGGCTCCGGCCACGGTGGAATTGCTGAAAGGATTCCCCGTGGCAGAGGCCGACGAACCCTTCGAACTGGTTACGCCCACGGGGGCCGCGCTTCTGACAACCTGGAAAACGCTGGAGACGTTTCCGTCCGGCAGTCGCATTCTGAAGGTGGGGCAGGGGTTCGGGCACCGGACATTGAACGGGCGCCCCAATGTCCTGCGGGCCATGCTGATGGAATCCGACTCCGTTGCGGGTACCGGTCCGGCTACGGACGCCGGTCCGGCTACGGACGCCTGCCTGATGCTGGAATGCAATCTGGACGACCTGACGCCGGAACTGACGGGAAGCCTGATGAAGCGACTGTTGACGGCTGGCGCACTGGATGTGTTCCTGACGCCGGTGCAGATGAAAAAACAGCGGCCTGGTATTCTACTGACTGTTTTGTGCCAGCCGGAACAGCGGCCGGCCATGCTGGATCTGATCTTTCGCGAAAGTACAACCTTCGGTATCCGGGAGTATCCCGTTAAGCGCACGGTGCTGGAGCGCCGCCATGAATCCGTGGAAACTCCGTTTGGCCGCGTGCGTGTAAAAATTGGTCGCTGGCAAGGTGCCGATATTACCGTGTCGCCGGAATATGAGGATTGCCTGTGCCTCTCGGAAAAGGCCGGCGTTCCCGTACGGGTTGTCTATGAAGCGGCACTCATCAGAAATGCAGAATAAAACCCTGCCGTCCGGTGTCCGTCATCTGTCGTCCGTCCTCCGGCGTCAGACTTCCACCGTGCCTTCAAACACATAGGCGGCGGGGCCCAGCAGTGTGACCGCTTCGAACCCGTCGTTGGTCAGCCGATAATTTACTTCCAGCGTGTCGCCGTGCTTGCAGGTCACGTGTACGGGTGGCGTGACGCGGCCCAGGCGTCCGGCAATCAGGGCGCAGGCCGTGATGCCGGTGCCGCAGGCCGGCGTTTCGGCTTCCACGCCCCGCTCATAGGTACGTACGCGCAGGGCATGCGCTCCGGTGATGGCCATGAAATCAACATTGGTTCCCTGGGGCGCGAAGGCGGCGTGATGGCGCATGGCGGCGCCGATGCGGCAAATATCCATGCGGTCTAACGCCTGTGTTTCAACCACGGCGTGAGGCACGCCCGTATGAATGACATGATATCGAATGGCTTGGTTGTTGTCCAACTCCAGGGTCTGGTGGCAGCGGCAGTCAACCGGGGCGGGCAAATGCAAACGCACGCTATCGGCCAGGACTTCCGCTTCCAGCATGCCGGAGGTGGTTTCGATGTGCATGCATGCGGGTGCGGCGCCCAGATCGTGCGCCAGCCGCGCGATACAACGGGCGCCGTTCCCGCACATGCCGACCTCGGCCCCGTCCGGATTAAAGAACCGCATGCGGAAATTGCCGCGCGTGGAAGGCTGAACCAGCAGGAGTCCTTCGCTTCCAATGCCGGTGTGCCGGTCGCATAGGCGCCGGATAAGCGCCGAATCCGTGCACGGAAAACGCACGGGGCGATCATCCAGGAGAATGAAATCGTTGCCGGCGCCGTGCATTTTCCAGAAAGGCTGTTTCATGGCCGGAAAGCATAACAGGTTGGATGCAAAAAAAAAAGGCCGGGGTTGCGGAACCCCGACCTTTTTTCGTCAATACCAAATTGCTTACTTCAGGATGGCTTCCTTGGCAGCTTTTGCCACGCGGAACTTGACCACTTTCTTCGCCGGAATGTTAATGGTTGCGCCGGTCGCCGGATTGCGGCCAATGCGCGCCTGACGCTGGACCAGAACGAGTTTGCCCAAACCGGGAATCACGAACTTGTCCTTGGCGCCCTTATAGGCCATCTCTACCAGCTTCTCCAGGGCGATCCCCGCCTGCTTCTTGGTGATTTCCGTTGCTTCGGCAATCCCGGCAATGATCTCGCTCTTCGTTTTTGACTTGGCCATTACACTGTCCTCCTATTGTGGTTTACCGCTACGTTTCCCTGAGTGTGAATCACCCAGGCCTGACATGCTTGCCCCGCGTTGCTTCCCGTGAAGCCCGTCCACAGGTTTAACACTGAACTAATATCTTAAAAAATGCCGTGCGAGTCAATCAAAAAAATAATATATTTTTGAACAAATACAGGGCCAGTTTTGCGTATCAGGTAAATAATTACATCGCAGCGCCCATAGATCAAGCGCAAAGTTCGATTATTTTCAGGCGCGTCCGAACATTCCGCGAGCGTCAACCGTCGCGGCGTTTCCGGCGCCGGTCAAAACAAAAGTACGCAAACCATTTACGGGTCCAGGTTTTCCAGGGCCAGTGTGCCGGGGCAAATGCGGCGGTAAAAGCAGTTGCGCGGTTGATCGTTGCGGTTGCGGGTATGGCAGATGCCGCTTCGCCGCGGGCGGACGCGATAGAGCAGGGCATTCTGCTCGCAGTTGACCCGCGCTTCCACCAGGTCGAAGGTTTCCCCGGATGTCTTGCCCTTTTCCCATAGCTCGTTGCGGGAAGTACTCCAGAGGATGAGCCGGCGCGCCTTCATTGCCAGATGAAATGCCTGCGCATTGGTGTAGGCCACTAAAATCAACTCGCCGGTATCAGCGTGCTGGATGGCGACCGGCAAAACCCCGGTGCTCGCCGCCACTGCCCGTTCCAGCTTGGTGAAATCCAATTTAAGTTCCGTGCCTTCTTCGATCAGGTTCAAGCCATACCTCCGTGCAATAAATAAAGGCCTATTCTTCCGCGCAGCCCGGCATCAGCCGTTGCACATCCGATTTCAGCACCGGATTGATCTGACAGGCTGACGCGGTGTACGTTTCCGCCATTTTAAAAGCGCCGTTTTCGTAACAGAACAAGGCCATGGCCAGCACCATGTCTGCGCGCGCCTCATCCGTCAGATTGGCCTGTCCTATGTAGTAATTCGCAATTTTCACCAGTTGTGCCGTGGACACTTGCTCCCATGCATAATTGATGGATCCGGCCGTCCCGAGGGTGACGGTCAGTCCCAGGGTAGCATTGGCTTTGATGATGTCATGGGGTGCGCCGCTGGTGGTCCAGCCTTTGGGATAGGGCGCCTTTTTAACGGCGCCGATCACGAACGTTTTCAGCTTGGCCATGGCCTCGTAGGTTTCCTGCACGTTTTTGAAATAGGCCTGCGCTTCCGGCTGGATCAGATTGCCTTTGATCTTGGCGAAGCTCTGCGCGGCATTCTCAAATTTCCGCTGGGCGATCAACGGGCCATTGGCGCCGCGGGCCCGGTCGATCATGTCCAGTTCCAATTGGATCATCTTGGGACGCATGCGCTCGGCTTCCGTCGCCTTTTTCTTTGCCAGTTCTTGCGCGGCCTTGGCGTCCTTTACACGGGCGGCTTCCCGCGCCGCAGCTTCCCGTGCTTGCTTGGCGGCGGCGGCGGCCTGGGCGAGAATCGTGCCGGCCTCGGCCATGACCTGCTCGGCGATGTCCTTGCATTCTTGCATCACATTATGCCATTCGACCAGAGTGTTGAAATAGGTTTCCAACTGCCGGGCCGGTTCCTTGGCGGCGGCATAGTTCGTGGCCGCCTGCAAGTACTGGTTCGCGATATCGGCCATTGCCAGGGTGTCTTCCGTGTCATTGAGGATGTCGAGCGCTTTGTCAATTTCCAGTGCCGCGCGCGCCGCGGCTGTGTTTAGATTCGAATTTGCCATGGCAATCTTATTGATTCGTTCCGCCAACGGCGGCACGCCCTCGCCCAGTTTGATAATGACATCGGCCAGCGCATTGATGCGCTCAGTGACGGCTTCGCCCTGCTCCATTGCTTCGGCCATCTGTTGACGTTCCGCGGCCTCAGCCGCTATGCGAAGTTGATACCGATGGTAGGCATATCCGCCACCCGCGATAGCGGCTATCACGACCACCGCCGCCAGCCCGATGCCGGCGCGAATCAGAAATTTCCGGCTAAACCTGGGCTGCGCGGGGAGCGTAGAATCAAGCAAGGCCTTCTTGGCAGCCGCGGTCTTTTTCAGCGGTTTCCGGGACGCCTCCAATGCCGCCTCCATGTCAATCTGCAGGGCGGGATACGACGGGTGCCGCATGGTCGGGTCCACTTCCAGCATACGGGCTACCATGGCGGCCGTTTCGGGATGCAGATCCGCATTTATATCCAGCAGGTAGGGCGCCGGCTGATTAAGCCGCGCCATGACCACGTCGGTGGAGGTGGCGCCGTCAAACGGAGGCTGGCCGGTCAGTACGTGAAAGAGTGTGGCGCCCAGACTGTAAATATCCGATCGGAAATCAACGCGCTTACCCCGCGCTTTTTCGGGGGCAATGTAGTAGGGCGTGCCCCAGACGGCGTTGTCCTGCTTTTGCTGGCCGATAAAACTGGCCAGACCAAAATCCACGACCTTGGCTTGCCCGTTTAGGCCGAACAGAATGTTGGCCGGTTTGATGTCGCCATGCACCAGGCCTACATCGCTGGCGGCCCGCAGGCCGGCGACCACCTGTAAATGGATTTCAAGGGACCGGGTTTCTTCCAGGGCCATTCCGTCGGCAATCATCTCGTCTAAGCGTCCGCCACTGACCAGCTCCATGGCGATATAGGGCTGTTCCATTACCTGGCCGAACGAATAAATCTGGACGACGTTCGGGTGGTTCAGCGCGGCTGCGGCCTGGGCTTCGTGCTTAAAGGACTGGACGAATTCCTCGTTGGCGCCCAGTTCCTTCTTCATGACCTTCAAGGCCACGTGCCGTCCCAGTTCCTTGTCCATGGCGTGGTAAATCACGCCCATGCCGCCGGAGCCGAGCCGGCCAATCAGCCAGAATCCGCCAAACCGTGCGGGAACGATTTGGACCATGCCGCATTCGGGGCACTTGATTTCCGAAAAGGGGGGCAGGTGCGAAACATCCAGCAGTTTGCGGCAGTCAGCGCAGGCAATCTGCTTTACGTGTTCCACCTCAATGCTTGCTTTGTTCGCTTCGGTCATATCAGAGCTTTCTGCTTCCCGTAAGGGGGGTGCCATGCCCATATTGCCTGCGACCCTCGTCGAAGGCCGGGGACGAGGGCATGCGCGCTAATCGAAAATATATGATACCATAACAGACAAATTGTGCAATGGACAAAAATATTTGACTTCCGCGCCCGAACCTTCACAATGCTTATGCGTGCGAACGATCAGCCGGAAAATGGTCGGGGCGCCGGCCACGCCTGACGGGAGGAGCGACGCATTGATATGAAATCACGATACGGGAACGAGGCAATCAATCTGGTTGTGGTGGGTTCCATAGGTTTGGATACCATCGAAACGCCGTTGGCCCGGCGCCGCGACATTCTGGGGGGCTCGGTCAGCTACGCGTGCGCGGCGGCGTCGTTTTTTGCGCACACCGGCATGGTGGGGGTGGTCGGCCGTGATTTTCCGGCGCGCTATCTGGCGGCCTTCCGGACCTTTCACATTGACCGGCAGGGTTTGCAGGTGGCCGATGGAAAAACATTCCGCTGGTCGGGCGTTTATGAACGCAACCTGAACAGCCGGCGGACGCTTTCCACCGACCTTAATGTCTTTGCCGATTTCGCGCCCGACCTGCCGCCGGTTTATCGCGAAAGTCCGTTTCTCTTTCTGGCCAATATCGCGCCGGAGCTCCAGTTCCGGGTGCTCTCGCAAATGCGCGCGCCCCGGTTCGTGGCCGCCGATACTATGGATTTGTGGATCAAAATAGCGCGCCCCGCGCTTTTAAAAGTAATCCGCCATGTTGATCTGCTCCTGCTTAACGATTCCGAAGCCCGCGAATTGACGGGCGCGGAGCACCTGGTGCAGGCCGCGCGGCACGTGCTGACCCTTGGGCCGCGGTATGTCATCATTAAAAAAGGCGAACACGGCAGTTTGCTGTTTTCCAAACACGGCTTGGCCCTGGTCCCGGCTTACCCGGTGGACGAGGTTCATGATCCGACCGGCGCGGGCGACGCCTTTGCCGGCGGGCTGATGGGCGTGCTGGCGCACGCGCGCCGGATTACGCCCTTAACGGTCCGGCGTGCCATGGTCTATGGCGCCATGGTGGCGTCCTTCGCGGTGGAGGCCTTCAGCCTGGAGAAACTGCAGGCCATCCGGCGCGCCGATATCGAAGCGCGCGTCCGTCAATTTCTGCGCATGATCCGCTGTTGAGGTTTGGGCAGACCGACGGTAACCGCGCAGAGTGCGCATGCCCCGAGCCGTGGGCGCAGAAATCGCTATTGCTTTTTATCCTGTTCTTGTTTAGAATATAAGAAATTTTTAAATATGGGTGCCGTTGGGTCTGATACGAATTATCCAATATAGACAACGAGGAGGTGGACTATGGTCCGTCATGCTTATCGGGTGCTGAGTTGCCTTGGTTTGTGTATCGGCATGGGGTTGGCCGGGTCCGTGGCGCTGGCCATGCCCAAGCATGCCCAGGAAACGACGCTCGTGATCGTGCCGGCGCGTTCGCGCATGGTGCAATTAGCCATGGATCTGGCGAATATGCGCCCGGTTGTCGTGCTGTCCTGTCGCGGAAACGTACGCGCGGCAGATCCCCTGTTGTTTGTCTGGACGAAAGGCGCGTGGCAGTATGTGAGCCCTGATGATTTTCGCGAACGCCGCTTTGTGTCCGAATGGCCGCGCCAGGTCATCGTGATCGGCGATGACCATACTCTTCCGGCCCTGCTGGAGGATGAATCGGCCTGGGGCGCCGATGTGACGCGGCTCAAGACCCTGTCGTTGTCCGATCTGATTAACGGCATGGACCCTGTGTTCCATTTCACCGATCGCGAATGGAAATGGTTGGCCCGGCGCTATGACCTGAACCTTACGGATATCAATACGCCGCGCCGCGAATTCAATCCGTACGATATTCCGCGCTCGAAACTGCCGTTGGAGACGAAGGAATTCAAGCAGCAGAAAGGCGATGCGCCTCCCGCGGTGTTGATTGAATCCCCGGCGGAGGTATCCGCCCCGGCGGGAGCGGCCACGCCCAAGGCCAAGGCTCCTTCGCTGAAATAATTACTTTCGGACCTGGCCCGTTCCGTGAATCACGTATTTATACGTGGTGAGTTCTTCCAGTCCCATGGGCCCACGTGCATGTAATTTGTCGGTGCTAATGCCGATTTCAGCGCCCATGCCAAATTCGCCTCCGTCGGTAAAACGGGTCGAGGCATTTACATACACGCAAGCGGAATCCACTTCGTCGGTGAATATCTTTTGGGCCGTGGCTGCGGCGGCGACGATGGCGTCGGAATGATGCGATCCGTAACGGTTGATGTGCTCTGCTGCCGCCTTAACCGAGGGCACAATCCCGACGGTCAGGATCAAGTCCAGGTATTCCGTCGTCCAGTCCTCTACTGTTGCCGTGTGCAGGGCGGGAACGATCCGCCGCGCGGCCTCATCCCCGCGCAGTTCCACGCCGCGTGCCTGGAGCCGTTCGGCCAGGCGTGGCAGGAACGCGGCGGCGACGGCCTCGTGAATCAGTACTTTTTCAATGGCATTGCAGACGCCGGGTCGCTGGCATTTGGCGTTTTCAATGATGGCCAGCGCCATGTCGGGGTCGGCGCTCTGGTCCACAAATACGTGGCATACGCCCTTGTAATGCTTGATCACCGGCACGCGGGCATTTTCCATGACCGTCCGGATCAAGGTTTCGCCGCCGCGGGGAATAACCAGGTCCACCAGCCCTTCCAATTGCACCAGCTCACGGATCGCATCGTGGTCGGGAGTTTGAATGAACTGGATCGCATCCGCCGGCAAGCCTTTGCGGACTCCGCCGGTCGTCATGGCCTGAACAATCGCGCTGTTGGAGCGCGCCGCTTCTTTGCCGCCGCGCAAAATGACGGCATTGGATGTTTTAAAACAGAGCGCGGCGGCGTCGGCCGTCACGTTGGGACGCGACTCGTAAATTATGCCAATCACGCCGATCGGTACGCGGCGCTTGACAATCTGCAGACCGCTGGAGCGGACATCTCCGCTGGAGCGGACATCTCCGCTAGGCCGCGTCCAGCGTCGGATTGTGCGCCCGACCGGATCGGGTAGGGCGGCCACTTCGCGCAAGCCCTGCGCCATCGCCTCGATCCGCGCGCCGGTTAACTGCAACCGGTCCAGCAGGGCGGCCGAAAGTCCCGCTTGCCGCCCGGCTTCCATGTCCTGGTCGTTGGCCCGCTGAATGGCTTGCTGATCCCGGATCATTTGATCGGCCATTGCTTGCAGGATGCCGTTTTTCCGGCGGGTGCCCAGGAGCGCCAACGCACGCGATGCGGCCAGCGCCCGCTGTCCCATGGTCACCATTTCATCGTGTAATGTCATGTTTTTCCGCTCTCCACGCTCACGCTGAACTCAACGGTTATTGGTTGTTTATTCCGTCATCCGTCATCCGTCGTCAGGCGTCCGCCGCGTTCATAATCGCCATATTATCCCGGTGAACGACTTCCTCGTAATTCGCCGCTCCCAGGATCCCCGCGATGGCATCCGTCCGGCGTCCCTGGATTAACCGGATGTCGCGGCTGGAATAGGAAACCAGGCCGCGCGCGATCAGCGTTTGATCCGCAATCTTGATGTCCACGGCGGCGCCGGTCTCGAACTCGCCATCCACCTTCTTGATGCCGATGGGCAACAGGCTCTTGCCGTCCCGTCCGATGGCCCGCCGCGCGCCGTCATCAATAATCAACGCCCCCTGGGGCTTATGGAAAAAAGCGATCCAGCGTTTCCGCCCCGTGAGGGATTCGGCACACTGATCGGCCGCGGGTCGGATCAGGGTGCCCGTGTCCTCGCCCGCCAAAATCTTTCCGATGATACCGCTCTGGCGGCCATCGGCAATGACGATGGCCGCACCGGTTTTAGCCACTGCCTGGGCCGCTTCCAATTTTGTGGCCATGCCGCCGGTGGAAAGGGCGCTACCCTTGCCCGAAGCCATTGCCAGTACCTTGGGCGTAACGGATTCCAGGAAAGTCACGCGCCGGGAACGTCCGGAAGCCATGGGCTCATGCAGTCCGTCGGTGGTGGTCAGGATAATCAGCAGGTCGGCGTTAATCAGGTGGACCACCAGCGATGCCAGCAGATCGTTGTCGCCGAATTTGGCAAGAATTTCATCCACGGCCACCGCATCGTTTTCGTTGACTATCGGAATGACGCCGGCGCTCAACATGGTCAGCATGGTATTGCGCGCGTTCAGGTGCCGGGAGCGATGTTTAAGGTCGTCATACGTCAGCAATACCTGCCCGATCTTGCAGCGTTCCCGGGCGAACAGCTTGTCGTAGCGCGTCATCAAGCGGCTTTGGCCAACGGCCGCCGCCATCTGTAATTCGGGCAAGTTGGTCGGACGCCGCTTCATGCCGAGGACTTCCATGCCGGCGCCGATCGCGCCGGAGGTGACAAAGACCACTTCGCGGCCCGTTTGCCGAAGTTTGGCTAATTCCCGGACCAGGGAACGAATCCGGCGCATCTCGGGTCGTCCGGAATTCTGGACCAGGATCCGGCTGCCGATTTTTACCACGATCCGCCGGGCTTGCGCCAGTTCCTGTCGGGCCGTTGCTGAAATATCATTAATGGTGCTCATAACGGTGTTGATGCTATCATTTTTAAACCATGTGTCGAGTAGAATGGATGAAGGGATAATCCGCCAAATCCAGATGCGATTATTTTAATTTTAATCAGCCATAAATTATGTATCCTGAAAGCCATTGGGAGTATATCGTTTTAACGGTTTAAATCAGTGATATTATGTCCATTACAGTGCAAGGGATATTATCCGTTGGGGTGCGAGTAAATATTTAACCGGCGTGATAAAAGGATCCAGATGAAATACATACTTGCCATCGACCAGGGTACGACCGGCAGCCGAGTCGTCCTGTATGACAAGTTCGGGCGGAAAAGGGCAAGCGCCTATGAGGAGTTTCCTCAGCATTTTCCAAGACCCGGCTGGGTGGAGCATGATCCCCATGATCTCTGGAATAGCGTGAACAACTCCATCCAGAGAGTTTTAAAGAAGGTTCCCGGCGCAACTATTGCGGCCATAGGAATTACAAACCAGCGGGAGACGACTATCCTTTGGGATAAGGATACCGGCAAACCGGTCTATAATGCCGTAGTATGGCAGTGCCGAAGATCGGCCGAGCGCTGCAACGAGTTAAAGAAAAAACACGCGCAGATAGCATTCTTCCGGAGGCGAACGGGGTTGCCCATAGACGCATATTTCTCGGCAACGAAGATAGAATGGATACTCAAGAATGTCCCCGGCACTATGGCCAAGGCGAAGGCCGGGAAGATCATCTTCGGCACTACCGACACATGGGTCCTATGGAAGTTGACGGGCGGTCTGGTCCACGCTACGGATTATACGAATGCCTCCCGCACGATGCTTTTCAACATAGCAAAATTGAAATGGGATGACGATATTCTTGAAGTTTTCAAGATACCCAGGGTAATTCTTCCCGCCGTGCAACCCTCGTCCGGCATATTCGGCCGCACCGTAAATATAAGCAGGCTTGCCGCGGGCATCCCCATTTCCGGCATAGCCGGGGACCAGCAGGCGGCGCTCTTCGGGCAGGCTTCCTTTAATGCCGGGGAGATCAAGAATACGTACGGTACCGGATCGTTCATATTATTGAACACCGGCAGGCAGCGGCCTTTTTCAAGCCATGGCCTCATAACGACACTTGCGTGCGGTCCGGCGGGAGAGCCGGTCTATGCGCTTGAGGGTTCCGTATTCGTTGCGGGGGCGGTGATCCAGTGGCTTAGAGACGGGCTTAAGATAATCAAAAAGGCGTCCGATTCGGAAAAACTGGCGTGCTCCGTAAAGGATAACGGGGGCGTGTATTTCGTGCCGGCTCTCGTCGGGCTTGGGGCGCCATACTGGGACCAGGACGCCCGCGGCCTGATAACGGGTATTACCAGAGGTACTAAGCGCGGCCACATCGCCCGGGCGGCCATCGAAGCCATCTGTTATCAGTCCAAGGACGTAATGATCGCCATGGAAAAAGATTCGGGGCTTAAGATCAAGAGTTTAAAAGTGGATGGCGGCGCGGTTTCGAATGATCTTCTTTGTCAGCTGCAAGCGGACATCCTGAATAGAGCGGTAGTAAGACCGAAGGTCATTGAGATAACATCCTTGGGCGCGGCGTACCTTGCGGGCCTTGCCGTCGGCTATTGGAAGAACGCAGCAGAGATAAAGGGCCATTGGAAGATCGACCGGACATTCAGGCCAAAGATGCCCCGGCGCGTATCACAGGCGCTTTATCGTGGATGGCTTGCGGCGGTAAAGCGAGCCCTTTCTTAAAAAGAAGGCATAAGGGTCACGTCGCACAATTGCAACTTCCGCCGCCTATCGCAATGAAGAAAAGAATGTCGTAAAGTAACCGCATCATAAACGAAGGCAAGGATAACCCAATGAAAAATACCGCAATTTTCGTATTCATGGTTATGGTGCTGCTTATGGTGTTCGCTATAGGGTGCAGACAACCACCACCGGCTTACAAAACGATAAATGAGGCGGCCAGCAGTGGCGACCTTGCCGCTGTACAAAGGCATCTGCAAAAAGGAGCGGACGTGAACGCAAGGGACAAGGACGGAGTAACACCGCTGATGTCGGTTGTGGGACAGGGCAATTTGGATTTTGCGCAATACCTGCTGGATAAAGGAGCGGATGTTAACGCAAGTGACCAGGACGGAGTGACATCGCTGATGTCGGCTGTGGGACAGGGCAATTTAGATTTGGCGAGGTGCCTGCTGGATAAAGGAGCGGACGTGAACGCAAGGGACAAGTACGGCGTGACACCGCTGATGTCGGCTGTGGACATGGGTCATTTGGATGTGGCGAAATACCTGCTGGATAAAGGAGCGGATGTAAACGCAAAAACTGAAGCGGGCATGACGCCGCTGATGTTTGCTACGCATGCAAGCTTTTCTATGGAAATTGTCAAATTACTTGTTGACAAGGGCGCAGACGTAAACGCAAGGGATCAGCACGGCACTACGTCGACGAGGATAGCTACGGACTTGAAGCATGAGGATGTGGCCGTATTTCTCAGGCAACACGGTGCGAAGGAATAGACATCCGCGAACCCTACAAGCTGACCGCCCGTGAACACCACACGGCCCAGCGCTACGATCCCCACAAACGGCCCAGACGATGGCAGGACACGCTTCTGGCGCCTTCGCCTCTTCCAGCCGGTCCAGCAATTTGCACAGCCGGCCGACTGCCCCCGTGTCCGATGGGATGATGTGCCCTGCCGGGATCGTCTGCTGCAATGTTCGCCTGTTCCGCTTCGGTCTCGTTGGTTCCATACGTCCAGCGCATTGATTTCCTGATCGCTCGCAGAATGGCGAGCGCCTCTGCCGCGTCCGCCTGTTCCTGTTCGCTGTCGTTGAGTTCTTTCTTGGTCATGGCCTGAATCTCCTTTGCGCGTTTATGGCATGCGCGCCCCGCCTTGTTTCGGGTCTACATTCCGTGCGATATCATCAGATCGGACAGGCACAACACTCGGCCAGCCTTCGCGTCTTTTTCGAACTGATCCCGCTGTGCCGCGCGTTTCGCTTGCCGGTTCGGATTTGTTCTTGAGCGCGGCACGATTGTTCGTGACGATGGAAACAGGCCATGGTATGGGGTATGGTATAAGTCGGCAGTCGAAGGCGGTCGGTCGAGTAAAACGCGGTGACGATCCCGAGCTTAAACGTTTACAAAGACAACCGGGGAATACACCAAGAATTCCTGACTGACCCCCTAAGCCGTTTGTCGACATTCGACAATATGATTGATGGCCAGAAGATGAAGGCAATGAATGAGACGATGACAGATGCGGATTCTGCGGTGAAGTGGGCGGCACCATCACACTTGTCGAGGGGAGAAACGTGACCGCGCCCTCACCCGTGCCGGAGAAGCAGTCCCTCCGACGGTCCTGGAAGACTACAATCGCCGCTGGCGCGGTGATTGGCGCAGGCATCCTGTTGCCCCTTCTTTTCTTGGCCTGGCTGATCATTCCCAGCGACCTCGATTTCATCAGCGACTACAGCCCCATCCGGTACGGGCTGATGGCGATCGGCGCCCCGGGGCTCCTGGTGTTTCTGATCGCACTCATCGATTTCGTCGTGGATCGGCGTAGGAATCAGGCCGGCAGACGCTTTCCGTCCCGGGTGACCTGGCTCTCAGCGGGCGTCAGCATAGTGATCATCCTGGCGGCTTGCGGTTATGTGACGCTCCCGAAACTGCTTCGCCGAGGCGATGTGCCGCCGCAACTGATCGTGACCGGGAACATGCTCCGTCCTCCCGGTGGTGAGTTCGGTCTGTCACTTGCCTTCTGGACGGGAAAGCCCACCACCAATACGGTGCGCTGGCGCCAGGGGGGAAGCGAGCGCTGGCAGGAATGGAGCGAAGCAGCGGCCGGAAACAGGCACTGGTTTGCTTTTCCTGGTCTGAAGCCGAATTCACGCTATGAATACTCCGTCAATGTCGGGAACGCCACGGCGTTCTCGACACCGCCGACGCCACCGGAGGGCCCTTTCCGTTTTGCCGCTTCAGGCGATCTCCACATAGGCGCCACGAGGAGCGATGATTATCTGCCCAAACCGGTGCTGGACGCCATCACAGATCCAACCAACCGCTACTCCATGTTCTTCATGCTGGGGGATATCGTCCACCTCGGCTTCCGCGACGACCAGTGGAAAGAGGGGGTGCGGGTCATCTCCTCCCTGAGTTCCGTCATCCCCACCTGTTACTTGATCGGCAACCATGACCGGCTGTTTGGCGGCGTGGATCTGTTTCGTGACTACCTCTGCCCCCGGGCGTCAGACGATCTTCGCCAAGACCACTTCTGGCGTCGAATCGACATCGGCAACATCCACTTTCTCCTACTGGAACTGGAATGGGAGGACCATTACTACACGGCGGCGCAGGAGCAGTGGTTGACCGCCCAACTCACGGACATCCCCCAACAGGACTGGTGTATCGTGATGAGCCATACCTTCTACTACTGCTCCGGCTCCGAGGAGGACGGCTGGCCATGGTGGGATAATCAGGACACCATCCGCAGACTCGTGCCGCTGTTTGAGAAGCACAAGGTGGACATGGTGTTCTCCGGCCACCAGCACCATGCCGAACTGCTGCAGACGAATGGCGTGACCTATGTCATTTCCGGTTGCTTCGGCGACCTGCCGGACCCGCGGCACGACCATATTTCCCCGGCAAGTACCTGGCTGCATCTGGACGATGTCTACTCCTTCGTGGAGGTCACCATCGATAAGGACGAGGCGGTGGTCGTCTTCCGGGACAGAAACCATCAGGAGCTTCATCGAACGGTTATCACAAGTCAAAGGGTTGCGCCAGAGATTTCGGGAAGGCGTAGGGGAAAGGCGTAGGGGTCAGTCCGGAATGGCACTAAGTTAAGCATCGTGAAACTCCTCTAATATTCCCACGGTGTCCCAGTTCTTTAAAGATACGGCGCGGTTTCGTGGACGGATCAGGGTCAGATAGCATGAAAGGCGGTTAGAGCTCCGTAAGTCAAGCCCAGTGCTATAATCCCCGCAAACGCCCCAGGCGACGGCGTAGGACACGCTCCCGGCGCCTATCGCACCCCGACCCACCAGAGAGACACACCCCTGGCCGGCGATCGTTCGATTTTATCGTCATAAACCATGCGCTACGTGGTATCGTATGCCGATGATTTCCGGCTTGACCTTCTGCCATAGCGGTCGGGATGAAAGGCTTTCCGCGTTTTATCTTGATCGCTGTTTAGAATCGCGGCATCATGCAGACATCGGGGCGGTCGTTGAACTGCTTGACGCAGGTCATAGCAAGCGTCCAATGACCAGCAAATGCGAACTTGTCATATAGTATAGTTCGCTTCTGATGAGGTGTAGTGCATGTCGACGAAATCCAAATCATCACCCAACACGCGTTGGTCTGGAAGGATTACCAAAGAGAGTAATGCGCTGGACCGTGGAGAAGGGCGTATTCACGTGGGCGGATCCCAAGAAGATTGCGCTATCGCTTAAGCAATCGGCGGATAGCAGTATTACCACCGCTTGGGAGATTGGGAAAGAGGATGGCCGATTCCCGCTCTGTGTGAAGTGGCTCTTTGCCCTGCAAGTCGTCGAGATGTTTTTCATCGTGCTTATAGTGATCGGGAGTGCAATGCAATAGGAATTCCAATCATGTCGCGGGGAGTGATTAGATCCCGACAGGACGCTGTGGCAGAATAACAAATTGGACGATTGAAGGTCCATAGGAGAACTGAAAGATGATCAGGAAACTCAAAACAGGTGAGTACCGCTTATACTCTCGAAAGAAGAACCCCAAAACCGGAAAGCGGAGAAATCTTGGGACCTTCACAACGCGTGGGGCGGCGGAAAAACACGAAAGGGAAATTCAATATTTCAAAAGACACTGACGCACACGGTCAGGGGAAATGACGGCCTGATCTTAATAATCCGCAAATAGAAAACAGACGAGGAAATAGTGAAGCATATTTCTGCTATTCATATTTTTATCGTGGGCTTATTATTGGTCAACACAATCGGCTTTACTGATGAAACCAACCAGATGAACGAAGGAAAAGAAATTATGAAAGACAACAAAATATCTTTAGGAGCAGAAATCAAACTGATGGCGCCTGTCTGGGTAATTGGCTCTTACGATAAAGCTGGGAAAGCGAATATGATGACCGCGGCCTGGGTCGGAATCTGCTGTTCCAAGCCACCTTGTGTTTCCATTGCGCTCAGGAAGGCTACATACACGTATACCAATATTATAGAACGCAAAGCCTTTACGGTGAATATTCCTTCCAAGAATTTTGTTAAAGAAGCGGACTATTTTGGTTTGGTATCAGGCAGAGACGTTAATAAACTTTCGGCCACAGGACTCACCCCCATTAAAGGAGAAAAGGTTGATGCTCCTTATCTCAAAGAGTTTCCGGTTGCCGTTGAGTGTAAGTTAATCAATACCGTGGAGGTTGGGTTGCATACCATATTTATTGGGGAAATTATGGACGTCAAGGCTGACAAATCCATGGTAGGTGAAAACAATTCCCTGTTGCCTTGTGGGTTGCTTTTTAATCCGACTACTCGTGACTACTATGGAATTGGGGAACAATTAGGCAAGGCGTTTACTGCCGGGAGAGAAATCCTTAACAAGAAGAAATAGCCCATCTTTCGACGGCTAATTCGTGATTTCCCGGTTTGACCTTCTGCCGGAACGGGTGTAGCCTTCAAACCAAGAATGTATTGTCCTTGAGCAACGGGGATAAGCGACAGGAAGCTGCGGCAGAATAACACGTTCGGTACAAGCGGAACCGATCAATCAGAATAGGCCACTCTCTTTACAGGCGCTGTTTGATATGACACCAACGAGACGACTCGACGGAAAACGCATCCTTATTACGGGAGCTGCGAGCGGCATTGGAGCTGCCTCTGCGCGGTGCTTTGCTACAGAGGGGGCTGCAGTTGTTATTGCCGACATCAATGAGGATCTGGGGACATCGGTCGTTCATGAAATTCAAGCTGCAAGCGGCGAGGCATACTTCATGCCGACTGATGTGACCGATCGAGAAGGCTGCCGCCGCATGGTCAAGGATGCTGCCGACCATCTGGGTGGACTTGATATTCTCTTTAACAATGCAATCTCCTACGGTCGCGGCAATGAAGATGCATGCTGGGACGCCACGCTCAAGAGCGGTCTGAATGCAGTCTGGGCCGCGTCAATGGCAAGCGTGCCTTACCTGGCCGAATCGGGGAAAGGAGTTATTCTGACCACCGGATCGGTGGCCGGAACGCGTTTTGCTTGGTCCACGCCGGCCTATTCGGCGGCCAAGGCAGGAGTCGTCGGGCTCACCCGCTGGCTGGCAAAGGACCTTGGATCAAAGGGTATACGAGCCAACTGCCTCTGCCCAGGATTGATCGAGACCCCGTTATGGCATAATCCGGGCGAACCGTATGACGCCACATTTCAGCGCTGGGTTGAAATGACTCCGCTGGGCCGGGCAGGTAGACCGGAAGAAGTAGCCCGGCTTGCGCTGTTTCTTGTCAGCGACGAAGCCTCTTTCATCACCGGCCAGGATATCGCCATTGACGGCGGATTTTGCGTGGGCATGCGCTTCGAAGTGGATGTGTAAATCGCACTCTGTTGGCATGCCGATTGAGTATGATGTCCATTGCTTGGTCTCGGGGCTTGCGTTCCTATAGACTCTGCGCCGACTGGCGAGGATGGAGACGGCGAGGAACACCGAATCGGGTCCCGGGGGTTAGATCCCCACTCCCACACCACCTTGTACATCAAGTACCGGCATTTTGAAGTTCGGGGATATAAAGCAAATGCCTACCAGGCACCCAAGACCGCCTGCAGGAATTGCCCGTTGTGTGCAAAATGTCTGCGCAATCCTAATACGATTGTGCGGCAGGTTTGGCTTGGCTGGCGTTGTCTCTTACGGCGGTGGACATCTTGCGCCGAAGCCGCGGTCGCTTGGTCTAAGCCTTGGAAAACACGCATTTGCCGGGCGTTGTTGGAGCGCCTTAATCCACGGTAGGGTTACACCCCATAGCTACGGATCGGCCCATCGCATAATGTCACTCTTGCAGAAAGGATGGCAAATGAATTGCCATCAAAATTGAAAGGCAACCTATGAACTTCCTATTATCGCCCATGTTGGCCAACGTCTACTATATTGGCGGTGGCGGGGTCGGCCTTCTTATCGTCATCGTTATTGTGGTGCTATTGCTTCGGCGCAGCTGAAGTGGCTTATGGCGTCTGAAGACGCAAGGCGGCGCGATTTCGGCGGTTAACACCCCATGGCATACGCGCGGTTTCCGTCTTATGGTCATGTTGCCCGTAGCCCGGAGTTTTAGTAGTTCCGAACGTGCTGCGCATGACAACGTTAAAACTGTGTTCGATGAACTATACCGCACCCACGTGCTTCAGAAGAGTTGTTCACTGGCGAACGAACACTCGGTAAGTGAAAGGTGACTCTATGCGAAAAACAACCACAGTATGCTCGTTAAGGTTTGAAGCGGTGGAAATTGACGATCTTTTATCTGTGCTCAGCGCGGTCGCATGGCTCAATTGTCCTGATGTAAAGCAAATCTCACAATTTACCGAGCTTGATTCGAAAACGACTCGCCAACTTCTGAAGAACGGCATTGTCCTAGGACTGCTCGATTCATTCGATGGCGAGCTCTATTCCTTGGTGCCACCCTATCCGTTTAAAGGCTCTATCGCTCAGCGGCGGGCGGTGGTCCGGGAGTCCCTTGTCCGCATGCCGTTGCTCACCAATGCGCGCCAATTTCTGTGCATGGAAGAAACACTCGATACTGCTCTCCGGAAGGCGGCCACTGTTCAAAGGATCGAACACTTTGATCCTAAACAACTCGCACCTCTGCTGAAGTGGGCCAAGGATCTCAAAGCGCTTGAACCGGGTATTGTTTTGGAGGACCTCTACGAGGAAGCCGCGAAGGCAAAAGCGGAGCGCAATAAACAACATCCCAGAAAACGTGTCGTCTTCTTGTCGCACAACTCGAAAGACAATCCCGTCATTCGCCAACTCGCAACCGATCTTACGACCGCAGGCGTTTCCGTATGGCTTCATGAGCAGCGAGTTTGTGCTGCGACATCCATTGCTGAAAAGCTAGCCCAAGGACTCGTGGAATCGGACTGGTTTCTAATCGGATTAAGTCAGGATGCTGTCGAATCGGCATGGGTGAAAACAGAATTGAACCAGGTGCTTTTGGACGAAGTGGTAAGAAGAGGAACACGCCTTTTGCCGCTAAGGTTAACCGATTGCAAGGTTCCGGAACTTATTGCCAAACAAAAATTTATTGATTTTTTCACATCCTATGAAACCGGCCTGCAGACGCTGCTCCATGCCGTCAAAACAGAACTGGGGCCTGTTGCCGATGTAGCGATCCAGCCGGTGGCTGGTGCCGTTTTGCCTCCGGGGACCTTGGTCACCAAACGATAGGATGCTTATGATTTTCAACCGCATCAGTTCAGCGATCGAAACCTATTCGCACCTGCCGCGATACAAAAAGATTGTCTGCGTGTTCTACAAGTATGGATTCGGCGAGATGCTGAAGCTCGTCGGTCTGCAAAGCTCACTTAAGATCAAAGACGATGAGGTTCCCCAAGCCGAAAGTTCGATACAGAAAAAATCGGCCGCCGTGCGCTTTCGCCTGGCGTTGGAGGAGTTGGGGCCGACATTTGTTAAATTCGGGCAGATTCTGAGCAGCCGTCGTGATTTGGTGGATGAAGCGCTTTTTCAAGAGCTGCACAAACTTCAAACCAAGGTGCCACCGTTTCCAGGAAAAGAAGCGGTTAAAATCGTTGAAGAGCAGTTGGGCCGCCCCATTGACGAATTGTTCAGGGAGTTTGATGAGACACCCATCGCTTCAGCTTCTTTGGCTCAAGTGCATCGAGCCGTGGCCCGTGGAGGGGCCGTGCTTGCCATCAAGATACAACGACCCGGCATTGCTGAGGTCATTGAACAGGATTTGGCCATCCTTGTGGACGTAGCTCATTTCCTTGAAAAGCATGTCGAAACAATCGCCGCACTCAATCCAGTCGGCGTCGTGGAGGAATTCTCGAAAACAATCTGCATCGAACAGAATTTTACGCAAGAGGCGCGCAACATGGAACGCTTCGCCAATCAATTCCGTGACAATCGAACCATACGGGTGCCGGTCGTTTATCGTGAGCTTTCGACGGAAAAAGTGTTGACCATTGAATACATCAGTGGTTATGCGGTCGACGATCCCGGTGCCCTGCGCAAACATCAGATCGATCCAGTAAAGCTTGCCGACCGCCTGGCAAAGCTCATTTATCAGCAGATATTTCAGTTCGGATTTTTTCACGCCGATCCGCATCCTGGCAACATGACGGCGCTGAAAGGCGATGTCATCGCGCTTTATGATTACGGCATGATGGGCAAGCTTACGCCAGCGTTTCGCGAGAAGATAGCCTCAATGATTATGGGATTGAACGAGAAGGATAATCGGCTGGTCGCTCGATCTCTTCTTGGGATGTCAGATGAAACCGTCGTGGCAAACACGGAGAAACTGGAAGGTGATGTGGAGATGTTCACAGAGGAGAACGTCAACGGGCCACTCAAAGATCTTCGAATCGGCGTTATCCTCAATCGGTTGCTTGAAGTGCTCATGAAGCACAAGCTGCGGATGAAAGCGGAGTTTTATCTCGGCATCAAAGCTTTGAGCCAGGTCGAAGCAATTGGAGTGATGTTAAGTCCCGATCTGAATTTCATCAAAATCGGAAAGCCTTATGCCACCGAAATGCTGGGAAAAAAGTGGGGCTTCCATGATTTGCTGCATAATGCTTCTGCAGCGCTTGAAGTGACTGTTGATACGCTCAAGACCATGCCATATGACTTTCATGAGTTATATCAGAAGATAAGGAGTGGCAAATACAGCATTCCTATCGTGCATAAGATCGATCCTATAAGTTATGAATCATTGCATCAGACACTAAACCATATTACCAACCGGATTGCTCACGCGATGGTGCTTTCGTCGCTTCTGATCCTGTCGGGGCTGCTTTTCGTTTCCAATGTGCCGCCAAGATGGCACGATATTCCTGTTTTCGCGATCGTATGCGTTGGAATTGCCGGTTTCGCATGGCTGCGTCAAAAGTGGACGATTCACAAACACGGGGGATTGTGAGTGTTATTAAACAGTTCAGAAGTATGTGGACTCATTCTAGCGGAAATATGCCTTAATATTAATGACTTGCGAATTAAGCGTTAAGTTACGCTGATTAATTTTACACACAGTAGGGTTACACCCCATAGCCGAGACCCAAGCCATCGCTTAGTTTACCTGTAGTAGAAACAGAACCCAACGTTGGAACGGAAGGTGCGGCAAGGGAAGAAGCATTAGTCTGAACGGTCCACCGAAGGGGCCTTCCCCCGCAACAACGGGAGCAACGCGGCAGTAGAAAGAAACGGAAAGCAATAAAGGAGAATTGTCATGAAACACACAAGCAGTGAGAAGATTTTGGAAGCTTTGAAACTCCTGGAGGAGGCGGCGACGCAGAAGAATGATGAGTTGAAGAGCGTCATATCCGATAAATACACGCATCTGAGGAACGTTATCTTGGAGACCGAGAGCAGTCTCGTCAAATCGCTGTCCGATACCAGGAAGCACGCGGTCAAGGCGGGCCGCGCATGCCAAGGACGTCGGCGTCGAGAAGGCCTGTGAGCTCGCTTGCGACGTGGACAAGAGCGTGCATCAGAGTCCGTGGCCCTATATCGCGGGTGCGGCGGGCATCGGTTTGTTGCTCGGCTGCATTCTCGGCCGGAATCGCAAGTAGTTTCGTTGCCAGGTCGGCTCATACTCAACTACCTGCTCAAGGGAACTCTGTCGGTAGTCGCGATCAACCGGCTAGACAACTAACGCCGCAAGACATAGACAATTGCGCAGAAGTGATAAAAGGATCCAATGACGGCAAGACGTAAAACGGGCATCACACCATTGCCGGTGATTGCCGTAGCCCGATAGATAGACAAGCAAAAAAGGGGGAAATATGAGCCGCCAAAATGAAGCCGACATTGCCGCCGATGCCCGCGTCAAAGCCGCCATCGCCGAAGACTCCGTCTTCACCAAAGCCGCCAACGTCCGCGCCCAGGCCGCCATCGCCCACGCCGACGCCAAAGCTGCCAAAGACGCTGTGGTTGACGCTGGACAGGCACAAGCTAATTAAAAACCGACTATCGCGACCGACCCATACCTTGGCGCCACCGGCCGGCGACAGGACGTTTTTACCGTCCAAACCCACGCGTTACGGGCACCTTGGCCCTGATTCAGGACCGAGGCAACCCGATCATAGCCGATTGCCCACCGGTAGACGTTTTGCCCGTCTTGGCACCAACTGGGGGAATTGGGTTTGATTGCTTTCTGATTGCTTTTCAAGCATCGTCTGGGAGTAGCAGGCAAGAGAAGACAAGAGCAAAAAAGCGCAGGTCCCTAAAACGACCAACAGACTATAAGCCCGATGTCTAAAGGGTGGAATCGGGTTTGAGGCCCGTATTTATTGATGGTGGTGGGGGATGGATTGCGGCGCGGCTTCCCCAGCCGCTTGCCCCATGCGGGGGCCCCGATACGATCGGGGCCATTTCTCGCGGCTCCCAGCGCCGCTCGTAAATAAACCATCGAAGGCGTTAGCCAACAGATTTTTCGCCGGAGAATGGTGGTGGGGGATGGATTCGAACCATCGAAGGCGTTAGCCAACAGATTTTTCGCCGGAGAATGGTGGTGGGGGATGGATTCGAACCATCGAAGGCGTTAGCCAACAGATTTACAGTCTGCCCCGGTTGGCCACTTCGGTACCCCACCAATAAGCGAAATCTTTCGGCCAATAAACTTGTGCATTCTGTCGGTTTATCTTCGAATTGCAAGCATAAACTGAGTACGCGCGTTGTTCCGGGCAAACATTGACCAGGGCAAAAATTGGCTCGAAAATAAAGATCACGGGACACAAATTTGCGGCGACCACAGGGCCGGGAAGTTTTTCGGGAGCCGTGTTTTCCCGCAGGGAAACAAGCGCCATGACCTTGGGTACGTACATCTGGGTTTCCAGCGGCAGATCATCCGCAATGCCCTCAAAGGAGGCCTGCTTATGGCGTTTAACTAATTTGCCCACGTGGCCTTCACCCGCATTATAGGCCGCCAGGGCCAGTGGCCAGGATCCCAGCGCGTGGTAAAGAAACTTCAGGTACTGTGCGGCGGCGCGCGCGCTTTTTTCGGGGTCCTTGCGCTCATCGAAAAAACCGGTGCGCAGGCCAAACCGCCGGGCTGTGGCCGGCATGAGTTGAAATAGTCCCAGCGCGCCGACCGGACTGCGTGCCGCGGGATTCAGTGACGATTCCACTTCCGCCATCCAAACCAGCTCCGGCGGCAAACCTTCGCTCTGAAATACTTTTTTAAGGCGTGGAATCAGCGCGGCCGCATTCGGCGGCGCCGGCCGGTTTGCCAGCTTTCTCTGCCACCGGTTTGAATTGCGGATCAGGCTGTGTCGTTTGCTTTCCAATTGGAGCGACACCGTTGCCTTGGACGGTGGCGTCCTGGGCATTACGAGATTAAATACCTTGCGTGCGGTCGGTGTAACTGCCGGCGAAGAGGGCGAGCTTGGCTTGGCTTTTGGTGTTGCCGGTGAGGGGGTGGACGTGGGCGACGGCGCGGTGGCGAGTGGAATGGCCGGTTTGGACGGTACTTCCTGGACGGCAACATTCGCCATTTCAAAATAATCCAGTCTTTGCCTGAGCCAGTCGGCCCATGGTTGAGTGTCGGGGTCGGCGTCCAAATACTCGCAGGCCTGCTGGACTATGGGGCAGAACCAGGTCATGTCATCCAGGGATTGAGATTGCAGGATGGTTTCGACCTGGTTCCAAAACAATTGCCAATCTTTGGCGCTGGGTTGTGCCCATTCCGGCGGGAGATTTTCGAGGAGCGACTGTTCCAGTGGTGAAATGTCCATGTTATCCAGCAAATCTTCCTGTGCCGGCAATTGCTCGGTTCGGGCGACCGCCGCCAGGAGCATAACAAGGCCTAAAATCGATACCGTGCGAGAATAAAGGTGTTTCTTTGGCATATCCATTTGGCGTCTAAATTATCCTTTACATCGGCGAATAGAAAGCGATATTAACAATCGTTTTATTCTAATGAATCGGTATGGTCCCTGAGCAATGCCAGGAAGTTGCGCCATAATAACAAGTTGTCTGAATTAAATAAAAATATGAGATTAAAGTATATTGTTTGCAAGGCAATCCAGCGCGAAGCCTATTACTGTGCTGCAAGGTCCGCCAATATCGTTGATGTGGTTATTATGCCGCAGGGGCTTCATAATGAGCCGGATAAACTACGCAGCCAGGTACAAGCGGAGGTGGATCGCATCGTCGATATTCAAGAGCGACCTTACGATGCAATATTGCTGGGCTATGGTTTGTGTAGTAACGGCATTGCCGATATCAAGGCGCCCGCGATACCCATTGTTGTTGCCCGCGGACATGATTGCATTACATTGCTGCTCGGTTCCAAGGAGTTGTATCAGTCATATTTTGACAGTCATCGGGGGATCTACTGGTATAGTACCGGATGGATTGAAAATTCGCTTCAACCCGGGAAAGAACGCTACGAGCAAACACTCCAGTCTTATAAAGAGAAGTACGGTGACGATAATGCCGAATACTTGATGCAAATGGAGCAGAATTGGTTCAAAGAATATTCCTGGGCAACCTTTATCGATTGGGGACTTGTCGATTCCGCAAAGTATCGCCAATATACCAAGGAATGTGCCGCTTACTTGAAATGGAATTATGACGAACTGAAAGGCGATAAATCTCTGCTCCAGAAGATGGTTGATGGCCAATGGGATAACGATCTGTTTTTAGTGGTGAAACCAGGAAAAAAAATATCGCCGGATGTAAATAATCGCGGCATAATCAAAGCCGTGGATATTCCCTGTGCATGAACATGGCTGTTCAGACTCTCGGAATAGTGTAATGCTGGAGGATAGACAATGAATGGATATGAACGGGTTTTGAGCGCGGTGCGGCATCAGCGGGCCGACCGGCTGGCGATTGATTACGCGGCGACGCCGGAATCCGACGCTGCACTTAAACGGCACCTTGGCATAGCGGACGATGAGGCGCTCCTGCGCCGGCTCGGTTGCGATATCCGGCGGGTCTCCGGAAGGTATTGCGGTCCTCCCGGCACGATGGGCGCGCCAGGGGTTGTGGCGGCTGGGCGCGATTATTGGGGGGTTATCTGGAAGGCGGTCACGACCGATTGCGTCACATATAACGAAATTGAGTATTATCCCCTGGCCCAGGCCAAGACCGTCAAGGATATTGAGAATTATGCCTGGCCGAGCGTGGATTGGTTCGATTATTCGCATCTGCGCGAGGATATTAAACGCCTGAACGGTGACGAGCGGTATTGTATCATGTTCTTCGCGGGCGGGGCCTTTGAATCGCCCTGGTACATGCGCGGGATGGAACAGTTCCTGATGGACCTGGTGGATGCGCCCGAAATCGCCGAATGCATCTCCCGGCACGTGGCCGATTTTTATCTGCAGCGCGCGTTGCGGGCCCTGGAAGAGTCGGATGGCCAGATCGATTTAATCGGCAGTGGGGGCGACATCGGTTCCCAACGCGGCATGATGTTGTCGCCCGATCTCTGGCGCGCGCATATCAAGCCATATTCCACCCGGCTCATTCGCACGTTCAAGGATATGGGGCTGATGACGTTTTATCATTCCTGCGGCAGCCTGGTGCCGGTGATTGAGGATTTAATCGGCATGGGACTGGATATTCTCGACCCGATCCAGCCGAATGCGGAAGGCATGGACGCCGAATCGCTGGTTCGCCAGTTTGGCGGGCGTCTCGCTTTTCACGGCGGCATTGACGAACAAGAACTTTTGCCGCGCGGTACACCGGCGGATGTGAGCCGCGAGACCGAGCGCTTGATGAATGTGCTGGGCAAGGACGGCGGTTATATTGTCTGCCCGGCGCACGCCCTGCAACCGGACACCTCACCGGAAAATGTCATGGCGCTCTACGACACGGCGCAAAATCATCGGTTTTGACGAGGACTGGCCCGGACACTTCTTTGGGCGCGCATCGGCAGATCCGGCAGGCGCTCGGCCCGGAATCTATTTCCCTTTGAGCTTGCGCGGGCCTTTTTGATCCGTTTCCGGCCTTTGAATCTCAAAATCACAGACCAGCGGCAGGTGATCGGAAAATGTCACCTGCGGCATGAAAAAATCCGTGATTCGAATAGCGGAACTGTGCAGGATGAAATCCAGTTGGCGGCGGGGTTTCCAGCTGGGAAAAGACGGCCGGGGCTGTGCGCAGGCGCTGGCCAGGCCGGTTGCGGCCAGGAACAGCTTGATTTCACGGTTCCCCCAGAATGCATTGAAATCTCCGGCCACGATACATGGCTTTTGAGTTGTTTGGACCAAGGTATACAGATCGTTCAGTTGATCCTGGCGCGTCCGATATCCCAGCGAGAGATGCACGAGAAAAATAACGAGATTCTGAAGCTCCAACTCGATTACCAGTCGTTTGACGCCCTTCTTGAAAAAATGGAACCGCCGGGCATGGACGGCATCGCGGCACAGGAATGCGTTGACCTGTTTGCCCATCACCGGCAGGCGGCGCGCCAGGGACCGTTCCGGATACTTGGAATGATAGACATGATAGTGCCCCAGGGTCTCCGCGATCAGGGCCGCCTGGTTATGCCGTCGCGAGCGATAGGAACCGGCATCCACTTCCAACAGGCCGACAATGTCCGGCGCCATCGTTTTGATAAACGTGCTGATCTGATCGAGCTGGTGCGCCGTTCGGTGCAGATAGCCGCTCCACGGAAGATGAAACTGTCCGCCATGTCCCGAGCAATAACGCACATTATAGAGAAGAAGTCGCATGGTTTTACTATATCCATCTCGAGGGGTGTGTCCAATAAAAATTATACCTGCTTGTCGTTGTTTTTCTTTGTTCGTGAAATCCGTGTAATCCGCGTAAAAAATTGATTGGGCGAATTGATTTGACATGATTTCTTTTGCAGTGATAACCTGTCGCTTTTATTGGTCGCCATGATTGTCTGGTGTTGGATGCGAGCCAGGTAGCTCCAAAACAATCAACACCCATGCGGCCGGAAACAGCAGGACAGGAGGTTCGCGATGAGTCAGATGTTAAAGTGGGCAGTTGCCGGAGTGTTCGCGGTTGCCATGACGTCGGTAGTTTGCGCGCAGGAGCAGGCGGCGGACACCAAGACCACGGAAGTGAAAGCGGCCGCACCCGAGAAGGCTGCCGTTCAGATCGTTAAGTCGATCTTCCATAAAACGGATGCCAACAAAGACGGCAAGTTGACCGTGGAAGAACAGCAGGCCGGTTTAAAGGAATGGTTCAAGGAACTGGACGTCAATGGCGACGGCAAAGTATCTCCCGATGAATTCATTGGCCAGAAGTTTGTGAATATCGACATTAACAAAGATGGCTCCGTGACGATGGAAGAATACCTTGTATTCTTCGCGGGCGCAGATGCCGCGACTGACCAGACCGCGGCCTGTGACAAACGGGACGCCAACGGCGACAACGAAGTGAGCGCGGTTGAAGTCATTGCCTATCGCAAGAGCGTTTTCGCAGCCATGGATGCCAATGGCGACGGCAAGGTTACCCCGGATGAAATGAAGGCCGATTACGGCAAGCGATTCAAGAGCTATGACACCAATAATGACGGCTTTTTGACCGTGGAAGAAATGGTCGCCATCATACCTGTCCCGGCGGCGGCGCCCAAGGTTGAAGAGAAAAAGGCCGATCAGCCTGCAAAATAAGCAAGCCTGATACGTGCATATTGATGATTGGCTAACCCGGATGTTTCGCGGGAAACGTCCGGGTTAGTTTTTTTTGTGACTGCTCAGGTGGCATGTCGCTGATCGGGGCGGCTTCTTCCGATATTGTCAATGCCAAAGCCCTTTGGTATGGTAAGTATGAAACAGAGCTTGCTTCATCCTACTCCGGTAGCTCAGTTGGACAGAGCAGCTGATTCCTAATCGAAGCGATCCCTCGTAAACCCCATGAAATAAGGGGATTATGCGTATTAAATTGCTTTGGATGGATTTGAAAAGTAGCACGCGGGGTAGCAGGTTTGGCGTCAGCTGATTGTTGATCAGTTGCACAGCAAAAATCAGTTAACGCGTGGATCTGACGGCGTAAACAAACAATCGCCGGCCGGGGGCTGGGTATGGGGTCGGGTGCGATAGGCGCCGGGAACACGTCCAGCGATGGCGTAAGTGGTATTGCCGGGGTTACGATGGGGGTGTTGCCTAAAATTGCTTGTTGACACCCCCCAGACAGAGTTCGTATTCTACAAGCATATTAACAAAGAGACAAGAGGGGACCCAAAAATGAATGCGACGAAACACTTTGTAGTGTCGCGTGTCTTAATCTATCGGGACGAATCGGGTGACTATATTGCCCGGGCGCTGGAACTTGATTTAATTGGCAGCGGTGATGCGCCGAACAAAGCACTGAAGGATCTGGAAAATGCGATCCAAGCCCAAGTGAGCTTTGCGCTTCAAAAAGGCGCGTCCGACATGATTTATTTCAAGGCGGAGCCGGAATACGATCGACGTTGGCTGGAAGCTGCAAAAAGTGGTATGCGTGACTTGGCGACAGGGGACGCGGCCATACACGTTAAATGCGTTGCCACGGTGATCAGAGTAGAGGCCTTGATCCCAAAAACTTCTGCGCGCAAGTTTTATTCAATGCCGGGGATGAAGGAGATGGCCTGTGCCCGGGCCTAAGAAGCATCACGAGTTCAAGCGTATTTTGAAAAAATACGATCCGCGTTTCCAATTCTTTGTGAATCGTGGTAAGGGTAGTCACTACATCGTGTTCCATCCGGATATCAAGGGCCAGCATCGTTCTGTTCCTATTCCATGCCACGGAGGCAAAGACATTCTGCCGTGTTATATTCGTCAGGTGATCCGCCGGTTTGAATTGCCTAATGATATTTTTGGGTAATTCATTTACACGTCTTGAATCCGAGTTGTGTTCTAAATGGCGGCGGTGTGCTTTTTGGTGTGGATTTTACCTGTCAGCACGGCGGGCACGGCCGGCATGGCATATTTATGCTGCATGGGTCGCGGATGGTTATTTCTTTGCCAAGTTTTGTTTGAGGAACTCTGCAACGTTCGTGTGGCCATTGCTCATGGCAAATATCAGTGGCGTTACGCCTACATTGTCCTTTGCATTTACGTCTGCACCCTTGCCTACCAGAAATTTGACAATATCCAGCTTTCCCGCATTCGCAGCCACCATCAACAGCGTCCAGCCGCGAATATCCTTTACGTTCATGTCCGCTCCCTTGTCCACAAGATATTTAACCACATCCACGTTCCCCCATCTCGCAGCCAAACATAACGGCGTCTTGCCGTCATTATCCCTTGCGTTCACGTCTACACCCTTTTGTAAATGCCGTTCGATAGCGGCAAGGTCACCACGCGCGGCGGCTTCGTGTATGGTTTCGTAAACCAGTAGCGGTTGCTGGACAGGAACAGCAGGAGCGGGTTGGTCTAAGACTGCCCCTGGCGGTAATGGAGGCAATCCCTGTTTAATTGATTGCTGATCCAAGACCGCGCCGGGAGGTAATGGCGGTAAAACATTAGTGGGTTGCTTATCCAGCACAAATCCCGGTGGCGGCGACGTGGGTGCCCCCGAAGCAACCGGAGCGGGTTGATCCGGTATCGCTCCGGGGTATAGGTCTTGTGTTGGGGCGACCGCAACAGGTTTCGCCGTGTAATCTTCCCAAGGCGGACACTCGACTTTGGATGCAGTATTGAATCCATATTTCTTTTCCAGCGAAGCGTCCCCCGTGATATTCCTGGCAAAATCCTCTTTTGGCTTAACCTCGAATGCCCAACAATGGACTCCGTTGCCATTATCATACGAGTAGGTGACGATGAATGTCTGCTCATCGGCCTGTCGCGCCTGCCATCCTATGATTTTGAGATTACCAGTCATCTTCTTAATAGCACTACGAATTTCATTAACATTGTAAGAGTATGAACCGCCCAATGTGTCTGCCATTTTGGCTAAGCTGATAGCTCTCTCTTCAATAGTTTCTTCTTTTGTTGGCTTACTTGGCGCAACAGGAATTTCTTTGTCCCAGCGAATCAAAATAGATTCGCCTGTTCGTTTGTTAATTTTATAGACTTTGCCGTCACCGGCATTAACCATTACGAAGCGATTGTTCTGTGTGTAGATAAAGAAGCAAATTAGTGTAGTTGCTGCTATTATTGATAAGCATGTGACAACGTATTTATTCATTTCGCCCCCTTTAGGTCGCCCGAAAAGCTTTGTCAAAGTTCCTGAGTTCTCGTGCTCGAGGCAGCCAGCACCGTCCTTGCAATGCATTGTATCAAGTCGATATCGTGCTGCAATTGATGCTCGTCAACAGAAAAAGGAATGAGAGGAGGCAGAACTTCGCCGCCTTCCTCAACATCCTTCGTGTGAACTATCCGGCAACGGATTTGGTGAAGTCGAGTTGTCACCTGTTGAATTAGGTCGTCGTCCCCAGAATCAACGGTGATTCGCTGAGGAGCAATGTCGCGACAGAGTTTCTCAAAGTATTCTCGACGCATCTTTAACTCGGCAATGAAATCCCTAACGGCCTTGGGTGCAAGGAACTCCTTGAGCACTGCACGGAGTTGTTGTCTTTCGTCCCGAAGAGAACGGCGCACCGGACAAGCTGTCTCCATGATACGAACAATGTCAGAATTAGATTTAAGATTGAACGTTGGCCCAGCCAGCAGTTCCCGCACTTTGCTGATGGTCTCCCTCTGGGAGCAACTTGGCATGAAGTACTCAAGAACTTGATAGAAGGCGAGGTATTGAAGCAACGGCATCCGGTCGGCACTACGTGCGTACCAGTAGAGATCAAGTGGTGCCTGTTCGTATTGTGCAAACGAGAATCGGAGAGTTTTGGGCTTTAACATTGATTTGCGTCTCGGGTAAGGCACCCTCCAATCCGGATGAGTAAGGCGAAGCGGTACCCCGAGAGCATTGTCTATTTGGAAGAAAAGGGAACTCACTACGGAATCAAGTAGCCTTACCGTGCGTTCGTAGGTTTTTATCTCTGGACTCCACACTTGGATAACTAAGCCAGTACCCGGATAGCCTCCAAGTAGTTTTATGATATGTCCAAAATCATTAGAAGGATGAAGTCTCAGCAGAATCCGCGTTACTTTATCCGAGGCGCCATGAGTAAACTCGCGCACAAAGTGCTGACTCGGGTCACTCTGTTTCTGTTTGTCCCACTTCCCAAAGATAGCGGTACAGGCATCACTTGGTTGAAAAACATTTTCGGCATTCAAAACCGTTGCGTTGGCCTCGAGATACATGTCTTTGTATGAACATATAGCCAGGTACTTGTAAATCACCCTGTACTTCTCAAATGGAATGCTGAGGATAGCCTTGACTCGCTCCTCGCCGGCAATAGATAACGAACTGGCATCTTCCCCGTCGATGATGTGCAAGTGAATTCCTGGAATAGGACCGGGGTGGTAAGGATCGCGAAAAAAGAATTCTGCCTTCTCATACTTGATCCCGGCGGTTTTGCATCGGGCAATAAGTATGTCTAACGTGTTTTGGTAGTCATTCATTCTTTATTGTTGCCAAATGTCGGCAGTGACTATCGGTAAACCTATTCGGGGTGCGAACAACACTACTTATAAATAAAGTAATGCTATCGCGTCTCAGTCAGCCGATCAAGCCAATATGGCGCAACGGAAAGACAGCAAGTGCGGCGTTAATCATCACTTGCGTTTCGGTCGGGTCACGTTTCTTCGACGCAATCGGTTTTTGTAGTAGCGTAAAGCGGGGTAAAAAGTGTGATAATAAATGATGATGGTTCCCAATGCATAGCAGGCCGTGCGGGCAACTTCGTCAGCGGCCTCAAATGGTGTCATGCCTTTATGCTGTTTTGCCGTCATGTCCGTTCTCCATCAACGGTTGCCTGGCAGGTGACGCCGGCTGTGGTTTTCAGGATGTAAGTTTTTAGGCATGGTAATTATTTCCCGGCTGAGACCGTTTTGCCCGGCGTTCCATTATTTTTTGGACGTTGCAATATGTCGGCCACATTGCAATTAGCCATAAGGTAAAACGCGCATTTAATCCAGATCATCCGTAATTTACATTCTATCTCCACCGGCTTGTACAGGTCTTTGTAATACAGTAGCGACGCCTCTTTGCACCCTGACCCGCACACGTACCGGACGGGACACTCGTTGCACCCCTTCCTGACGTATCCTCGGCTCTCAAGCCACTTGGCACGTAACGCTTCGTCCATACCGATATCTACGTGACCAATCTTCGTGAATTGCAATCGGTGGCAGGCGCAAATAGAACCGTCCACATCGAGCGAGCAATACCCCTTGCCGGCGCCACATTCTTGAAAGGCTGGCGTTTGGAAATATAATCTTTCCAGCATCTTCAAGATTTGATGCCATTTCGGCTTACGGCCTTTGTTCACTTCCCCGGCAAACCACTTCACAGCATCCATATACTGCTGTTCCAAAGCCAGGAGAACGTCCTCCTGGTCCATCATGGTCAGCTCTTTATCTCCGGAAATACAACTCGTTTCCGATAGAACCACGGGCTCAATTGATACGTGCTGGCCGATTCCGGAGTACATCAATTCGTTCAAGTATTGCAACCGGTCCTTCAGGGAGACCGCAGAATGGATAATTTCAGAGGTAAATGTTCCGCGCAACGTGACACGTTTTATATACCCACTTGTGCTTTTGAACGCTTCTAAATTGCGAAGGATCGTGGAAGCCGAACCATCTCCTGTAGCAAACTTCCGGTAGGTGTCGTGTACTTCGGGCGGTCCATCAATAGATATAATCCCGCTAAAACCATTGCGGCCGAGATATTCGGCTACCGACGGATACCCACAAGCCGGACGATCCAACAGAGTCCCGTTTGTGGTTATGGAAAAATGCGTCTTTGGACACCGAGACACACAATATGCCCGAATTTCCTCCACCCGGTCCATACACAACGTGGGTTCCCCGCCAAAAAACGACACCGACACGTTTTCTTTGCTCATGTACTTTTCGGCAAACCGCTTCACCGTGTCCAAAGACAAAACATCCGTCTTGGGATCGTAATAGTTACGAACGAAACAATACGAACAAGCCAGGTTACAGGCGCGAGTCATCTGGAAGCAAACAGCCTGGAATTGTGGCGCGGGGTACGCATTAAAAATTGGTTTTGTGATTTTCCCAAAAGCATTCTTTATGGCTTCTGTCTCTTCGGGGTTTTTAACAATCCAAGTTTTTAACGTGTTGGATTCGAGAAGGTGCTTGTGACCTTCCACGTCAAACACATGGAATTCCGGCTCGGTCGGATAACCCGATCGTTTCATTGGAGTTGAGGCCGTCGTTGTCATACTTTCCTTTCTGAATTTCCCCACCGAGGCGGGGTGTCCGGACACACTGAGGTTAATTTGCTCCGCCAGGCACCAAAACAACACCTCTTCCACAAGATACAGCCAAAACCTTTTGAAGTTGACTTTTCGCAGGCTTTACAAATCTCTATTCGGATTTGTCCTATAGTGCCTTCCCTAATCCAAGGAAAACCGGCAGGACAGTTAAAATCAATCTCAAGATCGTCTCTTTTAGCCAACCACAACAAAATTCTTCGGGCTTCTCGCCCGATACCCTTTCTCCTGCATTTATCGCAACATCGTCGTGAGGAACATATTGGTTCAATTATTCCTGATGGCATTTCACCCTCCACTCGGCGTCTGACAAGAAGTGTCACAACTATGCGTTAATGCCGTACATCCTGCCGCGCAGCCATAGGTACAAGAATATGTACACCACAATTGGCACCCCGCGGTGCAAGCATAGGTACACCCCACTTGACACGCATTTATTTCACAAGCAGTTTGACAGGTCATTTCACAACCAGTCTCGCAGGTTATGGTGCATCCTGCCGTGCATCCCCCTTGACAATCGGCCGTGCAATCAGTCATGCAATTTTCTTCGCAAGTTCCTTCGCAGTTTGTGGTGCAATCCACCGTGCAGGTTACGGTGCATACCACGGTGCAGTCAGCAGTACACCCTTCCGTACAACTCGCAGTACAACCTTCCGTGCAACCCGTCGCCGTGCAATCTTCGGTGCACATGGCCGTGCACCCCGATGTACAGTCAGCCGTGCATCCCGAAGTGCATTCATCCGTGCACCCGGTCGTGCACCCTCCCTGGCAACCGCCAGATTCACAACTCAGCGTGCATCCCGTGGTACAATTTGCCGTACATCCCTCAGTGCAACCCGACGTACACCCAGCCGTGCAACTGGCGGTGCACCCGGAAGTGCAGCCAATTGCCGTGCATCCTTCCGTACAACTCGCAGTACAACCTTCCGTGCAGTTTGCCGTGCATCCAGTGGTGCAATCGTTCTCGCAACCTGACGTGCACCCAACGGTACAATCAACGGTACACCCAGCAGTGCAGGAAGAAGTACACGTTGCCGCGCAATTTGCCGTGCACCCCTCGGTGCATTCTGCTGTGCACCCCGTCGTGCACCCGGCAGTACAGTCCGTAGTGCAACCCGCAGTACAAGAAGACGTGCATCCGCCCTGGCATCCCCCAGACTCACAACTTAAAGTACAGCCGGCAGTGCAAGAAGAAGTGCATCCTGTTGTGCATCCCGCCGTGCAGTCAGCAGTACAGCCAGCAGTGCAGGCCGTCGTGCATCCGGTCGCTGTGCATCCAGAAGTGCAGTTCGCCGTGCAAACCGAAGTACACATCAAGGTGCAACTCACTGTGCAACTGCTTTCACAAGCGCCAGTACAGGCAACCGCGCAACCCGCCGTGCAACTATGCGACGTGCAACCTTCTCCTTCGCAGGAAGCCGTGCAAGAACCTGTGCAAGCAGTAACGCAACTGCCCACTTCACAGCCCGTGGTGCAAGACGTGGTACAACCTTCCGCCTCACAGGAAGCGGTGCAATTTGTTGTGCAGTCTGTCACGCAACTTCCAAGGGTGCACCATCCGCTCATGCACCCTGCATACGTGCAAGATTGTTCGCATTCCGCCTCACACCCATTGACGCAACTTGACGAATTGCAGTCCGGAACATTAACCTCTAAAATATCTCCTGCACAAAAACATTGATAATTATGCAGCCAGTCAATAGTAATTTCAGTCCCTACCGGATAGGTTCCTATGATCCTGCCGGGTTTCCAAAAAGTTGTTCTTACGCAACCACAGGGGCCCCTCTCGGATAAATCCGGGGATATCATGGCTCCGTTTACACGCAGTAGTCCGTCCGATGGAAGAAGAATTTGGGAAGGCGGGTCTTGACTGTAATCCGTAACCTCAAGTGTCGCCTCTGCCCAAAACGGTCCTCTCACATCCGTCGAATTCGGCCAGATGCGTTGCTCACAAGTGTTTGTGCAGGTTTCATCGACAACATCTTCCCAGCAAAACCAAAACTGAGGCGGACACCAGTTAGTATCGGGACAATCTACCCCACAAAGCCCTGAATCGGGATCCGGCTGACGTAATTGTAAAACACCTGTTCTCATGCTGGCTCCTCAAAAGGGTCCCCATTGGCCCAAACGTATAATTGCACCACTTCCCCGGCTATACAGAGTTCTACCTTGACCCATTTGCCGTCTATTGTTCCCCATACAGCCGTTAGGGGGTTGGGGCCTTCCAACTTCAAAAACTGACCCGTATGCTGTTGCTGATTGTTGGCGGCACTACCCATTGTTCGAATCTGCGGGGGAATGCCTGAAAGCAAACTTTCGACCTCGCCGCGCGTTATGAACTGTTGCGACAGACCCATTACGATGCTCTGAATGTTGACTTCATTCCCAAACGAGGGAGCAGGAGTCGGGGTTGGTTCGAGGTTCTTTGCTCTTTCCTTGAACTTTTCCTGTGTCACTTTGATCTGATCCGCTATCGCCTCTTTTGAACGTCCACCTGTTTCACGGGATAGTCCGCGCACGTCGTTGGTTCCGATTCGTGCGGAATCATTAGATGCACCTGACGCTCGATTGCCGCCGATAGGATCGGGGATTGTTCTCTGTCCGCTCCCCATCTCTACGTGCTTTTGTGCCGGTGTCGCAGCGGCCGGCGGAGGTGCCGCGGAGGCCGGAGTTGTATTCGGCGCCGGCCGTGCATCCTCAATCCTTTTGTTCGCCTGTTCCCGGGCAACCTTATGGGCCATTGCAATGCCAGCAACTTCCGCTTGCGACTCTCCGTAGCCGGTAGGACCGGAGAAGGCTGGCGGGTGTTTTAAGCCGGATGCGTACCCGGTCCCTTTCGCTCCGGTGCCACCGCTCAGCACGAACGAAATGGCAGCGGATATCATTGATTCCACTTCAGACCGCGTGATGTTTTGTTCATTGCCCATACCATCTCCTTTTTAATTTTGGACACGTTTTTTTGAAAAATCCCCTACAGACCATTCTTGACCCCACCCCCGCGCACAAAAGGGGCCCCGTGGCAGGGGTGCCGGGGTATTATGATCAGACAATCTCGGCCGGCGGTTGAACCGGGCCCTGCCCCTGGCTTGGCTTGCACAGCCTGGCAAATGGCAGTCTTGAGCCGAAACATAAGGAATACGTAGTAAATAGCGTAGCAACATAGATTGAAAGCCGCCTTCAGGTGGAGCAAAACACCAGCAAGGCATTGATAACAAAGGGCGAAATAGGCATACAGGCAAATATAACCAGCTGATAACATATCAGAAGGCACGTAATTCATGGTAAAACCTGCGATCGGTTGACCGTCAGGACTCCATGGTCCACGGCATCGTAGAGTGGGACAATTTGGCACAGGCGTGGTCATAGTGCCCCTGGTGGTACGCTGACACCCTCAACAGTGTCCGGTGTCGTCGCTAAGGGTTCAGGCGTCTTGTTGTCATGGTCAATCTCATCCAGCGCCGCTTTTACCTGTTCCCAGGTTGTTGACGTTAATTCCATACACTTTTTCATCATCCATGGTAATCCGCCGGGGATCTGTGCCAGGTGTTCAGCCGGAGCGGCCGCAAATTGGTCCAGGTACGCGCAAATACTCGCTGGATCCATTCGGTTGCCGTCATTTTTGATTTCGTTATCGAACACTCCAAGCTTGTTTAGGACTTCAATGGCTTTGAGTTTTTGCGGGTTGGATTCACTGGTCTCAATGACCTCCTGGCAGGTATTAATCACTGACTGCAGATTAATGCCTTTGCCTGGGTCAGTTGTAACCCGCTTTTGTTGCCTTTTCTTGCTCAAAAAGGTTATCCGGTCGTTTATTTCTGTGTGCTTAAGCAGTCGCCACGCACAATCCATAGCCGCCTTTCTATTTTTAATTCCATACGCCTGCATGTATGATTTCGCCCGGCTTTTACCGGCAGCCATGGCCTCCGCAAACTGCTCCCACTGGGGGTTAGATAAGATTTGATTGCCAGGTTTCATTTGACTCCATCGTCATCTGTTGGTTTGTTCTGTTGTATGTATAATCGGTGTTTAAATTGGAGTTATTGGTACGATGTGAGTATACCTGACCCCGATCCGGCCGGGCAGATTCACCCAGAGCTGACTGTTTATGCCAAAGACTTGGCATATCTGATTCACAGCCTGCGCATCCTGTTACCGGGACGTTGCTTTGATTGAACCACCCCCACCAGTTCGCGGATAGCGTCGGCAACGTCATGAAGGCCGGCTGCAACGCTGTCCTCCCGTCCTGGTCTGCCATGTCCGCCGAGTGCCAAAGTGAGTGCTTCAAGGCCCGAAGGTTCAAACCTCTCCCCGCTGACTATTCCTTTGATTGCCTCTATCAGTCGGTTGCCTTGTTCGATTGTCATAGTCTGTGCCTTTCATGGTGTTGGTTTTGAATCGGCTTTTCTACTCCGTACCGCCGCTGTCCAGTCCAGACGTGACACCCTATAAGGGGTGTGTCATGTCTTGACTGGCAGTCCGTACTGTCATGACAGTGTTTTGTCAGCACTGTACCGACTGCTGTAAATAAAGGGTAAAATTGAGTTTTCATGGTTTATTTCGATTTTTTTCTACAGTCATGACACTGTCCCAACTGGCAAAACCCCAATGTTTTGCAGTCATGACACTAATCCGGCCAGTTTCGGATTTTGATACTCTTGTCGCAACTTTTCGATGCCTTCCGGGGTGCCAATCATGATCCTGCGCGGGAAGGTTGGCGTCTGCAGTTCGGCCAGTTGGTCAGCCTCTAACAGCCGAGCCTGGGCCTCCCTTGCTCCGCGTTCAGTGAATCCAAGTTGGCGGAGGGCCGCCTTGAACAAGTTGGAAGGCAATGGCTTCCCAGCAACGACGGCCAGGGCGTCCTCGTCGGCCAAGGTAGGGCCAACGCGCCCGGACATATTGCGGTTGCGACTCGTCTGGATGACAGGTTTAACCCCATCCTCGACGGCAAAACAGCCTCGGTCATTGTCCCACCCGATGCAGAAGGCGTCTCTCGGCGGGTAACTCCGCGCTATCTGCTCGACAACCATCAGCCCATCCTCGATGTGCGGTACAAGGCCAATTTGGCAGTCAAAGTCACGTGCCAGGACACCGGACCCGCTGGCACGGTCAATCGCCTGCCGGTCACCGGAGAAACCTTTGCCGGTGTGGTGTGAATAAACGACGGCGGCGCCGGTCTCGGTGCAGAGCCGATCAAGGCCGCGTAACAGATACTTTATTTCCTCCTGTTTGGACTCGTCGCCGGTGATGAGCTTGTAAATCGGATCCACCATAACCACGTCCACGGCAAATTTCTTGATGATGCCGACCAGTTGCGGCAGTCCCGCTTCTGTCGTGTCCATGCCGCGCGTATTCAGAATCAATAGACGGTCGCCCAGGTCTGCCGGCGTCAGGTTAAGTGCCCGGAGCATACGCAATAGCCGCTTGTGGAAGTGTGCGGGCGTGATTTCAAGATTCCAGAATAGAACGCGCCGGGGCTTTGGAATGTCCCAAGCCAGGAATTGCGGCAATCCGGCGGCAAGACTGACCGCGGCTTGGAGCAGAAAAAACGACTTGCGCAGTTTGCTCGGTGCAACGATGACGGTTTTTGTGCCCAAGTCGAACGCGCCATTGAATACCTGATCCGGTTCCGGCAATATCTCCAGGGCCCAAGTCGCCGCGTTCAATGGGACAGGTAATTGTCCGGCCTCGATTTGTGTCTGGGGTTCCGCTTGCGCCGCCAGGGTTTCTATCTCGGCGCGTATGGTCTCGGGCTCCGCTGCGTCATGGGCCTCCAGATAGTCAACGATGTCGCCGCCGGAAGGCAGGCCCGGCAACCGCACAATGCGGACACGTGCCGGCGGGTTCAATGCGCCCAGGATGCGCGCCACGTCTGCGGCGTAGGCTTCGCCCGGGGTGTCATTGTCGGGATAAAGATCAGGATCACGGCCGGCAAGCGGGCTCCAGTCGGTTTTATCGGCCGCTTTCGCGCCTCCGGCTGAACACGTCGCATGCATACCCAATTCGACAGCAGCATCGACGCATTGTTCGCCCTCAAAGATGTTGGTCTGGCCTATGGTTGGCAGTTCTTTTTCACGATATAACGGCCATTTACCGGCAGGCGCCCCTGTTGCCCATCCTGCAGATGTAGCGTGGAATTGTAGAAACTTCTTACCGCCCGGTATCCGGTAGCGCGCAACTGCGCCGAATTCCTGCCCGTTTTTCGGATATAAATAGACTTTCTGCAGCGTTGCACCTTGCGGTGTGCATTGCTTGGCTGCCTGCTCGATGCTTGTAAATGTCCGGGTGGGCTTCGCTGGCGCCGGCTTGGCTTGTGCTGTGCGCGGCGGTCGGGTGCTCTCGGGATCAACAATGCCGATCAAAACGAATATCCGCTTCCTGTGCGCTTCGCCTTGTGGCCCAGGATTATCAACGCAACCGAATTTTCCATCAGGCCCGATGAATAAATGCTCCCCGGCTTTATCGCGTCCAGCCTCGGCACATGCCGGGCAACGGGCAATTGTTTTTCCTCCGGTGTGCCGGACTTTTTCGAGGCGGGATATGTCAAGACCGATGGACACGGTAGGGACTGGAGCCCGGGCAGGCTGCTCCGCGGTGCACCGGTCCACCGGCGAGTCCCAATCCAGAATGCCATTGACGGGCTTGTCTACCGTACCGGCGGTCAAGACACTCCTCCGCCCTGGGCCAGGCGCTCCAGATCCACGCGCCGGTATTTTGGGCGGCCAAGTAAGTAAACCGGGATGATCTTCTTGGCCTGCCGGAGCCGCCATAAACTTGATTGCGATATCGAAAGTAACCGGCAGGCATCGGCACCACTGTCGAGCAATCGTTCTTGTGGTCTGCCGGCCAAAACGGCTTGTGCGGCCTCCATAGCAGCGACCTGCTTGGCGTGTGAAGCCGGGATGAGCCGCTTCAAAAACATATCGAGCGTTGGATCTTCTTTCATGGTGTTGTTTCTTTTCATATCAAATGCCGATTTCCAAAGGGCGTTTTTTGAGTAATAGTGCGATCCGTTCGGCCGTGTCGCGGTCAGGTTTGGCACGGCCGCTTTCAATCCGGGCAATCAAACTTTCACGGCAACCGGCGGCCGTAGCCAAGCTCTGCTGCGTGTGGAGCGCACTTATGCGGGCCAGTTTAAATCTCACATCTTTATTCATGTGTCCTCCAATAATATTGTTGGCGGTCGTAAATATATCTAAGACATAAGTGCGACTTTGAAGGTTGCCGATGCAACTTTGAAGGTTGCCTAAAAAGAAAAGGCCACCCAGGTTGCCCCAGGCGGCCATTTTGCCGTATTTGTGTCCGCTTATGTTTTCAGGACCAGGATAATCCTGATGGGTACATAAGCGTCTTGCCTTTGCGAATGACGTAGCGAAGATGTTTTGCCAATTCCTGGCCATGCTCCATGTTTGCCAAGGCGTCGATAGCGGCCTCTATACTCTTGGAAACGGTTTGGCGAGGTTGTTTCGTCGCCTTACCTTCGAAGATCGCTCCGCGGGTGGCCTTTGCAACTCGGCAATTTAACAGGGTCTTGTTAATTATTTCTATTTGATCTTTGATGTGCTCCCGTTGCGTCTCGGAAAGATCAGGGTCTGTCAGTTTCGCTTCAAACACAGCATTTGCCTTTTTCAATTGTGCGGGAGTCGTCTTGTCCAAGATTGTCTGGTGGCTTCCACCTGTCCCGAATCTCTCGCGCTCTTCAAAACTCAGCGTTTTACCTTTCGGTGCGGGCGGAGGCGGATTTTCTATTTCGTATAAGTCCAGGACGGGATATTGTTTTCCGGGATGTGACAGCAGTGCGTGAATATAAGTCATACCGGCAAGGTGACGCACGGGTTGCAATTCGTCGCCCTTAAAAACGATCTTCCAGAAATCGCCCTTATCACCCATACGGCGGAAGACATACTCGGGGGTGGGTTCCGATTTAGCGTTCTTGGTCTCGGTCTTTGCCCGCGTGGTAGGCAATGCGGTCTTTATCTCCGCAATAGTATCCTTCAGCTCTTTCACGGTTGGGGCATACAGTCCGGCTTCATCCTCCTTCTCTTGTATCTTGTCTTCTTGTAAACGTCGAATTACACGTTCAACGCACAGGAATTCAATCGCAATCTTTGGCGCATAACTTTCCATGCGATTTTCTATATCCCACTCTTCCTTTTGTATTTCTGCGTATACGCGAAGATCTTCGGCCGTTGGTTCGTTGCGTTCTGGACCCACCGGTGCATTCCATGCCTCTTCTGCTTTGCGTTGTTCTTGTTTGGTGAGCTTAAGCCCTTGGTTTTTTGCATATTCTTCAAGCTCGTGCCGGCGTTCTGGCGTGATCTCTCGTTTCATCTTTTCATCGAGTGTGTCCATGTTCTTTCCTCCGTATAGGATGCCCGCCGGGGACGCGGGATACGGCCCGGCCCCGGCAGGACTTCCCCGGCGGATCAGGCCAGGGCAACTTCATTATTACATCAGGCGGATATCCTCATCAATACTTCTTCCGGATCCATATACCGTTTAACCTTTAGGACCGTTTTGCCGTCAATGGTTTCCATGTAAAACATTGCCCTGCCCGTGGCGCCCGGCACCGTGTCCCAATTTGGTGTAACGGCCTGGGCATGATCGAGGGCCCCGATCGCCTTGAAAAACTGGCATATGTTTGATTCCGTTTTCGAATGTCGGATCAGGTTATCGAAGCCAACGCCGATCTGTTTTTCGTAGTTCTCGTCGTCCAGGGCGTATAAGGACATTTCTACCTTTACTTGCGGTGCGCCCTTGGTTGTTTCGTCGGTTGATACACCCTTTGCCATCGACTTGACGGCAAACAGGTATTCACCTTCCGGCAGCGTTGGTTGTTTTGATATCACCATTTCATACATCTTCATGAAGTCGGCCTTAACCTCGTTTTGCACGCTCTCGTTTATCAGCCACTTAAGAGCTTGCGACTGTGTAACCGGCGTCATGGTGTACATTTCCCGCTTTTGTTGCGACGTCATTTTATCCCAGCCTATCTTTGCCAGCTTGTCGTTGCAAAGCCAAACGCTGGATGGCAACGGCCGCCATTTCCCGCCCTTCTTAACCTCGGGCCGATAAATGCGGGTGAACATTTGCCCCTTATCATCCCGGACCAGGGATATTTCACACTCATCCCAGTTGAGCACCTGCATCTTTTTGGCAGCTTCCTTATTGAGCACGAACGAACGGGCGGCAACGGACTTGTTGACTTTGACGATGGACTTGCGATTTGATATAGTCTTCATTTAACTTCACTCCCTGATTGTTAGGTTGTGGGGCCAGGGCTGCCGATGCATTCATAGTGCGTCGGCGGCCCGCTTTTCTTAGCGGTTTAGAACACGGTCAATATTTCTATGGTTTCACCTCCTTGCTTTCTGGTTTCTGTTCCTCAAACACCATTGATGGCAAGCCGTTAATGGCGTCCTGCTTCTGCGTGAAGTCGGCATGGCTATAAAGCGCTGTCATGGTCGGCGAACCGTGGCCGACAAGTTCCTGGATGACGTGCTGCGGTACGTTGTTGCCAGCGCATAGGCTAACGAAACTATGGCGGAGCGAATGAAATCCTTTCCGGACAATTACCTTCCGACGATGGTCGCCTCCGGGTTCGGTGGTCAGTACACCGCAATCCTCTAAGAATTTCTGAAACTGCTTTGATGTGGCCGAAGGGTCTTTCTGATACTCTGTATGATGTTCCAGAAATAGGTATTCACCGACACCTGTTTGCTTCCGTAGTTCGTTCAGCAAGGCTCTCAATACGGGGTGAATCGGCAACGGAATTTGTTTCCCTTTGCGTCTGGTCTTTGACGGGGTGAGCACGATGTTGTCTTTGCCGATGTTTACCCATTTCAGATTAACTACATCGCCCAGCCTTATACCAGTATAGAGCCCGATCCCAATCATGTAGCGGAGTGGGCCGGTTGCTTTTGAGCATATCGTTTTCAATTCTTCCGGCGTGAAGTTCTGGCGGCCCTGGGTGTCCTTTTCCATGGAGTCGATGTCATCCCACACGTTTTCAACCAGTCCGGCCTTAATCCGCAAGACATGGAACAAGCTTTTTAGAAACATTGCGTGACAATTGAACGTGCGGGGCGCGACTTTGGATTTCCATAAGTCGGCAAGATAATCTTGCGCCTGGATCTCGGTTATCTCGTGCAGATATTCGGCTGGAGGTTTTTGCTTGGCGATCCATTCTGAGAACCGGCGCCATATTGCATCGTAACCGCGTGTTGTTGATTTGCCCGGATTACCTTTCAGCGGTGAATCAAGCCAAGCTTGCCAAGCGTCAGCAAGGGGTAGGGTAGAGGATTGCCCTTGCATTAGCCGGCGCGCGAATTCCTGGCGCTTTGGGTCAGAGTTGTCTTTGGGCAAGCGAGCGAGCAGGGCAATCAAGCCAGTGAAATAATCGTCAATGTTGCCGTCACCCCTGGCGGCCTGTTGCTTGGCATCGGCAATTTCTTGGGCTTCTTTGCGGTCGGTGGTTTTGGTAGAAAACCATTTATCCTCGCCATTCACCTTGTATCGGCCGTAGAAAAATTTAAGTCCTGGTCGTTTGAATACTCTTGCCATAAGCCCCCTTTTAAATTAGGGTTTCTATGCCTTTTGAAACCTATCATAGCATGTCAAAAGGGCTTTGCAAGAGAAAAGTGTAGTTTTTTTTGTAGCAAAAAGGCTTATAGGTCAAAAATGGAATTACAAAAAACCTATTTAAGCCTTGATAGCATTGACTATACTCCGGTAGCTCAGTTGGACAGAGCAGCTGATTCCTAATCAGCAGGTCGTGGGTTCAACTCCCGCCCGGGGTACCACTCTTTGATTAAGTTTAAGCAGGGTCTGGAGTCTGTCTCCTGCCTCCGGGCTTGCCCTGCGTAGCCCTCAGGGTCCGGCGTCTGGCGTCCGGCGTCGGTCGTCTGTCTCCTGCCTCCGGCTTGCCCAAGGCCATCGCAACCATCTCGGGCGCATAGCCGATATCAATCTGGCCCTGCCGGATATTTTGCTGGGCCTCCGGTGGAAAACTGGCAAACAGCCCGGGATTGTCTTTATTATAACCTTCCCGTTCCGTGTCGCCTACGACTCGTCATGGAATCAACGGGTTCGTATGGACGGGCACATAATCCGCGCTCGACCACAGGATCGTCCAGACACCGTCGGGCCCCACCACCGTCGGATCCGCCTTGCCATCCTTATCGAAGTCGGCGGCCACTGGCACGCCGCCCGCCACATAGAGCGGCGCCGCGCTGCTGAAGGGTGCATAATCCGCCGTTGACCACCAGATCGTCCAGATGCCATTGGGCGCCACCATGGCCATATCCGCCTTGTGGTCATTGTCAAAGTCGGCCGCCACCGGCTTTCCACCCGCCCCGATATAGAGCGGCGCCGCGCTGCTGTAGGGCGCATAATCCGCCGTTGACCACCAGATCGTCCAGATGCCATTGGGCGCTACCATGGCCATATCCGCCTTGTGGTCATTGTCAAAGTCCGCCGCCACCGGCACACCACCCGCCACATAGAGCGGTGCCGCACTGCTGTAGGGCGTATAATCCGCCGTTGACCACCAGATCGTCCAGATGCCATTGGGCGCCACCATGGCCATATCCGCCTTGTGGTCATTGTCAAAGTCCGCCGCCACCGGCGTCCCACCCGCCACATAGAGCGGCGCCGCGCTGCGGTAGGGCGTATAGTCCGCCGTTGACCACCAGATCGTCCAGTAGCCGTCGGCATCCACCACCGCAAAATCCGCCTTGCCGTCATTGTCAAAGTCGGCCGCGATCGCGTCGCCGGGCGTGGGATCGGCATCCGGATCGAGTAAATGGAGCTCTACGATGGCGCCATCCTTCTCAGTCTGTTGCACCACTTTTTTGGCCCCGAACGGATTTGCATCGGAATATCCCATGCCATATGAATCAGAGTTGTTTACGATGATGTTGTTGTACATATTCACCTCATAGGGTGGATACTTCCAAGTATTGGTTTCCGTCGGCACCAGTGTGTCATATCCGCTGAAGGTATAAACGTTTATTGGATTTGAATTGGTTGGTATCAACCCGGCATTCAGGGAATAGCATGCTTTGTTGGCCAGGCTGGCCACCCAATCCTCGAAGAGTGATGGATTCCCAGCCGTCACGCAATTGAGGTGACGGTTGGTCATCACCCATGCCCATGTGCCGGCGTTGGTATCGGTGCAGTAACGCACCCACAAACCGCCGTCGCTGTCGTTGCGATAAGTTGTTCCCGGATTAATCCCGTCGGTTGAATAGTACAGCACGACACCACAAGTCGCGTTTGACAACACCAATACGATCTCATCGGTCAAGCCGGGGCCCGGAATGGGAGGGGTCACATCAACCGCAGACTGCAATTGGAATGTCCCCACGAAAGACGCCGGGGTGGTGCCAAGCGCCGCCACCCGGTTTGTCCAGTCCGGCGGGTTGGCGCCCGTAAAATGGCCGGTATCCGTCGACGGCAAATTGGCTTTGAGGCATACCGGGACACGATTGGATTCCAACATGCAAAGATAATCCACAAGGTGCGTCTTGCCACCGGGCGAATCCACATACGTATCCACTTCATGGTTTGGAGCCATCAGTTTCGTCCAGCTGGACGACCAGGCATTCGAATGAATCAGGACTTGATCAGCCTGCGTTGGCGTAAACTGGTACTCATTTGTTACCATGCTGATTAATTCCGCCGCCTTTTTATAGTACCCAAGTTGCCAGGTGGCATTGGGATAGCCGCCTGCGGTGCACTTTACGCTGCAGAGCATGCCAATCCAATCGACGTTCGAGATGTCCCAGTAGCCAACCGTATCCGTTGCCAGCAATGAAAACTCAAACAGTCCGTCAAACATCAATGTTACATCAGGATCACTGACTTTCGAGTACTGTTCCATCGCATGCACGGGATCAATGCCGTATTTCAGATTCCCCGAATTAATGTTTTCAATCGCCAGCGTCCAGACGTTTATGGCATCCGTAAACGGATAGACGACCTCAAACTTCTCCAGCGCCGGACTGATGGATGCGCTTGTGTAATCCAACTGGATGAATATATTTGTTGGATTCGCCACGGAAGCCGGCACATCGTTAATAATTATCAATGTGTTTGCCGCGTGAATGTTTGCCGAACAATACAACAGCGATAGTATGATCAGTTTCTTCATGTCTGTGCTTTCCTGAACTTTTTGTTTTCGAACAATGGAACCGGTTTTTTAAACAATTACAACACCGCATCCGCCTATGCCTGGGCGTTGCCAAGGTGCCCGGGCAAAATGCGCAATCTCGTACATTAATGATCTGCATGTTGTTCTTTTCCCCGTCATTTGTCAATAAGATAATGGGCCTTAATTGCCCTGCGTAGTTCTCTGGCGTAGTAGGGCATGTCCTCAGGGTCCGGCGTCTGTCTCCTGGTTTTAGGGATGGACGGGGAGATCGTGACCCCTCTTGGGCTTGGAATGGGGCACATAATGATTGAGGAGGCGACCAAGGTCAAGAGGTTGCCACGAAACAATTTGAGGGCTGATCTCAGCAGATCGCTTTTGAATAATAT
>JAPLSY010000053.1 GCA_026398415.1 Kiritimatiellota bacterium | reverse complement strand
GCCAAAAAAATATCCGGCGCCGGTTTTTTGCGCCGGACTTCGTTACCGGTTACACAGGCATCGAACATATCCGGGGAAAGTCCGATCTCGCGTAAATTGCCGTCCAGTTTAACGCGATCGGCGCTCGTGGCAATGGCCAATTTCAGCCCGCGCCGCCGGCAACCGGCGATAAATTCGGCAACGCCCGGCAAGGGCTGCATGCGGCCGCGGATTATATCCAGATAGATCGCATAGGTCCGATCCTTGTCGGCCGGCATATCGAGTTTAACGCCATATTTTTCGGCAACGCCGCCCAGAAAGCGATCTTCACCCGTGCCGATAAATGGCCGGAAATCATCCGGTGTGACGGTCAGCCCATGCCGTTCGGCAAACATGCGGCCGGCGGCCTCGGCAATGAACGGCTCCGATTCACAGAGCACTCCATCCATGTCAAAAATAATGCCTTGGATTGAGGATTTTGGGTTCATGGATTTGTTGTCGCACTAAGTTCGTTGCAACATCAAGATTAATTTTCAACCACTTGAAATCGGCAGGCCCGGACGTGAATGATTTTTCCAAGCGTGGCATAATAGGTCAAAAGCACCACGTCTTTTGTTGCCATCAGCAGGTCCGGCGACCCGAAGGAAAAGCGCTGTAATTCATCCCAGACATTTTCCCCCGTGACCGCCGCCTGGTTTGCGGCCGGACAGCCCAGCATCTTGCTCCGGGCCACATCCCACATCTGCATCGGTTGTTGACACCAGGTATGCCCCTGATCATGGGACCACCACAATTGATTGCCTTCCGGTCGTTGACGATGATTGCAGATCGCAACGAGCATGCCGGAGGGCAATTCCAACGGCCGTGAAATCTGGCCTTGAATGCCGATGGGCGCCGCGGGGGACCAGGTTTGGCCGTCATCCGTGGACCTGGATTCATGCACGCTGATCGTTTCTTCCGTTTGATGCCGGAACGCCCAGAGATGCATGAGATGCGTTCCATCACGCAGCCGGGCAAAGCGCGCGTCACACAAGCTCAATAAGCCGGCTTTATCTTCCACCAGCATCCTGATTTTTGAAAAACTTTTGCCGCCGTCCTGGGAAAACAATCCGGCTGTCGCCTGCGGACCGGCCTTAGTCCTGACTTCCACCGGAATGCAAAATCCTCCGTCATTCAGCAGAAACGGGCTCGTGGCCGCACCGATGAAACAGGTGTACGGCGCGGTATCGAGGCGCATCGGCGCCGACCAGGTGCGCCCCTTGTCCTCGCTCCGGGACACATAGATAAGCCACGGAAATGATTCAGCTTCCTTGCTGAAGACATAAGCCTTTGGGTTGAGCATTTCGATCACACCGAATGCGGCCAGGAGCGTGTTGCCCATGGCCATGATCCCGCCGCAAAGTACCGTGCGCGGAGGCTGAAGCCGGCATGCGTTAAAAATCGTCAGCGGGTCTTCCCATGTTCGGCCGCCATCCGTAGAGCGTTGTACGCAGAGCACGCCATCCGGGCCATGCTTGCCGGTGCCGCTCCGGTACAGGCAGAAGATATCGCCATCCGCCGTCCGGGCGGTCTGGACAAAGGCACAAGCGATTGAAGCTTCGCCTTGCGCCAGATTCCGCGAAACCGGCTCATCCGAAATAATTTTGACTTGCATACGATTTTTTCGTTACGGGCATTAAAAATAAAACCGCGGCTATTCCTGCCGGCGATCATAACAAAGATCGGCCGTGGCGCAATTGCCTCGAACAGTAGCATAATATACTGCCGGCTGTACATCCCATGCGAACGAAAAGGTATATTGCAAAAAACTTGATCGCCACCCGTATTTATCATAGGGTGCCACCCGGCAACCAGGGGCTCGTTCAATCAGCCCCGGGGCTTTTCGCCCAATTTAGCGCGTTAATTTTTACATCATGCTGACCAAACGTATTATTCCATGCCTGGATGTCCGGCGCGGCAAGGTCACCAAGGGCGTCCGGTTCCAAAACAACGTGGAACTGGGCGACCCCGTGGAGATGGCGGCGGCCTATAGCGCGGGCGGATGCGACGAGCTGGTGTTCTACGACATCACCGCCTCCGCCGAACACCGGCCCATCGACATCGAGATGGTCGCGGCCGTGGCCCGCGCCATCCACATCCCTTTCACCGTCGGCGGCGGGATTACCGGTCTCGCCGATATGGCGCGCGTGCTCACGGCCGGCGCGGAAAAAATATCGCTAAACTCCCTGGCAGTCCAAAACCCAACCATCATTACCGAGGGCGCCAAGGCCTTCGGCGCGCAATGCATCGTGCTGGGCATGGACCCGGTAAAAATGCCCGACAATCCGCGTTTTCCCAGCGGCTATGAAATCACGATCCGCGGGTTCCGGGAACGCACGGGCCTGGATGCGCTTGCCTGGGCCCGGCGCGCGGAGGAACTGGGCGCCGGCGAAATCGTCGTCAACTCGGTGGATGCGGACGGCACCCAGCAGGGTTTTGAATTGACCCTGACGCGGCTGATTGCCACCCAGGTCCATATCCCGGTCGTCGCTTCCGGCGGCGCCGGAACCCCCGACCACCTGGCGGCGGTATTCACAACCGGGTGCGCGGATGCCGCCATTATTGCCGGCATGATTCATACGGGCGCCTACACTATCCGGCAAATCAAGGAGGCGCTTCTGGCCAAACATATTCCGGTTCGGAAAAAATGGTAAGATTCTGTGCCTGGAATTAATAACAGAAAAGATGGTGCCAACCGATTAAACTAGTGACAAAGCAAAAACTTGGTGCTTTATCCGCCTCGGGCGGATGTAACTGCGTTCCGCCTTGGGCTGGGCAAGTCCGCGAAGCCCTGCGGAACAGAATGCGTTAGATTGGCGCGACGGCCAGGCGTCGCCGGCGGCGCTATACTCGTGTATGCGCCGTCCGGCGAGAACACCGCCGCCGAGCCAAAATCACACATTCGGTCTCCGCACCCAAGGCGGAATGCATCATTGCAAAACAACCTGCGTAATCACAAGGAACCCTATGCCTGAAGCACACAACAATGCCGCACCGGGAGAAACCATCGAAGCCCAGGAGGAATGGCTGCTGGCCAATGTCCAGGACCCGGCCATCCCAATCCAATCATTTGGCGTCGTCCTGAATCAACTGCACGCCGCCGGGCATACGGACCGGGCGGAAAGCGGCGCCGACCTGCTGTTCGAAGCGCTTGCCGCCCGGCGCGACGAAGCCGCGCTGTTGGCCTTGCTGGGCTTGCAGGCCGCGTGGCATACCGAGGATCCGCCGTTTGCCGCGACTTGCGCCAAACACCTCATTATGTTTTTTCAAAAGGACCCCGCCACATTGGCGCTGATTCCCCATGCCGGTTTCAACAAAAACCTGCCGGCCACGGAATGCCTGAAACGCTTTTGTCGCCTGCGCCGGCTGCGCCCGGAGGCGCTCTGCTACGAAAAGACCTGGGGATTCGGTACCGTGGCGGAACTGGATGCGTACGCCCACCAGGTCGTGATCAACTTCGAAAAGAAAAAAGCCCATCGCATGGCCCTGGCTTATGCCGCGGAAACACTGGACCTGCTGGATGCCGACCACCTCCTGGCGCGCCGGCATCGGGACAGCCAGGCTTTTACCGATTGGCTGGCCAAGGACCCGGCCAGCGTTGTCATCTGCGCGCTGCGCAGTTTCGGGCCAATGAGCGCCGCGCAACTCCAGGAGTTAATGATCGGGCTGGTGATGAGCGCCGAAGCCTGGAAGAAGTTTTGGGACGCCGCCCGTAAACAGCTCAAGCAGAACCCGCTCGTGGAATTCCCCGCTAAACGCACCGACCCATTGCGCCTGCTGGAAAAGGCCAGGAGTTATGACGCCGCCTGGCTGAAAACCCTCCGCGCGGAACGGGATTTCAACCATATTCTCAAGCTGGTGGAGGACATGCAAACGGCCCTGACCGCCGATGAGCGGAACGACGAACTGCGCGAAACGGTGGAAGACCGGCTGGCATTTGTAATGCTCGGCGCGAGCAAGCTCCATTGGGGCCAGGCGGCGCAGGCCGGTATGCTGGGCCGCGAACTGGGCATTACCTGGCACCGCCTGAATATCAATGACTATGCCGAGCAATTCCTGCAGGACGCGGTATTCCTCGATACCCTGCGCGATTTGCCAGCCCGCCGCTTGCGGTCATTTTTTGCTTTTGTGCACGAAATCGGCGCCGAGCGCGCATTGGCTTTATTTTTCCGCGTTCTGCCGGAAACGGCGTCCTCGGCCCTGACGGAAATGATCGAATACCTGCAGGCCGCCGGCCAGATGCCGCAGGTCCTTGAAACCATGCGCGCACTGATCGGCGCCAACCGGGCCAGTTGTGAAATGGTTTATTGGCTGTGCCGGCACGTGGACGTGGCCCAAACCAACGGCATCGGTACGGCGGGCAACCTGGCCATGGAAGCATTGGCCGTCCTGGAAGCACGCGATGCAACGGGCGAGCGGCTGAAAGCTAAGCATCAACTGCGCGCCCTGTTCGAACAGCCGCCGTGGCTGAAAACGGCCCTCGATTCCATGAACGCCGGCCAGCGCCACGATTTCATGCGGCGCCTGAAAAATTCGACCGCCTGGGCGGCGATTGACCGCGGGGCCATCCTTGCCCGCATTCTGAAGCTGTATCCCGAGTTGAGCGCGGCCTTGCAGGATGAGGCGGCGGTCGCCCCAGCGCCCACCGCGCGGCTGACCTCGCTGCGCAGTTATCGGGAACGCCAGGCGCTGTTGACCAAGATCGTCAACCAGGATATTCCCAAAAACAGCCAGGACATTGCCGTGGCCCGCAGTTTCGGCGACCTGCGCGAGAATTTCGAATACAAAGCGGCCAAGGAAACGCAGGGCATTCTCCTGCGCCGGAAATCCGATCTGGAAAGCCAGCTGGCCAGCGTCAAGAGCACCGACTTCGAACAGTTCCCCGCCACGGTGGCCGGCCCGGGCACCTGCGTAACCCTGCGCCAGGCGGATGGAAAAACGAAGACTTACTATATCCTGGGGGAATGGGATAGCGACGAGACCCGCGGCATTCTATCCGCGCGCTGTAAATTCGGGGAGGCCGTCACGGGCCACCGGCCCGGCGACACGGTTACCATCCCATCGGAAACGGGTAACGCCGACTGCACGCTGGTGGAAGTGGGCGGCCTGCCGCCCGACATCAAAGCCTGGATCCTGGGCAACGCGTAATCCGGATATTTTCCAACTCTAACTGCTTTGGACCGGGCAAAAAATATTCCACGGCGGTCTTGCCAAACGATAAGGAAAGATCAAATTAACAATCAGGAATCAATGAGTCAAACTATGCGCACAAATAAACTGGCTCCATGTGTCCGCGAAAACGGGGTAAGATCAATTCCTCAGCCTCGGCAGGTTGATCTTGCCGGAAAAGGGTTTACGCCTGTCAAGTGTGCGGTCATCCATGTCTCGAATACCAGCGAAGACCGCTTCGCCGCGAGTCTGCTCCAGAACGCACTTCGCGAGACGCACGGTATCGACCTGTCGGTTTTGCTTCTCCCGTTCTCGCCTGGCGGGCGACACGAACTATGCTTGATGCAGGGTAATAACGAGCCGGGCGAAGCGCCGGCGGTCTCCATTGAGAAATCGGCAGAAGGCTACGGTCTTTGTGTCGCGGAGCATGGCGCACGGGTCACGGCACCTGCGGCTGCGGGCCTCTTCTATGGCGTCCAGACACTTATCCAACTGGCCGTGCAGTCCCAACGCGAGAAGCGCGCAATCCCAGGGCTGCAGATCGCGGACTGGCCCACGTTCGGCCTGCGCGCGCACTACATAGAGGGGTCGCAGACAAAGGGGTCGGTCGTCACAACCAGGGCAAACTTGGAACTGACGATCAGGCAGCTCGCACAATTCAAGCTGAACTGCCTGATCATGGATATCTACAATCTTGCGCCGCTCAAATCGTTCCCCTATTGCACCGACTCCGACACCCTGTCGACTGCAGACTGGAACTACCTGGTCGAGCTTGCGCACCGCTACCACGTCACCATCATTCCAGGCCTGATGTCGCTGAGTCAAACGAGCGAGCTGATCTGGAACTGCAAAGAGGGCGAGCCCTATCGCGAGCCGACCGCCCCGGGGCTGCTCTGCCCCAGCCGGCCGGAGAACATTAAATTCCTGCAGAGCTTGTATGCGGACCTGATTTCGATTTTCAAATACTCGCCGTTCATCAGTGTAGGATGCAGTGAGATTGGGATGCAGTGGAAGGAACGTTACTGCCCGCTCTGCAAGAAGCGTATCGCCTCCGGCGAGACGCTGAACGACATTCTGACAAAGCACATGCAAAACTGCGCCGAGGCGGTCCGTGGCGCCGCGAAGGAGGCGGGCAGGAATGTCCGGCCGATGATATGGGCCGATGAGTTCTACATGGGCTACGGCGGCAAGCGCTGGATCAACATCGAGATGGTGCCCACAGATGTCGTGATGGGGCACTGGATGTATTGGAACGCCGGTCCGAATACGGGCGCCGCCTACACTCACGGCTACAGCGGCATGGCCAGCCTGCTCGAACGCGGCTACGACGTGCTCTTCCTTTCGGCGAGCTACACGTTCAACACATATATTCAGGGGCTCTCCCCCGACAATCCCAGTGAGGGTAGGAATTGGAACGAGCTTACGAGCGGCATCTACAACATCGCCGACCAGGCGCACCAAGCCTGTGAGTTCGAACGCAAGGGCTACAAGGGCAAGGTTGTTGGCGGAGGATGCGCTACGTTCTCCCAGCACGACCTCCGCTGTTGGGATACAACGTGGTATGCCTATGCTCTGCAGGCCGAGTATAGCTGGGGCGACCCGATAAGGCCGCTGGCATCCCTGAAGCAACAGTTCACCGACGATTTCGCCGCGATCTTCTATGGCGCGCGCGATTGCAAGACCGCCAAGACCATCGCCGCCGCCTATTGCGAACTGGACGCCGCAAAGTCCGACATCGAACGCAACAACCAGTTTGTCCGCGACATTATCGGGGAATATGACATTATCAATACTGCCTATTACCTCAACAACAAGCTTGAAGACTCGCTCAAGCTGATTGATGGCTTGCTTTACGGCTCGCAGGCAAAACCCGCGAAGGTGCGCGAAATCCGCGCACGCGCCAAAAAGGCATGGAAGGTCGCACAGCAGTATCGGGATCGCCTCGCCTTGCTGAGTTCCCGCGTTCAGAATACCTACAGCCTCCGCTGGCTTGTCTGGGCGGCGCGGAAGATCGCAAACCACGCCGAGCGTACACTTTACATGCTGGATCAGCAGGAAACACTTGGCAGGAAATATTCCCTGCCGGAGATCGATCAGCTTTCTTCACGCCTGGCCGCGTTGCGTGCGGATACGCAGGCAATAGTGGACCAGGTCGAAACGCTCACCTGGCGGTTGGACGGGACCGGTTATCGCAGCGTGGTCAAATCACTGGACCAATTCGCCAAGCTGCTCTCGGACGCTCACGTGGTGGTTACAGTGAAGTGAAATTAAGGTAATTACAGACGTTCGCGCACATGCTGGGCGGCCGCCGCCACCTCGGCCTGGACAATTGTCTCCTGCGGCAAAACTTCCGCCGCCTGCTCCAGCAGGCGGCGCTGGGCCAGCCGCTGGTACGAGGGACGGAAATTGAGGTCATACACCCACGAAACCTGGGTCAGGAAAAAATCGGCCAGGGACTTGATGTGCGCGTAGGAAATGGACCGGCGCGCACGGATATCGGCCAGGACACGCGGGCTGACCGGCCCCTCCAAGTTAAGTTCCAGGATCAATTCCGGGTGACACTTGATCTCATCGTTTTTCCAGAACTGGTAGAGCGTCTGCATAATATCCAGCTTATCCGCGTCGCGGACCATGAGCACAAAGCGCCGCACGTCGGCGGTCATGTCGTCCGGCAACGTATGACGATTATGACAGCCCGTTCCCGTCCGGATTATTTCCCTGTCCGCCGGCTCGCAAATCATTAGCACCTTGGCGCTGTCCAGGACTTCCAAACCGGCCTTGCCATGATCCACGGACTGGCCATCGCGCAAAGTTTTGTATTGGGCATACTGGGGGAACCGGCCGACGTCATGCAGCCATCCCAAAATACGCGCGGTATGGATGTCGCCTTCCGCCAGGCCCAGGTCGCGGGCAATACCGGTCATGTCCTCCGCCACGCGCCGGCAATGGTCCCGCTTGATCTCCAAAACTTCCGATGCGCCGTTCCCGTTGATGAAAGGACGGACGTAATCCAAAAACCATTGTTCCAGATGAATGGCTACGTGAGCACGCATATGGCGGGAAAGTTTACCAAGCGGCGCTGAAAATGCAAGATTGGCAGGAGAAAAATTCTTTCAGATTTTGCTTGCAATAAGGAGACAGGTATCCTATATTTTAGGAAACAGGTATCCTATGGTAATAAACAAAAATGCGAGAAAAGGTCGTTTTATGAAGAAATCGCAATGGATATGTCGTTATGGGAGCCCTATGTCCGAGCTGGACGCGGGCCGGCTCGGGACGGTTCAGAAAGGAGGTAAAGCGCGGTCTGACAATCAAATTTAATTGCGCTCAAACAAAAGCCCAAAGGTTAAATTGGTGCAAAATTGAGGTAGAATAAAACAGGAGGATTGCAATGAAAACAGGAAAATATGCGCGGCTGATTCTGGCGACGGTTTTACTGAGTTTTTCTGTAACTGGCGTATTAGCGGATGTAAATATTGATGTAGATGCAAAACAATCTCTGCAACAATCCTTTGATCACGACTTCTTATGTGGCATGCAATTTTATCTTTCTTCTCACATTCAAACGGAAGTAGCGGCGAATGCCCTAAGAAAATATGCGCCTCAATTGGGTGTTAAGTTTATAAAGTTGTGGGATCCGCAGAACACGATCTTCACCGGGACACAACCATCGGATATAACAAACTCTGCCTGTTATAAATGGGACAAGATCGACGATATAATTCTAGCGTGCAAGGAAAACAATATAAAGATCATGTGGACGTGTGCAGTTTTTCCAGAAGTCCTGCTTGATCCGAATCACAAGGCGCTGGATGACCCGCCAGCGGATGAAAACCTGGATTATCTGGAGGAATATATCTATAGGATAATGAAGCACATAACCGGCACGGGCTATGATCCGGACGCAGGAAATTGCCTGGGCTATCAAGTAGATTATGTCAATATCGGCAATGAAATAAACGGTCAAGTAGCCTGGAACACGAACTCGCTATGGACAAAGGACCGATTAAACAAGGTCTATGATTATGCAGTTCATGGGATTACGCGGGCAGACAACAATATCAAGGTCGGCGGATTTATGACCGCCCCTATGGGACCACCATCACCGACATGTTATGTTGATTGGTAAAATTACTGGCTTGATCATTGTACCACTGGTAACAACTATTACGTACAGACGCATGGAACCGATGGCATATTTCCCAATACTTATGGTACGCCAGTAGATTTCTTAGCTATGGATTATTATCATATGTTTGGCGGCTGGTTGCCGGGCGTTCAGTATCCCGATATTGATTTCATCCCCTTTGACATAGTAGTACAAAATGTCAGCGATATTATTTTAACTCACAATAATAATGACCCCTATAACATGCTTGCGGACAATTGTTCGTTTATTAACACAGAGTGGGGCTTGGGGCATCCGGCTGCGTGGTATAGCACCACGGGAGAGAGTGAGGCGCAAAATAATGAGATCCTTTCCTCATTTGCGGCAGCTATGGTAACGAGAATGGCGGATAATAGCGGATATATTAACGGCGGCATAGGCGGGCTATGGTTCGCCTTTTTAAAAACAGGCTATAACTGGGTGAATAATGGAGTAACTAATGGAGTATATAGAGGTACTGGGAGAGGAGATTTTAATTTGGTATTTATTGATGATGATGTTGTAACGCCGGCCTTCAATACCTTCAAGATATTGAACATGTTACAAGTTGAGCGGGTATTAGTGAATGAAGCAGGAGATACCCAGGGTTATGCTCAGCAAGGGTATATGGGTGAGATTGCAACTAAAGGAGAGGACACCATAACCCTGCTTATATATAATTTCCATACCAATAAAGGAAATGGTCCTGGTGGTGTTAAAAGACCATGGGTAAATACACAATGGAGTCTTATGGCAGGATTGGTGCCAATCGAGCCTCCTATTGCCCCGTGTCTACCTCAGACAGCAAATATTGCAATAAACAATTTGCCGCAAGGATTTATTGACAATGGATTTACCTATGAAAGGTACGTTGTAGATAGAACACATTCCAGCAGCTACTATTGGTTCGAAAATACACCGGGAAACTATCAAACCAAGCTTCAGGCGGCAAAGGCACATCAGGATTTGGAAAGGGTGGAATATCAGGAGCAAGACGGGGTACCCAGCTTTAGCATACCCGGATTGAATATACCTGAAGAAAGCGTGACCTTAATAGTCCTTAAGCAGAAGCCGTGGGAACTGCGGTCCGATGGCAACATGCCGTTGCAATTGTATTGGTGGGAGCAATACGATGGAAGCGGTACTATGTCTAATCAATACGATGATGAGTTAGGAAAGGAGATATTAGTATCCCAACCAACAGGTAACCCATATGCCTTTGGCATAAAAAGCTCGTCCGGTCTGAACACACCAAAGTCAAAAAGATATTTAAGCTACCAGGTAAAGGATCCGTATTGCATGCTCTTTTATGTAAGGGTAAAGGCAAGTGACGGACAATATTACTTCTTAAACTATAATTTCGAAGCAGCGCATCTAGGTACTTGTACCAGTGGAAAGTTCGCCATATATGACCTAGGAACGTATCCGGGCGGATGGTATGAGATCACCAGGGACATGGAAAAAGACCTGTACAACGCCTTCGGGGTGCATTTTGAATCCGTGGATATGTTCTTTATAAGAGGACAATATGAATTAGGCAATTTAAGGTTAAGCGATTATTTGGATAAGATACCCTTAAAGGATGCCAATTACTGGTGGACGCAATACGATGGGCAGGGCATTCTGACAAATGCATATGACAGCGTATTGAATAAATACACGCTTAGAACCGAGCCGACATGCAGCAACCCATATGCCTTTGGCATAGAAAGCTCATCCGGCCTGAACATCCCAGGGTCGAATAGATATATAAGCTACCTGGTAAAGGATCCGTATTGCATGCTCTTTTATGTAAGGGTAAAGGCAAGTAATGGACAATATTACTTCTTAAACTATAATTTCGCAGAAGCGCGCCTGGGCACTTTTACCAGTGGCAATTTCGCCTTATATGACATAGGGACGTATCCGGGCGGATGGTGCGAGATCACCAGGGATATGGAAAGCGACCTATACAACGCCTTCGGGGTGCATTTCGAATCCGTGGATATGTTCTTTATAAGAGGACAATATGAACTAGGCGATTTAAGGACCAAGCGATTATTAGGGACAGGCGCATAACTCAACCAACGACTATGGACGGGGTGCTTTTGTAGCACCTCAATTTTGCGCCAATTGAACGTTCTTGCTTTTGCTTGACCGCAATTCAATTTAGCCATACTTTACACCTAACCGTGCAAGATATTTTTGCACGGTTAGGTTGAAAAATCATGCGGCCGCCCACCGCCGGCGGGCAAAATAGTTAAGGTAGTATGGCTATAATCAAAAAATGCAGGAAGCGGTTTCTTTATGAAGAAATCGCAATGGATATATCCGACAAAATAAAAAAACGGGGGTTTAGTCCTCCGGTTTTACCGTCGGAACGCGTATTGATTGAAATGTACCGGGCAAGCCGTAAAACAATAAGGAAAGCCCTGAAAATATTGGAACAAAAAGGAGAAATTGAAACTAATAGCGGAAGACTGCGAACAATTATTCCGGCGGAAAAGATTATGCTTGGGCCCAAAACGAAGGTGATCCGATGTCTTGTTACGCGATGGTCGGAATATTACACTATCGTTCTTAATATCATTAATACGATGATAAAACAAAGGGGCTATGTTCCTGATTTCCATTTTCAGAAAAGCGACTGTAGTTACGACGAGAATATGTTCGCTAAAGAAACGATGGATGGCGCCATCCTGGTCGGGATAATGAATGATGAAATTATTTCCAGAATCAGGCAAAAAATACACCCTCGGCCAATGGTGCTGATAAATCATACGACTAATTTGAGGGTAGATACTGCCACGCCTTATAGTCTTGCCGCTGGTTTTATGGCCGGCGAACATCTTGCCAAGTCAGGGCATAAAAACATTGGCGCGATATTCAAGGATATGCCCGAAGACCGTAATTTCCGCCATAGTTTTGAAGGCTTCAAAGAAGCGCTCATATCCCATGGGATGGAATGCAATAATAATATATGCTTGTGGGCAACCGACAACCTTATACCGCATAATAAACTGGACATTTTTTTCGACAAAAATAAATTTACCGGAATTTTCGTGTCATCTTATTGCGCGCATGGCGAGGTCGTATGTGGCTACTTGGAAAGCAGGCGAAAAACCATCCCGAACGATGTGAGCGTCATCGGTTGTGACGATATCGATATAAAAATAGGGAATAAAAGCATCGCCTTGGATGTGGTCAGAACCGATTGGAAAACAATAACAAAACTGGCCGTAAACAGATTATTTGATCTAATCGACAAGGCAAGCGATGCCGGTTGTATCCGGTTTCTTGTTCATCCCAGCCTGGTCATCAGAGGAAGTGTAAAAAATCAATGACGGCAGCCTGCGGAGTGAAGCATTGGTGAATCGGCAAAAGGAGGATTGCGTTTTTACACAGGTCGTATTATGGTTCCGGCCTTACGAAAGGATACTAATATGGCCGGGATCTGGAAGCAGTTCGCCCAGCGCGAAGCGTCGCCGCTGATTCAGTTTATTAAATACGCGATTTGCGGCGGGGGCGCGGTAACGGTGCACGTCATCGCTTTCTTCCTGCTCGCCTGGCTGGTCATCCCCGCGCTCAATGCCGAAGACGTTTTCGTGAAGCTGTTTCACCTTGCCTGCCCCCCGATCAGCGACGCCCTCCGTGCCCGCAACGCCATGATCAACAACGCCCTGGCTTTTCTGCTCTCCAACCTGGTGGCCTACATCCTGAATATCCTATGGGTTTTCGAATCAGGCCGGTGTTATCCGCCGGTGGACTTGGCCTTGAACAAACTGGGGCTCAGCCAGCGCACGACGCTGTGCGCCTGCGCCCACCGTACGGTGGAAGTGGCCCTGTTTTATGCCGTCTCGGGCATTTCCATCGCAATCGGCACATTCCTGATGGGCGTACTGATCAACCAGTGGCACTTCACCACCACGGTGGCCTTTGGCGCGGAATGCGTGGTCGCGGCCCTGATCAATTTCGCCCTGCGAAAGTTCATGATCTTCAAGGGCTGATTCGAAAAGAATTTTTACCGCGGATACCGCGAATGGGCACGGATAATCGAAAATAATTTCCGAGATATCCGTTTAACCCGCCTGCATCGCTGGGCGAAGCACTGCGGGCAGGTCAGCGGTTAATCAATCGGTTGGCACCAGACGCGTACGCAGGATGGAGAGCGCGGTGGCACGCGCCGGGTTGCCAATTTCCAGGTGGTACTGCATAAAAAGGCCCAGAATCCGCTCCAGTTCCCGTATCTGCCGGGGCGTACAGGCCGCGCTTTGCGCCGAGCGCCAGGATCGCGACGACTGCCAGAAGCGGAGCATCCCCAGAATATCCGGCGTGATCGGCAGCGCCTCCTTGCCGGCCGAGGGCGCACATGTCTTGCACAGAACACCGCCGCGCACACAGGAAAACACGGAAGCTTCGCGTGCTCCGAGGGCCGGTTCCCGTCTGTCGTCTGTCGTCTGCCGTCTGTCGTCTGTCTGCAGCGGATGGTGACAGACCAGGCATTCCTTGAGTTGCGGGGAAAGGCCCATGACCTTCATCAGCTTTAATTCAAACCAGAACAGGCCAAGCTCCAGGGCCGATTGATCGGCGAAATAATCGAGGGCCATATCCAGCAGACGGAAGAGTTCCGGGTGCGGCGCGTATAGCGGTGAAATCCGCGCGACCAACTCGGTGAAGTAAGAGGCACACGCGGTCGCCCGCCAGCGCGACCGCAAGGGTGTCCGCGGCTTGAGCGGCGAGCATTCCTTGACAACGTGCAGCCCCCGGAACAGGCGCAGGTAAACCAGCAGTTCGCAGGTGTAAAACAAGTCCACCTGGCCCACGAATGGACTGCGGCGGCGATGCGCCCCCTTGATGATCGTGGCGATCTTGCCGTGGTCGCGGGTCAACCACAAAACCACGCGCGAAGTTTCCGAGAAGGGAATCATCCGCAAAACAATGGCCTGGGTTTTGACAATCATAGGCTGCAGGCTGTAGGCAATAGGCTGAAAACTGTAGGCCGTAGGCTGTCGGCAAGATTCAGGTCTTTCCCATGAGGGCGGCGCGCAGGCCTTGAATGCCAAAATAATCGCGAAGCAACTCGGTCGTTCGAACATATACCGCCTGTTGCGCCACCGTCACCGTGCCGCTTGCTTTCAGCGCGACCTCATATGCCTGCCGAATTTCGGTGCCAACATTGACCTTGGCCAGGCCGCGTTTAATCCCAGCGCGCACATCCTCCCGGCATACCCCGGACCCGCCGTGCAACACCAGGGGAATGCCGGTTGCCTCACACAGCCGGTCAAGATGTTCCAAATTCAAATGGGCCTCAACTTTCTTGTTGTCCCGGGCCGCCTGCGAAACCGCGCCGTGGATATTGCCGATCGCCACCGAAAGCCAATCGCAACCCGATTCCCGCACAAACCGGCGCGCTTCCTCGACGCGCGTAAACCCCTTGCCGGACTTGAAGAGCTCCTCGTACGGCGGCAAAGGGCCTTCTTCGTGCCCTAAAACCGCGCCCAGTTCAGCTTCACAGGCAATGCCGGCCGCGTGCGCCAATTCGACCACGGCGCGCGTGGCGCGGATGTTGTCCGCCAAGGCCAAGCGGGAGCCATCAACCATCACCGATTGATAGCCCAGCGCAATCGCTTCCTTGATAATCGCCAGGACATCAACCTGCTGATGGTCCTCATCCATGACCGGCACATGATCCAAATGCAGGCGCACATGCTTTGGATCCTGCCAGCGCTTATATTCCTGCATAACGGCGGACAAACTGCGGCTCTCAAACTTAATCCATTCCAACCGCGCGACGGCGACAAAGGCAACTGCGTCCTGATCCCGCGTGGCACGCACGACGGGTTCCACCATGGGCAAATAAGGCACATTAAAGGAGGGCACCACAACCCCCTGTTTCCAAGCCGTCCCTACAAGTTCCGCGGATGATTTCATTATTTGATTCCTTTCTTTCTTTTTACGCGTTAATAAATTGGAAGGCGAATAATTTTGCAGAGCGCATTTTGATATGCAGTCGAATCGGCTTCCCAGCCAGTTTCGAAACATCGGGGCCTTGCTTCCACCATATCTCCTGGGCCGTTCCATTGCGATCAATGGAAACCGAGTCGGCCAGCGCATAGCCGCTAACGGGCATCCCTTGGCCATCCTGCAATTCAACCCAGATTTCGCCCAAACCGCCACAATCCGCATTTAATACAAGCCGGTTACCGGCAAAAGTTAATACAGGCGTAGTGATTTCCCCGCCTTCCGCTCCGGCATCCGCGGAAACAAAACCATCCAAACGCTGGATCAACCGGAAAATCCGCCGGTCTTTTGCAGGGTCAATCCCCCGCCTGGCCACGACGGGGAAATCACAGTGGGTGCCCTGCATGCCCAGATAATACTGGCAGAGATAATCACCCTGGCGCACCATCCCAATGCCCAGCATAATCAATCCACAATCTTTTTCCCCTCTTTCACCGCGCCGGTCAGTGACTAATCCCGGTCGCAGATACGGCGTTCTAAAGCGCTGGAATTGTTTGCCATCCCGGCTGACGGCCAATTGAATCTCGAACAAGCCATCGCCGCTTTCATCGCCGCGGATATCACGCCTGTTTTCCCGGCCATAGGTGGCATCCAGATATTTTCTGTCGCCATACCCATAAGCTCGAAACATGCTGGGGAATGCCAGATAGACATCCTGAGCGTGTGGATAAATATTGACGCAGGGATTATATATATCCGTTCCGGGCGGGTCCTGATCGTCGCTAAAGAGAACGATATCCATTTCATCCTCTTTAATGCCCGAATAACACCCATGGGGGCCGGTGGGCCGGGACGCATTCCGGCGAAAAGGCCACGGCATTTTCATCAAATCATCAATTTCGGTCCGGGCCACGGCACGCCCGTTTTTTTCACCGCGCAAATAAGCGACGTAGCGGCCAATGCCGGGGTCATACACGCATTGATTGGCGGTATCACAGGTAAACGGCACGGGTATTTTGGGAACGATTTCCCATTGCAAACCGTTTTTTGAACGGAAAAGATACAGCGCGCCTTCCAGTATTTTTCCCCCGTTCGTCCCCACGGTTTCCGCCCAGACCCCGACCAACCCTTTCACCGGATCGTTGCCAACGCCAGAAATCGATTTGAAGGGATACCCGTCTTCAGCCCTGGGATCCAAAAAAGGACCGCCCTCGCCATAGCTCGCGATGGCCCGCGGATTCCCGGACGGATCGGTTACCCCATTTTTCCAGGTTACCCCGTCCGTGGAGGTATAAACAACAATCCCGTCTTTTTTGGATCCGTAATACATGAAATACTTCCCGCCATATTCAATCACATACGGCGGATGATATGCCGGCGTAAGACATTCGATCTGCTCCGCCTTAACCGGCGGATTCACCTGGAGCGTAATGCCCTTTTTGTTTTCAATAAACTTCTCGTCAATAAACAACTGCTTCCTGGAATCAATCTTCATTGGAAAGCACCTTGCTCCTTTTCCGCCACCGCCCAGAGCCCGGCCATGAGTCCGTCCCGCCGCGCCCGCTTTATCCAAAGCAATTCCCGCCGCCGCATGCGGCGCCGCTCCCTGACCGTGCGATCGTTGGCCCCGGTCAAATGATCGCACCCATGCGCCAGGTAGAGGGCCAATTCATCGGCCGCGTTGCCCCGGCGCGCGCCTTCTTCCAGCGCCCGTTGCACATTGAGATAAATCTCGCCGCGGGCCCCCGCACCGCCACCGGGCATGGGCAAGAGCGTGAACGTGATGACATCCGTTGCGCGCGCATGATCGAGAAAAGTCCGGTTGACCGGCGCAATCCCGGTGTCATCGGTCAACACCACGGACACCTCGGCCCACGCACCTTCCGACTTCAGACCCGTCGCCTGGAGCAGGAAAAAACGCGCCAGCGCGGCGAGCTTACGAACGTTCGGACGGCGCCGCGTCTGCCGGTTGTGGACGAATATTTTCATTACTGGGATAGGCCACGCGCCCGTGCAGGATGTTACTCAAGGTTAAAGTCAGCACGCGCCGGATGGTATTGATTTCCGCCAGGGTCAGGTCGCATGCATCCAGTTGTCCGTCCCGAAGCTTGGAATCCATTACGTCGCGTACCAGGTCTTCCAGGTTGCCGGCGGTAATCTTTTCCAATGACCGCGAGGCGGCCTCGATGGCGTCCGCCAGACTCAACACGGCAATTTCACGGGACTGCGGCTTGGGACCGGGATAGCGGAAATCCTCTTCCTTAACGTCGGACGCGGCAGCGTCGGGCGCGGCTTGGCCGCGTTGGACGTTGGCCTTGTGATAAAAATAAAACACCAGTCCCGACCCATGGTGCTGTTGAATGGCCTCGACCACCGCACGGGGCAATTTATGGCGCAGGGCCAGATTGACGCCCTCCTTGACGTGGGAAATGATGAGCAACGTGCTCATGCTGGGCGACAAATCGTCATGCGGGTTCTGGCCATACTGGATATTTTCGGAAAAGAAGGCGGGCTTGGCCAGCTTGCCGATATCATGAAAATAGGCGCAGATTCCGGCGCGCAGGGCATTGCCGCCGATGGCGGCCACCGCGGCCTGCGTCAGGTTCGCCACCATCAGGCTATGGTGATAAGTGCCGGGAGCCTCGATCGCCAAACGCTTCAACAAGGGATGTTCGAGGTCCGAGAGCTCCAGGAGCGAAATATCCGTGGAAATCCCGAAGATGAGCTCCAGGAGCGGAAGCAACAGCATGGCGACCAAAGCCGAGAATACGCCGCTGGCCAGGCTCGCCAGGCATTGTGGCAACACGAATTCATAGCCGGGCATTCCGATGGCGGCAAAACCGGCCGCGCTGGCGGCGCCCGCCAATCCGGCCCACAGTCCGATCCGGAACAGTTTTGAACGCGATCTGACCGCCCGGGCCGAGCGAACCACGACGGCAGTCACGATCAGTCCCGTCACAAAAACGTTAATCCGGTAGTCGGCCAACCCAGCGGCGGCAAAACTAACCCAGAATCCCGCCACAATGCCGGCGGATGGATTAATTAAAATCGACATCAATAGCGGCGCCAGCGCCAAAGGCATAAGCGCTTCCACCAAGGGGGCAAGCCATGGCAGGCGATCGAAATCCATCCACAACAACCATTTAACCGGCGCCAGGCTCAGGAGCGAAACCAAAAGGAACAGCAGGATCATCGAGTTCGGCGAGATGGCCCGCGATGGACCCCAAATTTTGCCGGAGGCACTACCGAGGCAAGCAAACCGGAACATGATGGCCGTAACCATTAATCCGAGAAACAGGAGCAGGCCGTCACCGGCCAGCTTTTGCAATCGGCTTGAAAACGGCTCGTCAGCCTTGACCTGCGCCTGGTAGTCCCGGATTTTTCCAATCGTTTTCGCATCCACTTTCTGACCGCGCTCCACGATTACGGTGCCGGCGGACACGACCGTGATGGGCGATGCGCGCCCAGGCACAAGCCGGAGCGGCCCACCTACGCCAAGGCTATGGTGGACAGGCCCGCCACCGTTCCCGACCTCCGGGAGAGTCGGGACCATCATCAGGAGAAACGCCGCCAGCCATACCAACAGCCAGTACACCAGGCCGATGGTCGGCTTGTTGACAAAGGCCCGCACGCCTTTATCCGGCGCCTGGTTGGATGGACGCAGGCGCTTTTTGGTGTCCTTAAGGAACAGTTTGGATAACTCGAAGATCATGATGCAAGGTAGCGTTGAATGGACGCGGACAGGGTGCGATAGACGCGATCCCGGCGTGACGGATTACGATCGAGGGTTGTGATGCGAAACCCGGGGTATGGTGAATTAAAATCAGTGGCCGGCACCACGCAGATACCCGTGGCCGCCAGAAGGTAATAGGCGAACCGCTTGTCCAGCGGCAGGTTGCGCTTCGCGACCGCCTTGCGGATGAAGGCCCGCACGGCAGCGTTGGCGATGGGCAGGGTTTGCCGGGCATTGAGCGCCTTGGGATCGAACAATGCCATCATATAAAAGGCGCCCTGCATCGGGATAACCCGCAATCCCGGAGTTTGGCGCAGAATACCGGCAATGGCATTGCCGTTGCGCTCCAGTTCCTTCGTGTAACGCACATTCCAGCGGTTGAACTTGGGATGATCATAAATCAGCGGCAGGGCCATCTGGGGCAAGGTCGTCGAACACACTTCCATCATTAGCGTCCGCTTGATGCTTTCGAAGAAACGGGCAAAATCAGCGTCAAGATCGGTGTTATGGAATTCCATCCAGCCACAGCGTGATCCCGGCCAGGGCACGTCCTTCGAGATCCCGCGCATGACGACCAACGGAACACGCCGGCCGACCAGCTCGGTCATGTGGACATAACGGCAGTTGTTATAGACCATCCGGAAATAGACCTCATCGCTGATCAGCATGAGCTTGTAGCGCTCGGCCAGGCGGATAATCGCTTCGAGCGTCGGGGCATCATACACGGCGCCGGTGGGATTATTGGGATTAATTACCAGAATACCGGCGATTTGCGGGTACCTGCGGATCTGACGCTCCAGGTGCGCCAAGTCCGGATACCAGCCTTTGGCGGGATCGAGCCGATAAGCGATGGAAGCGGCATCGGCGGCAAAGCTTTCCGTAGAACTGTGGGCGGGATAGCCGGGGCACGGCTGAATGATCCGTGCCCCCGGCTTAAGCGTTCGGTAAAAAACACTGATGGCGCTACCGAGTCCATTCGTAAACACAACATGGTCGGCATCCAGACGAGTGCGGGGCGAATACTGCCGGGCATATTCCGCCACCCAACGCCGGGTTTCAATCCGCCCGTAGGAATGGGTATAGCCGAACACCTTGTTGTTGCGCGTGGTAACCAGATCGGCCACGATCTGTTTTACGAAACCGGGCACATCCCAACCCTTGGCTACGGGATCGCCGATGTTCTCGCCAATAAATTTAAAATTCGGATCGAGCGCCCCTACCCGCAAGGCTAACTGCACCATTTCGCGAATTCCGTAAGTCAGGCGCTCGGTATCAGCATTATAAAGAGTTCTACGCATGGTTCACCCCACATCAATCAGGCCTGCGGCAACTATTTCACATCTCCCTCGGGCAAGGTCGATTCCGATCGCTAAGCGTATCGGGATCGGGTGAGGGGAAACTCGAACGATCCCCCCTCACCCGCCCCTCTCCCGAGGGAGAGGGAATACGATTTGAATTTCCTATACATCAAACTTATGGCCGCCGATCATTGAAATGCACGTTGCAGTTGCTCCCAGAGTTCCATGAGCGGCTGGGGAATGACTTTGACATCGGCCAGGACGGGCATGAAATTCGTGTCTCCCTCCCAGCGCGGCACAATGTGCAGGTGAATATGGTCTTTCAGACCCGCACCCGCTGCCGCGCCCTGATTAATCCCCAGGTTAAACCCCTGCGCATGGATAAACTCCCGGAGCCGCGCACAGGCCGTGGCCGCCAGGGCCATCATATCGGCTTGCTCCTCCGGCCGCAGGCCTTCCACGCCATCCACGTGCCGGTACGGGGCCACCATCAAATGGCCGTTGTTATATGGGTACCGGTTCATGAGGAGCGCGCACGCGGTGCTCCGCTTGACAATCAGATGCTCGCGGTCGGTCTCGGACTGAAATGCGTCGCAGAGGAAACACCCCGGCTGACGGCACTTCAAAATATACTCCATGCGCCAAGGCGCCCATAAGCGTTCCATATCCGTTTATCCTCGCTTGCTTGCGGCCCCATATTTTGAAATACTGTTTATTGACACGCTCCTGTATAGCAAGGTTTCCCTGTGCCAGCAAGCGGGAAGAAGAATGGTTGATGGCAATGCGTGGTTTGACATTGACCATTAGCCATCGACCATTTTCCATTGACCATGGATTTTAATATGCCCAAACAAGCCCCAGCCAAATCAACGCACGTCTGCCTGATAATCGGCGAAGACGAATTCAGCGCCACGGCGGCCGCCCGGGAGAAGATCGATCGCTTTGTCCCGCCCGCCGACCAGACTTTGGGACTGGAAATCATTGATGGCCAAGTCGATATTATTGACCAGGCGCTTGCCTGCCTGCGCCGATGCCTGGAGGCCATCCGAACGGTCGGCTTCCTCGGCGGACGCAAGGCCGTCTGGCTGCGCGGGGTGGACTTCCTGAGCGACCCGGTCATCGGCCGTAACAAGGAAGTCCAGGAAACATTGCAGATCCTGGCCGACACCATGGCCGGCGGGATTCCCGAAGGGCATTTGCTGATTATCACGGCCCTGAAAGTGGATGCGCGCACTTCCTTCTATAAAGCCTGTATCGCCCAGGGCGAGCTGATCGAGTTCGACCTCGCCGAGAAGCCCTGGCAGAGGGACCGCGGCGCAATGACCTTCGCCATGCATGCGTTCAAGGACGCCGGCCTGCAGGCCGGCAACGAATTGATCGAGTCCTTTGTGCAGAAAGTCGGGACCGATACCCGGCAGATCATGCAGGAAACCGCCAAGCTGGCGACCTATCTGGGCGACCGCCGCGAGGTCCAAGCCGCGGATATCGAGGCTATAATCTCGACATCCCGCGACCTGTTTGCCTGGGACCTGGAAGACGCCGTGGGCAAGCGGGACCTGCGCCAATCCCTGACGGTGCTCCGTCAGTTGCTGTTTCAGCGCATGGATCCCATTCGCCTGATTTCCGGCCTGGAAGGACGTTTCCGCCACTTGCTCATTTTACGGGAAGCGCTGGATAATCGGTGGATCGCGGCCCAGCCGATGGGTCATGATAATTTCAAATTGACCATGGCCGATCTGCCGGAAGCGCTGGCAGAGCAATTCAAGCAGGCACTGGCTTCGGAAAAAGGAACGCCCCTGCATCCGTTTGTGGCCGGCAAATTGGCCGGGCAGGCGACCATGTTCACCCGCCCGGAAATCGATCAGCGTCGCGACTGGATCCTGGCGGCCCGCCGCCAACTGGTTTCCAGCGCCATACCGGGCACCCTGATCCTCGAATACCTGATTTTGAAATTGTGCCGGTCGCGGGACCAGCGGACAACGAACGCAGCTGCATAAACTCGTCTAAAGGCGAGTAAAACCAAGAAGACAGACAATAATTCAAGCGGAGGGTGAATACGATGAAGATATGGGCAGGAAAATGGATTGCGAGTGGCGCCTTGGCTGTGCTCGCCACCGGCTGCGTTCAACGGGCGGAGGTCAGCGGTCCGCGCGTTCCCGCCGATGCGAGCGGCGTAAACGTCCTGAAAACCGATTTCGGCGTGGTCGCCCAGATCGGGGCAACCAACAAGGCCGGGCTTTGTGTGCTGGATCGTGAATTACGCTATCTCAATACGGCAAACAGCAATCCGCCCGCACGACCGGCGCCGATCGTTCCGGATCCTTTACGGCCCGCAGTGCCCCCCGTGCCCTCGCCCATGCCTTCGCCGTATATCGCCGGCATACAGGAGAATGTTTACTTTTCCAGCGGGCATGCACTGACGGCTAATGTCTTTCGCGAGCCCGGCAAGCCCTGGGTAGTTCACCTGGGGATCATCTCGCCGGGGTTAGGCGATACAATGGAAGGTTGCAAGGCTTATCGCACGTGGTACCGGGTATCCACTGACGAAGGAAAAACATTCGGACCGCTCAAGCCCGTTATCCTGAAGGGCGACGGCTATAACCTGGCCCACCCGGTGAAGGGCGTATGGGTGGCAACCAACAGCTATGCAGTGGACGAAACGCGCCCGATCGTACGGGCAAGCAACGGCGAGATCATGGTGCCTTTCGGCTACTGGCCCCTGGGACCCGACGGCAAACTGTACCGGCCGGCGCACGGGTTCACCTACTGGGACTCCGGCGTGCTGATCGGCCGGTGGACACCCGACGGCAGCGACATAGAATGGACGATGGGCACATGGCTGGGGGCGGATCCCAAGCGCATGCCGCGTGGCCTGGAAGAACCCACGATCGTGGAGCTCCGGACGCCCGGCGAATTCCTGCTGGTGGCTCGCGGAGGCAATGACGGCACGGATCTGCCGGGCCGCAAATGGGTGACGGTTTCACGGGATTACTGTCGTACCTGGTCGAAGGTGGAACCGTTCACGTACACGGATGGCGACCCCCTGCTTAGCCCCGGCGCCTGTTCCACGCTGCTGCGGTCCAGAAAGAACGGCCGCATCTACTGGATCGGCAACATCGCCGCGCAACCCACACAGGGCAATTCTCCGCGCTATCCCCTGGTGATCGGCGAGGTGGATGAGAACAGCCGCAGCCTGATCCGCGAGAGCGTGCTGGTGCTGGATACGCGCCAGCCCGAGTACGATTCGCAGCGTATGCAGCTTTCAAATTTTCACGTGCACGAGGATCCCGAGAGCGGACGTCTGACCGTGAAGCTGAGCCGTTGTGATTACGATGAATCGAATAAATTCCGCGGGGCACCCTGCTGGTACCTGGCAGGCGTTCCGTAAAATGTTCCGGCGTGAACTGCTTAAAACTTCCAAGGTGACCGAAAATCTTTTGGCCTATCCCGGGGAAGCTGTGATACAAAGATCGGCGATGAAAGCAGAGCCGAATGATGGCGCGCAAAATTAACGTAACAATAAATCAGAAAGGAATGTGGGCCATGAAAATTGAATTGCGAAAAAACTGTGCCTGCGCCCTGCTAGTTCCCACCAGCATGGGTGTGCGGATCACCCCGGCCAACGGCCAGCCGGTGCATTGCAGTGGAACGTTCTACATGCAGGCCACCAGCGCGGAAACCAATGTGGCCAGTGTCGCGGCTTATCTAGGCCTGCCGGTCAAAGTCCTGACAACCTTTGTCAAAGACAGCCCCATTGCCCGTTTTATCAAGGACAACCTTGCGAGCCGGCATATGACCTATGAAGGCAAGGAAGTCGCGCAGGGCGGGCCGTGGGGGTATCGCCACCAGTTCAATATTGCCGACAGCGGCTATGGCTCGCGCGGTCCGCGGGTGCATAATGATCGCGCGGGCGAGGTGGGCCGGACCCTGAACGTGAAGGATTTCGACCTTGAACGGATTTTTGCCAAGGAGGGCGTGCAAATCGTGCACCTGTCTGGCCTGATCGCGGCGCTGTCGCCCGAAACAGGAGTCTTCTGCCTTGAACTCGCCCGGGCCGCGAAAAAACACGGCACCCGGATTTCCTTCGATCTGAATTATCGCGCCACTTTCTGGAAGAATCGTGAAGCCGAGTTGCACCGGATCTTTGCGGAGATCGCAGGGGTGGCCGACATCCTGGTCGGGAACGAGGAAGACTTCCAGCTTTGCCTGGGAATCGAAGGGCCCGAAGCCGGAGGCAAGGATATTGCCGCCAAGATTGAAAGCTTCAAGGGCATGATTGAACGGGTGAAGAAAGCCTACCCGGGTGCTTCCGCCTTCGCTACCACGTTGCGTGAGGTCATCAGCACCAACCGCCACCTTTGGGGCGCCATCATGGCCGAAGGCGCCAACTGGCATGTCGTGGAACCCCGCGAAATAACGGTACTCGACCGGATTGGGGGCGGCGACGGCTTTGTCGGCGGCATGCTCTATGCGATTTTGAAAGGCTGGGCTCCGGAACAGTGGATTCAATTCGGCTGGGCCAGCGGTGCATTGGCCACAACACTCCTGACCGATTACGGCCAGCCCGCGGACGAAGAGCAGGTTTGGAGCATCTGGAAAGGCAATGCACGGGTAAGGCGTTGACCCGGCCCGGCGGGGTCAGTGCCGGATACAAGCCTTGTTGCGTTCATTCCAGCGAATAATTTTGAAGGCCCTCGTAAATCTTGAGGGTTAGATTCTGGCCGGACATGAGCGTGACCGTTACCTGCCCTTGCACCGTTGCTCCCGCCCAGGCCACAAGATGGGCATTGGTAGTTACCCCGATCATTTGGATCGAATATGGCGACGAATCCTGCTGCGGCTGCGTATCAATATAGATTTTAAGCCACTCGCTGGTCCGGTTGTCAATCGTCAACGTCGCCGCATCGCCCGACGATTCACACGAGACCAGAATGACCGCCGTAATTACCACAACGCCCACAACCAACAAACAAGCCAACCAACGCAACTTTTTCATAACCGGTGCTCCTTTTTAAATTATGCGTTTAGACCGCGGGCACATTTCCAAACTGGCCATCGAATATGCCTGCGAACAGGCAAGCATCAAAGACCGGATGGATTGCTTCTTCTTTCTGGAACGCCATCAGCCGGGTCTCAAGCCACAGCGCCTTGGCTTTGTCCTTATTACCTTCAGCTTTGGCTTGCAGGGCTTTAGCCAGCGATGCGGTCAGCTCGGCATGGTGCTTCAGGTAGAACCATGATCTTGCCTGGCAAGCGTCCTTAAGTTTCAGGTTCTTCGCGATGACCGGCGCAAAGGCGTCAATATGCCCTTGCACGGATGCAAATCGTTTCGCCGCCTCGCCTTCAGTGCCCGGTTTTTCGCCGCGCATAAAAACGGGATCGAAGATACCGGACAGCGTGCCCAGGTATGCCTGGCACGCTGCCCCGTCGGTGCCGAAAGCCGCATTGAAGTAATCGGCCACAAGGTCATCGAATTTGGTACGGTCATTCCACAGCGTCTTGCCCATTGCCGTCATGGCAAGCCCGGTGGGCAGGAATATGCGCTGGATCTGGCAACTTACATATCCGTTAATGCCGATTTTCTTCAGTCCGGTCATGTCCGCGGCGATAAGCCTGGCGATATGCATGTGCCCGGGATCATTCAAATGGTCCCACATAAGATGGTAGTCGAAATCGAAACTGTCTCCGGGAAACATTGTCTGCCAGCCCTTTAACAGCGCCAGATTGACGTCCACGTCCTTAGGCATTGTCATTTTGTTCAGTTCGAACGCCTGTATTTCCGGCAGAGTACCTGCACCTTTGAACGCCTGGCTGTAGGTCCTGGTGATCGGAGCGAACATAAGGACAAACCGGTCACGGTTCTTGATGACCTCCCGGGTTGGCGGCCAGAGCAGATCGACGTATACCAGGAACACGATCCTGGTTTTGATTCCGCGCCCGGTTAGAAGTTCGTCCAGCTCATTGAGCATTCGGACATACCAGTCGGAAGGACGCAATTTGCGGCAGCTTTCGCATTCGCAGTTGTTATTGTAGCCGTCGGCCAGCCAGAAGTGCAGGTAGTCTATCTCCGGATGGTCGGTGGCGTAGTTGGCGATCTCGGTATTGATGATTTGGCGGACTTCGGGGTTGGAGTAACAGAGGTTAGTATTGATGGCTACTCCGCCGAAAAGTTTGCGCTCGCCATTGAGCATGGCAAAATACCGGGATATTTCCGGGGCAATCGCTTGCTCCTGCTTTTCCCATCCCAGTCCACTGAGACCGAAAGGCTCGCACGTCCAGCCATGTCCAACCTTGTGGAACAGCATGCCGCGTTTTTTAAGTTCGCCAGCTATGCCTTGAGTGTACTTGCGGGCATCTTCCACGGAGAGCTTATCACCGGATTTTACAGGATTGAGGTGGTGCTGGTACCAGCGATCAAAAAATGTGTGGGCTTCGCGGAACTGGATGAAATAACCGTTGAATCCCACCTTCGGGATCCAGTCGACCATATCGCGCACGTGCTCGTAACTTACCGCGCCCTCGATGCACACCGCGCGATGGCGGTAGGATGCCGTCTCGTCCACTTTGACATCCGGCAGGCAGCCGACCTTAGGTAAGTATTCCCCATCCTTGCCTGGCCGGACCCAGCGGCAGCCGATCGCGGTCAGGTAGCGGTAGACACCCAACAGAGCGCTGCGGGGGTTGATTCCCGCAATGACGCCGACGGCCCCGCTGACCGCGATGTGTACAGCATCATCCAATTCGGGATTGGGGACTGCCGGAGATTGAATGTCCGGAAAATCGGACATCAGGCCCACGCGGATGCCTTTACCGGAGTCGGCTACCCTGGCTTTTCCGCCCGTGACCGCTTCCAGGCACCTGGCCAGCTCAGACGCCGCAAAACTCAGCGTAGCGTTGGTTGGATCGGTTGTGATCGTGATTGTAGAATAACATTTACTGCGGCCCATTGGTATTACCTCGTTGTTTTATGCTTTCAGCGTTACTTCTGACGTTGCACGGTGACGTACGTTCCCACGATACCGCTGGACAGCTTGCCGTCGGCATTGAGCGATCGGCGGTCGTACACCACGAAAAGTTTGCCTGGGGCAATCTCCTCGATCGTGTTGTAACTTGAGGTTGGCCCCTCGTAGAAACACAAGTGACCGGCCCAGGTCTTGCCGTCATCGAGGCTGAACGCCAGCCAATTGTCGGGCCGGCCATAGGTGAGCGCCAGCACACCGCTCTCCATCCGACAGGCGTTTGGCCACACGCCCCGGTCGGCGATCGGCACCGGCTTGCTCCAGGTCTTACCATCGTCCTTGGATACGTTCATGTAAAGCGGGGTCGTATACTTGGGCGGATTGCCGCCGGTGCGCATGAAGCAGAGGATGTCGCCGCCGGGAAGGGTGAGCAAATCCGCTTCACAGAAACTCTCTGCGCCGACTTCGGGATCGTAGGCCACCGTCGCCAGATAGTTCCACGTCCTGCCACGGTCGGTGGAGCGCATGACCCAGTTGCGGTACTTATAGAGCTTCCATTCGGGTGGAAAGGCAGGACAAAGCACAGTATCGGTCTTGAAGTAGCCGTACATGGCCATCAACAGCGAACCGTCGCGCAACTGAATGACCGCGTGGTCAACGGGAGGGCCTTCGTAGCGTTTGCCGTCGTCGCCGGTGCCGCCGGTGGCCTCCGGGATGTTCAAGCGTGCCTGTTCATTCTGGAAAGTCCGGCCCCCGTTGGTGGAGCGCGCCAAGGGGACCTCAAACACACCATTGCTCACCAAGTGGGTGTTGAAACCAGGGGAGATGATCTCGCCGTCAGTGAATTCGAACGCGCCGACCCCCAAGCCCGGCCCGTTTGTCCACGTCTTGCCGCCGTCGCTGGAGTGTTTGCCACCCACCACCAAACGTCCATCGCGAAACTTGAACATGCTGACATATGTGGCGCCGGGGATGAGCTCAATGGTCTCGCCTATGTTGACGGCAAGACCCGGAATTTCCGGGCGCGCCGGCATAACGCGCGCCGGTAAGTCACTCTGGAATTTCACCCATTGCCAGATCGCCTCACCCGTCGCCGCTGACGAACCACAACCGAACCCGCACTGATTGCGGGGTGGTGTGCTCAACGCCGGAGAAGTAAACTTGCCGCTGGCGTCAACCATCAGTTTCCCGTCGACGAACAGGCGCACGTCCACTCCCTTGATCACAAGGCGATAGGTGTGGAAGCCGCCGGCCGCATCAAAGTCCACGCTGAGCTTGGCGTTTTCAAGTTGCAACCGATTCGGGTAGATGGTCAGGGATTCCTCATGAATGCCGTCGGCGGCCATCATGCTGACGCCGTAGGGGGCCGAGCAGGAAACTACCCGGACACAGGCTTCAATGGCCGCACCCTTCGCAGGGTCGGCATGCCAGTTGAGCATGTACATGTGGCCGCTGTCCTTCTGCGTGGACGTATCGGCAACAAGCAGTCCATCCGCCGTATGCCGGGATTCCGTTCCGCCGCCGATCCAGGCCGTGGTGTCACGTTCCCAGCGTCCGTCTTCGTAGAACGGCCGCCACTCACGCGCCGAACCTCCGGTCGGCGGCCGGATACAGGAACTGAATCCCACCAGGAGCATAGCGCAAATTCCGAATGTATATCGAATGGACATTTATGATCTCCTCATTCAGGTTTGATTTGTATTCCCCGTCAAGGGTTAAAATCCTCGTTTTTAATAGTTTGTCAAGACATCCTCTTCCACAAATTATCTGTGTCGTTGGCGTCGATATCAAGGATCGCCGCCAACAGTAATTGCGTACTGCGCACCACGTTCGCGATGTTCACGCGTTCGGGGACATCGCCTGGCAGGTGATACTCCGAATCGGCGTAGGGCCATGATCCCAGGTTCATCACGGTCGTGCGAAAACCCGCATTGATGAACATGCCGTCGTCGTCATTCACATGTTGCTTGAAAATCACCCGCACATCCAGTCCGATTTTGTGGCGGGCAGCGCCGGCCGCCACGAACTCGGCCAAGGCGCGGCCTTCATCGGTGCTGTATCCGACAACGTGGGTCATCTTGCCGGCGGCCATGTCCTCCTCCGACTTGCCGTCCAGCGAATCCACGTTCAGCACGGCGACAATATGGTCACCACGGGCCGCGGCGGCTTCCGCGGCAAAGCGGCTGGTCCAGGGCGTGTGCTCCTCGTTGCAGAAGAGCAAGCGCACCGAACGCCGCAGATCGCACGTCGCCAGGACGCGGGCCAGTTCCAGGTTGGCCACGGTGCCGACGGCGTTGTCATGGGCACCGGGCGAGTCGATCCAGCTCATGGAGTCCTTATGCGCAATCAACTGAATGATCTCCTCGGGCCGTTCACAGCCACGACGGGTCGCCTCAAGGTTTGTCGCGTCAAAGCTGGGATCACTCGGTGCGGGCGTGGAATACCAGTGATGCAGCGGCTTGGTGCGGTCACAGCGGAAGGGTTGCACCCGATAGGTGGTCGTGGTCACCGCGTAACCGGCCGCCTCGATCTGGCCACGGATGAATGCATCCGCCTCGGCCAGCGAGTTCATGCTCTGGCCCGGCCGGGTGTAGTTCACCTTGCGGAACGGCAAGGGATCACGGCAGAGATAGAAGAGATCGTGGCGGATGCGGTCGGCAGATACGCGCTGAAGTATGTCTTTGATCATGATTGAATCCTCGGGCCATTGATTTACAGGCCGATTTGCCCTGCTTCGCCGTGGCGAATTGGTTTTAGCTCAGCCCAGCGTTAGTGCACGGTAACGTTCACCGAATCAACCCAGATAGCATCTACAGTTAAAACCCCATCCATCGGATAATCAACCACAAAATAGAATGTTGACAGGTCAACTTCGTAATGGAGACAGTAAATGCAAAAACTGGTCTGGGTCAGACGGGACACATGCGGTCCGTCATGGTTTTTGCGGGCGGACCTTGCTTATCCGATTGCGCGTGACGATGGTAGCTGGCTGGATTCTGTCGCCGAAAAGCCGGACGCGCATATCCCATCTTGCCGCAAGAAGTTTGGCGCCCAGCCGGACAAACCGCTCCTTTGCGCTTACCGGTCCGAAAATCCGGCGGCGTTCGACATCGAGGGACAGGGCTCTCTGCCGTTCCGTGTCATTGACCGCATGCCTTGCAATGACAGGCAGGAGCTGTGAATACATTTGCGCCCGTTTCCGCAGTTGACGATAACGGGCTTCGAGACAGGCGTCTCTCGATGGCATGGCCTCCAGCCAGCGATATCCGCGGAAGGCAGTTTCGATCATGCGGTAGATGGAACTCGAATTGACTTCGAAATCCCGACGAAAGGCATGATCCAGCCACTTTTTTGCTTGGTCGTTTGGAATGGACGGGTGATGCCAGTTCAGCATATTCTGCCCATGCCATTCTTCAAACGGCACATTGGCGTTCAACAAGCCGCGTTCCTTGTGATCTTGATACAACTGCGTCATGGGCATGCCGGTATACAGCATGAACTGGACCAAATCCGTTTGGAGGCCGACGGCGAATTCGATGTCGGCGGTAATGTTGCCGGGCGTGTGGTGTTCCATGCAGAGCATCGTCGAGCCAAGCACGGAAATACCGCGGTCGCGCAGATCACGCACCAACTGTACCGCATCAATCCCGGAATTCTTGATGAAAAGCGCCTCGGTATTCTGCGATTCGAAGCCAATCCATACAAAAGACACGCCGAGCCGGACCATGTTGTCGATGCCAAAGGCCATAATGCCCTCGGCGGAGGACGAGATGTAGAATTTGAACCAGCGTTGGCGTCGCTCCATCTCGGCGAGCAATTCGGTCGCGCGGGTTGTATCCTTCAAAAAATTTTCATCCATGATGGAGAACTCTTGCGTACGGCGGATCTTTGCAATTCGATCAGCCACCTCGAAGAGTTCTTTGCCCGTTCGGAAAAAAGGGATGTACGCCTTCTCGAAAAAGTGGGATGTGCAACAGAAATGACAGCCGTTCACACAGCCCAGTCCGGGTACCAGGACGCTCGGCGTCGCGCCAGGGATGGGGATGCCGAAAATCCTGCCGTACTCACTGCACGGCAGGATGGGGTGAACAATCGGCGTGCCGGTATCCTGCCCGAGATATTCGCGCATCCAGCGAATGCCGTCGCCGCGGGCCACATGGTCGCAATCGATCAACTCCTCGATGCCCTCAATTGCAGCGCCGTGACCGCCGAGAATGATGGTGGCTTTGGGTGCGTGCAGACGGATGAGCCGGGCCATTTCGCGCGCCTTGGAAAAGTTGGGCGTAATGAACGAGATGCCGATAATGCCGTAGCCCTTTTGAATTTCGCGGATGAAACGCTTGCGGGAGGGGAAGTCGAGAATCGTTGTGTCGGCATCGATGTTGGCGGCAATGAAATAAAGCCCGAACGATCGGTGATGAAACCGAAGCGAAGCCGGGCCCTGAATGCGGGTCACCTGGTTGTGATACAACTCCATAAGGTTTTCTTTGCGCCCGTATTCGTCATCAACGCCAAACGGTCCGAAGACGCCGCAAAGCAGGATGCGCGGGACATTGCCCGGAGTGCTGCACCCTGTCTGCCCTGTTTTTTCCGCATTCGTCATCTGCTTCATAATAACCTTCGCATAGTCCGCCAGATTATGCGCCCTTAACATCTTCTTCTGATGATCGCGGGCGGGCCGCGTTGGCGGATGCATTCAACATTTCGCTTTGCTTGTGTACCGGCGGCGTGCCATCACGATGCCCAGCCAGATGAGCAGAAGCAAGCCCCAATATGCCCGGATGAACCAGGGATGCATCCACCAGCTGATACCGTTGAAGGCCAGATCGGAAAGCGGATACAGGAACGGGGTCTGAAAACGGCCCAGGGAATGGGTAAAGATATCCAGGCAAATATGGAACGGCCAGGCCAGCGCCGGCAGTAACAAGGGCTTCCAAAAAAGGCGAATAAGGCCGAGGCCGATGAACGCCACCACCAGGCTGTGCGTCAGCTTGTAGAGCACAAACACGTAGGCCGGCAGGGCGTGAAAACTGATCCCCTCCCCGTTCAGCGCCGAATTTGTGAAATAGATGCCGATGGAGGCAATATCCGGCAGGAGTCCGAGGCCCAATGCTGTCCAGAACGTCCAGTCCAAAGCAATCCTTCGCCCCTGGGCATTTACCGGACCCCGCCCTCCCCCGGCCAACCCGGTGCGGCTGAACAGCGTGGCCCCATAAATAGCATGTGCAAGTGTATCCATAATCGGCACGCCTCTTTGCCGCGTGTTTTAACACGAGCCCGGGAGCGGATCAAACGATTTCGGAGTTGGCGGGACAGATTTACGAACCGGTAGAGAATAATGTTTTGAAATCAGCTTCACTTGATGCTATTTTTGACAATGAAATATCCGCCATAAAGCCAAAAAAAAGGAGGATCACATGCCGTTGATTAAATTGGAAGTTTCGAACGTTTCGGACGAGCAATGCAAAAACCTGCTGCCGGCGCTCTCAAAGATGCTGGCAGAGATCACCGGCAAGCCGGAGAAATACGTCATGGCAACGATTAGTAAAACAACTCCCATGATGGCCGGGAAACCTGGGCCGGCGGCTTTTGCCGATATTCGCGGGATCGGCGGGTGGACGCCGGCGGTGAATAAAAAGGTATCCCAGGCACTCTGCGCCCTGCTCAAGGAGAATCTTCAAATTCCTCCGGATCGGGTTTATATGACATTTATGGACATTCCGGCGGCAAACTGGGGCTTCAATGGCGGCACTTTCGGTTAGATTCTTGACATCAAGAACCGATAGTAAAAACAAGCTGTTGTTAAATTCACCACTGAGGACACAGAGGCACGGAGCATCCGTCCCCCTGATCTCTTCCCCTCTCCACACAGGAGTGTTGCGCGCATTTGGCGCAGGGCGTTGCGCCCCACACCAAATGCGCACAACGATTGGTCGGAAGAGAACACGTGAGGTTTACCCGCCTACGGCGGCGCCAGAGGCGACCAGGGAGAAGTTCTATCTTTGTGACTCCGTGGTGAGACTTGTTTTATCTTCAGCGGGTCGCGTTTACTTCAGCTTTTTTAGCAGCCAAGCCATGTTCTCACCCAAAACCTTCATTGTCCGGATTCCTTCTTCATCGTTCTCGACTTCGCCCTTCTCCCGACCGAGCCCCATGTTCCAGTAGCAGGAGCCGGGAATGATCATCTCGCTGATCAGGAAGAGATGGTTAATGGTGTCGAACGGGTGAATCGCCCCGCCTCGCCGCACGGCAATCACGGCCGCCCCGACCTTGCGCTTCAGGAACCTGCCGTTAGCCATGGAAACAAACCCGGCCCGGTCTATCAACGCCTTCAATTCGGGCGTTACATCGGCAAAGTAAGTGGGTGAGGCCAGAATGATGCCGTCCGCCTGGCGCATTTTTTCGATGCAGCCGTTGACAATGTCATTCTTGATGACGCAGCGACAATCCTTCTTTTCGCGGCATTGATAGCAGGCCGTACAACCGTGAATCAGGTTGCCGCCGACCTGGACCATTTCGGTTTCGATGCCTTCAGCGTTGAGGGCTTCGAAGACATGCTTGATTAGACAGACGGTATTTCCGTCCTTCCTCGGGCTTCCGTTGAACGCCACAACCTTCATTGTGCTTCCTCCTATATGTTTACCGGATATCAGACTTCTGCGAAACTCGCTGAAATGACGGCCACGATAAAACGTGGCCCTCCAATACCTGAGAAAAACGGCCTGTTTCGGCAATGGAGGGACGCGCTTTGTCGCGTCCGAACGAGTTTTGCAGAACTCTATTTACCGGATATAATACGATGCTGTTACCAATTTGCTTTTTTATACCAAAGCAAAATCAATGCAGCAATAATTTTTCCAATAGTAATACCCTGCAGGGCGTAAGACCAATATTTTGATAGGGACATAACAAATCAAAAAACAGGCGATATTTGGATGAATTTTGATGAATTATCATATCAAAACAGATACAATATACATTTTTCGGATAAATTCCCGGGGAACGATCCCCCTCCGATTTGTTTCCCGAGGAGATGCGCTATGAATGAAAGCCAAGCAAAACATACCGCCATCATGGTTGTGATGGCCTCGTGGCTCGCGATCTTCTGCCTCTTCGGATTCCGCGCCACTTTCGCTGTTCTCAAGGTACCCATGGGCAATGATATGCACTGGTCGGCCGCCAACATCTCTGCCGGCTATGCGCTCATGATGACCATCTACGCCGTCACTGCATTCCTGAGCGGAATGATAATTGATCGCTGGGGAACCAAGCCGGCTTATTTGCTTGCCGCCATCTTCGGCGCGGCCGGTTTCTGGGTCACCTCCGGAGTTCATAGCCTGCTTGCCTATTACGCCGCTTATGGAATTCTCGGCGGCATCGGCACCGGCATGTTATGGGTCTCTTCCACGGTGTCCGTTCGCGAATGGTATATCGGCAAGGACTACGCCAAGATGTGGGGGCTTGCGTTCATGGGCGGGCCGATGGCCCAGGTCATTCTTAGCTTGGTGTCCAAGTCGGTCATCCCGACATATGGTTGGCGCTTTGCATGGCAGATGCTCGGTGGAATCGTGCTTGTCGCCATGCTGCTTGCCACGATCTTGGCGAAAAAGAATCCGGAAGATTATGGCGTGAAACCCTTCGGCGCAATGCCGGGCGCAACCCAAGCGGAGTATGTCTGGGGAGTCGGCGAGGCATTCTCGCGCTATGCAATCTGGGCCGTCATCATCACCTTCCTCGGAAGTCTCATCGCGGAATTCCTTGTCTGGTCGCAGGCGGTCAGCTTCTTTGTGCAGGATATCGGCATGAGCTTCGGCAACGCCGTGAACCTCTACTCGTTGATCGGGCTGGTCGGCATTTTCAGCATGCCAATCATGGGCATTGTTGCCGACAAGATCGTGCAGAGCGTGGACCACGAAGCCAAGGGCCGCAAGATAGCGCTCATTATCGGCCCGCTGGTTGGCGTGGCGGCTTGTGCAATATTGCTTCAGACCGGAAAATCCATGGCCTTCGGCGTGCTTGCCTGTTTCCTCTTTGCCGTATATTGGGCCATGATCCCAGGCGGCGTTGTGGGCTATACCGGCGCCATCTATGGACGCAAGACACTCGGCAAAATCTGGGGGCTCGCGACGCTCATTTGTATGGGTATTGGTCCTGCGACCGGGTCGTTTCTGGGCGGTTATTTCCGAGATATGACGGGAAGCTATCGCGCTTCCATCTTGTTTGCGCTCGGCTCATTCGTGGTCTCCGCGCTTGCGGCATCCAGTCTGCCTCTCGCGGCCAAACCGCGGCATACACCAATGCCTGCTCAACAACCGGAGGAATAATCAGGGTCACATTAATGGAGACTGTTGAAAAAGATCGGCCTGGGTCGAAAGACGGCTCGGCAGGATGCCTCGCCCTACCAAAACACTCGTATTCTCAAAGGTAGGGCAGCCTGCCCGCCTATGGAGGGAAGCCTCTGGCTGAGCCGGAAGCGTTTTTCAACAGCCACTATAGATGTGCCCCTAGGCTCTAATACTAAACTCTAATAATGCAAAGAAAAGCAACATGAAGAACACTGAAAGTTTCATTCCTGATTTAAAAGAGCTTGGACTTCTGATGCTGGGTTTTCTCCCATGGATGCTTTTTCTCTTTCTTTCCGGTCACACCATGTTGAGCCTGAAGATTGCGATTGTCATCAGTCTGGTTGCTTCGGTTACCCTTGGTTCTGGCGATTTAAAACGAGGCTTTATCCTTTCATGGGGCACCTGCGCCTTTTTTTTCATTTGTCTCATCATGATTGATTTCCTGAATAATGAATGGATGGCCATGGAAATGGATTTAGTGTCGAACATGGCACTTGCGGCCATTATGTGGTTTACTGTTTTAATCGGCAAACCCTTTGCCTTGCAATATGCCCGGAGAGGTATGCCGAAAGAACACTGGAATGATGAAAGTTTCATCCGCGGTTGCCGGTTTATTACCGTGGTATGGGCCGGCCTGATGACCTTTGCGGCATTGATATCGATCCTCAAGCGAACCACCTGGTTACCTTTCCCCGATTGGGTTTATTTCGATCTAACCCTCTTAAATATTGTGGTTGGACTTGCTTTCACAACCATCTTTAAAAGGAAAAAACGGTTGCAACGCGAACTGGCCAATGCGAATTCAATAGTGAAATAAAGAGATCCTTCCCATCTCTCTTTCGTCTATTGCGTATTCCGGAGCGAATCGGCCGGGCATTCCGGGAGTAGTCCGGCCACTTATTCGAGTGATTTCGGATAACATCATTCGCATAAAGACGCAGTGTTTGTTACTCTCGGGGGCCTTGACAACGCCTCGTGAACGTCTGTGATTTTTATCATGCGCGGCAAAATGTATATATGTATGGTAATATGGGTTCTGGCAACGGGTGGCCTGCTCATCGCCGCTGCGGCGGAGTCTTCGCTGCCCGCCAATCCGCCCAACCCCGATATTCCTCCTATCCATGCGGAATCGCCCAAGGTTGCCCAGAACTTATCGGTCATTTCCGATCTGGCCGTTTACTCAGCTTACGTATCCCGTGGGCAGGTCAACAGTGACCAGCCGGTGATTCAACCCGCCCTAACGATTAAAAAATACGGGGTCCGCCTGAATGTATGGGGAAATTTCGATCTCAGCGACGAAGTCACGGGCAGACGCCAGTTTTCCGAAGTGGACTTTACGGCCGCCTATGATTTTCCCGTGCGGGTGATCGAGGTCAGCGCGGGAATCGTCGAATATATGTATCCCAATACTCCGCGGCCTTCCACCCGCGAGGCATTTATTAATATCGCTTGGCCGAATCCCATCGTGGTGCCGGAGTTCGATGTCTATTACGATTTTGGCGATGTGCGGGGCGCCTATGTTAACCTGAGCCTGGAACACGATTTCAAGATCCTGGCGGACCGGTTAACGTTGACGCCCGGCGTGAACAACGGCTGGGGCTCGCGATCCTTTAATACCTACTTCTTTGCCTGGAACCTGACCAATGGAATGGCTTCCGACGATCTTGTCACGTCGCAGGATGCGGGACTGGTCAATGGCGAAGCCTATGTCCTCGCGGAATACGCCCTGACCCCGTCGCTGATCCTGGGTGGCCGCGTGCTGTATGCCTGGCTATGGAATTCCGACATTGAGGCCGGTGCACGGCAGATATACTTTGGCGTCGAGCAGTGGGTCTTTGGCGGCTCGCTAAGCTACACATTTTGAACACGCGCAACCGCTGGCCGGCGCGTATAATCCGCCATCGGATAACAAATCGGAAGCGCTTTTCCGGGCCCGTAGCTCAGTTGGTCAGCGTGGAGAATCTGACACGTAACCGATCATACCGCTACGGCAAGTTTCCTTGGAGGGATATCTCTAAAGGTCGCTATGTCCAGTTTTTGGGGAGAACGTCACTGAAGCCGGCTTGATATCTCCACCTTAACCGCGTATGATCCGCCATCGGATAACAAATCGGAAGCATTTTTCCGGGCCCGTAGCTCAGTTGGTCAGAGCGGAGGACTCATAATTCCAACCGGCCATTTCAGCCTGTTTCCTCTGGAGTCATCCGGAGTGATCAAAGGCATGATAATCAGCGTATTCCGCAGAACCGACCTTCATCCTGAGTAATCCCAAATACGCTCAATTTTCATCACCGGGTTACAACTCCGGGTTGCAAGTCGGGATGCTAACGGTGAGGACAGGTATCGAGGGTGTCCCCGCATCACCTGAGAAGCCTCATGCCACTGGTTGACCGGGTTTCTTCTCGGGTTTCGGAACCATGTTCGGGAACTCATAGATGAAGCGGAGAAGCATCTCGACGAAAGTGAGGAGTTCGATGGCATCTTTTTGGTTCATCAACGCTATCTCGTGATTCGCTTCATTGCCCTTCTTTCTGATGTGGTCCACCCAGTGCTTACCATTGGGTGGGACATAGCCCTCTTTTGCAAGAAAGTTCACATACTCAACGAAAGGAAGATCGGCCGGGGCTTTTTGCGCTACAGCAACATTCATCAACATCTTACGACAAAGAAGAACAGACGCCGTGTAATTTCCGTTTGCAGTCGAATCCCGCGCTTCTGTGAATAAGCGATCCAAGTCAACCGGAACATATTGCACAGTCCTTCCATAGAGAGGTCCGGGCACTTGGTCTTTGTAATTCGGCGAGAAATATGTTGCTCCCTTGCAATTCGGGCAAATGAAAACTCCACCGACTTGTGACCCCGCGTTGACTGAGTGATGGATGCGGTAGCCTTTTTCAGATGACACATCTTTACCGCAGTATCCGCAGATGTAACATTTTGGTTCCAACGTCTCCGGTTTTAACCAAGCGAAACCCACGAAATTCTCTTTCGATGGCATCTTGTTTTCTCCTTTCGGCCAACGTCACGGCTCTGGTTCGGCAAGTTTGCGAGTCGCAACAGCAGCCGGTTAGAGCTTCTTCTTGAAGTCTGCCGTGATCCTGAGTTCTTTCACTCGCTGAGCGGCAAGTCTTTCAAGTCGTCTTGCCTGGGTCAGGAGGGTGCGCCGCAGGCCGGCGGAGACATCACGTTCACTGATGACACGAGCAAGGTTGGCGATTGTGGTTGCGCGCCGAGCAATACGGACATCGGGATGTTTGCGTTGACTGTAGATTGAGTCAGGGATAATGCGGTGCTTGTATGAGATTGGCAAGGTAATTTTGCTTCGCGGAGCCATCTCCTTCTCATTCAGAACCGCGCTAAGTGCTGATTCCTTCAAGACTTTCTGGAAGACAGTGTATTCCGCACGGTCAAGAAGCGCTTTTTTCTCTTTCTTTTCGAGTCCTTGCACAATGTCGTCGAGAGGCCACACTTCGATGTACGCGACCTCAAATGGGTCGAGTACGTTCATTGCTACAGCATCAGTTCGCTGGTTCGTAAGGTGGCGACTGACTCGACCGCTCAGTTTCTCTTCAGTCTGGCCCACGTAGATTGGTTCGCCGTCGTAGTCGTAAAAGGCATACACGCCGTGTTTGTAACTGCCGACACGTCTGCCGCTGCCGTCCTTCGTCGTGAAATACTTGCGTATTTCCGCCCGGATTGCGGCAACGTCTTCTGGTAATCCGATTACTTTAGACTGCTTTTGCGGCGTACCGCTCTTCTGTCTGTTCTTTTGCATGCAGCTCCTTCCATGCGGGAATCAGGTAGTTATCGGCGATCCAGCGAATGACCGGAACGCACACGGCATCACCAAACCCAAAAAGAGCTTGGTTCATTGGAACCGTGATTTTGAAATGGTCTGCACCCATAAGGCGGGCACACTCCTTTGGCGTGAGGAGGCGAACTGCATACCGGCCTCTGCCAGCGGCAAACAGGATCTGGCGACCGCTACCACCTCTTGGGGTGCGAAGGCACCCGGCGATGCCGTCCGTTCTCAACTCCGCCATAGAGCGGCCATGCCGAACCCGGCGGAACACAGTCCCATAGGTCATTTCTTTTCCAGCGATCATCTTGTCGGCAATCGCCTTGTGTTTGTCGCTCATCTGGCTGAGTAGGTACTCGGCCCTCTGCCGACTCCACCAGTACGCGGAGTTTGCCGGAAGGTCTTCAAGTATGTCTGCTAACCCTGTCTTCTTCTTAGCGATTGACGGCAAGTTCCCCAAGGACCAACGTATATCGGGGTGCCAGAGAATGAAGTCAGCAAGCGCGAATGGCCGACACTGAGACTCATAGAAGGACGGCGGTTCCGCGATCTGCGCCGTTTTCCGTTTCTCGCGTTTTCCGATCAAGAACAACCGCTGTCTGCTTTGCGGCACGAAGAATGCCGCATCAATAATGAACGCATCCACGGCATAACCCAGTTCGTTCAGAGCAAGACAGGCATCCCGGAAATCGTTACCGTCATTAGACGTCAGAAACCCGGCCACGTTTTCCAGCATCACCAACGGGGGGCGTCGGTTGCCCATGCCCTTGATGGCATTCACGAATCCCCAAAAGGCACCCGAATTCTGTCCCGCAAGTCCTCGACGTGCGCCAGCTAAAGAGAGATCGTTGCATGGGAAGGAAGCCGTCGCCAATTCAACGGTGGGAATGTCGTCGGGTGCGATTGCGTGGACATCGCCTAAATGAAAATGGGCGTTGTCGTCGGCAAAATGACCCCGATACATCTTCATCTTATCTTCATCTATGTCATTTGCCCAAATGACTTGCCAACCGGCTTGCTCAAGCCCCATACGCATGAGGCCAATCCCAGCGAAAAACTCCGCAACAGTCTTCTTCTCGTTATTCATGCCAATGCCTTCCGCAGTCGTGACACGGTTGATGGTTTCTGGATAGAATCTTCCCAAATCCTGATGACTTTCCAAGCTTTTTCTTGGAGGGTGCGCGTTACACGTCGATCTCTCGTGACGTTACGGGCGATTTTCTGCTTCCAGTAGCTCCTATTTGCCTGGGGCATGCGACACTTCCGGGGGTGTCCGTGCCAGAAACACCCATCCAAAAACACGGCAACCCGTGCCTTCGGGAAAACGAAGTCCGGCCTTCCAAATAGCGCGTAATTCCTGCGCCAACCCGCGATCTTATTTGCGTGCAACACCAATAGAAATTTAGCCTCCGTTGATCGATTGCCGGTTGACTTAACCTGAGCCATGATCCACGAGCGCTTCTTTGGACTGAAGGTGTCCATTATATCTTCTCTGCTTAACATCATGCATCAGCCGAGTAGGCCAAATGCGCTTTTCAGGGCAACTACTTCTCATGCACCAACGCCGTTTTAGCAATCTCGATGATGTTTGACTCTCGATCCGAACCAGAGGACTCAATGAATCCAGTGTCATGCAGTGCAAAGATCGACCGCGTTGATTCTATCAAAACCGCACTCTTGGTTTGGGCATCCGGCGCTGCAGAACTGAACGCTTGAAATGTTTGAAGTGACAGAGCTCTGTGCTTGTTTATAGCGGCTTGGTGCCTGAGCGCTTTGTATATTCGACCACACCAGACCGTGGCCGCGAGAAGAACTGATAGAGCGACGAGCTTGCTGGCGACTTTCTGAAATATCTGACCATGGTCAAGGCCTGCCTGGGTCCAGAACCATGTGACACTGGCGACAATGAGGGTTAGTAACCCGAATATAGCTGCAGCCCTTAACCATGGAATTGCGCTCGCTTCGATCACAGTTGATTCCTTGAGGAAATCCTGCGTGAATACTGCGGCGCCAGCGCCAGCAGATGCTTCACGAGCCTTGGTAATGATCCCGTCAATTTCGGCGCTTTTTCGTTCGATATCCTTTTTCGTTGTATCGAGAACTGAATTTGCTTGAGTGATGGCCTTGCTGAGCTTGGAAATATTTTCGGATATATCACCTTTCTGATAGGCGAGAAAAGGAATCCACGGCGTGACAGTTTCCATCATCGGGTCGGTACGTTGCCGAAGTTCCGCGATTGTGCTATTCCTTACCTCAGTCGGGTTGCTCTGTTCGATCGAGAACTTTTCTATCCGCTCGAAGAAAGGTTTTACTTGCTGTATAGCGTTACGCATCCTATCTGCCACACTGTCGGTCAAGTAGTCCAAGGGCAAAACACGAAGCATATCCAAGATCGAGAAGATTCGCGTTATGTCCTGTTCTGCCTTCTTGAAAGTCATTGTACCCCAATCTGGGCGGGTTATAAGTTGCTTGGATTTGTATGCCAAGACAGCATCGATTTCCGTTTGAAGTTCCTTGATTCTGTTTGTGTCTGCCATTTGTCACCCTCCTATGCTCAACCGTTGATTAACAAGCAAATTCGCCCTGATGTTATGATGTCGGCATGGTTTTCTGCCTACCAGCAGGCAAGTCGGATTACCATTATCAGGACATTAAGCTTTTACAAGAAGAATGTAGCTGCCTTGTCCCCAGGGTTCAAGGCCATAATCGTATTCCTGATCATTTCACAGAAACCAAATTATATTTCGACACAATAATCCTTCAAGCAACCCCATCGGGGGCGGGTGCGGCGGCTAAAGCCGCCGCAACCCGCCCCGATGGAGACCCCTTTCGTAGCGTTGAATATAACAACTGTCCTACGAACGGCGATAGGCCCCAATTCCCGCGGCGTTATTGTGGACGGCATGATTCGCCAGCCACATCGCCGCGTGGGATATCCTCAGATAGCCTTCACTCCATCCCCGATACTCTGCCGCATTCAAGACAGAGACGAGGTAGCAGGCCGCACCGCGCGACCCATCATACAGGCGGACTCGGCACGTGCCCTTGGGAATTTCCGGGTTCTTCGTGCCTACCAGATAACACCAACGATTTATCGTAGCCATCCGCATACTAATTCCTGTATGGAGCAAGCCACCAATCAAACAATGAAAATGCCGATGATCCGGGCTTTCGCCTGACTCGATTCTAATAGCGAAAGGCAACCGTGGGAAATACACTGAATTTTGCCTTGCAAGCCATCTCAAAAGCGCGAAGCATTTTTTTGTCAGATAAATATCCGACGCATCGCGACGCTTTACTGTGCAAGAGACAAACCAGTCCCACTTGACCCGCTCAAGAATCACAAGATCAACGGCACTCATATCTTAACCTCCAACCTTCCCGCTTTTCTGAACTCTTAACCTTTCACTTTGATAATCTTCACGCTTCCCGCCTCAGGAATCACGAAAGACTTCGCGCCCTGGGACGAAACAATACGCCCGGTAAATTCAACAAACTCATCCTTCTTTGCATTTGTTGAATCACCCGGAATATCGATGAACTGAACGCTGACAGAACCGTCAGGCGCTTCGTCCAACAAGGTGACTTTTTCTTTCGCTTGACCTTTCCGATCAACATAACCTTCACGCTTGATCACTTTTCCAATGAACTTCATTTTACACCCCCTTTCGTTATAATTTAATTGCCGCCGAAGTTTCACGCAGAAACCTCTCGATTTCCCAGACAGGATAAAGAGGACGACGCGTTGCCCTTGAGGGATGGATTAAACCGCGCTTGGTAAGGCGATCTATCGTGACGGAGGCAATTCCCAAGGCTTGCGCGACCTCGTCCCGGGTCAACGCCAATTTCAGCGGCTTGTTAAACTGGATTTCTTGTTGCATGCCACCAGACTACAACTTGGTGGGATGCAAAAAAGGGAGAGAGAACTCAGGTCGGTGTCACTTTTTCTTGCGGGGTCTTCCACGGTGGGTCAATGTAATCCCATAACGTCGGCAAATTCCTTTGATTCTATCCAAATCGCCTACTTGTGTTTCACCAAGCAATCTACATAGCCATGCGTGCAACATCGGCACGGATGGAATCTTTTTCACGACAACCGGCCAAAAGACTGCCAATAAAAAGTAAATCGTCGTAGTGGATGACATCTTTTCTCGCAGTGGACGGCCATGTTCATCGTAGATTTCCGTCTTTAGCGCTCGCGAATACGCTTCATAAAATTCCGTCTGATCTTGGACTGTCTGCTCGCTCGCAATTTTCAATCCGGCTTTTATTGCCTCATCCTTATGTGCCAGCACCTTGTCGAATTGATCGAAAAACTTTTCAATGTCCGGCGCAAGCTTTTCTCCTTCGGCGATCATCTTCCTGTAAGCCTTCTTATTCAGTTTCCGTTTTAATTCATCGTCCAACCATTCCAATGCTTGCGTCATCCGTTCCGATTGTTTCTCCAAACCATTTTCGCCTTTAAGCAACGATTGATGATGCCCCAGCACGGCCCCGGCAAAACGAGCGCCGGATTCTTGGTAATCGGCTACGTTCACCGTCGCAAAAATCAGCTTGATTAACTCCGACCAGATACGTTCCGCCCAATCGGGGGCTTTATCCAAAAACCACTTGCCAGCCATATCCTCAGCCGCTTGCAGATCATTCACAATCTTACGCGTCCACACCGGCCAATTAGCGGGCAGATCATTTTTGATTTCGTTATTCATGGCTTCGCTTCAGCCGGATTATCATTGCCGACGGCAAACGTCATCTTCTTTGCCATGGCCGCGCTGTGTTCATCGCGCAGGTGTCCATAGGTCTTTGCTACCAGCAAGCCGCCATCCTTATGACCAAGCCAGCCGGCAATTGCCTTGAAGTCTATCCCGGCCTCAATGGCATTACTACAGAAAAAATGCCGCATGTAATGATGCGTGAAATGAGGGAGCCCGGCATTCCGGCATGCGCTTTCCATTGCCTTTTTCGCACTCTGGATGGAAAAAATCCGGTCGGAAGCTTGCGGCTTTTGATGGAGTGAATCCCGAAGCTTCAATAAGAATTCTTCCAATGCCGGGAACAGCGGCACAGTCCGGACTTCAAGGTTCTTTGTCCCACGCTCTCCGCCCGTCACCGTGAACTGCTTCAACTCAAAGGACACATCGCCCCACAGCATTTCGGTTGCTTCCCTAAGACGGCAACCGCTATACGCCAGGAATTCACAAAGGATTGCCGCTTCGTGCGCGGTGGCTTTCAGTTCCCTGATGGCTTCAACCAAAACCTTGCATTGATCCTTTGTCGGTATGATGACCTTCTGCTTGGGTTGCTTCCGGCGCTTGATGACCTTGGCCGGATTATCCATGATCAGGCCATCCCGCGCGGCATAATCCAGAATACGAATAAACGTCTGCCGTTCATAGTTAAAGGTTCGCGCTGACGCTACTTGGCTTCTGGTCGCCGCCCATTTCTCGACATCCGCCTTGGTAATCCTGCGCACCACCATTGCGCCAAAGAACTTGCCAAGCGATTTCAAAATTTGGGATTGCCGCAGAAACGACGACGGCTTCATTGAGCCAATGACAGCCTGTAACCACTGCTCCACCAGCCCATTGAAAGTTATCTTCGCGTTTTCTTCCCGGCGCAGACCTGAAGCCTTGGCCTGTAAATCCGAGAGACGGCGACGAGCAAGCGCGCAATCAGTCGTTTTCAAAGACCGCTTGATTTGCTTGCCAGACCGCTTTAGAATAGCATAGTATCTTTTTGATTTTACGGAGCGATAGAGACAATGACCGACTCTTTCAAGAACCTGATTGCCTGTAACTGGTTGAATAGTTTTCATGCCCCTCATTATAGGGTTACTACTCAGGGTTACAAGTATAAAATATCGAAAAATCGTTTATTTCGTAATATATTGTAATTAAACAACTTATCTTATACGGGCCCGTAGCTCAGTTGGTCAGAGCGGAGGACTCATAATCCTTTGGTCGCTGGTTCAAGTCCAGCCGGGCCCACCCTCATCCCTACCCTGATCCCACTTGCCTGAATGGCAGTTAATCCAATAAACTCAAGGGGGTGATGGAGACACCTGGCAGGAAATGGCAGACGCCGTTCCGGCTTATTCGCAGGACTTTTCCATTCCGAACAAGTTCTTATTCCAAGGGCTGCCCCGGCGCTTCCCTTAATGCACGGTAACGGTCACGGAATCTATTAAAATTATATCCGGGTTCACAATCCCATCCATGGGATAATCGGCGGCAAAATAGAACGTATATAAACCAACCGGCAAACCAGTTGCGTTCAACACTTCCGTGGCCGGCAGATTGAATAAACCGCCTTGGTACACCGGACGCCAAGCACCCTCATCCGTCCAACCCACCACACTGTCCAGGTAAAACCAGGAAGATCCATTATTGACAACGATCCACCAGTCGACAGGTACTCCCACAAAATCCCCCGCGTCCATTTCCACAGTGATTGACACGGCCCCTGGATAATCGATGGCTATTTCCCCCTCTGTGCCATTGGCCTTGATTATCGGCCCGAATGTGTTATCTGGCGCGGCCGGCCGACTACTGCTTGGCGGTTCGATTGCATTCCATAGCACGGTCGGACGACCGCCAAACGTTGTGCCCCACCCCGTTGCCCCTGATAAGTAATAGACGACCGCCTTGTTGTCACCGTCGAACACAGACGAGCCAATACCCGGGGCATTTCCTTTGAAATAGACGCCTTTCAGGCTGGCACAGTCATAGAATGCGTAATTCCCGATGTTGGTGACGCCACTGGGAATCGTGACATTATCCAGGCTGGTGCATTCAGGAAACGTACAGTCCCCGATGCCGATGACGCTATCGGGGATCGACACACCGGTCAGGCTAGTGCAGGAAGAGAACACCGAGTCCCCAATACTGGTGACGCCGTTGGGAATCGTATAGCTGCCGGTTTTGCCCCCCGGACATTGGATGAGCATGGTCTTGCTCTTGTCGAACAAGACCCCATCCACGCTGCTATAGATAGAATTGAGTGCGTTCACCGTGATCGCGGCCAAACTGGCACAGCCCCAGAATGCCAAGTCCCCGATACTGGTAACGCCACGGGGGATTGTTATGCTGGCCAGGCTGGTGCAGCGATAAAACGCCTCGCTCCCGATGCTGGTGACGTCGTCGGGGATCGACACACTGGTCAGGCTGGTGCAGGAAGCGAACGCCAAGTCCCCGATGCTGGTAACGCCGTAGGGAATCGTATAGCTGCCGGCTTTGCCCCCCGGATATTGGAGGAGCGTGGTCTTGCTCTTGTTGAACAAGACCCCATCCACGCTGCTATAGACGGCATTGCCTGTGTCCATCGTGATCGCGGCCAGGCTGATGCAGCCCCAGAATGCCAAGTCCCCGATACTGGTAACGTCACGGGGGATTATCATGCTGGCCAGGCTAGTGCAGCAATAAAACGCCTCGCTCCCGATGCTGGTAACGCCATTGGGGATCACCACGCCGGTCAAGCCGGTGCAGGAAGAAAACGCCCTATCCCCGATGCTGGTAACGCTGTAGGGAATCGTATAGCTGCCGGTTTTGCCCCCCGGACATTGGATGAGCACGGTCTTACTCGTGTTGAACAAGGCCCCATCCACGCTGCTATAGACGGCATTGTATGCGCCCACCGTAATCAAAGTCAGGCTGGTGCAGCCCCAGAACGCATCGGCCCCGATGCCGGTGACACTGTTGCCGATTGTGACGTCGGCCAGGCTGGTGCAGTTTTTGAATGCCCCGGCCCCGATGCTGATGACGCTGTCGGGAAAAGTGACGCTGGTTAAACTGGCGCAGGAATAAAACGCTTCGCTCCCGATGTTGGTGACAGTGTTGGGAATCGACACATCGGCCAGACTGGCGCAGGAATAGAACGCCCAGGCCCCGATACTGGCGACGCTGCCGGGAATCGTATAGCCGCCGGTTTTGCCCCCCGGATATTGGATGAGCATGGTCTTGCTCTTGTTGAACAAGACCCCATCCACGCTGCTATAGACGGCATTGAGTGCGCCCGCTGTAATCGCAACAAGGCTAACGCAGTCATTGAATGCGCAGTCTCCGATATTGGTAACACTATCGGGAATCGTGACATTCTCCAGGCTGGTGCAGGCAAAGAACGCATCGACCCCAATGCTGGTAACGCTGTAGGGAATCGTATAGCTGCCGGCTTTGCCCCCCGGATATTGGAGGAGCGTGGTCTTGCTCTTGTTGAACAAGACCCCATCCACGCTACTATAGGCGGCATTGCCTGCGTCCACCGTAATCGCAATCAGACGGGTACATTTCCAGAACGCATCGGCCCCGATGCCGGTGACACTGTTGCCGATTGTGACGTCGGCCAGGCTGATGCAGTTTTTGAATGCCCCGGCCCCGATGCTGATAACGCTGTTGGGGATCGACACGCTGGTCAGGCTGGTGCAGCATTTGAACGCCTCGTCCCCGATGCCGGTAACGCCGCTGGGAATCGCATAGCTGCCGGCTTTGCCCGCGGGACATTGGAGGAGCGTGGTCTTGCTCTTGTTGAACAAGACCCCGTCCACGCTGCTAAAGAAGGCATTGCCTGCGTTCACCGTGATTGCGGTCAGGCTGGCGGCGGAAGAGAACACCTTGGCACCGATGCCGGCAACGGTTTTGCCATCTATGGTGGACGGGATGACAACCTTATCGTCAAAACCATTGTAACGGGTAATGGTGATCGTATTATCGGAATTCGTCGTGTAGGCGAAGTCGGAGGACTTTACCGCCGCCGCGGTCGTCAGCAGTAAAAGCACAGGCAACCACCCCATCCAGCCGATTTGTGTTAGCGCCATTTTTGATGTTTTCATAGGAAGCTCAGTGTCAGCCATACACACTCTCAGTGATTTTTAACATATCAGGACGTATTCCCAAAAGCAAGTTTAAACAGGCCGGCATCGTCGAATCCAGACAGGAAAAAAGAAACAGGTCATAAACCAGAGGGTCATTCTACACAAGGTGACGAACCAAAACCTGCTTTCCCTTCGGTGCCATTTTCATTGACGCAATAAGAGTAATAACCAATACTAAAACCTTGCCACATGAGGCACAGAGAAAGGATTTTTCCTCTTACTACAAGGAGCCTAATGATTAAAATTGCCACATTTCAAAGCGACGCCACCCCGCCGTTAGGATCGCCGCTATGCATGGGATTGGTCAAACCGGTAAAAAAAATTGTTGAGCCCTTGTTGGCCCGCGGACTGGTCATCCTGGGCAACGAAGCTCCGGTCGTCATCTGTACGGTTGACTGGGTTGAAATCAGGAATAGCGGCCATGATTACTGGCGGAAAGTCCTGGCCGAAGCGGCCGACACAACTATCGAGCGGGTTACGATTCATACCCACCATCCCCACGACACACCCGGTTATTGCTTTTCCCAAAAAGACCTTACCGACCTGAAAGCCATCGCCGGGATAATGGAAGACACGTCTTTTGCAGAGAACGTTGCCCTGGCCGCCGCCAAGGCGCTGCATTCCGCGCTTGCATCGGCCAAACCCGTTACCCATTACGGCTATGGCAAAGCAAAAGTATCCCAGGTAGCATCGAACCGCCGCATCCTGGGCAATGATGGACGCGTGGCCCAGACACGCTGGAGTTCGTGCACGGACAAGGCCCTGCGGGATTTGCCGGAAGGCCTGATTGATCCCTGGCTTCAGAATCTGAGTTTCTGGAACGGCGAAGAACCACTCGCCTCGCTGACTTATTACGCCACGCATCCGCAGAGCTTTTACGGCGACGGCGCCGTAAATCCTGATTTTGTCGGCCTCGCGCGTTCAATCCGGGAATCAACCCTGCCGGAGGTTGCGCATTTGCATTTCGACGGCTGTGGTGGAAATATCGCGGCCGGAAAATATAATGACCATTCGCCGAAAAACCGGCTGATTTTAGCGCAACGTTTGCTCAAAGGCATGGAAGCGGCATGGGCTAAAACCAGAAAATATCCGCTTAAGGACAGTGATTTTTGCTGGCGGGTTAAACCGGTGGCATTGCCGGTGAGCGCGTTAATTCTCAAGCAAACGGAAAACGATCTGTTAAAAACCATCAACAACGTCGATGAAGCTAAAAACACCAGGATTATAGCAGCGTTTGAACTGATTTGGAAACGCCGCCGACAATCCGGTTGCCTGATTGACTTGTCCTGCCTGCGGCTGGGAAAAATAAGTGTTTTACATCTGCCGGGAGAAATGCTGATTGAGTACCAGCTGGCCGCCCGGCAAATGCGCCCGTCAGCGCCGGTGCTCGTAGCGGCTTACGGTGATTGCGGCCCCGGCTACGTTGGAACAAAAAAATCTTACGCTGAGGGCGGATATGAAACATCGCAACAAGCTTCCCACGTTGCGCCTGAAGTCGAAGAGGTAATTATGGAAGCAATGCGGGAACTTCTGCGCTGATCGCCTTTGAGTCCAAGGCCGGTCAGACGATCAGGTTAGTCGTGGCCGGATCGAAGAAATGGGCCTTGGCCTCCAGAAAGGCCAGTTGCAATTCGGAACCCATGGCGCACCGGCGGTGCGGATCGATTTTGGCGATAAAGTTGTGCCGGCCGGACGTCATGTACAAATAGGTCTCGGCGCCCATCGGTTCCACAACATCCACGTGCGCCTTGATCTTCGGCGCATCGGCCGTGTTCTCCGCAATCGGCGAGCCGACATGCTCCGGCCGAATGCCCATTACGACTTGCTTGTCCACGTAGGCCTCCAGCTTGGCCTGCATTTCCGGCAACAGCGCGATCTGCATGCTCGCGCCATCGAAAATCCAGCCGTCCGCGCCGCGCCGGATCAGTCCCTCGAATAAATTCATCGGCGGCGTGCCGATAAAACCCGCCACGAACAGGTTGGCCGGATTCTCATATAGATCCAAGGGCGTGGCTACCTGTAAAACCACCCCATCCTTCATCACCACGATCCGGTCGCCCATGGTCATGGCCTCCACCTGGTCATGCGTCACGTAGATCATGGTGGCCTCCAGGCGCACATGCAACTTGCTGATTTCCGCCCGCATTTGCACGCGCATCTTGGCGTCCAGATTGGACAAGGGCTCGTCAAATAAAAACACCTTCGGCTTGCGCACGATCGCCCGGCCCACCGCCACGCGCTGGCGCTGGCCCCCGGATAGCGCCTTGGGCTTGCGATGCAGATAATCGGCCAGCCCCAGGATATCCGATGCTTCGCGCACCCGGCTTTCGATATCGGCCCGCTTATAATTGCGCAGTTTCAGGCCGAAGGCCATGTTGTCGTACACCGTCATGTGCGGGTACAGCGCATAATTCTGGAACACCATGGCGATATCACGATCCTTGGGCGGCACATTGTTGACCACGCGCTCCGCTATGGAAATCGAGCCCTTGCTGATTTCCTCGAGCCCCGCGATCATGCGCAGAGTCGTCGATTTGCCGCACCCCGAGGGACCGACAAATACCATGAATTCCCGGTCCTTAATCGTCAGATTAAAGTCCTTCACCGCCCAGATATTACTGCCATAGCTCTTCCAGACATGATCCAAGATGACTTCCGCCATAGCCCTTGCTCCTTATTTTTCGGACGGTACCACAATCCCGCGCATGATGAGATTCTGGCAATAGAAAAAAGTATTGGAGACAATAGGACAGATTGCCGAGCAAAAGCAAGCCGAAAAAATAAATAAATAAATATAAAATGGGTTTGCACCTCGTCAAAACTTATAGCACAATACGCGCCATTGCCACTATTCAGGAGTCAAAAGTCAGAATTTAGAAAGCCGGCCTGGTTCACGGCTAGTGACTCAGGGCGGACACCGGTTGACAATTGAGGCACAGGAATGGGTTGGATTGCAAAACACTGGAATGGTGCCGAGTGGTTTTCGCTGCCGGCCATAGGGTTGGCCGGCTTTTTGATCGGGCTGGCCGTGTTGGGAACCTACCTGGCAAGCACCGGACCACAGCGGACTACGGGTAAGGAGAAAAAAATCAAGCTCGTGCTGGCCACCATACCCAGCCCGGTATTCCGCGTCGCAATCGATGGGGCCGTCAAAACCTTCAAGCGCGAGCATCCGCAGGTCGAGGTGCAAATACTCGAAATTGGCGGAAACTACTATCAAAAGATCCTGATCATGATGGCCAGCCGCATGGCGCCGGACCTGATGTGGATGGGCCAATCGTTCGGTGAATTTGCCGATCGGGGGGCCTTCCTGGACATCACCGACCGCGTGGCGCGGGATGTAGACCTCAAGAAATTCCACCCGCAGGCAATCGAATGGTACCGCCGGAACGGACGGCAGATCGGGATACCCTACACCATCGATCTGAGTATCATCGTGTACAACAAGGCCCTGTTCGATGAAGCGGGGATCTCGTATCCGAGCGAGGACTGGGATTTCAATGAGTTTCTGACAAAGGCCCGTGCGCTGACGCGCGACCGGAACGGCGACGGCCGGACCGATCAGTTCGCATACTCAGGAGGTTTTGTGGCCGAGGGCTGGGGGCCGCCGTTTATCGACCTGAACGGACCAAAGGCAACGGTAGATACGCCGGGCCGCACAGAGTACCATCAAATCATGTTGCGCCTGCGCGACGTGGAACACATTACGCCTTCCGAGATCGAACAACAGCAGGCGGGTTCTCACGATCAAATCGGGCTGTTTCTATGCGGACGCTATGCGATGATCGCGGCTTACACTTGGGACTGGCAGCGGCTGCTCAGCCAGTTGGCGGACATGGACTGGGACATCGCCCTCTATCCGCGCGCACGCCGGCGGGCACACTGGGCCTCGAGTGGCGCATATATGATCTCCGCCGAGACGAAGCATCCGGATGAGGCTTGGGAACTGAACAAGCTGTTGTTCGGTGAAGAATTCATGCTGACGGCAGCCATCAATGGCGGGATCCCGGCCGACCTGGAAGTCGCCCGGAAAATGGTCGCCAAACATCGTGGCAAACCGGCAAGCCTTTATCTCTGGGTGAAGGCAACCGATTACATGTATCCTTGCCCGCGCGTCCCCCATCTGCAGGAGTTCCAATCAATCGTCGGCCGCTGGAGCGAGGAAATCGGAGCCAAGTTAATCTCCCCGGAAGAGGGCCTGCGCCGCGCCCAGTACGAGCTTACGCGGGCAATTGAAAAGGCCCGCGAGCGCGGTGCATTCAAAGCCAACTGATTCAACGTCGAAAGGATTGCAGCAATATGTTGATCACCAGGAAATGGGCCGGGTTCGCGTTTATCGCGCCCAACGTTATCGGGTTCCTCGTCTTGACGTTCCTGCCGGTGCTGGCGGCCTTCGCACTCAGCCTGTTTCGCTGGGATATCTTTCACCACCCGGAATTCGTCGGCCTGCAGAACTTCATAGACCTGTTGGGCGGTTACTGGGATAATGGTAGTTTCCATTGGAATGACGCCCCCTTCTGGAAGTACCTGGGCAACACATTATACCTGATGATCGGGATCCCGCTGGGCATCATTTCGTCCCTGTTTCTGGCCATCGTCTTGAACCAACCCCTGCGCGGCCGTTACTTTTTCCGGCTGATCTTCTACCTGCCCTCGATCTGCGGAGGCATCGGGATGCTGTTGCTGTGGCAGAACATCCTGAACCCCGAGTTCGGATTGCTCAATACCATGTTGCACGCAATCGGCCTGCCGACACCGGGATGGTTGACCGATCCCAAGTGGGCCAAACCGGCCTTCATCATGATGGGCCTGTGGTCGGCCATGGGCGGGATGGGCATGATTCTCTACCTGGCCGGGTTATCCAATATCTCCCAGGAACTGTACGAAGCGGCGAGAATAGACGGCGCCAGCGAGTGGCGGCAATTTCTGCACATCACGTGGCCGATGGTGGCCCCAACCACCTTCTTCCTGTTCGTCACCGGCATCATTGGCGGGTTCCAGGGGGGCTTCAACGCCGCTTATGTTTTGACCAGGGGCGGGCCCGCCGGTTCGACGACGACGATCAGCTACTACATTTACAATCATGCCTTCGAATATTTCAACATGGGCTATGCCTCGGCCATCGCGGTGGTGCTGTTTTTCATAGTGTTGGTGGCGACCATGTTGAACTGGCGGTTTGGCGGGAAGAAGGTAAACTATGCTTGAATGGCTACTGGGCACAAATACCGGCCGACGCGGCCTGGCGCATGCCGCCTCGTATACGTTCCTGATACTGGTCGGGGTATCCATGATCTTCCCCCTCGTCTGGATGGTGGTGACCTCAGTGAAAGCTCCCGACGCCGACGTCAGGGACATGAGCCGCTTGTTGCCGCAAATGTCGTTCCGCATCAACCGCAGTGACGTGCTGGATTGGCAGGCACTGGGAACTTTACTGACCGGGCAGGGGCAATCCGCCGATGGCGCGCTGGCACATGTCGGCGACCTTTTGGACGATGAAGCCCGGGAATCGGCCGCGCTGGCCGCCGACGTCGGCGCGCAATTGCCCCTAAGCGAACAAGACCGGTTGATCACCTCCTTGAACACCTTGTTGCAGACCCAGTCCCTGTGGACCGACCAAGTCGTGGCCGGCGGGCTGAAATTCAACGAACCACCCAAGGCAGAAGATTTGCTGGCCCGCCGCGCACTCAACCGCCGCCTGCTGGACCGGCACCTGGAAAACAAGCCCGTACTGCGACCCGCGCACCGCTTCTACTGGGAAAATTATCGCACCGTGATGGTGGAGAGCGGCCTGCTGCGCGCAACGCTCAACAGTTTCTTTATCACGCTGTTTACGACGTTCGGCATGGTCTTTACCAGCTCACTGGCGGCGTTCGCTTTTGCCCGGATGCAATTCCCGGGCCGCGACAAGATTTTTATGGCCTACCTGGCGACAATGATGATTCCGGGCGCGGTCACGATGATCCCGGCTTTCCTGCTGTTCCGCGAATTTGGCTGGATCAACACCTACAAGGTCGTAACCCTGCCGGGCATTTTCACCGCCTACGGCACGTTCATGTTGCGCCAGTTCTTCATGTCACTGCCGACGGAACTGGAGGAATCGGCCCTGCTGGACGGCTGTTCGTTGCTGGGCATCTATCGGCATGTGATTATCCCGCTGTCGAAGCCCGCGCTGGCCGCCCTCTCGATCCTGACGTTCATGGGCGCCTGGGGCGACTTCATGTGGCCGCTGATCGTACTGCACAGCCATGAACTGTATACCCTGCCGATTGCGCTGCAAATGTTAAATGAGATGCACGGTAATGTGCAGTGGACGCTGTTGATGGCCGGTTCCATGATCCAGATCGTGCCCATGTTCGTAATCTTCCTGTTCGGGCAGAGGTTCTTCATCTCGGGACTGCAGTTGGGGGCGGTCAAAGGCTGACCAAGCATGCTCCGCCTTGTACCCTGCCCGCAAAGTGCCCGTCACCAACAGGGCCGGCGTTATCATCAGCCGCGCGAGATTTTTTTTATCGTCTTCGCCAGGATTTTCGCCTGTTGCGCGGCCCGGTCAAGCTTGTAGTAATTGGTTTTAAACTGCAGGAGTTTCGGCTGGATCGCTTCCGCAACCGGGCAAAGCCCGGGTTTGTATACCTGCTTTTTGCCTTTGTAAATCTCCGAGTCAATCGGGAAATTGCCGCCCAAGAATTTTCTTTCCTGGAAAACCGGCTCGTTGTAGGTAAGCCGCCAGGCGCCGTAGACAAAATCGCCGCCCAGGGAGAAAAACATATTCCGGAATTCGTCCCAGGTACAGCCGGCCTTTTCCGTGTCCAGACGGCAGACAAACGTCCAGCAGGAGTTCACGCAGTCCGGCGGCGTATACTGGGGAACCAGCCATGCGCAACCCTTGACCGCCTCCGCAAAAATCTCCGCGCACTTGATCCGCAGCCCGACCAGTTCGTCGATCCGCTCCACCTGTTCCAGCGCCACGGCTGCCTGCAGACTGGACATGCGGTAATTCCAGCCCAGGGAATCGTGCCGGATGGAGGTGGGATGGCCCCGGTCTTCCTTGCACATCGTCCCGCCGGTGCCGCTGCTGACCGTGTGGTACCCGAAACAGCCGAACTTACGGATGCCGGTCGCCAGTTTTTCGTCCTTGGTGAGAACCACGCCGCCTTCACCGCTGGTCAGGTGCTTGGACGCCTGCAGACTGAAACTGGCCATGTGGCCATTGGTGCCGGCCAGCCGCCCCTTGTACTGTCCCAGGACACACTGGGCGTTATCCTCGATCACCGCCAGGTTATGCCGGGCCGCGATTTCCATAATCGGGTCCAGATCCGCACTCAAACCGTAGAGGCCGACCGGAATAATGGCGCGGGTCAGCGGTGTTATTCGCGCCCGGATGCTCTCCGGCGAGATGTTGAATGTTTTTTCATCGACATCGGCAAATACCGGCACCGCGCCCTGGTGCATGACCGCGAAAGACGTCGCGGCATACGTCAGCGGCGGCACGATGACCTCATCGCCGGGCTTCACGCCGGCCGCCGCCAGGCAGGCGTGCATCGTGGTGGTGCCGTTAAAAAAGGCAATCGCATAGGGCACGCCGAACCGCTCGGCAAATGCCTTTTCAAATTTTGCAACCATGCCGTTGCCGGTTGAATTTCCGAATCCGTACTTAACAACTTCCTTTAAATACTCCAGCGCTTTCGGAGTAACCCGCCCCTTGTGTCCGCCAGGCATAAATCCTCGCTTTCTTACGTTTTATTTTTTAAACAATGCCACTCGCCCGTGTGGGCTCCGGCGCCGCCCCGCTTCCTATTCGGCAAGTTGCCAGTGTGTTGCCATTAAGCAGGTATTTTTGTCCGACTTGGCACACTGGTAGAATACGGTAAAGATGGAGCCGTCATCGAGTTGCACGGATGCCGGATAGCCCAGGTCGTCGTTCGGCGCGCCGGCGAGAATAATCTCATGCGCGGTATCCCATGTTTTTCCAGCGTCCCGGCTGATGCAGGCCTGCTCACCGAACGGGGGCATGCGCCGGCCGTAGACCACGAGCAGCCAGCCGTTCCGCAACCGGATCAGATGGGGGGGATAACCCCATATGGCCGTCTTGTGGGCAAGCGACCAGGATTTCCCGCCATCCGTGCTTTCCGATTGCTTGAGAAAACACTGGGACCGGTCCTTCGGTTCGGACCTGAACATGGCCACGAGTTTTCCGTTTTCCGCCTCCACGACATGCGGCTCATCATAGTGGGCAATCACCTCGTCCGAAGGGATCGGGACGGTTGCAAGCAAGCTCCAGGACCGACCGTCATCGCGCGACTCTTCAACACCGATAATGCCTTTGCCGTCTTTGGTCCCCGTGCCGACATATATTAGTCGCTTGTCCGATAATTTAATCGGACCGTGCGGAGCACTCACGTGGTTCCGGATGGGCACCCCCCACGTTTTGCCGCCATCTTCGGAACGACGGATCCAATTACCCAGCCACTTCGCGCGTGTTTCCTGGTCAAGTTTTTCAATATGGCGCATCCATCCGTTCCGCATGGTCTCCGGAAGCCAGGAAACCTGACCCGGATCCGAAAACGCCAGTGATGTGAACCAACTGACGACTAATGTGCCTTTATCGGTTTCAATGATTCCCGCATCGCGATCATCCAGAGGCGTGTTATTGATCGTAACCGGTGCGGCCCACGTCTTGCCCCCATCAGAACTGCGGACCATTTGCGTCTTGCCCCAGGGACAGATGTGTGCATCCCGGTCCCCGGAGAAAACGACCACCAGATCCCCGTTATGCGTTCTGGCGATCGTAGGCCAGCCTATGTATCGGCCCGGTTGCCTGCAAATGACATTAGTAGATATGATCTTCGCCGTCGGTTCGTTTGCCATGACGTATCCTCCTATCAGCCACAGAAAATAAAAAAGACAAGTTGCCTGGAGCAGTTTCATACTATTGCTGCATTTAATATCTGCAAAGCGGTAAAATCACAAAAATGCCTTCATGATGTCAAGCCCAAACCCCGAATCGCGTGGGTGCGTACGCAGCGCACATATGGAGACAAACTATTCAGATCCGTCTTCATTTGCGCCGCTCGACTGTAAAAAGGACAACTTCAGACAAAAAATAGCAATTTCAGCTAAAGACAACTTTTAACATAATTGCCATTTTTTGATTATAAAGCAGTATTATCGCGTTGTTATTAACACCTCAAGTTAAATGACCAATATTTATCAAAGGCGATAATGATGTTGACACGCCGGGAAGGAAAAAATAACATCCCAAACAAGAACAAAAAAGGTAAGTGTACAGGTGTAGTCTTTTCAGAAGGCATGAATTGTCTATAACAGAAAGGATGCGAAAGGTATGAAACGAATGAAAATCGGGGTTATCGGGTGCGGCGCAATAAGCGGGATCTACTTCACCGCCAGCAAGGTTTTAGGCATACTCGACATCGTTGCTTGTGCGGACATCGTCCGGGAACGCGCCGAAGCCAAAGCCAAAGAGCATGGCTGCCGTGCTTGCACGGTGGAGGAGTTGCTCGCGGACCCGGAGATCGAGATCGTCGCCAATCTGACTATCCCTGCAGTACACGGGGAGATCGCGCTCAAGGCCCTGGCCCACGGCAAACACGTTTACAACGAGAAACCGCTTGCCGTGACCCGTGACGAGGCTAAGCGCGTGCTGGACCTGGCCAAGAGCAAGGGGCTCCGCGTCGGCTGTGCGCCCGACACATTCATGGGTGGCGGCATCCAGACCGCCATCAAGCTCCTGAACGATGGCTGGATCGGGACACCCGTTGCCGCTACGGCGTTCCTGGCAAACCGATGGAAAGAGGCCATTCCCGAGTTCCTCTACAAGAAGGGCGGCGGCCCAATGTTCGACATGGGCCCCTACTATCTGACGGCATTGGTGGCGGCACTGGGACCGGTCCGCAGAGTGGCGGGATCGGCCACGGTCCCGATGCCGGAACGCCTGGCAAAACTGCCCGACAAGACGGAACGCATGATGATGGTTGAGACCCCGACAACGATCATGGGCGTAATGGAGTTTGCCTGTGGCGCATCCGGTATGATTATCACCAGTGTGGACATCTATCACCACACCCTGCCTATGATCGAGATCTACGGAACCGAAGGCACCTTGAAACTCCCCGACCCCAACACCTTTGACGGACCCGTATTCGTCAAGCGCCTTGGCGCCAAGCAGGCAAGCGAGATACCGCTCACACACGGTTACGCCATGCAGTCACGGGGGCTTGGCATCGCGGACATGGCGTATGCCATTTGTTCAGGCCGGGCACACCGGGCGTGCGGGGAACAGGCCTTTCATGTCCTGGACATTATGCATAGTTTCCACGAGTCGTCTGAAACAGGAAAGTACAGCGTCCTGACGAGCACCACCAGGAAGCCCGCACCCTTGCCGCTGGGACTGGAACACGGACACCTTGACGAGTAGGACCGTTTGTCTGTGGATAGTTGCCGCATGCAATGACAGGAAGCTGTGTTCGCACACGATCCGTGTGTGATTCCCTCCCTGAAACTGTTGTTGCCGGTCATTGCATGCCATCAGTTTAGCCAATGATAAATCCTGCGCCATTCCCATAAGGGCCGCAATTACAAGGAGCGTAAAAATGTATGAAGTAGGCCAAACCATTCGAATGAGCGTGGAAACCGAGATTGTCGCTGCCGTGGATGTGCTGATTGCAGGCGGTGGCACGGCCGGGGTTGTCGCCGCAATCGCGGCGGCACGCCGCGGCGCAAGCGTTATGCTTGTTGAGCGGTACGGCAGTCTCGGGGGCATGATGACCTCCGGCAACGCCGGCCTGACCATGTACACCAAGTTTTCCGGCAATCTCCTGGAAAACACCAAGGACCACAAAACGCTCGCGACCAATCCCGCCGAACTTCAAATCGCCGGCGGCATTACCCGCGAACTCACCAACCGTATCCTCGCAGAAGGTGCCGGGATCGGCAATTCCGGCACTTTTGGACGCTATGTTTTCACCTCAGCCGAAGACTTTAAACGGATTATATTCCAGATGCTCAAGGAAGCAGGGGTCAAGCTGCGCCTGCATTCCTGGGTAGTGGACGTTATCCAGGAAAACGGGGAACTCAAGGCCCTGGTGCTCGAATCCAAGTCCGGCCGGCAGGCCATTGTGGCCAGGCAATTCATCGACGCCACCGGTGACGGCGATGTAGCGGCGCGCGCGGGGGTGCCCTATTACTGCGGGGTAACCCCCGAAGACTTATGCGCCAAGGAAACTAAAATCGGTGTAATGCAGAGCATGGGCGTCATGTTCAAGGTCGGCAACGTGGATTTGCAAGCTACCTTCGACTGGCTTGCTGAAAATCCGGATCGTTTTGAAATGCAGGCTTTCGCCAGATTCACGCTCGCCGAAGCCAGGGAGCGCTTCGCAAAGGGCGAGATGGGCACGCTGGAAATCCGCATGGATGGATCGCCATCCAGCATTCAAGTCTACAACTTGCCCTCGGCCGGCGTAGTTACGCTGTGCTGTCCCAGCGTTCAGGGCAACGGCTGTAACGTCGAAGACCTGACCCGCGCAGAAGTCATCATGGCGGACATGGTCGGCCGATGGCTGGTTAACATCAAAAAAGCGATTCCCGGTTTCCAAAACGCCTTCCTGCTTGACTGTCCCGAGATCGGCGTGCGCGAAACCCGGCATATTCTGGGCGATTACGTCATGAATATCGAGGACATGTATCACCAGAAAAAATTCGAGGACTGCATCGGTTTTGGCAGTCACCCGATCGACACGCACCCGCGCCCGGAATGGCTCAAAGACCCGGAGACCGCCTACCCGCCACACTGGTATTTCCAGATACCGTTCCGCAGTCTTACGACCCGCGGCAAGACCAATCTATTGACCGCCGGACGCTGTATCTCGGCCACGCATGAAGCCGCCGGCAGCATCCGGGTAACCGTCGAATGCATGATCACGGGCGAAGCCGCCGGAACCGCCGCCGCGCTCTGCGCCAAGGCCAACATCCCATTGCGCGAACTGGACTACGTCAAACTGCGCGCAACCTTGCGCGAATCCGGCACACTTTGCTGAGAAGGTTTTAAATATGAAAAAATACATGATTCGCTGCGACATGGAAGGGGTAAGCGGGGTGGTCAGCTACGCGGAAGCGGAACCCGGGAAACCGGAATACGCGTTCGGCCAGAAAATGTTCATGTCGGATTTAACGGCGCTGATTGACGGTCTCAACGAAGGCGGCGCCGATGAAATCCTCATCTATGACGAGCATTACTACGGCCGGAATATCGCGATAGACCAACTCCCGGAAAACGCAACCGCAATCTGCGGCAAGCCGCCCTATAAGAAGGATTGGGCCGGCGGGCTTGATAAGTCTTGCACCGGGCTGATCCTGCTCGGATTCCACTCCAAACGCAACACCGGTGAACTCCTGCATCACAGTTACGAGCCCGACATCAAAAACTTAATCCTAAATGGTATATCCGTCGGCGAAATCGGCATGGAAGCGGCGATTGCCGGCGACTGGGGCGTCCCGCTCCTCATGATTACGGCGGATTCAGCGGGCATTGCCGAAGCAAGAAAACTTGTGCCCAAGGTCGCGGGGGTATCGGTGAAGGAATCGCTTTCCGCCGATGGCGGGGCCTGTCCCGCCGCCAAGCTGACCGCCAGAAAAATCAGGGAAACCGCCGCCGGGATCGTCCGGCATCCGCCGGCGGTAAAACCGTGGCAAATTACCGGCGGTATAAAATTGGAAGTGGTATTCAATCCAGGTCCATATCTGAATGTCTTCCAGAAACTTTTTGGGTGTTCCGATTCCATCGCGATTCGCGGCAAAACGGTTACGGAATGCTGGGCTAAATACTGGCAGATGAAACTCCAGACACAGCAGGCAATCAAATGAAAACAAATATCAGGGAATATGCCAAGCTGGGGCTGGTGCATCATATGCTTTATCCGGAATGTATAAACGATCCGGAAGATCATACCAAAACGCTGCTCGAATTCATTAAACGCCGGGACATCGAGACGTTTGACTGTTGCCTGCCCTACGGCGCCCAATATCGCCGGCCGCTCGTTCGGGCAATAAAGAATTGCGGCAAAACAGTTTGTTTCGCGATCCATTTATATCCCATGCGGAGCTTCCCGCTGGCAGCTCTGTCTTACGCGGGACAAGCCCAGGTGCGCATGATCGTAGACGACATGATTGCGCAGGCCGCCGCCATCGGGGCAGAAGGTTTTATATTCGGAGCCGGAACGCCGTCTTTTTACGATGCGACGCCCGCTCATTTCAAGGCCTTCGACCGATTTTGCCTCGATTTATGCGCCCAGTTAAAGCCGCACAACATCACGGCCATGCTGGAACCTTTTGACATGGATATCGACAAAAAGTTTCTTTACGGCCCCATTGACGACTGCGTCAAACTGGCGGAGCGTATCAAGGCCCAACACGATAATTTCGGGTTTGAATTGGACGTGGCGCACTTGCCATTGATGCATGAAGATTTCGAATCGGCGATCAAACGGTCCGCGCCATTCCTTAAACGCGTCCATTTGGGCAATTGCGTGCTGAAAGACAAGGCCAATCCGCGCTGGGGCGACACGCACCCCCCGCCGGGTTTTGACGGCGGCGAAATTGACGTCCCCGAACTGGCGTTGATTTTGCGCGCCTTGCTGGCTTGCGGCTTTCTGAATAAAAACCACCGCGGCAACCTCCTGATGGAAATGACTCCGTTTCCCGGAAAATCCGTCGACGATACCGTAAACGCAAGTTTTGAGAGAATAGACCGGGCATGGCAATCGGTTTAAAAACAAAAGTTCCCATAGTGGTCGGCATAGGCGAATTGCTCTGGGATATGTTGCCGGATGGACGCCAACCCGGCGGTGCCCCGGCCAATTTCGCCTATCATGCCGCCGCGCAGGGAACGCACGCGCATATCGTCAGCGCCGTAGGGCAAGATCCGCTGGGCGGCGAACTCCTTGGCTTCCTGAAAAACAAAAGCTTGTCCACCAACCATATTGCCGAGCTGGATAGTTTCCCGACGGGCACGGTTAACGTCCGCATGACCAACGGCATCCCGGTATACGACATTGTTGAAGACGTTGCCTGGGATCACATTCCTTTTTCCCGCGACTTTGCCAAACTGGCCGGTAAAGCCGATGCGGTTTGTTTTGGCACCCTGGCCTGCCGTTCGCCCGGAAGCAGGGCGACAATTTTTCGTTTTCTCGAAGCGCTGCGGGCAGACTGCCTGAAAATATGCGACATCAACCTGCGCCAGCACTATTACAGCCTTGAATTGATCGAAAAGATGTTTAAAATCGCGGATATCCTTAAAATCAACGACGACGAAATCATGACCGTTGCCGCTTTGCTTGAACAGACGGGCACGGAAAACGAATTAGCGCGGTCATTGCTCGACAAATTCGACTTTCAAGCCGTTGTGCTGACCAAAGGGGCGGCGGGCGCGAGTTATTATTCCAAAGGAACAACGGTGAGTTGCAAACCGGCAAACCCGGAGAAAGCCGTGGATACGGTCGGTTGTGGCGACGCCTTCTGTGCCGTATTTACAACCGGGCTGTTGTTCGGCTTGTCCCCGCGGCAAGCCATGCAAGACGCTGAACGAAGGGCTTCGTTCGTCAGCACCCAAAACGGGGCCATGCCGGATTTACCGACTGGAACGTTATTTTGACCGTCCGGAGAGACCGTGATCGCGTTGTCCGGCGTTGTGGATCGAGATTATTGAGTTCCCTTTTTGACATAGCTTACCGACAGAATCAGATCGCGTATGGATACCGGTTTGGCATCGCTGGCAAAACGGATATATTCCCAATAGGCCTCGCCGGTTCCCGGACCGGTTGCCGAGCCGAACAATAAACTGCGCTTGTTCCAGGCATCCAGACCATCATCCAGTTTTAACCAATTTTTCTGATCCGCAGCCGGGGTTGTAAATTTGCCTTTGCCGTCAAGCTTCAGTTTTCCATCCACGTATACCTGAATGTCGCTGCCTTTCAATACCACCCGGTAGGTGTGCAGCTCGTTCGTTGTATCCAGCGGGCAGGATAATTTGGCAAACTGCAGTCCGATCCGGTCTTTCTCGAAACTCAGGAATTCCACCGAATTGTTGTTGGCCAGCCGGAGACATACGCCCAGCGGATCGCTGGTAGCCACCACCCGCAGCCGCGCTTCCACTACTTCCGTGTCCGACGGTCCCACATCCCAGGGGTAAATGAGGTTGGTCATATCCACCGGCCCGGTTCCCCGGTCCGCAAGAAAAAGCTGGCTCTTGGAATGGATCCGTTCAATCCCGTCCTTTCCATTTACCAAACGGCGCCAGGGCAGTTGTTCCGGATAAGCCAGAACCTTAGTGCAGACGTAATTCATATCCCATTGCTTGATTTCCGCAGTGCCCGGATCCCCTTCAAATACCGGCGTTGCCGCCTGCAAGCTCGTCAGCCCAAATTGATTGGCGCCCTTTTTGAGATACTCTGGGGCCACCGGATATTCAAGCCAGCCGCCGGATAGCATCACGGCATTTTTCAGCGGATACCCGTTTAACTTCACCGCTAACGCATCAGCCGAGTTCAATCCCTTGGTCCAGAACCGGCATTTGATCAGCGGCTCAAAGCCCGCTTTTTCCGCGCCGGCCACATCCTCGTCCACCAACAACGGTACGGTTTCCATCCGGTTGCGTGAAAGGGAATGCGGCGGCGTGTCGGGACTTAACAGGAACACCCGCATATACTTTTCGCCTTCCTGCAGGTAGCCCCGCTTGCCGTTGCCCAGCGGCGAAGCAAAATAAGTCTTCGGGCTGGTCAACATGGTTTGCGGGTCGCCCAATTCCCGCCAGAGCGGGGACCGCGAGTCAAAGAAGTTGAACATATATATACCGTCCACGCCGGATGCCCAGGCCTGCAATGCCCGCCCCCGGAAACTTGCATCAGATTCACGATATAAAGCCGCCGGCATTCCCTTCGGCTCACCGTTTACCCTGGTCTCACCCAGACGGGCGTAAACCGGTATGTCATATTTATGGCCTAACTGAACGCTGTACAACCAGGGATTCAATTGGTAGACCTCCCCGGTGACCAGAATATCCACCAACTCTTCGCCCAGCCAGCATTCCAGATCAAGACCGATATCGCGGCAGTATTCCAGGGAATCCGGCACATGCACCGCAACCAGAATGGGATGGCCTTTCTTTATTGCCTCTTCATCCGCCATTTTCCGGACCCGGCGCACCAAGTCCGTCATCATGTCCAGTTCCGCCCGGCTCGCCCGACCGCCCCAGGAAACGCTCTTAAAAAAATGCGGGTGGCGTAAAAAATCCAGTTCCAGACCGTCAATGTCATAATTCCGGCAGACCTCTTCCACGTAACGGAAGGCCAGCTCCCGGATTTCCGGGCGGGTGTAGTCAACCGCGGTCCAGCCGCCACGTTCCGGTTTCTTATCCCGGCTACCGACCAGGTACTCCGGATGGGCCTGTTTCAGCGGGCTGAAAAGAGCCGGCGCATAATCGTTAAAGCCGGCGTCATGCGTATCGTTCATGCGCATGCTCCAAAAAACCTCAATCCTGTTCTTGCGGCAGAACTCCACCATCAGTTGCAGGGGATCCGTGCCCAGGGCAATCAAATCCGGGGTGATGTTCCGGCGTGATTTTCCCTCGCAGGGAAAAGTCGGCGTCGTAAATGTCGCGCCCACTTTCGTCCGATGCACAAAAAACCCGAAGCTTTCCGCAGTGGCATAAAAAATCGTGTCCACCTGGGAACCAAGCAAGGGGGTCGTCCGCTCCTTCAAAAACCCTTCGACCAGCGGATTGTATGCCGCATACGGCATGGCGTCGTCGCCGTCATTGTTGAAAATTATCCGGCGCTGACGGTGGCGGGCTTCTTTGCGGAGCGCTTTCATTGCCTGTATCCGGACATCTTCCTTCTGATTAGCCTCGGCAGCTGCCGCCGGCTTTACGGTCATAAAGGGAAACAGAACGCACAGGCAAAGCGATAATAAAAAAATAGCGCCCATGGGGTGTTTTTTTAATACCGGCATATTCCCTCCAGTCCGGCAAATCGCTTGCCAGCCAATTGCCTTGAACCTTCTGGGGACGAGGGGCACGATGTTCCTTTTTCTGAAATAATTTAGCACCTGGATCGGGCCGGCGTAAATGTTCGATCCTGCAATCCTGTTGCACTATTCTGCAACTTTAATCCGGATATTTAACGCCTGGCATGGCATCGCCAAAGCCGGGCAAAGGGAGGCGGATATGTTCCGCTGCGCAGAGGCCCCCAGCCCAAAGCAAAACGCGGCTATATCCACCGAAGGCGGATATAGCCGCATCTTTACTTTGCCAAACCTTAACCGGATGACACCGTCCGCTTTATTCTTTCAATGAAGGCGGGCGATTAGCCATCGTATCCGCCACCGGCATGGGCAGACGCCATGAGTAATGCCGCATAACCTCATGGTCCGAAGACCTGGCGCGCTGGCGGGCAAAGGCGGTGATCGGCAGGTAGTAATGCTTCTCCGAGCCACCTCGGATGAATCCTTCACCGTAGGAAAAACTCCCGCCGCCAAATGCGCCGTCAGACCGTTCAGTGCGCTTGCGGTTATAGACTCCGGCATAACCCTGGCTGACCAGGCACTCCATCGCCGCAAACTTCTTGTCGATGACATCCGTGATATCCACGAACACATCGTTGGTATAACCGCCACGGGCATCCCACAAGCCATTGCGCACGCTGGCCGCGCCATCACCAAAGAAAAAGGTCTGCATCGTGCGAAGGGGCGGGTTGCGGTCGCCGGGATCCACGCTGCCGGCAAACCCCGCGGCATGCATCGCGATCTGACCGGCCACGGCATGCGGAGACACATGCCCGTCGCCCTCAAAGGGATAATGGGTCAGAATGATATCGGGGCGGATCTGGCGCAAAAGACGGGCCAACCGGCGAATAGTGTCACGTTCCACGAGCATGATGGAATCATCAATGCCCATGAAATAGACATCGTCAATGCCCAGGATCTTGCACGCCTTCCGAACTTCCTGCGCTTTCACATCGGAGCGATCCCCGATCATCTGCGTCAATTCAGCCGCTTCGGGAATTTCCTTGCGGTGGAACATATCTTCGCTGATCACGGCGTCGTGAACGCGCGCCCCGTGAGTGAGCGAAATACAGGCCACATAGTCGCCGCGCGCCGTGTGGTGCAACATGGTGCCGCCACTCTGATCGAAAACGTCGGCCGGGTGCGCGCCAATGGAAACAATGCGCAGTTTCTGGTCCGACCCCGCATCAGGCGCTCCGCCCAAGACGGCCGCGCTCTTCTTTTTGCTCATGAACAACTTCTCCTCGATTAATAACTATCGTTTCGTTTCGCTTTACTTTGTTAAACAATCACCGCCTGCGTTATGCTTTCAATGAAGGCGGGCGGTTAGCCATCGTATCCGCCACCGGCATGGGCATACGCCATGAGTAGTGCCGCATAACCTCATGGTCCGAAGACCTGGCGCGCTGGCGGGCATCCGCAGTGATCGGCAGGTAATAATGCTTCTCCGAACCCGCCCGGATGAACCCTTCCCCGTAGGAAAAACTCCCGCCGCCAAACGCACCATCGCTATGCTCAATACGCTTGCGGTTATAGACACCGGCATAACCCTGGCTGACCAGGCACTCCATCGCCGCGAACTTCTTGTCGATGACATCCGTGATATCCACGAACACATCGTTGGTATAACCACCGCGGGCATCCCACAAGCCATTGCGTACGTGGGCCGCGCCATCACCGAAGAAAAAGGTCTGCATCGTGCGAAGGGGCGGATTGCGGTCGCCGGGATCCACGCTGCCGGCGAATCCTGCGGCATGCATCACGATCTGGCCGCCCACGGCATGCGAAGACACATGCCCGTCGCCCTCGAAGGGGTAATGGGTCAGAATGATATCGGGGCGGATCTGGCGTAAAAGACGGGCCAGCCGGCGAACAGTGTCGCGTTCCACGAGCATGATGGAATCATCAATGCCCATGAAATAGACATCATCAATGCCCAGGATCTTGCACGCCTTCCGAACTTCCTGCGCTTTCACATCGGAGCGGTCCCCGATCATCTGCGTCAATTCAGCCGCTTCGGGAATTTCCTTGCGGTGGAACATATCTTCGCTGATCACGGCATCGTGAACGCGCGCCCCGTGGGTGAGCGAAATACAGGCGACATAGTCGCCGCGCGCCGTGTGGTGCAACATGGTGCCGCCACTCTGATCGAAAACGTCGGCCGGGTGCGCGCCGATGGAAACAATGCGCAGTTTTTGGTCCGACCCCGCATCAGGCGCTCCGCCAAGGACGGCCGCGCTCTTCTTTTTGCTCATGAATACCCTCTCCTCGATTAATAACTGACGTTTCGTTTTTGAACAATTAGTTCGATGATTAATCGAACTCACCGGCCAATTGTTGTTGCTTGGGTCCCTTAGTACTTATTCAGCCATCCGAAGTCAATGTTATTTCGGATTATAGGTGTGGGCGAAAATATTGACATGCTGAACGGGCCGGGGCATCGCATAACCCCGTCAGCATTCGTCTCCGGCGCGTAAAACCAAGATCACAGGAAATCCTAATAGAATTTCGCTGCTGAAATAAAGATCTGTATTAAGTTAATCACTGCATTGTTTCCAAATTTACCGTGATTTGACTGATCCGTGGCGTATTGAGTGAATTATAGGCTCCCACGGCCAGCCGGTACTGCACCCATTTTCCTCGAAACAATGTTTTGTCTACACGCTCCCCGATGTTGAACCAATTGTCTGGACCAACCGGGCCCTGCCAGGGCATTTTTTCCAATGCATACCTGGAATCGGCCAGGCGGAATCGTGCTTTCACCCAGGTCTTGCGCGGGATATCCGCAACACATTCGAACGAAGTGATCCCGCACTCTGCTTCGAGTTCAAATGGCATGGATGTATAATACTCATCCGGACCACGGTCCATGACATTGCCGACGTCAACCATGCCCATGCTGTGAACGCCTTCGGTGGGCAGATCTATTGTGTTTTTTTCATCAAACCCGCCGGGGCCGTTATACCAGACCGTGGAATCGCAGAGATGATCGCCGTTGACTTTATGATTGGCAACGGCCAGGTCAATCCAGCCGTCTTCGTTAAAATCAGCGGCAACATTTCCAGTTGCGGCATGGACGCGCAGCAATTTCCGTTTATGCGGCAAAAATCCTTTGTCCTTCTGGTTCCAGTAGATGAAGGCATCGAGGTCTCTCGTCCTGCCATCCTGGTACGAAGACACAAAAATATCCAGCCAGCCGTCATTGTCAAAGTCAGCTATTGCGAGCGACACAACGGTGGAGGCGGGCAGCAGGGTTTTCCTGTTTTCGCTGTATCCCTCGGCTGAACCCCAGTATATATACACAAAGGTTTTCTGAATAGCGTCACAGCCATGGGCAAACCCGCCGATTATAAGATCGGGATACCCGTCCTTGTTGAGATCGGCAACATTTATGGCACAAGCCTGGTGAACCTCGAGCGCCTGGACATTGTCAAAACTGTATCCCTTCGGGCCGCCCCACAATATAAAGCTCTCGTTTTCATAAAACGTGGCAATGCAAATATCCAGCCAGCCGTCATTATTCAGGTCGGCGCAAAAAACTCCGCGCAGTTCTTTATATATTTTCCCCTTGTATTCCAGTTTTATTTTAACGCTGTTTTCAGGGAGGAACCCCTTTGCCGAACCATAAAAAACGATCACGTGGGGGCTATTGGAACAGATGAAAGCCAGGTCAAGAAACCCGTCCCGATTAAAGTCGCCGGTAATTACCCGTGAAGCTTGCGCGGTGGGCAATACAATATCCGGAGCATAATGGTATCCCTTATCCGAGCCTTTGAATATGTAGGAGCCGGGGTCGAGCCAGGGTGACAGTTCCGCGGTATTCGCAAATACTAAATCGGGATGCCCGCTATCATTTACATCGCAGCAAACCATGTCGCAGGCGCCCCAGGATTGCAGATCAATGCGATTCGCCCTGGTAAAACCCCCGGGCCCTCCGGGATAAATGAATGAATCGCCATTGCCAATCCGCGACCCGCTCTGCCGGTTTATAACAACCAGCTGGGGTTTCCCGGCTTTGCCGGCACGGACCACCAGTGCACGCACGGGATTATGCGCCAGAAGGCGGATGGGCTCCTTGGAGAGCCCGCCGGCGTTTGTGCAGAAAACGAGTGTTTGGCAGGTATAAGACTCTTCCGTATTGCCCTGGCAGATGACAATGTCCTGGTAGCCCTGCCCGCTGAAGTCGGCAAGGGCCACATCGCAGGCGTTGAGCGTGTTCAAGGCACGCCGGTTTTTTTCACTCCAGCCGTTTGCATCGCCATAATAAATCCAGGACGCCTCCTTGCCGGTCGAGGTATCCCGGCAGGCAAAAACAAGGTCGATAAAACCGCTTTTGTTGATGTCACCACTCGCTATGGCGATCGCGTTTTCACAGTTAAAAACCAGGGGAACACCTAATTTGAAATCCGCATACGGATAGAGAAAGCACTTGTGCTTATGGGCGATGAAGACATAGGTCTGTGCCTCGGCTGAATTTTTAACTTTCAACGTCAGCACCCGGATCCGGGATTCACTTGCTTTAACTGTTTGGAGAGCAGAACCTGCATTTTTTGTTTGGAGAGATGCTTCATCGCCCTTGCCAGCCGGTTCTTGATCACACAATTTTATATGCTCGCCTTGAAAATCAAGACCGCTGGATGATGCTTTGATCAGGAAGCAGCTGCCGTCTGATTTTTTTATTATAAGATGATGTCTCCTGACTTTGCCGTCCCAAATGGCGGCAATTTGCTGCGCCCCGGAAAAGTCATGCGTCGCGTACACGTCAAAGGGGAACCCCTTGGCCCCCTGATAAAAAACCTTGATTTTCCCCTCTGAAAAAAACGCCAGGCTTGTTCGGCCGGCGCCTTTGAAATCACCCGCGGCCACCGCGTATGATTTGGGCGCCGGCAAAAAATCCAGGTATTTATTGGTCAGGCCTTCTTCGGCGCCATAGAGGATTACCGCGTTGAGCTGCAGGTTTATCCCGTCCCAACCGCAGCCGATAACCAGGTCATCATAACCGGCGCCGCTGATATCCGCGACTTCCGCGCACGCTGACCCGCGGATGAACAGTTCTTCTCTTTTTTCGGAAAAATGGACCGGGTCGGGGTAAAGATATACTGGGGTATTTTCCTCGTGCTTCTGGGAATTGCAAAAGACTAAATCAACATAACCGTTGCGGGTAAGATCGGTCTGGTGGATGCGCTGCAATATGCCTTGACAGGAAACATAGAGGTTCTGTCCGCCATTGCCGAAGGTGCCCTTGGAAAAATCTTCAAATCCTTTGGTGGTCAACTGTCTTTTCAAGCTGCTTCTCCTTAATTTAACCGCCTTGCTTGATAATTTACAGGTTATAGCAAAGGACGAATCGCTTTCGCCCATAGCATATAACCCTTTTCGGTTGGATGCGTAAAGTCGGACATTATTTCACTTGAAATACTGCCGTCAGGCTCAAGAAACAGATGCCCGATGTCAAGAAAGGTAACGCCTGTTTCCCGCGCTATAGCCGCAAGGTTGCGATTTATCCGGGCTACCAGGGGTCTGCGTTCATCCGCAGGATATTGGCCGCAGGGGAAAAGCCCCATAACTATTATGCTGACATTGGGGGCGAACTTGCGCAGACGGCAACAAATCGCGCTTATGCCCTCGGCTATTTCTTCCGGCGTATTGCATCTTGCGTTCGGCGTTGCGCTGGTATTGTTGATCCCGATATTCAAAATCACAAGATGCGGCGCAAGTCCGTTAAACTCGCCATGCTCAAGCCGCCATAAAACGTTCTGTATGCGGTCCCAGCCGAAACCCATATTCAGTGTGCGATATTTGCCGAATGTGGCCTGCCATGATATAGGCCCGCGAACAGTTTCGGATGCCGGTTCGCCACCCCAAAAGTGGGTTATCGAATCGCCGATGAGCACGATTTCAGGATCAATCTTGCGGCCGGCACGCAAAACATCCTCGTGCCTTGCATACCAGTCGTAGCAATCTTCTTCCAGTTTTGGCACGGAAATTAATGCGCTATTAAACTGCCCGCCTAACGATAAATTCTTTTTCGCATCGGTTTTGCCGGCTTCCAGAACGGCGCAGTTGAAGGCAAAAGTTTTCAGGTTGTCCTCTATATTGCACGGCGGCACGGCATTGGTTTCCAGCGCATGCAGGAAAGCGTTGATCACGCCGTGAATTTCCTTGTCGTGCAAATCGACCATCGCTATTCGCTCGGCTTTGGGGCAATCGGGTTGCTGCTCGGCGCCGGTGTCGGGATAGAAAAACAGCGTGTCGCCGTCAACAAGCTCCAGCGACCCATTGCGGCCAACGATTTTCACAAGTCCATCGTAGCTGTTGACCTGGCCCCTGGAAGTCCACGATGCGTAATAGTTCACGTGGATCCCGCCGGTCATGGTTACGAGCATGTTGTTCGACGCCTTGCCGGTGAACTGACTCCACGCAGGATTCCACGACTCAACATAAACCGAGACCGGTTCCTGGCCGGTAATATACCGCAGGCCATCAAGGTGGTGCGTGATCATATCCTCCAGAATCGGATAGTCCATCCGCTGGCGATATCCGCCGCCGGTATAATTGACGCGATGATCGAACAGGATAGTGTCGATCGCGCCAAGCCGCCCGGAGTCGATGAAATCCTTTATCGTCGCGACCTGGTTTGTAAAGCGCCGCGTCTGCGAGACCATGAATTTCTGCAAAGGCCTGGCGCGAACTATCTCCGCGATGGCCCGGGCCGAGTCGTCCGACTCCGCCAGCGGTTTTTCGCAAATTACATGCTTGCCGGCTTCCATGCCAAGCCTGATTACCGGCAAGTGCCGGGCTGGTGGAACACAACCGTAACGATATCTGCACCCGAATTGTCCAACGCGTTTTGAATATCGTTGTAGCAAAACTTTTTGGCGATATTGAATTGATCGGCGATTTCCCGCAACACATCATCACTCACATCAACAATGCCGGCGAGTTCAACGCCATTATGCGACGTAACCGCCTTCAGCCAGTTCTTGCCCCAGAACCCGCCGCCGATTATCAATATCTTTTGAGTTTTCATCTTGTTGCCTTTCGACTGGGCGTAAATTTATTTTTCAACGACAAACAGTTCATCCGACATCGGCGTCAACATTTCATAGCCGGTTTCGGTTATAACGATGTTGTTCTCGACAATGAAGAACCTTTGCGACTTTGCCCAGTTGGGCGTATTGGCAATTGCCGGTTCGACCGCTATTACCATACCGGGCTGGAACGTCTCTTCGGATGTGGCGGAGATATCCGGCAGTTCGTGAACGGTCAGCCCAAATCCGTGGCCCAGTTGTCCGCCGCCGAATACCAGCAGGTCGCCGGCCCCGTTTTCACGGAAAGGACGCTGGCCTGCGGCGTGAACCGCACGCATTGTTACGCCGGGCCTGATTACCGAAAGTGCGCTTGCGTTGGCCTGCCTTGCCAGTTCGTACCAGTTGCGGTCCTGCGTCGGAGGCTCGCCCATCCACGCCATTCTCGAAACGTCGGCAAAGTAGCCATCCACGCAACATCCGCCGTCAAACATGATCATATCGCCTTGCTTGAACTTGTAATCGCAGGCGATTGCGTCAGCCCAGATGCCCCTTGGGCCGCCAAATAATGCCAGGAATCCCTGGCCGGTCGCACCGCGGCGGAACATTTCCGAGCGAACGATACTGGCGGCTTCCTTCTCGCTCATGCCGGTGTACAACGCGCTCAAGGCTTTTTGGAAGGCGGCACAGGTAATGTGGCAGGATTTACGAATCTTGGCGATTTCAAGTTCGGATTTGATAGCCATCACCGGCTGAACCACCGGCGCGGAAGAACGGAACTTAACGTTAGGCAGCGCTTCGCGCAATTGGTTGAAATTCGAGATGGTCAGGCCGATGCGCTGGCCGTTATCCAGCTCTATGCCGATCGTCCCGTTCGACAGGCCTTTTTCCGCAAGCGTACTGCTTACAAGTTTCAGCCATTCGCTCTGGTCCATGATCGAACCAGTCTTGCCGTAGCCCCAAAAACGCCGGTCCTTTATCCACGAGGCCTGTGCCGGGCCTTCGCGACCGCTGGACATGATCAGCGCCGGCCCGATGGAATCGTCGGCTGGCAGAATGCAGAAAAACGTATTATGTTTGTCAAGAAACAGCTCCGTAAGCGGGCCGCCGGCAACGTATCGCAAATTAATCTCTGAGGTAAGCAGCAATGCGTCGACTTTTTGCGATTGCATTTGCCGGCGCACCTTTGCGACGCGATTTTTATATTCCGCAACGGGAAATTCCGCGTACTGGCTCGCTGGGGTATTAACCGGCTGGATTGACACAACAAGATTCCTTATTTGAGGTTTCCATGATATGCGTGAAATTAACGCGCATACGCCGGAACAAACCTTATTTAGCCGCAACTGTTTTTTCAATTATCGCGAGATATCCATCCGCCTCAGCGTGAAATTGCTTTGCCTGTGCGGCGCTGAGTTCAATTCTGGGCCGGCGGGTGCAGAATGGGCCAAAGCCTTTTTCTTTCATCATCAGGTTGAGCACGGCAAAAACATTGTGGTTGATAGCTACGCCGAGGAACGGTTGGAAGCTGTTCTGCAGTTCCATCGCACGGCGCCAATCGCCGGACTGAACGGCTTCGTACAATTTGACGAAAAGCTTGGGGAAGATGTTATAGGTCAAGCCGATTCCACCATGCGCTCCATACAGTAATCCCGGGCAGAGAAGCTCATCGTTGCCGTTAAACGCGATAGCCTTAGGCCGTTCCAACAGAATCCGCTTGAGCACGAAAAGATTCGCGTCGCTGAATTTCAAACCGACAACACCAGGAATATCCAGCAACTCCAGCAATTGCGGCAATGACAGATTCTGGCCGGTAACCGCGGGAATGTGATAAATAAACAGCGGGATTCCCGCGGCTTTGGTTGCCGCAGTGTAGTAATCCTTGAGTTGCGCATAACTTTTATTCGACGGCGGCATACTCGAAACTGCATCCGCGCCAACTTTCGCGGCGTGGGCGCCAAGCTCGCAGGCATCGCGATTGTTGGTAGCCCCTACGTGAGTGATGACCACGCCTTTAAAATCTTTGGAAACTTTTGCCGCTATTTCCGTCGCGCGTTTGCGTTCATCCAGACGCATGCTGAAACCGTCGCCGGTTGCGCCGCAAACATACAAACCGTGAACGCTTTGCCCATAAAGATACGTCGCAACCGCGGCGAAAGCGTCTTCACAAAAACCGTCGTTTGCGTCGCAGGGGCTGATAATTGCGGGCATGATACCCTTGAACTTTTGCATGATAAAACTCCTTGCCACCGGCCTATGTTGCCTTGTTTAATTCCCAACGTTTCGATATCGTCACGGAACTTTATTCTGTTAACGCCAACCTGCCGGCACGCGTGCGGACTCGCTTGACAAGATTCTGTTGCCGCAGTAGCTACCCATCTATGAACCCTTGAAGTAGAACTCAACCCAGTTCAGGCGCACGGCCTTGAGCGCGTGAATCTCGATGAGGTTGTAGCCTTCGTTCATCGCGGATTTTGGCACGCTGTACCCGCCGACAGGACCGGACGGCGCAGGCTTCTCCAATTTGACATCGCCGGAAAACGCGCAGACGACACCATTGACTCTGACTTCCAGTGTGGACGCGTCGAAGGCGTCTGTTTCACTGCCCAACATCACGCTGACTTCCTCGGTGTCCGGCTTGGGTCCCGTGTGAATGCGGAAGCTGGACCGCGCCCCCTGACCGATGCCTGCGGGAAGCTGATAAGTACTGCGCTCGCCGGGGGCGGCAACGTCGTGATACGTAAGCACGTGACGCCTGGTCTTCCCAAGTATCGTCTTGAGGTCCCCGATTTCCGACATGATCTTGTGGTGCATCGGATCGGCCGGAACGCTGTCAAACAGGTTGAACGCGTATATCCTATCGGCCCCGCGAACCAGGTATGAAGCGGCGCTGCCGCGGAGGGTCTCGATGGTATTGCCCTGCCTAAGTGGAAACGACGGGTATGGACTTATTCCGGCCTCTAAGCCGGCGGCGACTTTCACCTTGGTCTTCTGCAGCAGTTGCTTCCAAATATCTATGGGCATGTCGTTGTCAATGGTTGCGAAAAACGGAGTCGGCACGATCCAGTCGACCAGTCCTTCTTGCGCCCACGTCGCAACATCGTAGCCCATCAGCAGCGCCGTTTCCGGGCGATAGGGAACGCGCGCGGAAAGCGCTATGCGATGCCCCACCCGCTTCTCGGCCTCATCCATCACCCGGCGCGCCTCGCGGATGAACTCCGTAAGCTGCTTGGCGCCCTCGGCCTCGTGTCCCGGCCGGAACAGATAACCAAACCGCATGAAGTCCATTTCGAAGCCGTCGAAGTCATAGCGCTGGGCCAGTTCGCGAATCAGGTTCATATGGTGCTCGCGCACTTCAGGATGCCCATAATCGAACGCGGCATCGTTCCAGTCGCCGGCTGCCCCGTAGTTGACGCGTCGGAATTCAGGGTGGGCGCGCCAGAAATCGCCGTGCAGATAATAGTTCGGATCTTGGACACCGTGGACATCGTTCATGCGCATGCTGATCCAGGGAGAGATTCCCAGCTTGCGACAGCGCTCCGTCCACACCTTGTAGGGGTCGATGCCGTCCTGGTTAAGTTGCCAGGCCAACTGAATCCACGCCCGCGCGCTCTGCTGCTCATTCGAGGGCGCGCTGGCAAACAGCGGCTGATTGTCCGGAGCGTTGGGGTCAAGACCCTTCCAAACAGGCGGCCACACTTTACTGTCGTAGCTCGTGCGCTGACAGTTCACGTTGAAGAGCATTTCCTTGATCTGCGTGCCGGCCTCGGCCATGACAAGCGCCTCCACTTCAGCCAAAGACAGTCGCTTCGTACTGCGGCCACAGAAGAATTGGCAAGAATCCTGATTGAACATTATCCCCGCCGCGCCCGACGGATGCTCGCCGCTCTTAGGCATGCGATCGCGTTCCTTTGCTCCAGGTCCATTTGCGCGCCAGAACAACAACATCAGGGCGGCGATACAGATCACTAAAATCAGGAAACCGAGTTTCATAATAATTGCCTTTCGTTTGATAGCGAATCCATGGAGGGGTTGGGTAATGTCCAACGCCCAAGGCCTCGCACCGTCTTTCCGCCGTCATTTTTTTTAAATCGGTCTGTAGCGCTTAGCCCCTTTCACGGCTGATTTTTTCATTTGCCCGACTATGTTCCCTGATCGCTTCGTTGATATGAAGGCGCACGGTCCTTTCAGCCTTGTCCGCCCGGCCAGAAATCAAAGCTTCGGCGATATGCACGTGCGTATGGCGCATGACAAGCAACTGATGCAGATGACCGAAACACAGCGTCAGTCTAAGCATCTGAAAATGCTCATACAAACGCTGTAAATGGCGGTTTCCGCAGGCATCCACAATGTTTTTATGAAAACGGCAGTCCGCACGATCGTCAAAATAGGCGGTTTTTTTTCGGGAAGCCGGCACGCGATCTACGACCTTTGCCAGAGCCAGCAGACGCTGTTTCCAGGCGGATTCCGCCCGTTCAGCAGTCAATCTTGCCGCAGCGCATTCAATGGCAGCACGCGCTTCATAAAGCTCAACAATCTCGTTCGTCGCCGGAGATTTGAGAACTATCCCAACGTTTTGGCGCCGGATAAGAATGCTGTTGGCCATCAGGCCGGCCAACGCTTCCCGCACCGGTGTCCGGCTTACCCCCGTCATTTGGGCCAATTCCGTCTCGGTCACCTTCCCGCACGCAGCGATTTGGGCCAGCGCCGTTTCTTGAATGCGCCGCAACACTACTTCTTTTTTTACATCCATTTTTCAATTCCAGTTATTTATGCCATTTGTATACAATTAAACGCCGCGCATGTCAATAAAAATTTAACATAAAAAATAGGCTTCGCGCCATAGATTGGCGCGGGCAGAGTGAATATTGCACCGATTCGGTGCAATATTCAGACATTATAATCCTCTATAGTGTCGGCGATTACGCGGCAGAATTCGATGTCGCCATCGGGAGGAATCTGGTCTGCGCTACCGACAATCAAGCGTCCTGCGGGCCACAAGGTTTCCAGCAGTCGCCGCGTATGCGCGCGTATATCTTCCATAGTCCAAGGCTTGGCGAACATTGCGCCCGGAATGCCACCCCAGATGATGGTTTTCGGGTCAGCAGCAACGGCACGTAATTCCTCGATCGCGACATCGCCAACCGGAGCCGGCGTAATGGATTCAATGCCGTCGAAGCCGCAGGCGGCAAGTTTCGGCAGCAAACCACGCACCATCCCGTCAAGATGTACCACCGCAAATTTACCGGCCTTGTGAATTTGATCAAGGCGCCGTTGATAGTACGCACCCATGTATTCATTGAAATACGAGGCACAATTGCCGCTGTCCAGATTATCGCCGAAATGCAGCAATTCTGCCGGTCCGGAAACGATGCAATTAAACGCCCCGTCGTTTGACCGGTCAATGATCGACAAGGTGTCCTCCACGGCACGCGGTTCATCAGTGATGAGATAGATGGTATTCATCACGCCGCACCAGTCAGTAAACAAAGCCGGCAAAGGACTCCGCGGAAGAGGCGTGATCGGCAGGCCGCTTTCGCCCAGACGTGCCGCCGCAGACAGGTATTCGCCGGGACTCACGGGATCATAGTGCGTACGCGCAAAAATATCCTGAACGATCTTAAGATCAGCGGCCGATTTAACGGGATATTCAACACATGCCCAGCACGAGGATTGCGCCATGTATTTCCACCGTGCGGTTAATTCTCCGCCGGGAGTCAGCCACCGGTGAATGCGCTCACACTGGGTTTCATCTGTACGAATTTCGACCTGATCATACCGCGTCGTGCAGACTTGCCAAAGGCAGCCATAATGACAGCACACGCCATAATATTCGTGAAGCCGTTTATAGCCGTCCCGGCCTTTGAACTCCAGAGGCAATTTCCCGGCTTCGAGCATGGCTTCATACCAATAACTCAAATCCGCCAGCCAGGCCGGACGATCCGGTTTAACACCTCGAAATGGCGATAGCAAGCGTTCCCTGGGAGACATCATATAGCCCTCCGAAGTTGAAGAACACCATAACTATCAGCCGCAAGTTCCAATCTGATCCCCTTCCGGAAATCTTTCCCTTTGACGGTATAGCTTCTTTTTTTTGCATCCATTTTTCAATTCCAGTTATTTATGCCATTTGTATACAATTAAACGTCGCGCATGTCAACAAAAATAAAATTACAAGTCAAACAACTGGTCAAACTACCGGCTTGCTAAACGCCTGTTCATCATGTTCAATTCCACAGATCAGCCTATGGCAGAAATTCGGTCTGAAAACGACCAGAACAGTTACAAAAATTAAACTGACAACAGAACCAAAAAGGAGCGGTCATGGCCAAGCACGGCGTATGGAAGGAAAGCGGTTTTAAGGACTTCCGGGATGGAACCTTCGGCAACGCGGGCCAGAATCTCTATGTTTCCCATGCCGGCGTTCTCCAGCGGATTCACCACTTTGACATCAACCGCGACGGATATCTTGACCTGTTGTTCGTCAACAGCCAGGACAACAACGAACGGCCACCCATCTATGTCTTCGCCGATCCCCTGCATGCCGCAGGCAAACTGGAACTGCCATCCAACGGCTCCGTCGCGGGCGTGCTGGCGGACCTGAATGGCGACGGATACCAGGACCTGGTCGTGGCCATGCAGAGCAGCGGCGTCCAATGCCACAACGATCTGAATGCATTCGTTTACTACGGCTCGCCGGAAGGTTTGAGCGAACGGTATCGAATCGAATTACCGGCGCCAAACTGCACGGCCGTGGCCGTCGGCGATTTCAACGGGGACGGTCTTCCGGATATCGCCTTCGCCAGCGACGGAAAGCTGCGGATTTTCTATCAACAGCCGGGCGGGTTTCAATTCAGCCGGTTCGTCGAACTGGCGGTCAGCGCGGTGTCCATGGTGGCCGGCGACCTGGACGGGGATGGGTGTGCCGACCTTTACGTCAAGGACCTGAAAGGCGAATTCATCCTTTGGGGTAGTCGGGATGGTCTTGCCCCTCTAAATACCAAGACGCTGGATCCCTACGGTTCGGGGGGGACATCTGCATCATTCCAAGGTACAACCACGGCCGGGCGCGTGGAGTTGCGCGACACGTGGAAACCACGCATCCTCCGGATCGGGGAACGGCCCCACCTGTTCATATGCCCGCAACAGGAGACCCTGCTGATTCCGGTAAATCCGGACCGGACCTTTGGGAACCCACTGCGCCTGGAAACCGGGCCGGTGATCTCCGCGGCCCTGGGCGATGTTAACGGCGACGGCCTGCCGGACCTGGTACTGGCCGCGCGGCAGAAAGTGGATGGCCGCGAAGTTTCCTGGATCTATTGGGGACGGGAAGAAGGCTACAGCAACGCACACCGGTCGGCCCTGGAAACCCACTGCGCCAGGGACGCGGTCGTGGGCGACCTGGATGGCGATGGCTGCGATGAGATCGTTGTATGCCAGGGCCGGGACGATATCATGTACACCGTTGATTCCCTCATCTACCACGGGGGACGTTCGGGCGTGCAGGGCGAACCCATCCGCATCCAGGCCCATGATCCCACCGAGGCGTTGATTGGGCGGACCGCGGAGGCACCCTTGCCGCAAGTAGTCTTTATCAACCGGACCACCGGCTGCGTGCGGGCCAACATCCCCTCCTACATTTACTATGGCGGCCCCGACGGTTTCAAGGAAGACCGGCGTGAGGAACTGGTGAGTTGGGCGGCACCCGACGCCTTATGCTGCGACTTCAACGATGACGGCTACGTGGATGTGTTTTTTGCCAACTCTTCGGAGAACGCGCCGGAGCTGGATCCCGGCTCGTTCCTTTATTGGCAGGACAAAGACGGATTTCGTCCCGAGCGCAAGACCGTATTCCCAACCACCCACAGTTGTGGCGTGGTCTGTGCAGACCTCAACCGCGACGGGTATCTCGACTTGATCACAGTCGGGTTCGGCTATGCCTACATTGATATCTTCTACGGCGGGCCTAACGGCTTCGACCTCAAGCATCCGGAACGGATCCATGTGGAGAAGGACGGCATCGTCTACAGGGAGCAGCGCTGGATGCTGTTGGCCGATTTGAACAACGACGGCTGGCTGGACCTGGTCATTCCGGAGGTCGATCATGATCGGACGTTCATTCTCTGGGGCGGCCCGGATGGCTTCAGCATGCAACGCTCTTCCAGTCTGTTGGTTGAGTGCGCAGGCTGTGCGCGGGCGGCAGACCTGACCGGCAACGGGTACCTGGACCTGGTGATCGGCACGTACAGCGCCTCGTCCGACAATTATCTTAAGAGCGCCGGCAACTTCGAATCTTTCGTGGTGGTTTACTGGAACGGCCCGGATGGTTTCCGGGAAAACCGCAAGATGTACTTGCCCGCCTATGCCGCCTGTTCCCTGGCCGTGGCGGACTTCAATAACGACGGGATCCTGGACATCTATGCAGGGTCATACCACGGCGTACGCACCCGCGACGTGGACTCGTTCATTTACTGGGGCGGCCCCCGCGGCCATTATTCGGCGGAGCGGCGTAAGCGGCTCTTCACGCATTCGGCCTCCGGCTGTATTGCAAACGACTTCAACGAGGATGGCTGGATTGACCTTGCCGTGGCCAATCACAAGGTCTACGGCAGTCACCCGGGCCATTCCATGGTCTGGTGGAACGGCCCCGCAGGGTTCTCCGAGCAACGGGTTACCTGGCTGCCCACCAATGGGCCGCACGGCATGCTGGTACAGGAACCGGGCAACATCATGGACCGCTCGCCCGAAGAGTTTTATGTATCCAGCCCCTATGAACTACCGCCCAAGGCACGGGCGGAAAGTTTGGCATGGGAAGCGGAACTGCTTCCCAAGACGTGGGTGCGTGGCCAGGTCCGGTTCGCCGAAACACGCGAAGGCTTGGACGCGGCGGCTTGGCAGGGCGCCGACGGACCGGAGACCTGGCTGGACAACGCTCAAGCCATCCACAAGGGGCCGCCTCACGGGCGGTGGGCCCAGTATCGTCTGGCATTGGGCGCCAAGGGCGGCGGCTGCACCCCGCGGGTTACCGAAGTGCGGCTATCTTATGCGGTGGAATAATACTTCCTTAATAGACGCGGAACAATGTGCCTTTACCAAGGTATTCACAGGCGCCGATATCAACGGTTTTGCGGAAATTATCAATGCGCCGATTGCCGTAAAAATCCCGCGCACCCTCCATCCAGTCCCGATTCACACCGGCATTGATGCAGGGCGAATCCGATTGCAACCGGAAATCACCCGTTGCGGCATTCACATATCGCGGATCGTTGGTGATGGTATTGACCGCGGAGGCACAAGCGTGAACAATGTTCGGCGAGGTGAGGCAATTAGTGAATGTGACCATTGTCAACGCTGGATCCGTGCGACTGATGTACCAGTTAGAGTTAATTCCACTTCCGCGATTGCCCCATATTATTGTGTTTTCGATCTTCGGGAAACCGTCACTCCAAGAGAAAAAGAATCCGCCTCCCGCGGCACCAGATACGTTACTGGAAATCGTGCAGTTTTGAATTAAAGGATTGCCATTGCCAGCATATACTCCACCACCAGATGCTGCTTGAGCAAAATTACTAACAACCAAGCAATTTCTGAGCAAGCTGGCACCGGCCATACGAACGCCACCCCCTTCATAGCCGCTGGCTGTATTTCCCATGATCAAGGAATTGTGGCATTGCAGGGGATAACCCAGATATATACCACCGGCATAATTTTGAGAGTAATTGGATACAACCCAGCAATTGCTGATTATTGACGCGGCTGCGGAGGACGAAGTGGCAAAGATTCCCCCGCCAGAATTAGCCGCTCCAATTGCAGAATTGTCGGAGATGGTGCAATTGGCAACCTGCCATGGCCCGCCATTGTAGATGATAATTCCACCACCAGTTTTCCATGCCGAATTACCGCTAATTGTGCAATTCCACACACCCCCACTGTTGGCAGTATTCAGCCCCATAAATATTCCGCCCCCGCCAGCACGCTGATAAGTAGAATGCGGGTTTAACGCATAGTTTCGCATGATAATGCAGTTTGACACTGTTCCATAATATATATAGATGGACCCGCCGCTGGCTGAGTTGCTTTCGTATGAGGTATCCCACCCGTTTGTGAGCGTAAAGCCCGCCAAGGTTGCCCAGTAATTGCTAAGCGTAAAATGCCGGTTGGTCGTGGCCGCGTTGGGATAGTTAGCGTCTATGATCGTGTTGGTCGGGTCCAGAATTCCACCCGGCCCCCAACTCCGCACCGTGATGGCATCGCTGACGGTTATTTGATTCGTCAGGTAATAGATGGCGTTGTTGGTTACATACACCGTGTCGTAGTCGCGGGCGGCGGCAACGACTTCGATCAGATTTGTGTGGGCCAATCCCCAATTGGTCCACAGCGAGGTCGGCGGCGACGGCTGCTGGCTCGACGTCACCACGTAATAATTCGTCGCCGATGCCAAAGGCACTGCCAAGGCCATCGTCAGCCCCAACCCGATCAACATCCGTTGCAAGCATCGTGTTTTTACAGGGTATCCTTTCAGTAATTTTGCACTTTTACTCTGAAGTCACAGGCTCATGCCGTGCTTTTATGAAGTAAGGCCAGAATTTTTCCGGTTGGCGCAAGAAATCGGCATGTTCATGAACTACCGCGCCACGGCATTTCGACTGCCTGATTCCCAGCACGTCATTATAAAATTTTTCTTTTGAGTGTTCGGCTTGTTGTGTTTCTTGTTTATAGCTAGCTATCTGCATCCACATTAAAACATCCGTTGTCCCATTCATTTTTTTAATGGCATTGAAATAATAATCCGGAATATCTTTATAATCATTACCGCCAGGCAATATTCCAGAAGGGCCTGTTTGGGTATTCACCATTAAATTGTCGATCAGTTTTTCTTTTACCAATAAAGGCCAATTTTGAGGTAGATTAGAGAGGTCCGCCGCAAGTTTAATGTCTGGAAACTGTTTGTCTCTCAGATTTTTTACATCTCTATAAAACTCATTCATCAGATTTCCATGAAGCTCTATAAATTTGTCTCCATCGAACTCCGGGATAAATTCATCGGCGATATCTTTGCCGTATTTATCCCTGAAAGCATCCATTACCGGTTCATTGAAGCCGTATTTCAGCAATTCCTTTCTTCTAAATGAGGAAGTGTGTGATCTCGTGCTCATGAATATTCCATCTACATTGTATTCCATAAGTTCCTTCATCTGAGATAGAAAATGCTCGCGAACCTCAGGGTATGCGTAGCAGGGAACGCCAGAAAGATATTCCTCTTTTTTGCGCGATACCCATTGGAGATGTGGGTTTTGGATAAAATAAGAAGCCAGTTCTTCTCGATGCCTCCCCTCGTCATTCAGGAGAACCCATGCGTAAATTTTCAGGTCAAGTTTGCGGCATGCGGCCACAGCTTCTTTTAAAGGATCGCATTTTGTCAGGGCCTCCGTAAGTTTGTTATATCTAACATCATCTTTGGCATCGCGACTTGAAAAAATATCGCGGGTTTTGCTATGATACATTGCCCTTCCCAGAAAGGAAACTCTCCAGAGGACGCCGTCAAAACCATTTTCCTTTAATTCCTTCAATGAATCAAAAATCTCTTGTTGAGGGGATATGCCGTCAAGACTGCCATAGCCATGCGGTCCTATGATGAAATTATCAGCATAATCAATATTCATGAAGAATATTTTTTTTGTGAGAGGACTTTTCTTTTCAGGAGTTTTTAATGCATATACTTTGAAAGCCAGATCTGTATTTATCAGGGCTCGGGCATCTTCATTGTCCCCGGTGCATCGAGCTGTTCCCTGCGGATACAAGTCGTAAAAGTAGTCCGTCGCCACCGCGACCTTGCAGGCCGCCTGCTCATGCGTATCTGAACTCAAATGAATAAGGTATTGGCTTCCGACATCGAGTTGCGGAAATTCCTTGAAATAAAAATCCACCCATTCTCCATCTTTGGATATTTTTTCTGCCGGAACAGAGACTGAACAAATAGAGGCATCATTCCATTTCTTTCTTATACCAAGAGTTATCGCGCCTTTGTCTTCAGGATGTTCCGGGCCTTTAATGAATACGGATATTTTAGTTAAGCATGAAAGTTCAGGCACATAGGTTTGTCCTACCGAAAAATTCTTATTCAAAGCCACATATTCATGAGCAAGGGGCTGCATGCAGACAAGGGAAAGTTCTTCTTTTTCCGGGGGTTGTTTCATAACGAAAACAGCCAATATAACTAAGGCGCAAAGAGCCAATATAACTGACCACTTAATAGTTTAATCTCCTACGTTGATTTCGGAAACCCGTCGCGTCCAATACGTGATTTTCCGAGGAATAATGGGTGCTTTACGCCCCAAAACCAGTTATCTTGGACAGCAATGATATTCCCCCGTTATATTCATACCATCTCTTTGTTCCTTATCGTTTTCTTTCTCTAAACGAATCTTTTATTTCCTTCAGAATTCCATAATGGTTGTTTTTGTCCGAAGGGAATAGTTCGATCCCAACATGGCCATGATAGGCCAACTCTTCGATGCGCCTGAAAATATTTTTATAATTGATTTCCCCGGTACCGGGTTCATGGCGGCCGGGCACATCGGCCATATGAAAATGTCCGATATACTGAATATAGCGCTGAATGTTATTTATAACATTTCCTTCCGATATCTGTTGATGGTAAATATCGAAAAGCATTTTTACATTGGCCGAAGATACTTTGCCGATTATTTCGGCGGCCTCATCCGATCTGGATAGAAAATATCCTTGATGGTCATAAAGCGTATTTAGCGGCTCGACGACAAGGGTAATATTGTTTCTTTCGAGAATAACGGACGCTTCCTTCAATCCGGCAATAATGCTTTCTTTCTGCACGTTTCTATCCTTGCCGGGAACTTCATTGCCCACCTGCGAGATAATCATATTGCAACTTAGTTTCCGGCAGGTTTTTACGGTCGCCTCTAACCCATCGATGTATTCCTTTCGTTTCTCGGGCAAAACGAGCGGGATGAAATGCGTGCAGCAGGCCGCCAGCTCAATTTGATTCTTTTTCAGCGCATTTAAAAGCGCATCCACATCCTTATCCCACCACGACCAGATTTCAAAATACTGGAAGCCGATGTCCCTGATTTTTTCCATGCGCTTTTCGATCGGCAAATCCTTGAAAAACATATCCAGACAGGGAGAATATTTTAACATTATTCATACCTCATATTTTATGATAACAGCATTGCAGGCCGATGGATTTTCATCGATTATTTTTAAAGTATCCGGCAAATCCAAGAATGAAACCCGGTGTGAAATAAGCGAGCCGATATCCAATACATTGAGCAAGCTGAGCGCCGCCTGCCTGCGCCGCGGCATATCCCAGATATTCGACAGGCATGGATTTATTCCACAAGTTTGCGACGACACCAGTTTTACCCTTTTGTGATGAAATTCCCGGCCAAGCCACAAAGAATCGGAAGCCGAATTATAGAAAGAAATGGCGATCACCTGGCCGTTATAAGCACAAACCCTGATCGCTTCCGACAATGCCCTTATGTTTCCCGTAGCTTCAAATACCAGGTCTGCGCCCTTATCGCCGGTCTTTTCATAAACGGTCCGCAATACATCTTGTTCCTGAAAATTCACGACCGTGTCCGCCCCGTTTTTTCGCGCGGTTTCAATCCGCTTTGCAAGACAATCCACCCCAATTACATTTACGCCGCTTTTTTTCAGCATCTGTACCAGAAGCTGCCCGATGGTCCCAAGTCCAAATACGACGACATTACTTAAAAGCTTTAATTCGGCATCGAGTATTCCATTGAATGCTATTTCAACCAGTGCAAGCAGTGCGGCATGCTCGTGATTGATATTCCCAGGCAGCTTAAGGACTTCGTGTTCTTTTAACAGCTGATATTCACAATGACCTTTTTGGGAAAAAATGACATCGCCTTTGTGAATATTGCGTATGGCTGTTCCTACTTCAACGACTCGGGAAACATTTGCATACCCCATCCACCATACCCCGGGAGCATTTGCCTGCATCGGATATTTTATACAGTCAGGCGATTCATGAAAATTACCATGCCCGTCCGGTTTATAATTCAACTGTGGGGCCGTGCCCCTGTAAAACCCCATCTCCGTGCCCGCACTTATGTTGCAATACAAGCTCTTGCTCAATATTTGATCAGCACCCGGAACAGGGGCAGGAACTTCAATAATTTCCGCATCCCTGGGATTGTTGTATTTCAACACTTTCATTGAAATTCTCCTCCATTGTCGAACCTGAATCCGCGACGGTACATCCCGCTACGGATTCAGATCCGATATATTGTTCCTACGGATGTACCCAACGATTCCTAAATAAATGCATATTATTACTTGCGATCCATTGTGGGAATGGGTATTCTTATGAAAAACTTGCACATTGTTATTATGGCGTTCCACGGTTTTAAACACTATTTCGTCCCACCCGCGGATATTGCCCCTGATTTGCGGATCAGCGCACTGGGGGTCCGGGAATTAATGCGCCCCGGCATAGTCCATAACCCCAACGGCAGCGCCGACCATATGCTCATGTTTTTTTACGATTCGGCGCAGATTGAAGATCACGGGCACAAGGAGTTCCACGCTCCCGAGAGCTTTAAAGTATGGGGTCCCGGACAAAAGCAATGGTATGGGAATCCCGATCAATCCTGGACGCATTCATGGATCCACTGCGAAGGCGCCTTCATCGGCCGTATCTTGAAAGCGGAGAAAATTCCACTGAACAGAACCTTGCGTTTGCCCGACCCCGCATTGGCCGAAAAAGCTTTGCTTGAAATTCACGGCGAATTGACCGGCTTTGCCCATCCGCATCCGGTGATTATCAAGCACCTGCTTCAAAACTGGATTTGCCGCATGGCCCGGACCCTTGCGCATCGGGATCGGATCGACAATGTTCCCGCCAAACTGCTGGAGACAAAACAATTCATCGAAATGCATTTTACGGAAGAATTGCGCCTCAGGGACTTGGCCTCCCGAGCCTGTCTTTCGGTCCCGCATTTTTGCAGCGAATACAAGCGGCATTTCAAGATGTCGGCGATCCATTATGCGATTCAACTCCGCTTGCACTGGGCCGCGCATAAACTGCACGACCAGAACAGCACCATCTCGGAAATCGCCGACCAGGCAGGATTCAACGATCTGTTCTATTTTTCCAGGATGTTCAAAAAATACTTCGGGGTAAGTCCCAGGACCATGCGGCGCCAGCGCTTGTCTACCACCCATGCCGGCAAAAGGCGCCGGCCATAAAAAGACCGGATGCCGGATTAATCCTTGCATCCGAAATGTTCCGCCATAGACTGTCCGCGCATGCATCTGATTCCCGAACAATGGATGGGATTGGTGGCCACCGGCATTTTTATGGCCACCTACATAGGGATTGCCATAGGCTGCGTGCCGAGATTGGCTTTGGATCGGACCGGCATCGCACTGCTGGGTGCCATTGCCATGGTTGCCACGGGCGCGCTCAGCATGCCCCAGGCGCTGCAGGCGCTTGACGCCCCCACCCTGCTCCTGCTCTACGCCTTAATGGTGGTCTCGGCCCAATTCCGCATCGGTGGTTTTTACACGTGGACGGTATTACAGCTCCGCCGCTTTATGCCACGCGAAAAATTATTTCTTCTGCTCGTTATGGCCGTCACGGCCGTGATGTCGGCCGTCCTGGTGAATGACGTGATCTGCCTGGCTTTTACCCCCGTGCTGGCCGTCGCCCTGCTTCAGGTAGGGTTGAATCCCGTGCCGTTTTTAATCGGGATGGCCATGGCCAGTAATATCGGCTCGGCCGCCACGATCATCGGCAATCCGCAAAACATGCTGATTGGCCAGATGGGCCACCTGGCATTCGGGCCCTTCCTGGCCTGGTGCAGTGTGCCTTCGCTGATTTCATTGGCCCTGGCCTACGGGACCATTGTCTGGCTATATCGTGGCCGGTTCCAGGGAACAGTTCCGGCGCACATCGGAGCGGCTTGCTGGCCGCCATTCAACCGACGCCAAAGCATCAAGGGGTTGCTGGCCACGGGCGCATTGATCATATTATTTTTCACGCATATCCCGCGGGAACTGACGGCGCTTTCAATTGCCGGACTCCTGCTCTGCAGTCGGCAGATGCGTACGCGGGACATGCTCGAACAGGTAGATTGGCATTTGCTGACCCTGTTTTGCGGGCTGTTCATTGTCATTGGCGGCTTCATGCTGACGGGTTTGCCGGCGGCGCTGGTCGCGGACTTGAAAGGCTGCGGGATTGATCTAAACAACCTGTACGTGCTTACCGGGCTCTCGGCCCTGCTAAGCAACGTGGTCAGCAACGTGCCGGCCACGATGTTAATGATCCAATTCCTGGACCCGGTCCGGGTGACGGAATGGTATGTGCTGGCTTTGGCAAGCACCTATGCGGGCAACCTGATCACCATCGGCAGTATCGCCAACCTGATCACCATCGAGCAGGCAAGGCATTACGGAATTGCGATCGGTTTCAAGGAGCATGCCCGCGTCGGCATCCCGGTAACGGCGCTGTCCTTGCTGGTCACGCTTGCCTGGATTTGGCTGCGGACAAACCATGGATGAGACGCATTGAATTTGCCATTGACAAAGCGGCCTTCACACGTTCAAATCGGCCGCCAACAAACGCTTCCGTATGAATCAGGGCAATGAAGGTAACAAGCATGACAAAAAACAAGGCTTTGCTGGCATGGGTGAATGAAATCACGGCGCTATGCGCACCGGACCGGGTACACTGGTGCGACGGCTCGCAGGCCGAATACGATCGCCTGTGCGGCGAAATGGTCAAGACAGGCACATTCGTCAAGCTCAATGCACAGAAACGGCCGAACAGTTACCTGTGCCGTTCCAATCCTTCCGACGTGGCGCGCACGGAAGACCGCACGTTCATCTGCTCCCGCCAACAGGCGGATGCCGGCCCCACCAACAACTGGCGCGCGCCGGCCGAAATGAAAGCCACGCTCACGGACCTGTTCCGGGGGTGCATGCAAGGGCGGACGATGTATGTGATCCCGTTCAGCATGGGTCCATTAGGCTCGGCCATCGCCCATATCGGCATCGAAATCACGGATTCACCTTACGTCGTTGCCAACATGCGCATCATGACCCGCATGGGGCAAGCCGTGCTCGACGTGCTCGGCAACGGAAAATTCGTGCGCTGCCTGCACTCGGTGGGCGCACCATTGAAAAGCGGCGAGCAGGATGTGCCCTGGCCCTGCAATGCCACCAATAAATACATCGTGCACTTCCCCGAAGAGCGCGCCATCTGGTCATTCGGCAGCGGCTACGGCGGCAACGCGCTCCTGGGCAAGAAATGTTTTGCGCTCCGCATCGCCTCCGCCATGGCGCGCGACGAAGGCTGGCTGGCCGAGCACATGCTCATCCTGGGTTTGACCCCGCCAAAAGGGCCCACGATTTACATCGCGGCGGCCTTCCCCAGCGCCTGCGGCAAGACCAATCTGGCCATGATGAACCCGACCCTGCCCGGCTGGAAAATCCGGTGCGTGGGCGACGATATCGCCTGGATGAAGTTCGGGGCCGACGGCCGGCTCTACGCGATCAATCCCGAGGCAGGTTGTTTCGGCGTGGCGCCGGGCACCTCCATGCAGTCCAATCCAAACGCCATTTTGATGCTGAACCAGAACAGCATCTTCACCAACACCGCCATGACACCCGAGGGCGATGTCTGGTGGGAGGATATGACCCCGGAAACACCGGCAACACTGACGGACTGGCAGGGCGGCCAATGGACAAGTGGGTGCGGACGTAAGGCGGCCCATCCTAATGCCCGGTTCACTGCACCGATCGTCCAATGCCCCGTCGTGGACGCGGCCTGGGAAGATCCCAAGGGCGTGCCGATTGCCGCCATCCTGTTCGGCGGACGCCGGCCAACCACGATTCCACTCGTGTGCGAGGCTTTTTCCTGGCAGCACGGCACGTTTCTGGGCGCCATCCAGTCTTCGGAAACCACCGCGGCCGCCGCCGGCGCAGTGGGCGTGGTGCGGCGCGATCCGATGGCCATGCTGCCCTTCTGCGGCTACAACATGGGTGATTACCTGGCGCATTGGCTGAAGCTCGGCCAGCAAGCAAAGGCAAGCCAACTGCCGCGCATCTTTTACGTCAACTGGTTTCGCAAGTCGCCGCAAGGCAAATGGCTCTGGAGCGGCTACGGCGAAAATAGTCGCGTGCTGAAATGGATCTATGAACGGGTAACCGGCAATGGCCGGAACACCGGCAAAGGCCAAGCCGTGGAAACGCCGATTGGGCTGATGCCGAGCGTGACTGCGCTGGATACCAAGGGGCTGAACGTCAGCGCCCAGGATTTGGCGGAACTCCTGCGCGTGGACGTGGCCGGCTGGCTTAAGGAACTGCCCGGCATCCGGGAGCATTTTAAAAAACTGGGCGAGCGCCTGCCGCAGGCGCTTGTGGATGAATTAGCCGCGCTGGACCAGCGCTTGCTGGACCAGCGCCTGCAAACTTAATGCCCAAAGCGGCGAACAGTTGCCAAAATTTTGCAGGAGTTACGCATGCACCTTCAAACTTGGCTCACAACTTCCCTGGTCCGCCATTTCCCTTCCACCCCGCCCGTGCGCGCGTCTCTCCGCACCCTCGAAGCCGCGCGCAACGAGCAGTTCAGTTTTCAGGTCGCGATGCGAAGCGACACGCATACCACCGTCACCGTGGATGCGAAGGGACCAGCGGGCTGGACGGTCCGTGTGCGCCGTGTCGGATTCGTCCCCGTGGCGCATCACAATACGCCGATCATCGCCAACCATCACGACACGGACGGCATCTATATGATTCCGGGGTACGTGCCGGACCCCCTGTTCGATGAAAATACACTCGTGCTTCCGGCCTTGGAAACCCACGCCTTCTGGCTGACCGTCCGGCCCGGCCCGAACGCCGCCCCCGGCCGGCATACGATCGCCGTGACCGTGTCGCCCGAAAAAGGGAAGGCCATTGCGCATAAGCTGGCGGTCAACCTGCACGGCCTGGTTATCCAGCCACGCCGCGATTTCGACATCACCCACTGGTTTTATGCCGATGCGTTGATCGCCTGGTACAAGACCGACCTGTTTGACGACCGGTTTTGGGAAATCGCGACGCGCTACATGAAAAACGTCGTGGAACACGGCCAGAACACGCTCTACGTTCCCGTCTTCACCCCGCCGCTCGACGGCGTCAAACTTCCCAGCCAGCTCATGCGCGTGAAGCGCACCGGGCGGGACCGTTATGCATTCGACTGGTCGGATGTCCGCCGCTACATCCGCCTGGCCCGGTCCCAAGGCGTGGAGCGTTTCGAGTGGTGTCACCCCTTCTCCCAGTGGGGCGTCAAACACGCCATCCGGGTTTACGAGGGCCAAGGCGCCGGCGAGAAACTGCTCTGGCCGGAGGACACCGGCGCCACCTCGGATACCTATCGCCGCTTCCTCGCCCAATACCTGAGCGCCCTGCACCGCTTCCTCAAGGCCGAAAAGCTGCTCGACCGCTCCTGCTTCCACGTTTCCGACGAGCCGCACGGCGATGAGCCGCTCCAGAACTACAAGGCCGCCCGCGCCCTGCTGGCCGAACTGGCGCCCTGGATGAAGGTCATGGACGCCCTGTCGGATATCCGGTTCGGCCGGGAAAAATTGACCGACATGCCGGTCCCCAGCATTTCGACCGCGCTCGATTTTCTGGCCGAGGATATCCCCTGCTGGTGCTACTATTGCTGCGCTCCGCGCGGGAGATTCCTGAACCGCCTGCTCGACACGCCGCTCGCCAAAATCGCCATGCACGGCTTCCTCTTCTACCGCTGGCCGTTCCAGGGTTTCCTGCACTGGGGCTACAACTACTGGTACGAAAGCCAGACCCGCAACTTGATCGACCCCTTCACAATCCAAGACGGAAAAAAATGGCCGGGCTGGGCCTACGGGGATCCTTTCGTTGTCTACCCCGGCAAGGATGGTCCCATCGATTCCATGCGCTGGGAGGTCTTCGGCGAAAGTCTGCAGGATTACCGACTGCTCCAAACCATCGGAATTGAGCGTGGTGACCGACGGCTCGCGCCGCTCCGGTCGTTTGAAGCCTTCCCCAAGGATGCCGCCTGGCGCTTCAGGATCAAGGCCGCGCTTTACCGCGCCGGGCTCGATTGCCAGAAACATACGCGCCATCAAATCCCCAGCAGGCGGCGGACCAATTCAGCGCCGCAATAGGAAATTGCAAACGACGTTTCCAAGAGCGCCGGCTTGGCGTATTGCGGGCAAGTCCTGTTAATCCCTGGCCAGCGCTCGGGCAGGCTTGTATATCCTGTCAAAAAGTGCTTATATCCTATCCCGTTTGAGTTGCCGTTCAATAATTCTTTCAACGCGGAAGGCACACCCATGAAAACCATGATCGCCCTATGCGCTTGTGCTATCGTCGGCTTGGGTCTCGAATTTATGCCGGAGGGCATAGCCGAACCGGTGCGCAACGGCAATGAGCTGGCGCTGGCCTGGTCCACCAACAATGCCGCGGGCAAACAGGTCGTGCAGAAACAGGCCTTGGGAATTTTTCATACCTTCCGCTATCTGCGGGTGACCGCCGTCAAGCAAGACCAGCCGGTCACGGGCGCCGTAACGGTCATGACGATCGAGAGCAGTTCCGATATGAAGGTCGCCCTCGTAATTACCAAGCAACTATCGCTGGAGCTGGCCGCCACACTTACGACCAACGACAGTGTGGCGGCGTACGGTCGGATCAAAAGCATGACCGCTCCCGATCTGGTCGTAGTCGACCCGGCCCTGCTCAAACACAAGGACCGCGCCGCGCCCAAGCTCACCAAGGAACTATTGCACGAGGTGGACCCCACAGCCCATTGAATGAAATTCTGTGATTGAGCAATTCAGTGATTGAGCGATTGAAAAAGCGCTTGCAACTCATAACTAAAAGGGAATTCATGTCTTCCAAAATGTGGTATGACCATCCGGCGCGCGAATGGAAAGAAGGGCTTCCGATCGGCAACGGCCGGCTGGCCGCCATGGTCCTGGGCCAGATGCCCGTCGAGCGCCTGGCGCTCAATCACGAATGGCTTTGGCGCGCCAAAAATCGGTTTCGCAATACGCCGCCCAAATATCGGGCGCTGGCTAAAATTCGCAAACTCTTCTTTCAGGGAAAGGTATATGCCGCCGCCACGCTGGCCAATAAGGCGCTCGGCGGTTTTGGGGGTGTCTTAACACCCTCGGGCAAGCCCAACAGCGTGGATGCCTATCAGCCGGCCGGCGACCTCCGGATCGAAATGCCTGCCGCGCCGATCAAGGCATACCGGCGTTCGCTGGACTTGGCATCCGCCGTGGCGCGCGTAGCCTATGCGGCGCACAATGTTCATTTCGCGCGCGAATGCATTGCCCATGCCGCATACCCCGTGATCGCCATTCATCTGACGACCTCCCGCAAAGGGACGCTCACCTTCGAAGCCAGTTTGACACGACGCGCTGATCCGGAATGCACGCTGACGCATCAGGCCGACACGAATACCATCGAGTTACTGGGCGCATTCCCGGAGGGCTCGCGTTTTGCCATCAGCGCCCGCATTCACACGCGCGGCGGCCGAATCAAGCCCGACCGGCGCACCGCGGCGCTACGCGTGGAAAAGGCCGATGAAGCGCTGATTGTACTTTCGATCGGCGTCGCACACAACGGCGAGGATCCCCTGGAGCAAGCGCGGCGGCAGATTGACACCACGCCGACAGACTGGAAAACCTTGCTGCGCTCGCACACGGCGGCCTTCGGCGCCTGGTACAACCGCGTGGCACTGAATCTCGGGCAAGACCCCGCAAAACCGACCGACCAGCGGCTGGCCGACCTGCGCGCAGGTCATTCGGACAACGATCTGATGGCGCTCTATTTCAACTTCGGACGGTATCTGCTCATCAGCGGCTCTCGTCCCGGCGGCCTGCCGCTTAATCTGCAGGGTAAATGGAACGAGGACATCAAACCGCCGTGGGAATGCGACCTGCATCACGACATCAACCTGCAGATGAATTACTGGCCGGCGGAAGTCTGCCAACTGGGCGATTTGGGCGGGCCCTTGTTCGACCATATTGAGCGGTTTGTGCCGCATGCCCGTGTTATGGCCCGGAACCTGTATCACTGTCGGGGAGTTTACTTTCCGCTTCAGACCGATCCCTGGGGGCGGGCAACGCCCGAGTCGCGGGGCTGGGATGTCTGGACCGGCGCAGCCGCCTGGCTGGCCCAGCACCTCTGGTGGCGCTATGAATTTGGCGGCGACCGCACATTTCTCCGCAACCGGGCTTATCCCTTCCTCCGCGACGTCGCGGCATTTTATGAAAGTTACCTGGTCCGGGACCCGCAAGGCCGCCTGGTACCGGTTCCATCCCAGTCGCCGGAAAATTATTTTCAGGGCGGCACACAGCCGGTTTCGTTGTGCATTGCCGCGACCATGGATCTGGAATTAATTCACGATGTGCTGACCCATGCCATCCAAACCAGCCGAATTTTGGGAATGGATGCGCCCAAGCGCAAGGTCTGGCAAAAAATTCTTGGTGATTTACCAGCCCTACAGGTCGGCCGGAACGGCCAGCTCCAGGAATGGCTGGAGGATTACGAAGAATCCGAACCCGGTCATCGGCATATTTCCCATCTGTTTGCCCTGTTCCCCGGCGAACAGATCACGAGTGAGACGACACCGGAACTCTACCAGGCGGCGCGGGTCTCCCTGCTCCGGCGTTTGGCCTGCGATGGCGGCCATTCGGGTTGGAGCCGGGCCTGGACAGTTTGCTGCATGGCCCGGTTTCGCGACGGCGAACTGGCGTATCGGCATCTGTGCCACTTAATTGCCGATTTCGCCACGGAAACGCTCCTTGACCTGCATCCGCCGCGCATCTTTCAGATTGACGGCAACATGGGCGGTACGGCCGGCGTGGCCGAGATGCTCCTGCAATCCCATCAGGGCATCCTTCGATTACTGCCCGCCCTACCCCCCGCTTGGCCGGCAGGATCGGTTAAAGGCTTATGCGCCCGTGGCGGATTCGTTTTGGATATCGCCTGGAAGAATGGCAAGCCGCGCACGGCCCGCCTGGTTTCCCGGCAGGGAGGCGAGTGCCGGATAGCTCCAGCCCAGTGGGCCCTGCCGCGTATCACGCGCGGCGCCACGCGGATCACCTCACGCCGTCTACCTAACGGGCAAATTGCAATTGCCACCCGCCAAGGGGATGTGCTGGATCTGGCCTGGACTTGACACGGATATCACAGGGAACTGCCCAAGTCGTTTTCTGACAGGATGAACAGGATTTTGGCAGGCCGGTAGTTTGAAGCCAAAAAATACGACGTTTTACTTGCATCCCATTCAGAGTCCATATACATTTTACCCCGTAAATGTATTCAATACTATGTGGCGCCGGTCTGGTACCAGCCCCCCTATGAAAGGGGATGTGCCGTCAAGTGTTAAAATCTGATGGTTTCCGGTTTGCATTTCTCTGTTCTTTCTTCTCTTATCCAATCCTTTTTAATGATCCTTTTGAGGTGTCCCGTCACCCCGATTCTGATCGGGGGTGACGGTGCCAG
>JAPLSY010000040.1 GCA_026398415.1 Kiritimatiellota bacterium | reverse complement strand
GCCGGGAATCGGATAACGGACGACAGACGACAGATGGCGGACAACGGACGGAGGCCAGACGGCAGATATCGGATTCTGACTTCTGCTTTCTGTCATCGGTCGTCCGTCGTCTGTCGTCCGTTCCGGCCACACCAGAAACACCGGGCTTTCGGAGAACATCCGGGGTGCGCGCTCCAGCCGCTGGCCGTCGCGGGCATAGATCTCGGCCTGGGCAAGGAGCTCCGGCGGATAACAAGCGCTGGTGCTGGCGCCGTTGCCGTCGGTCGTCCAGACGGCGTGCAGCATCCGTGGAGCGTGGAGTGTGGAGCGTTGAGCGTTTTTCGACTTCTGGTCTCCGACTTCTTCCGCCTGATCCCCGACCTCTGATCTTTGATTTCCGTTGTCCGCCAATTCTGCATTCTGCATTCTGCATTCGGCATTCAGTACAAACTCCAGTATTTCCAGGCCCGCGCCGGTTGCCAGGCGGTGCTGAAACGCAGCGCCGGCGAGCAGGCGATTAACAGTTTGAAAGGTTCTAAAGGCCGGACGCAGGCGGTAATCTTTTATTTCGCCGCGCGCCTGCTCGTAATAGGTCACATGCGGAAGTTCCGGGTATTCCGAGGTGCCGTCGTCAATCAAGCCTTCGCGCTGGCCAATCAATGGGCCCCAATAGACGCGGGTGAGCGCGCCGGAGGCGGCGGCCAGGCAAGCATAGCGCGCCAGGTAATCCGCCTGTTTTTCCTCGACGTTCTCCAGAAAGCGGGCAATCCGCCGCAGACTCCAGGTTACGTGCGCGCACATCAGGGTGGGTACGCCGGCCCACGCGCCAATATCCTGGAGCAACTGTCGAATGCCTCCGGCTCCGTGGCGCGCTCCACAAACAGGTTGTCGGTATGCACGCTGGGCAACACGCCGGTCCGCCGCATCTCGCCCAGCCAGCCGGCGTTATAGAGCGGCTCGAAATCCGTGACGTTCGGCCCGGCGATTCTCAGGTTGCGACCGCGCGCTTCTTCCCAGGCGATTTGCCAGGCGACAAAAAAAGCGGCGGGCGAATACCCCGCCCACTTGCGCCGATTGCAGGTGGCGCCGATTTCGATCAATTCCACCCGGCTCCCATACCGGTCCAGCATGTCGCCGATAAAAGTCCGCCAGCGTTCAGCGGCCTCCGGATTACGAAGCATGGCATGGGCTTCTTCGCGTGGCTGTACCAGGTGCAGGCAAACGCGGAACCGGTCGGTCAACAGGCGGTCCAGGAACCGTTCGGTAAAGGCATCGCGATCGCCATAGGTGAAATCCAGGCGCGCGTGGCGGATGCCAAGCTCGTTCAGCCTGGCAATGACATAGGCGTCGCACGCGGGATCCGGCGCGTTGGCCACGCACAGGCCGAAGAAATCGGCCGGGACTTGGGCCGCCTTGCTGAGCAAGGGGCTTGTAGAGTGGCGCCAGCGGCTGCGACCGAAATAAGCCAAGGTATGACCGGCCATGCGGGCCGTCAACTTTAGGTTGTTAAGGGTTGCAAACACGCCGCCAGTATGGCAGGTGACGGTTAAGTTTGAAAGTCAAAACAGAATATGATAAGAATCATTTGACCTGTCGATAAATAATTCGGAGGCATTATGACATCACGTCTGACTGATTTGCCGGAATGGAAAGCCCTGGCGGCGCATTATGAAGAAGTGCGCGGGATACACCTGCGCGAACTCTTTGCACGCGATCCGCGCCGGGCGGAGCGCTTCACGCTCTCAGCGGAAGGGCTGATGCTGGATTATTCCAAAAACCGCGTGACCGAGGAAACTTTGCGCCGGTTGGCGGCGCTGGCCCGTGCCTGTGGAGTGGAAACGGCGCGCGCGGCCATGTTCGCGGGCCAGCCGATCAATCGCACGGAAAACCGACCGGTCCTGCACGTGGCCCTGCGTAACCGGGGCAATACGCCGATTTACGTCAAGGGCGTGGACGTCATGCCGGAGGTCAACCGCGTGCTGGCCAGGATGCAAGCGTTTGCGCGGGATGTACGCTCCGGCGCGTGGCGCGGATTCACGGGTAAACGCATCCGGGCGATCGTTAACATCGGCATCGGCGGGTCGGACCTGGGGCCGGCCATGGCTTATGAGGCGTTGAAAGCATACTCCCAGCGGGACTTGACCGTACGGTTCGTTTCCAATGTCGATGCCACGCATATCGTGGAGGCTACGCGTGACCTGGTCCCCGCGGAGACTTTATTCATTGTCACCTCGAAGACGTTCACCACCCAGGAAACCATGACCAACGCGCAGACTGCGCGCGCCTGGTGCCTGGCGGCGCTGAAGGATGAAAAAGCCGTGGCGCGTCATTTCGTGGCGGTATCCACCAATGCGAAGGAAGTAGCGCGTTTCGGCATTGATCCGCAGAACATGTTCGAGTTCTGGGATTGGGTGGGGGGGCGCTATTCGCTGTGTTCGGCAGTGGGCTTGGCGCTGATGGTGGCCATTTCCCCGGAACATTTTCTGGCGATGTTGGACGGGTTTCATGCCATGGACCGGCATTTTGCCCAGGCGCCGCTGGAGCGCAATATGCCCGTGATCCTGGGGCTCCTGGGAATCTGGTATAATAATTTTTTCGGGGCCGCAACCCATGCCATCCTGCCCTACGATCAATACCTGTGCCGGTTGCCTGCCTATCTCCAGCAGGCCGACATGGAAAGCAACGGCAAATCGGTGGACCGGCAGGGTCGGCCAGTCGGCTGGCAAACCGGGCCGATCATCTGGGGCGAGCCGGGCACCAACGGCCAGCATGCCTTTTACCAGTTGATTCATCAGGGCACCAAACTGGTTCCGGCGGACTTCATCGGATTTTGCAAAGCGGTAAATGAGGTAGGCTTGTCACGCGCTTCGCGTGACGATCACCATGCCAAGCTGATGGCGAATTGCTTTGCGCAGACGGAAGCCCTGGCATTCGGGCGCACCGCGGCCGAGGTGGCAACTGCCACCGAGGTGGCGGGCAGGCCTGAGCTCGTTGCGCACAAGGTCTTTGAGGGCAACCGGCCGACCAATACGATCCTAGCGGATGAATTAACGCCCGCCGTGCTGGGCGCGCTGATTGCGCTTTATGAGCACAAGATTTTTACGCAGGGCGTGATCTGGGATATTTTCTCGTTTGACCAGTGGGGAGTTCAACTGGGCAAGGAACTCGCCGGCAAAATTTTGCCGGAATTGATTGCGCAGACCGAGCCGGAACTGCGCCATGATTCCTCAACAAATGCGCTGATTAGGAGATATCGCGGGGAACCCTGACAGTTATTAGCCATGAAATTTGGAGCGAGCGAAGGGATTTGAACCCTCGACATCTACCTTGGCAAGGTAGAGCTCTACCACTGAGCTACGCTCGCATAACTGAAAAGCGGGTATATCCTTGGCAGAATTGTCGGCCACTTGCAAGGAAAATTTATTATCCCCGGATGATGTGTCTTGAGCAATCAAAGATTGAGCGAAGGGACCCCGCGAAACGCGGGGCAGGTTTGAACTTTATCCCGCCGGAGGCGGGACCTCGACATCTACCTTGGCAAGGTAGAGCTCTACCACTGAGCTACGCTCGCTTGCTGAATATTTACATTCATACCAAAAAGCCACTTATCCAGGCAAGGATATATTTACAATGATTGCGCATCCGCATCCTGTGGCTGATGAACACTCGCAGATTCCGGAGCAAGTCCGCGCTTTTTTTTGCTCCGACGGAGTATTAGCCAAGTCCGGTGTTACGGAAACCGACGACTTTGTGTTCGAAGCCCGGCCCCAGCAAGCGGCCATGGCCGAGACGATAGCTGAGGCGATCCTCAAGCCGGAACACCTGGCGGTGGAGGCCGGCACGGGTGTCGGCAAAACCTTTGCCTACCTGGTGCCGCTCATCCTGCTGGCCAAGGAACAAAAGCGGCCGGTGGCCGTCTCCACTTATACCATCAACCTCCAGGAACAATTGGTCTTTAAGGACCTGCCCTTTCTC
>JAPLSY010000047.1 GCA_026398415.1 Kiritimatiellota bacterium | reverse complement strand
TGATCTGCACCCCTGAAGTTGGACAAACTGTGTTAGAGTAGTCGGCAGGATCGAGCATCCCGGGAAACGGGAGAAAGGATCTTGCCATGAAGCACCGAAGAAGATTCAGCATCGAACTCAAACGTCAGGTTGTGGAAGAACTGCTGAGCGGGGTCAGCACACCGGCCCAACTCATGCGACGCCATGAGCTTTCCTCCGGTCTTCTCTACCACTGGAAAGAGCAATACGCCAAGGGGCGCTTTGACAACGAGCCCAGCAAGGAAGCAGCCCTTGAGGACCGCGTCCGGCAACTTGAGCAACTGGTCGGCAGGCTCACCCTGGAGAACGAGTTTTTAAAAAAAGCCGTTCAGAGGGGGCTCTTGTCACAGCCGAAGAAAAGCGCCGGTTCATTGCTGAGCATCGTCACCTCCTCGAAAGCACCGAAAGGGGGTGCCGGCTCATGAACCTGCCCCGCAGCACATACTACCACAAGCCGAAGAACGAGTCCGGAGATGATCCGCATCTTATCAATCGCATCGAGGCGATCATCGAGGAGTTCTCTGGCTACGGCTACCGCCGGGTGACCCGGGAGCTTCATCGGCGGGGAGATCCGAGCAACTCAAAGAAGGTGTTGCGCATCATGCGCGAGCGAGGACTGATCCGGAAGCCCAAGCGCCGATGGATTCGCACGACAAACAGCAACCACCCCCATCGGATTTATCCCAACCTGGTGCAGAACCTGGCCGTCACGGGTCCAAACCAGGTCTGGGCGGCGGACATCACCTACATCGGCATCCAGTACGGCTTCGTGTACCTGGCAGTCATCCTGGACCTCTTCGCCCGCAGAGCCGTAGGAAATGCCGTCTCCTCGAACATCGATACAACGCTTTGCCTGGAAGCTCTCCGAATGGCCATTGCGCATCGCAATCCCCCGAAGGGGATCATCCACCACTCCGACCGGGGTGTCCAGTATGCCTCCCATGACTACATCGATACGTTGCTGAAGCACGGCTTCCGGATCAGCATGTCTCGAAAGG
>JAPLSY010000045.1 GCA_026398415.1 Kiritimatiellota bacterium | reverse complement strand
CTGTGCCAGTTGCCGGTTTCTTGCCCATGTTTTTTTTACCTGCATAGGCCGGGGAATCAGAGCCTAATTTTCAGAGATCTATTTCTGTTCCCGCGCGGCTTTTTTCACCTGCTTGAGAATCCACGGATAGTTCAGGCTGATACCCTTCTGGAGATCGAACTGCGACTTCCAGCCGGTGGAATAGATGCGGTCGTTACTGAAGTTGCGGGAATGCACCCCCACCGGGCCAGGAACACTGCGGACCGTGATTTTCTTTTTGGCGACGGCCGCGACAGTATCCACCAGTTCCTTGACGGTTACATACTGCGGACAGCCGATATTGACGGGCTTATCAATCTCGGACTGCATCAGGCGGTAAATGCCGTCTATCATGTCATCCACGTAGGTGTAGGAACGAATGGCGCTTCCATCGCCCCAGATATCAATGGTGCCGCCATCCTCGGTTTCCGCAATTTTGCGGCAAATGGCTGCCGGCGCCTTTTCGCGGCCGCCGCGCCAGGTGCCTTCGGGTCCGTAGCAGTTCTGGAACCGGGCAATCCGGACCTTGATGCCGTACTTGCGGCCATAAGCCATGGCCATGCGTTCGGAATAGAGTTTTTCCCAGCCGTACTCGTTATCCGGGTTGGCGGGAATGGCCTGGTCCTCGTGCATTTCCGGCTCACCCGGCATCATGTCGCGATAGACGCAGACGGAGGAAGAGAAAAAATAGCGGGGCATCTTGAGCGCCGCTGCGGCATTGGTCATATAGACATTGATCAGCATGTTGTTGTGCATGATCTCGCATTCGGCGGAATGAATGAAGCCCATGCCGCCCATGTCGGCGGCCAGCTGATAAACCTCATCTACCGTGCCGCCATCCCGGGCCAAGGCCTTAAGACAGTTTTTCGGCAGGCGCAGATCGAGCTTAAGAAATTCGTCCACTGCCGTGCGCGCAAATTCAGGGCGCTTGATATCCACGCCGCGTACCCAGTAGCCTTCCTTTTTGAGACGTCGCACCAGGTGACTGCCGATAAATCCGCCCGCCCCGCAAACAACCGCTGTCTTCATAATGTGGTTTTTTTTCTATACACAATTTGTACCAAACAAACTCCGTCACCTCAATGTATGCATTCGCCATGTACTGTAGCCATAAATTGCCTGGTCCTCAAGGATTTTTATACATTGGCCGCCCAAATTGGCGACCTGAAATGCCCCGTTATCCATTCTCCCGGGCTTAACTGCGGGGTGTGATGGTAAGGGTGTAGAGCCGGCCACTGCGCGGTTCGCGCACAATGAACCCGAATCCTACCACCACCACGAGGCTCAAAACCAGGTTGGCGATAAAAATCGGCTGGTACGAGCCGACCTGGTCAACAACCCATCCGCTGAGCGTCGTGGCCAGCATCACAAAGCCCGCCATAAGAATATTGCCGATCGCTATAAGCCGGTTGGGCGGTTCCTGCGGACACAGCTCCGCGCTCATGTTGCACAGGAGCATCAGGACCGAACTGGCGGATACTGCGTAGATGCCGTAGGCCACGTACCACCATTCGACCCGGTGGGCTACCAGGCAGATCAGAAAGGCGCTCGCTATCAAGCCGCTGGCGACACAGCCAATGAGCCGGTATCCAAAACGGTCGGCCAACAGGCCAATTACCCAGCCCAGACACATGCTGGCGATGAGAAAAGCGATGCTGAACATTCCCTGGGCCTGGGACGAAACATGCAACTGGACTCGCGCGGCATCAACCATAAAGGGAGCGCCATTGATGACCATATAGAGCAGGACCATAAAGAAAATGAAAATCCGGTAGTTGGGATCCTGCCAGAGCGCGCGAAACGTATTCCGCAGATAATGCCCGAACGGCACAGCGGAAGGGTCGGCCGGTCGTTCGTGTTCCGGATTGACATGATCGCGGATTTTCCACAGCCGCGTGCATGACAGGATATACAGTGTCGTGCCGATTACAAAGGCCATCTGAAAGTTGCGAGGTGGTTCCCAGTGCGATAACACCTGGGTGGCAACGTAGCCTGTAAGCAGGACCGGCAAGCCGATGCCAAGCATGCGCAGGCCAAACAGCCGGCCGCGCTTGCGAGGCGGGATATTGTCCGTCATGATCTCCCAATAAACCGAGTTTAACAGGTAGATCGTGCCGATAAACAAAATTTGTACGAGCGTAAAGGCCGTAAAATGAACCCAGAGCGGCCATGCAGTTCCCCAGAAAAACGCTGTCCCGGAATATACCAGCCAGGGCACACTCGAGCCAGTCATGATCGCGCGATAAATCACCAGCCGTTTTTTGGCGGGAATCAGATAACTCATCAGGATTTGGCCCGATGCAAAGAGAATGGGGAACGACAAGATAAAACCAATCAGCACCTTCGGAGCGTTCATCGCGCCAAGGTAGGCGGGTATGAATGTGGAAAACAGGGCAAACGGCAGGCCAAGCCCCCACAGGAATTCCCAGCTCACCATGGCCGTCAGGTTCCGCCGGTAATCTCGATCGACCAGGTGCTCGTATTCGGCCGTGACTGTTGCGTTGATGGGCATTACACTGGCTCCGCGTGAGCAACAAGCAGGGCCCGCAAACATTCGGCGCTGGCGCGGATGGCGCCGGCCTTAGCGCGCACCACCTGCTCGGCCCGTCGGCCATAAGCTTGGGCCACCTGGTTGTCAGCCCACAGTTCTGTCACTACACGCTCCAGCCCGGCGGCATCCGGAACCTGGATCAGGGCATTCGCGGTGCGGAAATCGTCAATGACGGTGGTAAAGTTTTCGGTGTGCGGGCCGATTACGATCGGCTTGGCGAAGACGGCTGCTTCGATCACGTTCTGACCCCCGTGGGACGTCAAGCTTTTGCCCACAAAGATAACCGTTGCCAGGACATAAAAAAGTT
>JAPLSY010000005.1 GCA_026398415.1 Kiritimatiellota bacterium | reverse complement strand
TTCGGCGCCGACCGGTATAGCGCGATGTCAAACAAGCCATGGTGCGTGGGACCGTCGTCTCCGACCAATCCGGCACGGTCGAGACAAAAGATAACCGGCAACTGCTGGAGGCACACGTCATGAATCACATAGTCCACGATACGCTGGGCAAACGTGGAATAAACGGCCACGACCGGCCGCAATCCTTCCGTAGCCAGCCCGGCGGCGAACAGGACCGCATGCTCCTCGCAAATGCCGACATCGAAGAAACGGTCGGGATAACGCTTGGCGAAACCGGTCAAGCCCGTGCCAATGGCCATGGCAGCCGTAATGGCCACCAGCTTGTCATTGGTTTCGGCCAGGCGTTCCAGGGTCTGGCCGAATACATCCGCATATTTCAGGATGTTACCGGGTTTTAGCACTGTGCCCGTGGCGGCTTCGAATGCGCCCGTACCGTGCCATGCTTCCGGCTCGGCCTCCGCAAACGGATAACCCCGACCCTTCTGGGTGGAAACATGCAGCAGGATGGGCTCATCCGAACGCCGGGCAGTCTCGAGGGCCGAGATCAGCAAGTGTATATTATGCCCGTCAATCGGGCCGATGTAACGGAGACCGAATTCCTCGAACAACACGTTACGCAGGAACAGACTTTTGACCGCTTCCTCCAGGCGATAGTAAATGTGCCGGAGCCAGGTGAGCCGTAATCGGTCCTTGGCAAACCGTTCCACCGAACTTTTCCACCGGTTATACCGGGGATGGGCCAGCAGTTCGCCCAACGTGCGCGCGACGGATCCCACGTTGGCGGAAATGGACATTTCGTTGTCGTTCAGGATCACAATCAGGCGGTGCGTGGCCGAAGCCAGGTTGTTAAGCGCCTCGAACGAACTGCCGCACCCCAGGGCACCGTCGCCAACAATGGCCACCACGTGTTCGGCGCCCCCGCGGCGGTCGCGCGCCACCGCCATGCCCAGCGCGGCCGAGAGGGCCGTGCCGGCGTGCCCGGCGCCGAATGCGTCGTAAGGACTTTCCGATTTCAGCGCAAACCCCGACAAG
>JAPLSY010000064.1 GCA_026398415.1 Kiritimatiellota bacterium | reverse complement strand
TCCTGGGTCGGCACCGGGTTCGTCCCCCGGATATCGTTCATGCCGAATGCCGCGATAACGAGCGTTGGCTTCCGGTCGAGCACATCCTTCTGAATGCGCTTGAGCGCTTGCCTGGTATTCTGGCCGCTGATGCCGGCGTTGATCATTTCCAGCTTCGCCTGCGGGTAGAGTCTTTTAAGGCCGATGCCCAACATGTCGCACCAGGCCCGCGCGGCGCCGGAATGGTAGTAAATGCCCGTAATACTGTCGCCAAAGCAAACGATGCGGACGGTTTCCTTCCCATCCTGCAGAAGTTGCGTAACGGCGCTTAAGGCAGACTTCGCCGGGGCCGAATTTTCAGCCGTGGTTTCGTTGCCCACGCCTATCTGTGCGTTTACCAAAAGCAGACTCAAACAGCCAAGCGTTCTGACAAGCCCAAATGCGTGTCTCATAAAACTTGGATAAGCGCCATAACGCTGCATCGCTTCGTGGAAGGCGAGGACGCTTTCCCAGGCGACTTCCTCCGTCAGCGTATGGCATGGCGCGGCGATATATCCCCCGCCGGGAGCCATGGTCGCGAGCGTCCGGCGAACCCCTTCAATCACCTGTTCGGGTGTCGTGCGCGCCAGCACACTTTGAGCCCCAACCCCGCCCCAGAAGGACAGGTCCTTGCCGAATTCCCGTTTCAGCGTGCCAATGTCCATGCATTCCGCCTGCACGGCTTCCAATATGTCGATGCCGATTTCAATCAGGTCCGGGATGAGCGTGGTAACATATCCGCAGCAATGAAACGCAATACGGATATCGGCGCGAATCCGTTTGAGATGTTCAATAATGCGCAGGTGGCACGGACGATACCATTGCCGGTATTGCTCCGGTCTCATGATCAGATTCTGCTGCATGCCCAAATCATCGCCTATCCAGACAATATCCGTGCCCGCGTGTGCATAGGCGCCGTAAATATTCATTTTCCATTCGGTGATTCTGCTAAGCTCGCGCTCCAGGCGGGCCGGATCTTCGAAGGGCATGGTGAGCGTTTCGGCGACCCCAAACCAGTGCTTGGCCTGTTCGAACACGCCGCATTCGTAGGCGCCACAGACGGCGAGACCGCGCTGTTGCAGAGCCGCACACTGGGTTTTACATTTCCCGATTGCATCCGCCGTGGGTTGCGGCACCCAGTCGCATATGGGAATCTTTGCAGGACGTTCCGGCAGCGGGATGCTCACATAGCGGACGTCGTGGCGGAAGAAATCGGCGAAATCAATGCCCGGATCGTGTTGTTCCTGTTGCAGGCGTTCTTTCATCTTTTCGTCAGGACGCAGATTGTACGGAACACGATCCGGCTCTTTGTGTGCCAGCGTCTTTAAGACACGTTCACGCGAAGTCATATTTTTCTCCTTTGCAATTTTGCTTACCAGATTGTCCAGCCGCCATCCACGACAAGAATATGTCCGGTAACGAACGCCGCTTCATCCGAAGCGAGAAAAACAACCGCGCCGGCCATTTCACCTTGCCGGCCCACGCGGCCAAGCGGTACTTTTTTAGCCAGACGTTCCACAAATTCCGCATATTTAGGATCCTTGGCATAGTCGGGGATATTTGCGTTCGGAAATGGCCCGGGGCATACGCCGTTGACCCGGATGTTTCGCGGTCCCCAGTGCACGGCCAGATACCGGATCATCTGGTCAAGTCCGCCCTTGGCAACCCCGTACTCAACCGGATTGGGCGTCATGGGCGGAATATAAATACGAGGGTCCGGGGATACCCGCCCGTACATCGAAGAAAACATTATAATGTTTCCGCCGGATTGCATATGGGCGGCCGATTCCCGCGCCAGAATGAAAGCTCCGGTCAGATTGACGTGTAAAGTAGCGTCAAATTCATCACCGCTAAGTTCTTCAACCAGTTTGCCGGCCGCAACCGTGGTTGCATTCACCATGATGTTTAAATTGCCGAATTTTTCCACGGTTTTTCCGACTACTTCCTTGATGGATTGCTCGTTGGCAATATCCATGCGCAAAGCGGCAACCCGGCTGCCGGGAACGGTTTT
>JAPLSY010000019.1 GCA_026398415.1 Kiritimatiellota bacterium | reverse complement strand
CCCGAAACACTGGCCATACATGATCTTGCTGTCATCCTGCACCTGCCCCTCGCGATCGGTGGTCCAATACCAGCCGCCGTATTCACGGTCCCAGAAGTGGCGAATGACGAATGAAACTCCCTGGCGGGCCGCATCCAGAGCACGACCATCGTCCAACCCGGCGCGATGGATACTGGAAAGGGTAAAGATATTGCGCAACTGGCCGACCAGTGTTTTGAGGGTTTTGCCCGTGGGTTGGCCATTGTGGTCGAAATAGGTCAAAAAGCCGCCCGGCGCGCGATCCACCACGCGGTCGAGCCAGAAGGGCAACAAGCGTTGGCGGAGGTAAGGATCGAGTTTATCTATGATCGCATGGACTTTACGCTCGCTGAGTTGCAGGGGTGTGTTGTGGCCGGAACATTTCATGGGACTTCCCTTTCTACGAACGGTTGGCGCGTATGATTACGGGACTGCCGCCGGGAAGCCGAACACCTTCAGCACCTGGCTCATTTGGGAGTAATCCGGGACAATCAGGTCGGCGCCGGCGCAAATCAAGCGCGCGCGCTTTTCGCGATTCAGGCCGAAGCGGCGCACTTCATCGCTGGCAATGCCGACTGTATATCCGCCGCGCTTCTGGGTCTCGCGAATTTCAACCGGCCCATCCCCAAAGGTCACCAGATGACCGGCATGTTCCGTCCCGATATCGTTCAGAATGCGGTCCAGCACAAATTTTTTGGCTTCACGGGTGGCATCGCCGATAGCGCCGTAGATGCGGCCCTCGAAGAGGTCGGCATAACCCAGCGTAGCGGCTTCGTCCATCACATCCTGGGCATCCGTGCCGCTGGCCAGAAACAACTGCAGACCGGCCCGATGCAAAACGTGCAGGAACGCCACGGCGTGTTTCAAGGTGTAATCTTCCACCGCCAGTTCACCCCGCCGGAGCTTGGCGATGCGTTCGCGCACCAGCGCCATCAGATGATCGTTATAGATGGCCTTATAACCGGCGGCGTCGCGAACCTGATCGTCCGGCACGCAGGCGAATTCACGCACCATCGCCACCAGACCTTCCATTTGCGCAATCGTCTGGATCCCGGTGGTCTTGTCGATATACTCGCGAACCCGTTGAACCACTTTATGGTAGAGCGTTTCGTCGGCATGCTGGAAGCGATCGCCCAGCACCGCGCGAATCATCATCGGCTCCATGATCCGTTCCCATCCCTGGCGCAGGGTGGAAATCGTTCCATCGTGATCGAAGATGGCATGGGTAAATCCCCAGGGTTGTGGCAAGGCCGTAATAATTTCAATTTCGGTTTGATCCAGATGTTGCGCCTGACGAGGGTCCTCGGCCAATTCGATCCGGTATACATAATCCGGATCGGCGCCGATGGCCAGAATTTCCGCCGGCGTAGCGGTGCCGGTCTGAAAAAGCTTCTGGACGGTGACCCCGGACACGAAATTGCCCAGCGTGGCGGCCGTGAGCGGGTCGTAGCCCGCCGCGAGTGCCACGGCTATGCCGGCCAGCATGCTGTCGCCGGCGCCCACGGGATCGGTCCGCCCAAGGATCTGGAGCCCCGGCACTTCGTGCAGGCCGTCCGTATTCATCACCATGCAGCCCCTGGCGCCGCGCGTCACAAAAACCGGACGTTGCCAGCGCTGAAACAGCGTTTCCGCGGCCTGCCGGGCTTCCGCGTACATAACCAATTCGTCGGGAGCGCGCGACGTGCCGCAAAGCCTGATTGCTTCGTGCGCATTAAGCTTGCGAACGGCGCCGGTGTAGGCGTCGCTGTAATTGCGACTATCGAGCAAAAATGTCCGGGCCGCGTGGCGTGCCATGAGTTGCTCAAGTTGGCGCCGGAAGAATTCCGCGCCATGAATGCCGCTGGCGACCTGTTCGTTGACGATAATCAGATCGACGGCCTTCAGACGTTCTTCGAGTAATTCAAGGAGGCGCCGGCCGACCGCCTGGTCAAGCCGGTTAAAATTGCCGAAATCAATCCGGTTTTCTTCCTGGTCGCCCACATAGGGCTTGGTATAGACGTGCGTATTCCAATCATCCTTCTGGGTCAACATGCCGTCCACGTTGACTGCCCCGGCCTTTAACAGGCGGAGCATTTCCTGGCCAAAGGGATCGTCGCCAATGACGCCAAAGGCTTGCACGTCATGAACATGCAGCGCCAACAGGTTCGTAACCACGTTGCCGGCGCCGCCGAGGGTATAGCGTTGCCGGCGAACCGGTCTGGTTCGCAAACCGGTTTCCACCGAGGTTTCCGCGGCCGCGGCATCAATAAACCAATATGTATCGAGGCAGAAGTCGCCGATGACGGCAATCCGCACGCGGCTTACGGCATCCAATATGGCTTCCAGTGGGATCCTGTCCCGGCGGGGTGCTTTCATATGTGTCTGTTTCCCTCTTTGATAATCGGCTCATACCTGAAAGGGCGCGACTGTAACGATTTTGAACCTTCCCAACAATGTTTTTCCAAAACGATGCATACATTATACTTCCTTGCCCGCCCGTGCAATTCTTGACATTGATCTTGTTGGCGGCAGTATTTTTGTTAAAAATACAAATCGTACTCAAGCCCAGTCCGGATTCATCAAAGGGGAAACGGAGTAAGATATAATGATCAAAACGGTATACCTGTGCTGTGCTTCACACGTTGACATTGGTTACACTCATCTGCCGGATGAAGTTCGCGATCTGCAATTCCAGGCCACCGGCGACGTCTTGCAGGCCTGTGTGGCAACCCAGGATCGGCCGGAATGGGAACGGTTCCGCTGGACATTTGAGTCCGGCTGGGTAGTCCGTGATTTCCTGGCCCGTTGCACGCCGGACGAACGCCTTGTGTTTGCAGACCTGTTAAGAAAAAAACAGATTGAAATAACCGCCTTCTTTACACAGTTTTTGCCGCAACTGCCCGGATTGGAAGAACTGATTGAGGCGTTGCGCTATACAACCGAACTGGGACGCGAGATTGGCGTTCCTGTTGTAACTGCCAACCTTAATGATATCGGCGGCAATTCCCTAGCCTTTCCGCAAGTCCTGGCCAGAGCGGGTGTCTGCTACTATCTGTTTGGGTCCGGTGGCTGGCGGGTACATTGTCTGCAGTGTTCGTTGCCGCATTTGTTCTGGCACGAAGGGCCGGACGGCAGTCGCCTGCTTTTCTATCGCCTGGGTTACGACAAAACATTGCAACCGTCTGCCTGCACCGGGCTTAACGCCCCTTACGGGTTTGGCGGAACATATTTCACGCGGCCCTACCAGGATTACCTCTCCGGACTTCGCCATAACAATCTTGCCTTCAGCGAACTTGGGATGGCCAAGGATACCGGACCGGCCGCGCTTAAAAATCTGTTGCAGCGATTCCAATCGGAAGGTTATCCGGCCGAACAGATTCTGCTTCAATTAGGCGGTGATAATGGTAGACCTGACAAGTCGGTGTGCGATTTGGTGGCCGAGTGGAACCGGCGCGAACGGTTTCCGGAAATCAGGCTGGCCACGCCGGCCCAGTTCTTTGCGGATCTCAGCCGGGAATGCAAGGAAGCCCTGCCCGTATTGCGCGGTGAAATCAGTTGCCCATGGAGCAACCATGCCCTGACAACGGCACGGGAGACGGGAATCTATCGTCAGGCCGGCAGAAGGATCGTCAGCGCCATTTGTCTTAGCGGCGTCAACCGGACCGCGCCGCCATTTAATGTCGATGCCGCATTCGAGGAATTGACGCATTTCTCCGATCACACATTCGGTATTTCAATGTGGGGCTATCAGGACTCTCTGCGGCAAGGCCGCTCCATGCATGACACGCTCTTTGCGCTGCCCAGGGAAAGCTGGCAGAACAAAACCGATTATGCGCTTGCCGCGGACCGTTACGGTCGCAGCGGTCTATTCCGGGCGGCACGCGGTCTGGCCGACCGGGTTAAGTCCGACCAGGAAGGACAGTTTGTGGTCATTAATTCCTGTTCATTTCCACGCCGTGGTCTCGTTGACTACAACCAGCGTGATTTTCCCGAAAAGATTGCATTGCGCGATTGTGAGACGGACGCAATATTGCCTTGCGATTGCGAACCAAGCGGCGGCCCGCGCGGACGCCTGCGGTTTTTTTCACCCGAAGTGCCGGCTTTCGGCTATCGGGTGTTCGCGATCGTGCCGGACGCGCAGTTGCCCCCGTCGCCTTTGCTGCACGTGACTCCCGCACTGCTCGAGAATGAGGTTTGGCGCATAACGTTCGATCCCAAAACCGGGCGAATAGTAAGTTTGCTCGAAAAAGCAACCAGGCGCGAATGGCTTGACACGCAACAGGACCGCAGCCTGGGTGAATTTATCTATTGCCGGGTTGAAGGTTTGCGCGAAGATGCCAGCGGCATGGGCATCAGCGATGCCATCAACTGGAATTGGGCAACGGAAGTCGAGTGCGAACCGGCCATGATCTATCATGGCAGCGCCTACGGCAAGGTCGTCTATCGCCGTCACTTGACCGGCGGCCCGGTGCCGGTTACGGTCGAGCAGGAAATTGTCCTTGCGGCAGGCAGCGGACAAATCGAATTGGTCACAACGATCATCAAGCATCCGACGGTGGCCAAAGAAGCCGGTTTCATTGTTTTCCCCTTCGCCATTCCCAAGCCGGCCGTGGTTATGGAACAAGCCGGCTGCCTGGTACGCATTCCACAAGACCAACTCCCGGGGTCGGCGCAGTACAATATCGGCATACAAGACTGGGTTGGCCTCTGGGATCATACCCGGAAGGGCCTGCTGATCGGCACCGATCAGGCCGGTTTATTCAGCATGGCGCCTTTGCAACACTATGGCAATTTCGATTTGCCAGTGGCGCCTGAGACGGGCTGCCTTTATCTGCACCTGTTCCATAACACATTCAATACAAACTGTCCCATTTACCAGGGCGGAGTTCTACCGTTCCGAGTTACCATCATGCCGTTGCCTGACGATGATCCAACAAGGGCATGGCGGAATGGGATGGCAAGCAATCGTCCGCTTTTGGCGCTACCTCTGGCGGCTGGACGGGGCGAGTGGTCCGAAAGGTCTAAATCGCTGCTCTCCATCTCACCCGATAACGTATTGGTTTCCATTGCCCGGCAAACGGATCCGGTTCTTTTGCTGCGCTTGGTCGAAATGGCCGGGAAACATACGGAAGTGGTCTTGAACCTCGCGGATACCGGTTTTGTGCGCTGGAGCGCGTGCGACTTCTACGGCCATCCGGTGGATGAGCAGGGAACGAATGCGCAAGGCGCCGTGACCACCGTGCTTGAACCATTCATGATTAAGACGCTTCGAATTGAAACCGCGCTTGACACCGCGCAGGACTGATAGGCAATTGCTTTCCTGGTGGCACGGGCATCCGCCGGAGGGGCCTTTACTCCACCGTGATCTTCAGCGTCACGTCCTTGGGCAGGGCCACGCTTGCCGCGACCTGCATGGCCTTGAAGGCGCCGACCGGCGCGGCGCAGGCGGCGCAACAGCCTTTCAGGCTTTCACGCGCGGTCGTCAGGACCACGCCATCGGATCCCGCGCCGATCTCGGCATAGCCATCCACCGGCCCCTTGGCCTGCAGGACCTCGCCGAACTTCCTGACTTTTTCGCACGCACTCGCGATCTTGAAGGTCACGTTCTGCGAATCGTCGCTCTCGACATGGATTCGTGTCTGGAAACCGCAAATGCCGCCATCCACCACAACCAGTGCTTTCATTTTTTAATCCCTTAATTAGCGTGCCGTGTAGATCAAATACAGGTTAAACCCCATGGAGCGGGAGATGGCGGAGGTCAGGCGAAAATAGCAAGCCCATTCCTCGCCATATCGTGGATCAGTCGAGCCCGATCCGCGATTTATCCCCGTAACGCCGTGCTTAATTCCCGTAATACTTGCGCACCCAGGGGGTGATGAGGTCTTCGTCAACCTTGATGATGCCGATCTCGCGCTCGGCGTTTTCCACGGAATCGGAGGCGTGCGCTGCGTTGACCATGACATCGAGCCCGAACTCGCGCCGCACGGAGCCGGGCTGGGCTTTATTCGGGTCGGTGGCGCCGAGCAGGTTGCGGATTTTCTCCACGGCGCCTACTCCGCCATACACCAGGGCCAGGCATTTGCTGGGGCCATCCTTGGTTTTGTCCTGCGGCGGGCAGGTCGGCGGGTAACAGCCGGTCATGAATTTGACGATCTGGTTGAACTGCTCGTCGCCGAAAAGCGGCCCCAGTTGTTCTTCGAGCAGTTGGCGGACGGTGTCCGGAATGGCGATGCCCAGCTCCGCTTCCAGGGCTTTCGCGGCCCTTTCGGAAACCGTGCGCTTCATTTTCTCGCGCAACACCTGGCGCACCGGCCGATAAAATTCTTCCGCTTGCGCTACGCTCATGCGGTGGACTTTGGCGGCAATGATTCGCAGGCCGGAGCGTGACAAAAGATCGATTATATTACCCGGCTTGGCGCTAGGGAAGCGGAAGCTGTCCGGCTTGATCAGCACCAGGGTGCGTTGCCAGCCTTTTTCGCCGGGACTATTATCTACCGTGGTCTGCAGAAACCCGCCGTCGGACGTCGCATGCCGGCTCCAGAGCTTGAGCGTGGCGGCGGTTTCTTCCCGACTCGATCCGATCAGCACCGCCGGCTCGAAATAATTAACCTGTTTCTTTTCATCCACCACATAGTCGCCGAAAGTGTCCCGAATGGTCTCGCCGCCGCCCATGGTCACGGGACCGGCCATATCCCTGACTTTCTGAATGGCATCTTCGCCTTCCAGCAGGATCATCAGCACCCGCCGGCTGCGGCCAGTGACGGGGTCGGGAGCATAAGAGCAAAGCACATAGTCGGCCAGGAGCCGGCGGACGGCCGGTTTCAAACTTTTATCTTTGTCCACCATGGACGCGTAGGTTTCGATCAGTTCCTTCCCAGGGGAAAACATCCGGGCCGCCACCAAATCCAACCCGGTGCGGCTCATGAACCGGCCAATGACACCCCCCGTCCGCGATTTGGCAATCGTATATGGATTGATCAGAACAAAAGCAAGTTCGGAAGCCATAATGAATTCCCCTGAAAGAAGTTATCAGTAATCAGTGATCAGTAATTAGTAATCGGTGACCAACACCAACGCTGAAAATCTACCATATTGGCTCCTGGCCCGGCAAGGACGAAAACAACCGCCCTTGCCGCCGCCGACCGCCGGGTGTAGATTAAAAGCCATGACTTTGCCACCCAAAGCCGCCCGCAAACAAGCCGAACTGGCCGAGCCCCTGATCCGGCAATTGGAAGAGGCGGTGAGCCAGGGACACCCGGCCGACCAGACCTTGCGCCGCTATTACCGGGAGCATTCGGAATTCGGCTCGCGCGACCGGCGATTTTTTTCCGCACTGGTTTTTTCCTGGTTTCGCTGGCGGGGCTGGCTGATGCCGCCGGAACCGGCGCGTTGCGCAATAGCATACCTGTTGGATGCCATGGAACCCCATCCGGCGGTGACGCTCCTGGCCGAACAGGGTGGATTGAGCCGCTTAAACCCCCAACCTATCGGGGGCATGACCGTGGAGGAAAAGGCGAAGCCTGCAGGTCAATGGCTCGGGACGCCACCGCCCGCCATTGAGCAGTTAGTGCCTGCCTGGCTGCCGGCCCAGTTGTGCGTTCCCCATGATACAGATCCCGTTGCACACCGACTGCAATGTATCAAGGCGTTTCAGATCCGGCCGTCAACCTGGATTCGGACCGAAAGCGATGCCCAGGAACGGATATCAGCCGCGCTGGCGCGTCATGCGATCCCGGCGGCCGCTCATCCGCAGGTTGCCGGCGCAATCCGTTTGCAGGGCGCGCCCGATCTGGAACGCTTGTCCAAGGAAGTCCATTTCGAAATCCAGGACTTGGCATCCCAATGTGTCGGCTGGATCTGTGCGCCCAAACCTGGGGAACACTGGTGGGATGTTTGCGCCGGTGCCGGGGGCAAAAGTCTGCACTTGGCTGATCTCATGGAACAGCAGGGCACGATTCTCGCCACGGATGTGCGCTCCGGCAGTCTGGACACATTGCAGAAACGCGTCCGGCAATGTCGGACCGGGCGCCGGAACATGATTACGTGTCGCGCCTGGGACGTGACCCGGAATCCCGCACCGGACCAATCTTTTGACGGCGTCTTGATTGATGCGCCTTGTTCGGGCATCGGCACGTGGGCGCGCAATCCGGATGCGCGCTGGCGCACTACGGAACGCGACATCGTCCAGCGGTCCGGCCAAGGCCGGATTCAGGAACAGCTCCTGCTGGCCGGCGCCGATAAAGTGCGGCCCGGCGGCCGCCTGGTTTATGCCGTATGCACCTTGACGGAGGCGGAGACCCAAGCGGTGATTACCGGATTCCTCAGCGCGCGATCGGATTTTCAACTAGAGAGGACGCTGCATCCCCTGACCGGCCGGCCAACTCCGGGACAAATCTGGATCTGGCCCTGGGAGGCAGACAGCAACGGCATGTTCATTGCCCGGATGAAGCGCGCCGGCGTATAGTAAATTCAAAGACGCGACAACCGAGTGCCGCAGCGACAGCAAGAACTTTACAGAATTCAGTGATGTGCTTGTGCCGTGTGACGATACTTCGTGGGAGTCAGGTCGGTGACTTTTCGGAACACACGGCTGAAATAAAACTGATCTTCATAGCCGGCTTGATTGGCCACTTGCAGAATCGGCAAAGAGGTGTATTCCAGCAGACGCTTGGCGTGCCGAAGGCGTACGTCCGTCAGATAATGAATGGGCGCCTGACCGGTCCGCTGTTTGAAAGTGCGACAGAAATGCCCCGTGCTGTACCCAAAACGCCGGGCGGTTTCGGCGATCGATATTTGAGTGAAGAACTGCTGGTGAAACAACAACATAGCCCGTTCGAGGGCATCGGCCGCCAGCGGCTCTTTGGCGCCTTCCGACAGGAGCCGGAAAAAAGTGGCCACAATCCCCGCCGTCATGGCGTCAAGTTCCGGGCCGATGCGGCCGGATTGCCGTACAACAAACAACCATAGCTGTTCTACCCGATTGACCAGCGTTTGGTTGTGTACCCAGCGGGTCTGCGCGACCGGTTCATTGCTCAGGTACTTGCCTTTCAGACCGATCCAGAGGGTATCCAGCTTTTCGTCGCCGCGTTCGGCATGGTCCAGTCCCGGAGGCACCAAACATAAGGTGCCGGGTGTCAAGTCCACGGGAGCAGAACCGATTAATCGGCCGCATCCGGCCGGCACGCAGGTCAGTTCCCAAAAAGCATGACTGGATGTCCGGGTGGACTGCCGCGGCCCTAAATAACGTTCGATATACAAAGGGGTCAATTCCGTCGAACGCCGAGCCCGGGTGCCGTGCCACAGGTTTTTATCAAGAAAATGAATATTGTGCGTCTTCATCAGTCGGAACTCGATTAGATTCCGTGCGATCCATGCCGGAATGCATGCTACCGATTGATGTCAAAATAGTCCATAAGAAATGCGCGTTTCATGCATGGATATTCCGGCGTCCGATCCCTATGATTTCAAACAATAAAAACAATGGGATTGTTTAAGAGATAAGTCATGAAAGCGGCGTATCAGAAAGGCAACACGGTCGGTCTGAAAGAAATCGTGACGATGACGAATGCCGAGTCCCTTCCCCTGGCGGTCGCTCCCGACCATTCCAACCTTGTCTATAGCGGATTCATCGAGTTGCTTTGCACGCCGGAAGCGGCATTCGGTGTGCGGCCGGTTGCCGACACCCTGTTCGGCAAGGATACGCCCGGCGCGGTGGTCCGGTTTCGCATGGTGGCGACCGAGGCCGAGGCGCTGATCGAGTATGCGCCGAAAGCATCGCTCACGAAACGTATCAACTACCAGGGCACAGGCGTGGTGCTGAAGGACGGGCGTCGAACCGCCACATTCGATCGTCTCTCCGATGCGGGCGGTGTCGTACGAGTCAGGCTTGCGGCTGATGACGGCGAGCCGCACACCTGGGGGCTCGTACTGCCGTATGCGGATCCGGTCGTTTTTCGCGGTTTGCGACTGACGGCGGGCGGGCAATTACTGGTACTGCCGCCGGTGGCTGAGCGATCCGTCTACGTGGCCTATGGCGATTCGATAACGCACGGATTTCTCGCAGGTGACGCGTTGTCCGGCTATGCCTGGCAACTGGCGGAAACGATGGGGTGGCAACTCGTGAATCTGGGCTTTGGGAACCGGACCGCCGTGCCGGACGACGCCCGGCTGGTGACGGCCATGAACCCGGACGTTGTCACCGTCTTGCTGGGCGCCAACGACTGTTATGGGTGCGTTCCGGTAGATGCCTTTGCGCAAAACTACGGGGCGATTCTCGACACGATTCATGAGCGGCGGCCGACGGCCCTGATAGTCGTCATTACGCCGCTCAGCGTGCCGGGTCTGCGGGAAGGGTGGGAAAAGCTCGAAAATCTGGAGGACTACCGCAAGGCACTGCGCAAACTGATCGCAACGCGGAATGACAACCGCTTGCTCCTCGTGGAGGGGCCCACGCTGATTCCGTCCGAACCGGGTTATTTCGCCGATGGCTTGCATCCCAACGACAAGGGCTTTGCCGTCATGGCGGACCGATTGGCGGCGGAGATCATCAAGGCCGGCGTAAAGGTGGAACCCGTGCGATAAGAGTGAGGATTACCCGATGACAGGCAAGGAAAGAATGCTGAAGACACTGGCCTTCGAGGAGCCGGACTGGCCGCCGCATTTCGAGGTCATGTTCGAACTTGAAAAGGAGGCCTTCGGCCTGGAGTTTCCGGATCGCAACGCGTGGGAGGGGTGCACGAGCGTGGAGAAGGATCGGCTGATTGGCCGATGTATGCGCATTTACGAGAAGATCGTCGAACGCTACCGGTGGGATGCGCTGGCCGTCTTCTGGCCGTGGAGCGATCCGGATGGGGTTCGGGCGGCGAAGCGGACCTTCGGTGACGAGATCCTGATCGGCAGTATCGTTGGGGACACCGTCTGGTCCATTGAGAGCATATGCGACTGGGAGCAGTTCGCCGTGGATCTGGTGGAACATCCGGAGGTTATTCGCGCGACAGCGGAGGAAAAGCACCGCAAGGCGCTGGCCATCTTCGACAAGCTGGCCGATGCCGGCGCCGATTTTGTGCATGTCGTCAACGACGTAGCCTTCAACGGCGGACCGTTCATCTCGCCCGCTCAATTCCGGGAATATATCACGCCTTACCTGCGGATGCAGATGGGCCATCTCCGGCAACGGGGCGTCATTCCATTCGTGCATACGGACGGCAACATTATGCCGGTCCTGGACGATTATCTTTCACTGGGCGCGGCGTGTTTCCAGTCTGTGGACCCTATGGCGGGGATGGATATTGTGGAGGTGAAACGCCGGGGTCATGGTAAAATGGCGCTCATGGGCAACGTGCAGTGCAGTCTGTTGCAGGACGGGCCGAAGGAGGCGATCCGGAGATCGGCGCTGTATTGTCTCGAAAACTCCGCGCCCGGTGGCGGCTACATTTTTGGCACGTCGAACACGGTTTTTTCTGGAATGCCACTGGAAAATTATGAATACATGTTGGAGGTGTACCGCGAGTTTTGCGCGCGTCGGACGAAAGGCGGGGGTGCAGAATGACGATGCCGCACACCATGCCGGTCAGCCTCAATTTCATGCCTTCGTTTTACCACAAGCACGTGGGCGTGACGTACGGCGAGGCGTATTATTTCGAACCGCGCTACCGGGCCGACGTCGAGTGCGCCGAAAACCGGTTCCTGTATGAAATCCTGGGACGCTTCGGCGTGGGTAGCCCGCACCCGGCCCCCTCGAGCGATCTGTTCATCCAGCCGATTGACTTGCTGAAGCTCACGCAGGGCGCGGAGCTTCATTGTCCGCCGGATGCTACCTTGGAGACGCGGGGCAATCCGTGGGCGGGGTTGACCCCCGGTCAAGTGGAGCGCATTGACGCGCAGGCCGCCGCGCGCCATCCCATCGTGGACGCCTTGGTGCGCCAATACCGCGAAATGCGGGCCTTGTACGGGGAACGGGCGGACGTGTTCGGGATCAAGACCGGGATGATGAACATTCACACTCCGTACACGACCGCGCACCAGCTTTGCGGCGAGTCCCTGTTCCTGCTGCTCATGGACGACCCGGCCGCGGCGCAGCGCCTCTTCGCGAAGGTCTGGGAAATCTACCGGGCCATCTTTGCGCGGCTGGCGCTGGAAATCAGCGCACCGCCTCCCCGTCGCTTGCACCTGGGCGATTGTTCGGCCGGCATGCTCTCGCCGGACGTTTACCGCGCTACCGTGTTGCCAGTCAACCGGACGCTGGCCGCCGGGTTTCCCGAGAGCAGTTACCACTCTTGCGGCGTTTCCTCGCACCTGCTAGAAGCCTTCGCCGAGATTCCTCGCGTGACGGCTATCGAACTCGGAGCAGGAACGGACCTGGCGGCCGCGGTCCGGATACTGCCCGGCGTGGCGATGCGGCCGCTGATTGACCCGGTGCCGGTGCGCGACGGCACGCCCGAGCGAGTACGCAAGATCATTACCGACATGCTCGCCGCCACGGCCGGCGCGCCGTCCACACTGCTTTGTGCCTGGTCTTTCGATCGCGAAACCCCCGTGCAAAACGTGGAAGCCTTGTACGAGACGGTGGATGCCTGGATGAATGCGAACAGAAGGATGACGGGCCTCCATGAACCATGATCTATATGCTGTGGTGTTCTTCTGTGCCAACACCGCCAAAGCTGAGCAGGGCACCCAGTCCCGATTGACCGGATACAAGGTGGATAAACTAATCGCACATTTTAAGCTTAGCGCCGCGCGGCGCCAGGCGGAGGAAATCCTATGGCAAATCTGACTGGAAAACAGCGCATGCTCAATGCCTACCGGGGTATTCCTTCGGACCGGCCGGCCGTCGCCCCTGAATTCTGGTACTACTATCCGGCCAAGATCCTCGGCGTGGATATGATTCAGTTCCAGCGCGAGGTTCCGTTCCACCAGGCGCTCAAAGCCACGTTCGAAACATTCAATTGCGAAGGATGGGGGATTGCCGGTGCCGGTATTCCCAACGACCGGGTCACTTCGACAAGCAAGGAGACATGGTTGGATGCCGAGACCTTGGAAGTCCGGACGACCATGCGGACGCCTCACGGCGAACTGACCAGCGCTTCCCGATTGAGCCGCCAGGAACCCGGCTGGACGATTGAGCGTCCGGTGAAAGATTTAACGCGCGACCTGCCAGCCTGGGAAGAGACGGCCTTTGGCGGCGACCCTGAAAGCATGAACGTCGAGCCGTTGATTCAAGCCTGGAAAGAGGTCGGGGAAACCTACCTGCTGGAAGCCTGTGTCGGTGTGCCGTTTTTCGATTGCTACGCCTCGGCCCGCGAGGGCGGGTTCGAAACCGGCATTTATGATTTTATGACCCCAGAACTGGAGCCGACCCTGGAGGCGCTTCAGCGTAAATATATCGAGCGCATGATCAGGACCACGCGGGTGATTTGCGAGCGAACGCCGCTGGAAAGTCTGTTTATCGGCTGTTCGTGGAGCTGTAATTCCCTGATGGGGCCGGAACTGTGGCGGCGATGGGACAAGCCGGTGATCCGAGCCGTCGTGGATGAGGCGCATCGCCACGGGCGATTAGTCCATGTTCATTTCCATGGCCGGTGCCTGGAGACGGTCGCTGATTTTGCCGAACTTGGCATTGATTGTGTCTGTCCATTCGAACGTCCACCGGGCGGCGATGTCGCCGGCTTGGAAGGTTTACAGCGCGTTGCTCGTCTGTTGAATGGGCGCACGACAATGAACGGCAACGTGCACACTGTAGAAACCCTAATCCGGGGCATGCCGGAAGATGTGCGGCGGGAGGTCCAGGAAATCCGGGAGGCGTTTCGGGGCAATCCCCGGGTGATCGTCGGCACCGGAGACCAGGTTGGCTGCGAGACGCCAAAGGAAAATCTGATCGCCATGATCGAGGAGGCAAAACACGTCAACCAGTAAGTTCTTATTTAGTGTCTCATAAATGAAAAAACTGGTAAATTAAAAACCAGGAATAATGCCGGCTCAGTGCGTGCCCGCCAAAAAGAAACAACATAATGAAAATAAAAACCGCCATACTGGGATATGGAAGAAGCGGTAGTACGCTGCATGCCGATCCCATCGAAAAACTTTCGGATTTTGAATTAACCGCGGTTTGCGATATTGATGCGAAAGCCAAAGAAAAGGCATACAACCGTTTTAAATGCCGAATCTACGATGATTACCTGGAAATGCTTCGCAAAGAAACCCTGGATCTGGTCGTTATCGTAACCCGGAACGATCAGCATTGCCAAATGACCTGCGACTGCCTCAAAAGCGGAAAAAATGTGCTTATCACCAAACCCTGGGCGATCAACGCAGGCGAGGCCAGAGCAATGATCAAAGCCGCAAAAGCGAGCGGCAAGATGCTGCTGCCATGGTTGCCGGCGCGGTGGGGATGCGATTTGCTGAAGCTCAAGGAATTAATTGCATCGAGGGTCATCGGCAAAGTCTTTCAAGTAAGAAGGAGCGAGTTTTCGTTCAGCATCCGCCATGACTGGCAAACCTCGAAAAAGTTCAACGGCGGCTATCTTCTCAACTGGGGTCCGCATCTTGTGGATCAGCCCGTACAGCTTGTCGGCCAACCCGTCAAATCAGTTTATGGCGAGCTGAAACAGATTATTAATCCCGGTGACGTTGAGGATGTCTTTTTTGCGGTAATGAAAACGGAAGACAATGTTACCATAGTCTCGGAATACAACATCGGGTCAGACAAACTGCCCAACTGGATTATTCAGGGTGATAGGGGTACAATTTATGTCAAAGCAACGGAAATTGAAATACACAAGGCTGCCTTGCCCGATAGCGCGGACCCGAAAACTTATGGAAATCAGGCCAAAACAGATGTAATCAAGGACAGTATCCAGGGCACTAACATGATAACCATGCAGAACCGGTATGGTGATTCCATGGTTATTTATCCTCATATCGCCCGCGCCATACGGGGCGAGGAACAATATATGGTTACTTTGGAAAGCGCCTTGAATCTGACCAAATTGCTCGATGCCATCCGAAAAGCGCATGAGACCGGCCGGGTAATATGCCTGGCAGCTAAATAACATCAGGAGGTTGTATGTTGAAACCTTGGCCGGATGATCTTTAATCGTAAATAATTGATGAAGCATAACAGAATTTACAAATGAAGAAAATTAACCCCGGCCCTATCCCATCGCGCGCGACTAAGGACCTCATTGCTCGCACCGATTTAATTCCGCAACGATCCATTGTGCCGCGAACAGACCTGCGCGAAATGTTACGGCAGTATATCGTCGCACGGAATCTGAAATGCATGGCCCAGGCCGCGACACGACGGAAGGCAGCTATTGCGGGCAGCGGTTTTGTCGCTTACCGGCAGGCTATCCGCGCCGCGGTACACAAATTCTACGGGAGGTTGCCGGCCGGCAAGGACGCCGAACCGCCTAAAGTGACCGCAGTCAGTGCCTTCGAGCACGACGGTTTCCGTATCGAGAATGTGCTTTTCGATTCGTTCCACGGCTGGCAGGTCAATGCTACGGTCTATGTTCCAACCAGTTTTCAACCTCCGTTTCCCGCGGTGGTGGTTCCGGTGGGCCACTCCGGTAAACAGTTCGAGCCCCATCAGCTTCCCTGCCAGTTGTTTGCCCGGTGCGGATTTCTGGCCGTTAGTTTTGACCCGCCCGGACAGGCAAGCGAGAAACAACCCGGTAACGATCACTTTAATGACGGCGTTCGCGACTATTTGCTTGGCGAGACATCATCACGTTATTTTATTGCCGATGCCATACGGTGTGTTGATTACTTGGCCACACGCAGAGACGTGGAGTTGAGCCGGGGCGTGGCCATGACCGGCGTTTCCGGCGGGGGCACCACCACGACCTTTGCGGCTTTGCTCGACCCGCGCATCGCGGTCAGCGGGCTGTCATGTTGTGTGACGTCCTTGGCGGACCTCGATATTACTCAGTGCTACGCCGGCTGTCCGGAGACACATATGCTCGGCCGATATGCCGGCGGTGTGGATGAGGTGGATCTTATTTGCGCCGCCGCGCCCGTGCCATGTCTGCTTATGGCCGGCGAGTTGGACGTGGTCTTCCGCGTTGAAGATACCCGTTGCCTCGCCAATGAGGTGGCCGCGTGCTATCGCGCTGTAGATCGGCCTGAATGCTTCAGCTTCTTTGTGGACAAAGGCAAAGGGCATGGCTATTCCCTGCGCCAGGCGCGCGAATTTGCGCGTTTCATGCGCCGGTGGCTTTGCGGCGATGCGCACAGCGCCATTCCGGATATTCCCGACGATTCGTTTTCCATGCTACCTTATAAGGAGCTGCGTTGCTTCCCTCGGACGGATGTCAATATGCGCACGCGCGCCACCGCCCAGGCGGATGCCCTGTCAGCGCAATGGGATCGCCGGCCCCGCAATGTTTGCCGCGCTGCGTCTGATGTGGCCGGGGTACGGAAGCTGCTGGCATCCCCGAAAGCCGAGGTCGGCGCGGCGTTTCGTGTTTTTACCCATACCTGGCGATCGATTATGCTCCGCCCGGAACCCGGGATCGAACTGCCGGCTACGTTCCTCACACCATGGAACCGTGAGCGCTTACCGACCGTCCTGCATTTCGACGATGCGGGTCGTCATCGGCTTCTGCATCGGCAAGGGTTACTGATCCGCATGATCCGGTTGCTCCAGGAGGATCGGGATGCGTTTGGCCTGTTGACGGTGGACTTGCGTGGATGGGGTGATACGGCCCCGGCCATGTATCCGTACGAGATGGCGGGATGGGGCAGTTTGGATCGTTACGTTACCTACGCCTCCGCCGCCTTGGGTGATCCGATCATGGCCATGCGTATCCGCGATGGTCTGGCGGCCTTGTCTTGGTTGCGGACCCGTCCAGAAGTCGCCCCGGACCGTATTGTGCTCACAGGCTGTGGACTGGGCGGCATCGTGGCATTGCATGTGGCGGCTATTGACGGCAAATCGGCCGGTGTGGCAACGTGGGACAGCCTGTTGAGTTTCCGTTCACTGATCGAGGCTGAGCGCTATCCGTGGCCGGCGGATACGTTCCTGCCCCGTGTGTTGCGTGCGTACGATTTGCCTGGCTTGGCCGCTGCGTTGACCTGCCCGGTGTGTCTCATGTCTGCGCGTGATGGCATCGGTGCACCGGCAAGGTCCTCCCTCTGCGCCGCGCTCTCACAGCCACCCCGCTTGATCGTTGAATCCGTTACGCCCGATGATCGGATCATCGGCGTAGTTCAAAGCATTCTGGACGGCAACCCGCCGGGGAATGCGGGCAGAATGCGGCATAGTGGTAAGCCCACAAGTGGAAGAATTCATAAAACCACATCAGGGAAGAAAAAGAGTAGTTATGGAAAAGCTTACAACAAAGGCGTCCGGGCTCATTGAACGGGACCACAATGCCGGAAAGAGTATTATGCGAAGACTGATGATGCTGTGGTGCTTGTGCGGAGTGTGGCTGGCCACACTGGCCCTGGCGCAGGCGCCTAAACCAGAGTACGTGGCCTCCGCCACACTCGACCACGCCGATGGTATGTACAAGTGCGATGAAGAGGCCGTTTTCTCAGTCACCCTCAAGCACAATGACGTCCCGATGACCGCCGGGGATTTCGACTGGATTCTGACTGTGGACGGGGTGAAGAAGATTGCCGCCGGCAAGGGACAACTGGGCGAGCAGCCTGCGCAGATCAAGGGCACACTCATCGAGCTGGGTATATTGCGCCTTACGATCGTCCGCATTGATGACCAGTCTACACAGCTCGTGCCTATTGGCGCAGGTTATGAAGTTGAGAAGATCCGGCCGACTTGCGTGGAACCCGACGATTTTGCGCAGTACTGGGAACAGCAGAAGGCTCTGGTGCGGGCGATCCCGCCGGATGTCCAGATGGTCAAAGTCGACGACCGTTGCAACGACAAGCAGACCACTTATCGCATCAGCTTCGCCGACATCGAGAACACGCGCATCTACGGCTGGTTGAGTGTACCCAATGCGGCCGGTCTGTACCCGGCCATCTTAACCTTGCCTTCGGCTGGATGCGCGCCCGGTGATCCCGGCAGCAGCTGGGCCCAGGCAGGCTTTCTGAGCATGGTCCTATATATCCACAACTATCCCATTGACCTGCCGGCTGAGAAGTACGTGGAGCTGCAGAACGGCAAATTGGCTGGCTACATGGTGCGCGGCCGCGAGAACCGTGATACCTACTATTTTCGCCGCGTATTCCTGGGATGCACACGCTTTATGGACTACCTGATGTCACGCCCCGAGTGGGACGGCAAGCATTTGATCGTGACCGGTGCTAGCCAAGGCGGGGGGCTATCGCTGATCTGCGCGGGTCTCGAGCCCAGGGTCACCGCAATCGTTGCCCACGTGCCCGCGATGTGCGACCACACCGGGTGCCTGAGCGACCGTGCTTCCGGCTGGCCGCAGTTGATCCCCAACAAGGACCCCAACATCGCCAAGATTTCCGCCTACTATGATGCGGTGAATTTCGCGCGGCATGCCAAGTGCGCCACGCTCATCTCCACAGGCTTTGCGGACACCAGCTGCCCGGCCACCTCGGTCTACTCGGTCTACGCAGTGCTGCCCCAGCCCAAGCGGATTGTGCCGACGCCCGACATGGGTCATCATGGGTGGGCGAAGAATAAATACCTGTCAGACAAGTTCATCATCGGACTGGGGAAGATGCCTTGACGGCAAGGTCTTTGGGGATCGGCAGTCAGCAGGCCTGTCAGGGACTTGTGGGCATTGCGCAGGTAGGCGATGTTGCCATGCGGTATCTCTTAGTGGTTAGTTGAATTTTAATTTTCAGTTTTTCCGCCGAAGGTGGATCCGCCTAATGCTAAAGACCTAGTGTTAAGCCCCAGCTTCCAAAGTTTTTGCGGTTTTAGTCCGCATAATTTAATCCCGCCCCGCGACCACATCGCTGACTACGCGATTGAGTGCGGCCATCCCGTTTTCGCGGGCAAAGCGATTGACCACCAGTGCCCGGGCTTTGGCGGCCATGGATGCGCATAAGCCCGCATCGGTCAGCAACAGGCGAATGCATTTCAACATTTGTCCGGGCGTATCCGCCAGCAAAAGTGTTTCGCCGCCCCCGGAGGGAATGCCTTCTGCGCCCAGCGAGGTTGAAACCACCGGCACGCCGCTGGCCATGGCTTCCAGAATTTTGGCGCGAAACCCGGAGCCGATGCGAATCGGACAGATAAACACCTTGGCCCTGGCCAGATAAGGCCGGATATCCTGGACTTCGCCGGTGACCACGATCTGCGAGTCGTGCCGCGCCAAATCCCGGATTGACGACGTGGCGCCCCGTCCAACGATATAAAACTTGAGTTGCGGGCGCGTTTTTTTCAGTTGCGGCCAGACCGTGTGCACGAACCAATGAACGGCATCCCGGTTGGATTCGTTAAAATAATAGCCGACAAAGATCAGACTCTCTTCCCGTTCAACCACCGGGGCCGGCGCATAATAATTCAAATCCACACCGTGCGGCACCACGGTGACCCGGAGATTGGGCGCATAGTTCAACAGAACATACCGCTCCTGGGGCGTAAGCACCAGCACGTGATCCACATTGCGGTACATGGCAAACTCGTACTGTTGAACCTGGTTGATCCCGATTCGTTTCATCAGTCCCGCGGGCGACCAGCCATGGAAGCGAATGGCCGTCGCAAAGGCTTTCGTACAGCATTCGTGACAGGAAATAATGCGGCGCACCGCGGGCAGATACGGATTGCGATACAGATACTGCCCCATGGCGGAGAACTCGGCAATGACCACGTGAACGTGGGCGCGTTCCACCATCTCGCCCACGCGACGCCGCATGGCCCAGGAACGCATCTCGCGAAACGGCGAGGGTATAGTGGAAAATAATTGGTAGGCCAACCGCTTGAGCGGTGACTCTGCCTGCGGCGCCGGAAGCAGTTCGAGCTCCGTCACCAGCGCACGAATCCCTTCCACGTAGGGTTCATCTTCCGGGCGCATGAACGAAAGCAGGCTCACTTCGTGGCCGCACTCCACCAGGTAGCGAATGCGATTATAAATGATGATGGACCCGCTGATACCCAGGGGGTGCGGCAGTAATTTTGTCAGAAAAAGAATTTTCATTCGGATTTTCTATATTGGCTCGATGCTGCTGTCCGCCTTCCGCCTTTTGCCTACAGTCCACAGCCTTTCTTATCCATGATTGCAAAACTACCGGAATTTGCAAGAATCTCTCTTCCATGAACGATCAGTCCGATACCATTGCCGCCATCGCTACCGCACCGGGCGAAGCCGGGATCGCCATTATCCGTGTTTCCGGAGCAGAAAGCCTGACGGTAGCCGACCGCATTTTTGTCCATGCCGGCGCGCCGCCATCGCGTCGCCCGCCCGGCACTTTTATGCGCGGCTTTGTCAAATCCGACGGGCGCGTCCTCGATGAAGCCCTTTTGCTTATCATGCGCACTCCGCACAGTTACACGCGCGAAGATGTGGTGGAAATTCAGTGCCATGGTGGCTTTGTTTCCGCACGGCGTATTCTGCAGGCGATATTGGCGGCAGGCGCGCGCTTGGCCGAGCCGGGCGAATTTACAAAACGGGCGTTTTTAAACGGGCGCATTGACCTGGTTCAGGCTGAGGCGGTTCTCGACCTGATTCGGGCGCAATCGGACCGGAGCGCGGCGGCGGCCGTGGAACAGCTCGAAGGTGGTTTAAGTAATTGCTTTAACGATGTTTATGATAATTTGTTGCATGTGTGCGCGGATCTTGAAGCGGTACTGGATTTTTCAGAGGATGACGCGCCTCCGGCGCTTATCCCCGAGTCAATTGTGCAAGCACATACGATCATGGAGCAAATCCACAGCATGCTGGAAACCTGGGAAGAAGGGCATTTACTGCGCGAGGGCGCGTTAGTCGTCATATCCGGCCGGCCGAATGTCGGCAAATCCACTTTGCTGAACGCACTGCTTGGTAGAAACCGAGCCATTGTATCACCCATGCCGGGAACGACCCGCGATACCCTTGAGGAGACTATTATCCTGGAAGGGATCCCTATCCGGCTGGTGGATACCGCCGGGTTACGAACCACAACCTGCGCAATCGAACAGGAAGGCATCAGGCGTGCCAGAAGGCACATGCAGAAAGCGGATCTCCACCTATATGTTATGGATGCCTCCAAACCCCTGGATAGTGAAGACGGTTCACACCTTAAATCATTAAAGGTCGAGAAATCCATTGTTATAATAAACAAGATTGATTTGGGCACACTCATCCATGAAAAAGATGTGTCCGGATTTGTTAATATAAATGCTCAACTCAATGTTGGTAAAGGACTTAAAGAAATACAAAATCGAATAATAGAGCAATTAGGACTGACTTATTCCGGACAGCCACACGCCGTAATTGCTGCGCGGCATAAGAAGATTCTTCAAAAGTCTTATACTGATATAAGGGCAGCATTAAAAATTCTGGAATCAGGACAAGACGAATCCATTGTCCTGGCGGTGTCCCATTTAAAATTTGCCATTGAATCCTTGGGGCAAATTACCGGCAAAATTTATCACACCGAATTATTGAATTCCATTTTTTCTCGATTTTGTATTGGCAAATAGATGACTACACTCCAAGCAGTTAATACCCCCTTCGATGTTATCGTAATCGGTGCCGGACATGCCGGCTGTGAAGCCGCCCTTGTTGCCGCCAGAATGGGCGTCAAAACAGCGCTGGTGACGATTGATCAAAAAGCTATTGCCCGTATGTCCTGTAATCCATCGGTTGGTGGTATAGGAAAATCACATCTTGTTTGTGAGTTGGATGCTATGGGAGGCGAAATCGCCGTCAATACGGACTATACGGGCATTCAATTCAGGATTTTGAATACCAGGAAAGGCCCCGCCGTTCAATCATATCGCGCCCAATGTGATAAATCCGCATTTTCATTGCGCATGCAGGCTATATTAAATGCCACCAATAACCTTGTTATTATAGAAGACATGGCTATTGGAATAATAGTTGAAAACGGCAAACTGAGAGGTATCGAGCTAAAGAACAGTGGCAAGATTGAAGGCAAGACGATTATATTGGCGGCCGGCACTTTTTTGAATGGTACAATTCATATTGGAGACAAAAGCTTTCCTGGTGGCAGACACGGCGAACAGGCGTCTACTTTATTAAGCGAATCATTAAGAAAACTTGGATTATCACTGGCACGCTTCAAAACAGGCACACCGCCACGATTAGATAAAAAAACGATTAATTATGCCAAAATGGCCATTCAGCCAGGGATTGAGCCTCCGGCCTTATTTTCAAGGTCGGCAAGAGAAGATTGGAGAATGTTCCACGTGGAACATCATAGTCCTGATGACGAATGGATGAAACGAATGTTCCACGTGGAACATTCTAATGTCACCATGCGACCATGGTTGCCTGGAAGTGATCAATTGCCTTGTTTTCTGACGCATACGACCCCAAAAACGCACGATATTATTCGCGATAACCTGAATCAAAGCTCACTCTACGGGGGCTATATAAAAAGCACCGGAGTGCGTTATTGCCCATCCATTGAGGATAAAATTGTAAAATTTCCAGAGCGCTCACAGCATCATGTCTTCATTGAGCCGGAGGGGCGTCATTCAATGGAAATATACCCGAATGGACTTTCCAACAGTCTCCCGGAGGCAATTCAACAAGAATTAATCAAATCAATACCCGGGCTTGAACAGGCTGAATTTATTCACTATGCGTATGCGATTGAGTACGATTATTTGGATCCGACACAGTTGACCCATTCACTTGAATCTAAATTGGTGGAAAATCTGTTTTTTGCCGGTCAGATTAATGGAACAACGGGATATGAGGAAGCGGCTGCGCAAGGCTTTGTGGCCGGCATAAATGCAGCAATGAAGGTTCGTGGTGAAAGGCCCATTCATTTCAGCCGTAATGAATCGTATATTGGCGTACTTATTGATGATCTCGTTACGAAAGGAATTGATGAGCCCTATCGTATATTTACTTCACGTGCGGAGCACAGGTTATTGCTTCGACAGGATAATGCAGTCTTCAGAATGCTTGATATTGCCAAAAAGATTGATATTGTGCCGAAAGTGATTATTGATGAGATTGACGGCTATATTGTCGAAATTAACAATGAATTGAATAGGCTTGCTAAGACACATTCCGACGGGCATACATTGATTCAAATCTTATGTCGGCCGGAAATGAAATACAGCGATTTGCCAGGCGCAAAAAAACTGCCCGACGAGGTTGTTCAGCAAATCGAGATTCGCGCAAAATATCAGGGCTATATTGAACGCGAGGAAGAGCAGATCCTCCGCATGGATAAAAGTGAAAGCGCCCTCATTCCTTCATGGGTTGATTATAATGCAATCAAGACCCTGAAGTATGAATCGCGTCAGAAGCTTATTAAGATCAGGCCTGACAATCTCGGCCAGGCATCCAGAATCCCCGGAGTTAATCCCGCCGATATCGCTATTTTATCCGTATGGATAAAATGCGGACGCAAGCAATAGTTGTGCAAGTAACTGACCCTCAATGTGTTGTAATATCCATACTGGCGTGCGCCTGTTGGATCGGAATCTTTTTCACACGAAGTCGCAAAGTCACAAAGAAAAGACAAAATGATGGGTAAGGGGCCTTGTTTTTATTTTTTCTCCGTGTCTTCGTGTTGTGTGTGAGTACTTTTGTAGTTTCCTGTTTTATTTGCCCCTTCGAACAAGCCCCATTTTTACCCAGCACTATCTTGCTCGACTTGTTGCCGAAAAGCGTTTATACAATTCGGGTCTAATCTGTTTCCCGGATCATTCAATTTACGTCACATTATCCGCGCGTAATAATGAATGCCATTTATATCCGGCGCCGAGATGAATTGATGAAAATTGAAGCCCCAATTTTTGAATCAATATTTTTGAATCAAAAAAACAAGGAGTAAGCGTCATGGAAACGAAAACACCAAATCGCGGAAGTGCAAGCGGCGCAGTGCTTAACAAAGAACGGAAAGCCTTGCGCCGAATATTAATAGTCTGCCTGGCGACTTTTGGCTGCCTGACGCTGCTGATGAGCGGATGCATGAGGCTGGAACCTTCCAAAGAGGAGTTAGCGACAATACGGGCGGAGCGCCGCGAGATGGCGCACCGGGCGCGCCGGATCATCTTCAACAACGATGGGTGCGATGCGTTTTATTTTCCCGGCGCGCAAAAGGTCACGCCGGAAAACTTGCTGGCCATCCGCACCGCGCCGTTCCTGGGGTCGCAGGTGGATACGCTCGCTTATTGCACGATCAGTTCCGGATTCGGGTTCTTCACCCACAATACCAAGGCGGGTAACATCCTGGATCGGGAGCCGGCACAGTGGCTTACCAACGAGCCGTATGCAAAGGACAAGATCAATGCCACGCGGCCATTGATCGCGCAGGGTACGGACACCTTGAAGGTTATGGTGGATTTCTGCCATACCAATAACATCGAGATCTTCTGGTCCATGCGCATGAACGACACGCATGACTACTCGCACACGCCCGAAGCCCCCTTTATATTATTCTCGCCCATCAAGCAGCAACATCCGGAATACCTGATGGGCACTTATCAAAACCGTCCCAAACACGGCTACTGGAGCGCGGTGGACTATACGCATCCCGAGATCCGCGAACGGGCTTTCCGCTTCATCGAGGAAGTATGTCAAAACTATGATGTGGACGGGGTCGAGTTGGATTTCTTCCGCCACTTGCACTATTTCAAGACGGTTTCGTTGGGCGGCAAAGCCACGGCCGAAGAGCTGGAGATGATGACGGACCTGATGCGACGCATACGCCGGATGACCGAAAAGGAGGGCGTGCGCCGGGGCCGCCCGATCCTGGTGTCCGTGCGCGTACCGGATTCGGTGGGGTACTGCCGGGAAATGGGGTTTGATATCGAGCGGTGGCTGTCCGAAGGCCTGGTGGATTTACTGGTGGGCTCGGGATATTTTCAGCTCAACCCCTGGGAATACCTGGTGGCCTTGGGTCACCGCTATGACGTCCCGGTCTACCCGTCGCTGGATGAATCCCGGGTGGTCGGAGAAGCCAAGACATTCCGCCGCCAGAGCCAGGAAAGCTATCGTGCCCGGGCCATGCGGGCATGGCAGGCGGGGGTTGATGGAATTTACTCGTTCAACGAGTACGGCGCTGGCTCACCCTACCTGCGGGAAATCGGCGATCCCAAGACGCTTCGCGGAAAGAACAAGACCTATTTTGCCACCGTGCGTAATGGCAAGCCGGGCTCTTGGCTGGCCGGCGGCGAGCAGTTCCGGCAGATACCGGTGCTGACCCCTGCCGATCCGCAGGTGCTGGCGCCGAACACCCCCGTTAAGATCGAGATGCTCATCGGTGACGATGTGGCCTCAGCCGAAAAGGAAGGGTTGAAACCGGAAGTTCGTTGCTGCCTGTGGGTGAAAGGATTGGATCGGGCTGAACGGTTGGAAGTTAATTTCAACGGAACGCCGTTGAGCAACGGTTGCCTGTCGAATGACTGGGCAACCTTCCCCGTTTCGCTATCTGGTGTATGCCCCGGAACCAATCTGGTGACCATTGCCCTGCGGCCGGGTGATCGCGCCGACGTGACTAAACCGGGCTGGGATGAGATCTACGAGGGCAAGGCGCTGCCCGCAGCACCCTGGCACCTGGCAGTGGCCGAGGGATCGGTCGGCGCGGTGACGAACGGCCAACTTCGCCTGGCCGATTGCGGGTCGGCCAAGGGTGAGATGGCCTACGTAACCGCTAACTGGCGCGTGGCGCCTGGCGATCAGACCATTGTGGAGGCGCGGGCAAAGGTGATTTCTTCGAAGGGGCCGAATGGGGTGGCCATCTCGGTGGCCAATGGCGCATATGGAGCATTGATCGGTTTGTACCCCGACCGTGTCCAGATCGGGGAAACTACTAACCTGTCATGGGCGATGGACACGACCAGCGCTTTCCATGTGTACCGGGTCGTCATGCAAAACATGGACCTGAAGGTATACGTTGACGGCCAACTCCACATCGAAGGGAAAAGCCAAGCCCGCCCCGAAAAAACCAACCAAATGTGGTTCGGGTCTGGCAGCAGCACGGCGCAAGGTGAATCACTGTGGGATTTTGTGCGGTACACATCCGATACCAAGCGCCTGAGCGACGCAGTGGTGTCCATCCGCTATGGTCCCTGAAGGGGGTGACGCAAGCCCCGTCTTAGAAGAAAGCGTTGGAGCTGTTTGGCGCGGAATAGGGAAAAACGGGGCTTGCTCAGGATCGGCGGGCAAACATGAAGCGATGGGAATGTTTTCTTGTTATCCTTGTTATAGCCGTGAGCCAAGTCCTGGCCGCGGATACGAACGACACTCCCGATTTTACCCAAACCTTTCAGGCGCAATGCGCCGCGCTGGCGCAGGCTGCCGAATCAAAGGGCACGATGACTGTGCCCGGCCGCGACGGCTGGCTCTTTCTTGCCTCGGAACTGCGACATCTGGGCGTCGGCCCGTTTTGGGGTGAGTCCGCCGCTAAAGTCAGCCGGGCGATAAAACCGGACCAGGCTGATCCTTTGCCCGCCATTGCGGATTTTCACGATCAACTGACGGCCATGGGTGTCGAATTACTGGTTGTGCCGGTGCCACCGAAAGCCATTATTTATCCGGATGGCCTGCTCGACAAAGTTCCCTGCGATCCCACCGGCCGTTTGGCGCGACTTGATGTCGCCTTGCAAGCCTTTTACGGTCAGCTTCGAATTAAGGGCATCCATGTTCTGGATTTGACTCCCGTTTTCATGAAAAATCGGTCGAATCCGGAAGGCGCACTCTTTTGCCAGCAGGATTCCCACTGGTCGGGCGCCGGTTGCGTCCTGGCTGCCACTGAAATTGGCAGGCAACTTTCGGCCACGTTTAACGATCGGCCGAAGCAAGCTTTTACCGGGCAGTGGGATACCGTTGAAATTTCCGGGGATTTGTGGCAAGCGCTGGGCGATCCCAAACCCCCAAGGGAACAGGTGCGAATCCGGCGGGTCAGCCGCGCCGGCCAACTTGGAGCGGTTGAGCCGCCCGCCAACAGCCCGGTTATTTTACTGGGGGATAGTCACGGCCTGGTTTTTCATGGCGGTGATGACATGCTAGCTAAGGATGCGGGATTATCCGACCAACTTGCGTTGGAGTTGGGTTTTCCCGTGGACCTGGTGGCGGTGCGCGGGTCGGGCGCCACACCGGCGCGCATTAACCTGTTGCGGCGTGCCCAGAAAGACCCGAACTACTGGGCCGGGAAAAAATGGGTCGTCTGGTGTTTTGCCGCCCGCGAGTTTACGGAAAGCGACGGCTGGCGCAAGGTGCCCATCAAGCCCTGATGCATTTCGTGCTTTGCGCCTGCGTATCTTTGCGTTAAGTTTTAAGCATGGCTGACAGTCAATCCTGTTTATCTGTCTGGAAGCGCCTTGGCCTCTCGTTCGCAATAACGCTGGGCATCTGGTTGCTTGTTTCCTGGCCCCTGCCGCGTTATGTCGGCGCTGGAATTCCCGCCGCAGCTCACCGGGGAGCGGCTGATATTCAACATCTTGTCCCCGGGGATCACCTGCAGTTCATGTATTACTGCTGGTTGGCCGGAGACATGGCAACCGGCAAAACTCCACTTTTTTTTAATCTTTACGAATTCAATACCGGCAACGACCGTGAGCGCTTCGAGCCGTATGCCTATTATATTCCGTTCTCGCTGATTTATGCCGCCAGCGCCTGGTTGGGGGGCAGGGCCTTCGGCTGGAACTTGGCGGGGTTCATTTCCCTATGGCTTACCTATCTGCTTACGTGGTTGCTTGTCCGGCGCTGGACACGGTCTGAATGGGTGGCCGCTGTGGCCGCCTTGCTGGGGATCGTTCTACCGTTCCGCTGGATCAATCTTTTCGGCGGCAGTCCGGCCGGGTTTGCCATGACCTGGATTCCCGCAATCCTGCTCGGCGTGGACCTGGCCATCAGGGAGGATCGTGTCCGGGGCGGAGTCCTGGCCGGAGCGGCTTTGCTCCTGGCCTCCTGGGGCGACAGCCACGTTTTCTTTTTCGGCGCCTTGGCGGTACCGGTTTGGAGTATCGTGGCATTCGCGGGACGAACCGATTTCCAATGGCGCCAGGGCGCGAGTTATCGGCGCCTGGTTCTGGCGCTCCTGCCCATCGGCCTGTTCGCCGTTGTGGCGCTCCTGTTCCCGTTCCTGATGAAAGGCCTATATCGCGCAGTGATTGGGCTGGCGCCGGTGGCGCACGACGTCGGTCCGCGTACGTTCCGCGAAATCATGCTCTTTGCTCCGGATTGGCAGGGTTTTTTCGGGATGAACATACGGGGGACTTCGACGCATATCTACCTGGGCGTGCTTATCCCGGCATTTATCACGGCTGGTTGGCTGGTGCTGGTTCGCAGAACTTGGGGTGACTGGCGCACACATGGCCGCAAACTGATCGTCTTGGTACTTATGATTCTGGCCATGGTGGCGATCATGTTGCTGGCGTTGGGTCCGCGGGGACCGGAACACGGTTTGCTTTTTAGAATATGCCGTTTGATCATTCCGCCCTATGCCATGATCCGCCAGCCGGCCAAGATTTTCTGCTTGATGCCGTCGTTCCTGGCGGTGGCTTCGGCTTTTTCCTTGATGGCGCTTCTCCAGCTCCGGGCAGGCCGGGCATGGCGCATCCTGGTGCCGATTGTCTTTGCCGGCCTAATCCTTTGGGACTACCCCCGGCAGTGCCATCCCACAATTTCCCTGCTGGAGAAAAAACAAGGAGCCTATGCGGCGGTGGCCGCCGATACCGCTGGTGCCGCCGATGCCGCTGGTCAGGCGATCCCGCGTGCGCTGGTGCTCCCGCTCTGGCCGGGCGATTCGCACTATGCTTCGATTTATCAGTATTTTGCCTCGATCTACCGGGTACGCATGATCAACGGCTATAACCCTTTTATCAAGCAGGGTTATTTTGAAGACGTGTTTCGCCGGTTTGAAAGCGTGAACCAGGGTGGACTTAGCGAGGACCAGGTTAACCGCCTGCTCGGCATGCATATCCGCTATATTCTCTTGCACGAGAACCTGTTTCCGGAAAAGGTCAGCCCGTTCCCCGTGACGGCCACGCTCCAGCAGTTGTTGCGCCATCCGCGGCTGGAATTGCTCCGTCAGGATGGCAGTGTGTGGGCTTTTAAAATTATGGATTTACCGCGGGCAAAGTCGGCGCCGCTGCCGGCTGGGGATATCCTGTTTCCCGCGCGCCGCTTTGAAATGGAGAAAACCGTTGCAGAACGCCGGGTCACCGTCATCAAAAGTCCAGCCACCGGCGGCCGGGCCTATGTGGCTCTGACGGAAACCAATGCCAGTCTGCGAACGACCCCGATCCGCGTGGCGTCAGTATCCAATCTGCATTGGCTGGTGCGTGTCCGGGGGCAGGGCACGCTCGGCGGGGAACTGATGACCGATGAGCGTGTGACGGCGCTTGCGCCGCTCAAGGTCCAGGCCGCAGAATGGACTTGGCTGAATATTTCCGTTCCGGCCTTCCAGGGATTTGCCGCCTTGAGCTTGAAGCTGGTGCTTCAAGCGGGCGCCGTGGATCTCGATCTGAGCCTGCTGACGGCCGGACCGTGGCGGCAAATGAAGCCGGGTGACTCCGCGATTCTGCCGGCCGCATTGTTTTTCCACGCGGGGCATATTGATTTGAAATCTGGTAGTGTAATTTTCCGCCGTGATTATGACCGGCAAGGTTATGTGTTTTACGGGCCCAAGTTGCCGCTACCCAGGGGGACTTATGAAATCAACGTTGCTTTTACTTCACCGGCGGCGCCCGGCACCGAACTGGGGGTGATCAATCTGGAACAGAATGAGGCGATCATGGGGGGCGGGGGCGCGTTTCGGCCGATTAGCGTGATCTACGCCGGCCGGCCGGCGAGCGTCCAATGGCGGCAGTATGAAAACCTGCCGTTTAATCTGGCGCTGGATTATAATGCCGCCTCCGATCTTGAAATTCAGCGGATTACGATAAAGCGGCTGGAGTGAGCGAAGGCTAAAGGCTGTAGACCGAAAACATACGGAAGCGTAGGAAATATCGCCGGCTGGTTGCTGACATCCGCCGTCTGCCGTCCGTCGTCTGTCGTCTGGCTCACGATCAATGCTTTACCATCGTGCGGCAATCGAGTACAGTAACCACTTTATGATCCAAATGCTTAAAGACGTTTTCAGGTACTGGGATCTGCTCTGGAACCTGGTGGCGCGGGACCTTAAGATCCGCTACCGGGGTTCCATCCTGGGATTTTTATGGACCATCCTGACGCCGTTGTTCATGGCGGTCATTTACATCGTCTTCCTGCGCCTGCTGGCGGGGCGGGGGGTCGAGATTCAGTACGAGGATATTATCATCGGCGTATTTGCCTGGCAGTTCACAGTCCAGTGTGTCAATGCCGGCCTGAACTGCGTGACGGGCAATTCCTCGCTGGTCAAAAAGGTCTTTTTCCCGCGCATTATCCTGCCGCTTTCGGTCAGCGTGACCGGCCTGGTAAATTTCCTGCTGACCTTGGTGGTGCAATGGGTGCTGGTGGCCATTCTGCTGATGATGAAAGGCACTTTCCTGGAGGCGGCCACGCTCTGGGTGCCGCTCATGAGTCTGTATCAACTGCTCTTTAATTTCTCGCTGGCCCTGCTGGTGGCCGCTGCCAACGTTTATTTTCGTGACACCCAGCATATCGTGAACCTGCTGATGAGCGCCTGGTTTTTCATGAGTCCGGTCATGTATCCCTTGTCGCTGGTGGAAGCTGTGGCCCGCTCCCATCCGTGGGTTGCTCAGGTGTACCTGTTGAACCCGATGACGGTCATCATTACCGGCTATCGGGCAATGCAGGTGCCGGGCGTTTCATTCCCCTGGACGGCGACCAGTGTCGTGGGCCTGCTTATCCCGCTGGTCATTATGTGGATAGCCTACGTCGTGTTTCAGCGCAGCCAACGCTATTTTTCGGACATGTTATGATCGCGATCGAAGCCACAGGACTGGGCAAGTGGTATCGCCGGCAGGATATCGGTTCGCCGACGTTCCTGGGCGCCCTGCCGCGCTGGTTGCGCGGCGCGAAGGCCGGCGGATTCTGGGCCCTGCGCGATGTTAATTTCAAAATCCATCAAGGGCAGACGGTCGGCGTCATCGGGCCCAATGGATCGGGCAAGAGTTCGCTCCTGGGCCTTATCGCCCAAACTATGGTGCCGACCGAAGGCGCAGTGCGGACAACGGGGCGCATATCGGCCCTGCTTGAGCTGGGCGCGGGCTTCCACCCCGACCTGTCGGGGCGCGAAAATATTTACCTCAACGCGGCGATCATGGGTATCGCGCGCGAGGACATCCGGCGGCGGTTTGACCATATCGTGGACTTTGCCGAACTGCATGAATTCATTGACATGCCCGTGAAGCACTATTCCAGCGGCATGTACGTGCGCCTGGCGTTTTCCGTGGCCGTGGAAATGAATCCCGATATTCTGCTCATCGATGAGGTCCTGGCCGTCGGCGACATATCTTTCCAGGGAAAGTGCCTCGACCGTATCCGTCAATTCCAGAAAAAAGGAAAGACCATCCTGTTCGTCTCACATGCCCTGGAGACGGTCGAGGAATTCTGCAGTGAGGTGCTGTTGATCCACGAGGGTCGCTTCATCATGCAGGGCAAACCCTCCGATGTGATCTTTTCCTATCTCAAGAGCTACATGGTCAAGCTCGGCCTGTTCAGCGTGGAAGAGCACGGCACCCGCGAGGTTGAGATGCGCTCCATCCGGCTGTTGGATGCAACGGGAGCGGAAACCTCCACGTTTTACACCGGCGGCGCCATGATGGTGGAAATCGGTTATCACGCGCATCGGCGCATCGAAACGCCGGTCTTTGGTTTCAGTATCAAGACCGGCAACGGGTTTTATGTCTTCGGCTCCAACACGCAGATCGCAAAAGTCCCGATTGCCGCCATCGAGGGCGATGGCCGGGTGCGCTTGCGGATCGAGCCGTTGACCTTGAAACAGGGCCGATTTTTCCTGTCCCTGGCCGTGCATTCGTGGGATCATAAGATCCAGTATCATCGCCAGGAAGATCTGCATCCGTTCCTGATCAAGGACGCGAGCGACGACAAGGGCGTCTTCCAATTGAACTGCGCCTGGGAGCATCAGGCTAACCTGATCAATTCATAAAAACGTAGTTTTATTCATAATCACCTGAAAAAAAGTGTTTTACTTTCTTTCAGGTTTCGACGCGGTGCTTCGCGCCTTGCTCAAGGTTAGCCCTGAGCGGAGACCTGTCCGCAGGCCGTAGTCGAAGCCCAAGGGGTGACTTATTCATGGTCGTTCATGAATAAGTCAGGCTAAGCCATGAAAATCAGTGTTGCCGGTCAGGATAGAACCCATGACCTGGGCCGGGAACTGCGCCGGCAGGTGGAGGCCATGGAACACGTTGCGGCCAGCCGCAAACTGGCCCCGTTTCCGCCGGAGATCAGCGCGCTGGCCCTGGCGCGGGCGCAATCCGAAGCCGAATATCTTGATCGGCTCATCGGCCTGATCCGCTGCCGGAACGCGATTGACACGCTTGATTTTGCCATTCCCCGGAAACCCGGTGCAACCGGTTTGTTCATGGCCAGGCTCAAGGCGCTCCTCTGGAAGCTTCTGCGGTACCAGCATGACCGCGTCGCGTTCCGGCAAAACCTGATCAATACCCAGCTGACCAGCACGCTGGAGTTTGAGTTTACCCAGCGGCAGAAGGAAACGGCCGATTTGAAGCGGCGCGTAACCGAATTGGAAAAACAAGGCGGTGGGAACCTGCGATGAATATTCACCAGATCCTGGTCGGTTATGCCGACGGTGATGCCATTTCCAACGAGGCGGTGCGGCTCCGGGAAATATTCCGACGCGAAGGCCATTGCTCCGAGATCTATGCGGATCCTTCCTGGGTATCGCCCAGCCTGAAAACGGATTGTCGCTCCCTGGCGGATTACACGGCTGGAGCAAACGACATCTGTTTACACCACTACAGCATTGCCTCGCCGGCGGTCGAGGTGTTTCTCGCGTCGGTCGCCAAAAAAATCATGGTGTATCACAACATTACGCCGGCAGAATATTTTGCCGGGTTCGACGATGCCGTGGCCGCGCAACTGTGCGCGGCGCGCGGCGCCCTGCATGAGGTGGCCCGGCGCTCAGACGCGGTATGGACGGTATCCCATTTCAACGCGGCGGAACTAAAGGCCGAAGGCATTAACAACGTCAAGGTGTTTCCGCTCCTGTTCGCGCCGGAACCGCCGGACATGCTGCCGGATCCGATGATCGTCGAGAAGTTTGCCGGTCCTTTGAAGAATATCCTGTTCGTGGGCCGCATTGCGCCCAATAAGCGGGTCGAGGATTTGATCCTGGCGTTTGCCTGGTTTCACCTGGCGATCAATCCATTCAGCCGCCTGATCATTGTCGGGTCCCCCCGCAGTGCGCCCCGCTATTTGACCATGTTGCGCATGCTGGTCGGTGATTTTGATTTACCCAATGTATGTTTTGAAGGCTTTGCTTCGGCCGCCGGACTCCTGGCGTATTACCGGGTGGCCGATCTGTTCGTGTCCACCAGCGCGCATGAAGGCTATTGCCTACCGCTGGTGGAGGCCATGGATCATGGGATCCCCGTCATTGCCCGCGCCGCCGGTGGCATGCCCGAGGCCATGGATGGGGCCGGCGTGTTGTACGAAGATCTTGCGCCGGCCGAACTGGGCGCGCTGTTCGATCGCGTTCTGACGGATGCGGCCTTGCGCCAGGAGCTTTTAACCTCCCAACAGCGCCGCGTTCAGCGCGCCAGGGACCGCAATCTGGAAGCCGAAGTCAAAGCCCTGATGGCCGGGATGCTGGTGTAAGCTCATGACGCGATACCTTATTCTCGGTGTGTTGACCGGATTGCTGCTTGTTGCTTCCGGCTGTCGGCCGGCGCCCTCGCCAAAAGCGACGGTCTTTAGACCTATAGCGCCCCGCGTCCTGGACGCCGATAACGCTTTTGCCGAGGCGCGTGCACTGGTAGCGCTGGGACCCCGCGCCGCCGGCACACCGGGTGCGCGTCAGGCGGCCGGTCATCTCCTGGTGCGCCTGCAGGCGGCGGGTGTCCAATCCACGCTGGATGCTTTCACGGACGAAACCCCCGACGGCAAAACGACCTTCTGGAATGTCATGGGTGTTATTCCCGCCGCCGGCCGCCGGTCGGCCAAAGCGCCCTGGATATTTCTGGGCTCGCACTTCGACACGAAATCAGGCTTGGGCGGCTTTGAAGGCGCCAACGATTCGGCCTCCAGTTCGGGCCTGCTATTGGAACTGGCCCGGGTTCTGCAGGCGGCTGGTCCGTTGCCCGTCAATATCGGCATTGCGTTTTTCGATGGCGAGGAATGCCGGCGCAGCTATACCGCGCGCGATGGACTGCACGGCAGTGTCCATGCGGCCCGGGCGTTGTGTTTGAACCGCCGCGCGGACCAGGTTCGCGCGGTGATCATCCTCGATATGATTGGCGACCGCGATTTGACGGTCACGATTCCGCGCAACAGCACATCGGACTTGACGGCCCGGGTATTCCGCGCGGCGGCGGCGGAAAAAGCGCGCGATAAATTTGCGCTGATGACGGGTGCCCTGCTGGATGATCATCAGCCATTTCTGGAGGCGGGCATGCCGGCTATCGACCTTATTGATTTCGAGTACGGCTCGGCGCCCGGCCGGAACGATTACTGGCATACCCCGCAAGACACCCTTGCCAAGCTGAGCGCCGAAAGTCTGGGGATCGTCGGCCGTGTCGTTATCCGGGTGCTGAATGACCTGATGATGGAAGCGGCAAGAGTCACGCGGTAGAACGAAGTTCGACGATCAGCGCGCGATGCCCATGCCGGAAGAGCGCGAGCGTTCGTAGGCCTGCTGCGTCACGCACCCGCAGATCGTCCAGGCTTCCCCGCGCGCAATGCCGTCCTGAAAGCCGCAGATTTCCTGGGCGGTGCGGATGCGGCGAAACAGTTTTGCATACAGCGTCCGGGCGGGCAAAGTGTCGCCATAGTTCAAGTCCAGACGCCGGAGCACGTCCAGATCCTTTTTCTGATCCCGCAGGCTCATGCCGTTGCCGCCGACGCACAAGCCCGTGGCGGCATCATACGTACTGCAAGGCGGGCAAATCATGCAACACCCGCGCACGAGGGTGACGGGAATTGCCGGGTTTTTCCGCATGATATCCAAGGCTTCATATAAATTATCCTCGGCGATGGGCGCGAAAGCCTGGCGGCTGTAAAAACAGGCCATGCACATGAGATGATGCGGCCGGATTTGCAGGCGCGCAACGCGGTACATGGCCGCCGCCGTGGTTTTTTTAGCCGTTGCCTTTTCGCGTGACGGCCGGCGGGGAATCAAGGTTGCTAACGCTTTTGAGCTGCCGCGCTCGAATGCCCCGCGTAAGGCCTGTGGACAACCGCGCCAGGTCGGCGTCGCCTGATCGCCGGCATAGCCGCAGAGGTTCCTGGTTGTTTTGATGGATTGAAGCAGGCGCTCGATCAGGTCGCGCGCCGGCCGTGTATCGCCCGGTGCCATTCCCATGCGCTGAAGAATATCCAAGTCGCGTTTCTCGTTGAACAAGGCGCCGCCGATGGAATCCAGCCGGTGCCCCGGATTTTGATAACGGTAAATGCCGTCCACGTTGCAGACCAGCCGCAGCGGTCTGTTGGGGTTTTCTTGAATCAGGCGTTGGAGACGGATAATGGGCGGCGCGGCGCGGCGCCGGCCCGGCGGCGTACCCAGCCGGCATACCAGGCACAATAATTGATAGGGCCGTACGTCAACGATTCGCGGCCGCTGGGCGTGCTGATGCTGGCGGTTCATTTGGTTTTGGTCTCCATATCAGGTGTTGTTTCCTCTTGCGCGCGCCGCTCGGCCTGCCGGCGCAATATGTCCAACTCAGGCAGGCCCGTGCGCAGACGATGATCCTCGCTTGCCCGTGCCTGCATGTAGATATCCCGGAATGCCTTTGCCTGACGTTCAAATTCCGCGGCGTGCTTGGCATCGCCGGCGGCCTTCCGCCGACAGGCCTGGAACAACAATCCTTCCACCACGGCCACGGCATTCGGCGGCGGCAGGTCGCCGGCATCTTTCTGCATCGCGACGAAATTAGCGCCGATAAAATCATCATAACTTATTGTCCGGTCAAGGTCAGGATACCGGCGAAGCGCCTGCCGGTAAATCTCGCGGGCCTGTGCATCGCGGCCATAGCTGTGCAAGATGATAATCGCCTCGCCGAGAAAATTGGCATAAACCGTACGAAGGTTACGCTCATCGTAGCGGGCGATGGCTTGCTCATAAGTTTTCATCACCTGCGGGAGCAGGTCCAGGCGGGGTGTTGTCACGTACAAGTCTGTCGCCGGGTCGAAATCCAGCCGTCCCTGTCGGAATGCTGCCGCAAGACATTGGAGCATCATCTGGTCGCAGGCCTGCACGCCGGGCAAAGCCGATGGTGCCTTTGCGTCAGGATGGCATGAACATGAAGCGGTTGTCTGTTCATCGGCGCCGGGATTGTCCCGCGCCGTCTGGAGTCCGCGCCAGGCCCAGTAAAGCGCATGTGTTTCCGGCAAGCGCCAGTCGAAAGGCCCGTATTCGGCATCCAGTTGCCGCATGAGCGCCGGATCCAGTTTAAATTCCTCGCGCAGGCGCTGGAGTTCACCCGCCTCAGGCGGCGCCATAGGCGACCGGGGATCGGTGCCTTTGGGGTTGGTCTCCAGGCGTGCGCCATGGAGCACAGCCTGCATGGTTTCCGCCAGCTTGCGCCGGTAAAATGGATGCGCCGAATCCATGATGTACCCGATCTTATGCTGGTATAGCCAGCCGAGTTCCTTGTACAGGTTCGGGTTGCGCGGGTTATACCGGAGCCCTTCATCTCGCAGAAGCCGGATACCGTTATTAACCCAACGCCACCGGTTTTCAGCGTCTGGAAATAGCACGCTGATGTTGTAAGCCATATTCCAGGCCTGGAAAGCCCACACGGTGGTAAAGTGGGGCTCCAACTTGGTGATCCAGTCCGCCAGTTGGGCAATTTCGAATACCCGGCCTTCCTGTTGCAGGCGGATGGTTCGGAGCCAGAGCAGGTCGGCGATCAGCCCGCGGAACCCGCCTAGGGCCACGGTGGTGAAGGCCATAAGCGGCGGCGCGTTCTCAAGCGGAGCGGCCGCGAGCAACTGATGTCGCGCCCGGTAATCCCACAGTTGCTCATGCACTCGCGCGGCGCCCCACAGGCCGAGCAGGGCCGCCAGCAGTAAAAATATCGCCGTTGCGTTTTTCATGGAAGTTCAAATCCACAATTCTAAAGACATTTTACCACGGATACGGATGACACTGATATCAACCCAACTATGAGACCGTTTAATTATCTACATCCCTCTCTGTTATCCGTGCCATCTGTGTAATCAGTGGTAAGTAGTTGCAAATCCGCAATTAAATGGCGGCCAATCCCATTTCACGGCGACTGAACATCCAGAAACCCAACACGGCCAGTGTGCCGCCATAGCCAATCGCCAGTATGCCCCACGCCGTGCCCACCAGCGCCCACGGAATGAACGCGCCCGTCGGCAGGAAGCTCAGCGGTTCGAACCGCGCCAGCGGCGGCGTGACAAAATTGGCCAGCTGAATAATACCGTAGGTCGCGGCATTCAACAGGCCGGCCAGCCAGGCCGGCGACAGGTCAACTTCGGCCATCAGCGCCTCGGTGCCAATCCAGCCGCTCAGGCCGGTAATAAACAGGAAGGCGAAGGCCGTGAACACGGCGACCGGAAATGAAAACAACGCGCCGACCGTCAATCCCAGCGCGGAGAAGAACGCCAGCCGCGCCAGGACCAGCAGGAGCGCGCGGATAAAATTACTTTCGAAACCGCTTTCCCGGATCAATAATTGCGCGCCGGTATTTGCGGCGAACAGGACGGTGGCCGGTTCCGCCGTTTCCACGTTTTTGTAGGTGACCGTCAGAAGTTGCCCCGGCGCGACCGGCGGCAATTTCAGCGCATGGCCGACGTGCGGCGTGTAGGAACCCAGCGTGCGATAAGGTTTTGTAGAATCATCCGCGTTGATCAGCCAGAGGCCGGTTACCGGCATCTGGCGCTCAAGCCGCGATGTGGCAAACTGAAACTGCAGAAAGAGCGCATTGCCCGGACTGGTTCGCTCCGGAACCCGGAAGGTCCAGGATTGTGTTTCGCCCGGTGGGACGGCAGAAAGCGTTTGTCCTGCACCGCCGGGTGGGGCCGGCTTTGAGACGGTTTGTTCAGGGGCGATCAGGCTGTGCGCCGTCAAGATTTCTTCGCGCAGGCTGACCTGGTCGTCGGCCGACAGCACGGCATTGCGCGTGGTCCAGCGCAGGAGTCCATAAATCAGGCCGCCGGCCAGGCCCAGCATTATCAGGTTGATCGTCATCAGCCCCAGCCATTTGCCGAGCCAGATCTCGGCGGCATGCACCGGCTTGGTGACCAGCACGTGCATCTGGCGGCCCGCGACTTCCAGTGAAATGGCGCCGGCGGCCGACCACGCCGCGGCGATGGAGAGCAGGGTCATGGTCAGACCGAACGCGTAGTGAATGAATAATTGCGTCTGGCCGGCCGCCGTGCCGTCGCTTTTAATCATCAGCGGCAATCCGGCGATACAGATCACGACCATGGCGATCAGCAGGGCGAAGACCCGCGAACGCATGGCCGTGCGCAGGGTCAATCCGGATATGGCAATAATTTTGGATAGCATGGCTGATAGTCAGACGACAGATGACGGACGACGGACGCCAGACGACGGCTTTTTGATGTTAGCCGTTTTTCATTCGATGTTGGGCGTTCCGCCGTCGCTAAAGCTATGGCGGACAAGTCGATGTTTGCTTCGGTTTCGACTTCAGAAACTCGGCCACGCCTTCGGTGGGCGCGACGCCGGTTGGCGCCGTTGGCTCCGGCCGGACTTGACCGACGGTTTCGATAAAAAATTGTTCCAAGGTCCGGGTGGGATGGTCCACGGCGGGATCGGCGCCGGTCTCGCGGCGAAGTACCTGCAGGACGGCTTCCAGCCGGTCGGGGGCCAGGGCTGGGAATGTCAGCCGGCAGCGGTCGTGCTGTTCGAGTAAATCGCGGACACGGCCCTGCACCAGGATGGCGCCGTTGCCCATGATGGCCACGCGGTCGCAGACGTGTTCGACATCGGCCAGGAGATGGGAGGAGAGGATCACGGTTTTACCGCGCCGGGCCAGGGTCAGGATCAGGTCCTTGACCTGGCGGCAGCCGACGGGATCAAGCCCAACAGTCGGTTCGTCCAGGACGATCAGGTCGGGATCGTTAATCAGCGCCTGGGCCAGGCCGACGCGGCGGGCCATGCCCTTGGAGAATTCGCCCACGGGCCGGTGCTGGGCGTGTTGGAGCCCCGTCATCTCAAGGAGCTGGTCAATGCAAGTTTGGCGCGCCGCGCGGCGGAGGTTAAACAACCGGCCGTAAAAATTCAAGATTTCGCGCGCGGTAAGATAGGGATAGAGGCAGGATTCTTCCGGCAGATATCCGATGCGCGCCTTGGATTCGACATCCCGCGGCGAACGGCCGAACACGGAGAGCGTGCCGTGAGTGGGAGTCAGCAGGCCGAGGATCATGCGGAGCGTGGTGGTTTTGCCGGAGCCGTTGGGGCCCAGCAGGCCGAACACTTCGCCCGCCTGGACGTCGAACGCAATGGCGTTGACCGCGCGGACTTTTGGGCGCCGCCAGAAATCCCGGAATATCTTGGTCAATGCTTCCGCGTGGATTACGACATCCATAGGGCGAACACCATTTACGGCAAGGGGAATTGGTCGGTCAGGGCGATGACCTGTTTCTTGATGGCGGCGAGCGCGTCGGCATTGTTGAGATTGCGCAAGGTCTGCACGATCCAGCCGGCGATCAATTTCATTTCCGGCGCTTTCATGCCCCGGGTGGTGACGGCTGGCGTACCGATGCGGATACCCGAGGTAACAAAGGGGCTTTTGGTATCGAACGGAATCATGTTCTTGTTGACGGTGATGCCGGCGATATCCAAGGCGCTGGCAGCATCCTTGCCGGTCACATTCAGGGCGCTGAGGTCAACCAGCATCAGGTGATTATCGGTGCCGCCGGATACGATGCGCAGGCCTTCGGCTTTCAGAGTTTCGGAAAGCGCCTGGGCGTTGCGCACGACCTGCTCCTGGTAGGCCTTGAACGCGGGCTGAAGGGCCTCGTGGAAACAAACCGCCTTGGCCGCGATAACGTGCATGAGCGGACCACCCTGCAGGCCCGGGAAAATCTGGCGGTCAATGTCCTGGGCAAAACGCGCCTGGCAGAGAATGATCCCGCCGCGCGGCCCGCGCAGGGTCTTATGGGTCGTTGTGGTCACAAAGTCGGCCTGCGGCACGGGACTGGGATGATGACCCGCAGCCACCAGGCCGGCGATGTGCGCCATATCCACCATCAGGTAGGCGGAGACGCTGTCGGCGATTTTACGGAATTGCTTGAAATCAATAATCCGCGGATAGGCGCTGGCGCCGGCGACGATCAGTTTGGGCTGGTGCTGCTTGGCCAGGGCGGCGATGGCATCGTAATCCAATTGCTCCGTTTCGCGGCTGACGCCGTAGTGCATCACGTTAAACAGCCGGCCGGACACGTTGGTTTTCATGCCGTGGGTCAGGTGTCCGCCCGCGCCGGGGTCCATGGCCAGGATGCGATCGCCCGGCTGGAGCGCCGTCAGGTATACGGCCAGGTTGGCGGAACTGCCGCAGTGGGGCTGGACGTTGACATGGTCGGCGCCAAACAACTGTTTGGCGCGGTCAATGGCCAGGCGCTCGGCCTCGTCCACGCATTTACAGCCGTTGTACCAGCGCTTGCCGGGATAACCTTCCGCGTATTTATTAGTCAGTAATGAACCGGTGGCCTCCTGGATGGACTGGCTGACGTAATTTTCGGAGGCGATGAGTTCCAGGTTTTCGCTCTGTCGCGTGGCTTCGTTGCGCAGAACGGCGTAAATTTCAGGGTCGGTCTCATAGACATCAATCGGGTCCACCGTATTGCAGGAATAGGAATTGATTTTGCGCACGCGCCGGTGATGGCGCTCACCGGAATCGAAATCTTCGCGCAACCAGGCGGTTACGATGGCCTGGGCTTCGGCGATGGTGACCAGTTCGCCGCCGAGGGCCAGGACGTTGGCGTTGTTATGGGAGCGGGCCATCGTGGCCATACGTGGATTCAAACACAGGGCGGCGCGCACGCGCGGAAATTTGTTGGCCACGATACTTACGCCAATGCCGGTGGTGCAAATAACGATGCCCTGGTCCACCAGGCCCTGGGACACATTGGCCGCGACAAGTGCGGCCATGTCCGGGTAGTCCACCGGCTCCTTGCTGAAGCAGCCGACGTCCTCGACTTGGACCGATTGCTTCGCCAGGAATTCCTTAAGGGCTTCCTTCATTTCAAAACCACCGTGATCGGAGCCTATGGCAATTTTCATGGTCGTATCCTATCTTCATCCTGCTCGCCGGCGTAAGACTTCAGATATAAGATCAAGTCCGGCAAAGTCGCCTCGATCTCGTCGCGGATTGTCCGGTACTGGGCTTTTGTTCCGCCAAGCGGGTCCGGGATGTCGCCGCCGCCACACCCGGGATCAAAGGATTTCAACAGGTAAATCCGGTCCTGAGCTTCCGGAAACCGGTGCTTAAGTTCCGCCGCATGTGTTGCAGTCATTACCACAATCAGGGTCGCGGCGTCAATGATATCTTTGGTTACAACCCGGCTGCGGTGCGGCGTCAAATCAATGGCTTGCTCCTGCAGGACCTCGATGGCTGGTTGGCTGGCCGCCATTCCGTTGCCGGTGAAAAGGCCCGCCGAGCCGACTTTCCAGGCGGCCTGCTTTCCCAGGCGATGCCGCAGGAGATATTCGGCCATGGGACTCCGGCATACGTTGCCGGTGCAGATGAACAGGATATGGGGTTTATGACGGTGCATGGTAGTACCTTGAACGTTGGGAACCATTACAAAAAACAAGAAAACATCAACAAAGATTTTTACCGCGGATAACACGGATGGGCACAGATATTAAAAAACGGAGTCCTTTTGGTTTTAATATTTGGTTATTTATCCGTGAAATCAGTGTAATCCGCGGTTGGTTTTCTTTAGGATGCGGGCATAGCCTGCGTTAGTAAGGCTCGTTTTTTGGATTCTTGCGCAACGACGCCACAATCCCGGCAATCTCCAAACCGGAAATGGCGCCTTCCCGCAGGATGTCACACCGGTCGCGCCCGATTTTGACCACCGTGCTCGGCACGCCGCCCGGCGCGGGACCCGCATCCACCACCAATTCGATCGCTGACCCCAGTGCCGCGACAGCTGCGGTGGCCGTCAGCGCCGGCGCTTCGCCGCTCATGTTGGCACTGGTTACGCGTAACACGCCCCCCATCGCCTTTAGGATAGCCAGTGTAACCGGATGATCAGGAACGCGAAAGCCTTCCCAGACATCGCCGGTCTTGAGTACCATGGTCAACGCACCGGGCCAGTAACGATCGGCCAGCGCGCGGCCGATAACTCCCAGTTCAGCCCGAAAATCCTCCACCTGGCGGCCATCGGCGGCCAGCAGGGCAATTGGTTTGTTATCCGGCCGGCGCTTGACCCGGAAGAGACGCTCCTCGGCGCCAGGCGTACCCGGCGCACCGGGCCTACCCGGGTCGGCGGCCACGCCATACACGGTATCGGTGGGCAAAACAACCAGGGCGCCCCGGCGTAACGTGGCAACCACCTCATCCACTATGCGCGCATCGGGACGGTTGGAGACTGGCCATGGGATTATACGGGGCGATTTCAACTTGGCACCTTAATTAAGGTGATATCAACGCACCTTGAAATCCAGCGCCTTAAGGCCGAGCAGAATGTCAACGGCCCGCCGCAGGATCACATCGCCGTCAATGCGCTTAATGAGAGCCCGGTCCTGGCGTTCCTGCTCGGAAATACCCGAGAAGATGTCGGGCTCTTCGTATGTGAAATCGCTATCCCGGATGACCGCTGTATTCGTGGGTGCCACGCGCACATGCGGGATAACGCCTTTCTGGTAGTAGGTGGGGCCCTTGCCCAACTCGATCCTTTGCGTGGCCATGTAAAGTACGAGGTCGTCGGAAAGCGGAATAATATTGCGTATCCGGTCGTCACCGCATGTCGGCGTGCCGATCAACATGGCGCCCTTGCAGACGCTCAGCAGTCCGGCCAGGACTTCGGCGGCGCCGGAGGTGTCCTGGTCAATCAACACCATGATCGGCTTATCCATCGGTTCGCCGGCCTTGGCCTGGTAGGTGGCCACGGCGGTATGGTGGCCGTCCCGCAGAGTGAACAGCGTGTCGCCGGCGTGTGCAAACAGACTGCCGATTTCGACGACCGACTCCAAATCCATCCCATCGGCGCCGCGAATATCCAGGATTGCACCAAAGCAATTGGTGCTCCGCCAGGCATTGAGTTGTTCCACAATGACGGCGCCCGAATTCGTATATAGGCCATTTATCTTCAGGTAGCCGATTCCCTGGGGCCAGGTTTCCGTCGTGCCCGTGACTGGTGTCTGGATGGCCGAACGCGTCAGTTTGACCACGCGCGTTTCCACGGTTTTTTCGTCGGCGCGGATAGTGAGCTCCAACGCCTCGCCTTTGCCGCCTCGCAGAAGTTGGACAGCCGCGTCCATGGGCATACCTTCCGTACTATGGTCACCGATTTTGACAATCAGATTGGTCGCGCACAAGCCGGCCGTCGCCGCGGCGCTATTGCTGGCGACCTCCATTATCTGGGGCCATTTATCCTTGATCCGGAGTTTGCATCCGATTCCATAAAAAAGCCCTTTTTCCTCGTCCTGCCGCTGCGCGGCCTGGTCCTTGGTGAGGATGGCGCCGCCTTCCGGATCGATGGCTTCGATGACCGCATTCAAAACGTTGCTTTTCAGGGTCTCAGCTTCATAAACCACGTGCCGGTCTTCCAGGATGGCGCCGATTTCGGAGACACCGCTCATCATCTCGCGCACGGAGGCCGACCGCGCCGTGGAACCGGACTTGTCCGCCGTGGCGGATTTGTCCGCTGCAGCGGATTTCTGTTCCGCATGGATCCCCAATATGAACACCATCAGGAGCGTGGCGGCGAGCATGGATTTAGTCATGGATTTTTCCCGTATAGCATTGAACCTGGGCATTGCCCTTTTTTACTTTTGTTTTCAAATCCCGTTTGTACTGTTGCAGTTTGACCGTCAGTTCCGGGCGCCGCAGGGCCAGGATCTGGATGGCCAGGATGGCGGCGTTGACCGCGCCGGCGGAACCTAACGCCACGGTGGCTACGGGAATACCGGATGGCATCTGCACGGTCGAAAGCAAGGCGTCCAGCCCGTCAAGCGCGCCGCTCTTAACGGGCACGCCGATTACCGGCAGGATGGTGTGTGCCGCCAGCACTCCCGCCAAGTGCGCCGCGCCGCCCGCCGCGGCGATGATAACCTGGAGGCCGCGCCGCGCCGCGCCCGCCGCATAGGCCGTTGCCAGTTCCGGCGTGCGGTGGGCGGAAATTACCCGTGTCTCGGAGCGCACGCCGAACCGCTCCAGGGTCTTGACCGTGGCTTCCATCAGGGGCCAGTCCGAATCGCTGCCCATGACCACGCCGACTTGAGGTTTGGATAAATTAGTTTTCATAATCGAGCAGGAAGATTTTTTACCACGCTGGTTAGCCCGGTAGCAAGCGTAACACTAACTGGTCGAGCTATGCCTTCTGCGGGCAGCGATTTATTCGATAGCTGAAATGTGGCAGGGCGCGCGTTGGGATGCAAGTAAAAAGAGGGTGATATTTGCGCTTAGCGCGTCTCCGGCAATTGCCAGCGCGACCATAAGAGCGAACATTTTTTGTCGCCCGGTACCTTCTGGTAACAGACGCTGAACAGGTTGCCGTCGGCGAGTTCGACGGTCGAGGGATAACCGAGGTCGCTATCCGGGCCGTCGTCGCGGATGATCCAGTCGTGGTCCCACGTGGCGCCGTCATCGCGGCTGAAAGCAACGCGCTGGCCATAGGGCGCCTGGCGGTAGCCATAAGTCAGGATCAGCACACCGGAGGAATGGCGCATGAGATGTGGCGGGGAACCGTGGAATCCGAGTGGCTTCACCGTTGTCCACGTGCGTCCCCCATCGTCGGACTCGGTTTGCATCAGGCTGAAGGACGGAATGCAGGCATTCTTCAACGTCTTGCCGCTGTGATCCTCGATGCGGACCATGCCGAGCAGATGGCCGTCAGATAGTTCGATGACGTGCGGCTCGTGGTAGTTGGCCGGGTCGGTGCCGGGATAAATCGGCACCTGACCGAGCACCTCCCAGGTGCGGCCGCCATCTGCACTGCGGGCCGCAGTGATGTTGGCCTTGACCATATCGTCCCATGTGCCGAAGGGCTTTCCCAGGTAAAGCAGCTCGCCGCTGTGCATGCGGATCGGGCCGTGTGGCGTGGATACCGGCACGCGAATCGGCGGGCTCCACGTCGTCCCGCGATGTTCGCTTCGCATGATCCACGAGCCGATGTGCCGTTCGGCAATCGCATCCGTGACCGTGGCCAGCTTCGTATGCCAGGATTCGACCTCTGCCGCGCCCAGCCATTTGCGCACCCATTCCTGCTTCAGATACTGGCGCGTGTCCGAAGTGAACCAGCTCACCAACAACCGATCGCCGCCCAAGTTAACAATGCCGGCGTCGCGGTCATCGAGCGGAGAATCGTTGATCACGCGCGGTGCCGACCAGGTTCGGCCATCGTCGGTGCTCAGGTTCAAGACCGTCTTGCCCCAGGGGCAGATATGTTCCGAGCGCAGTCCGGAACTGGCCACCACCAGCGTACCGTCATCCATCCGCGCCACCGAGGGCCATCCGAAGTACCCGAACCGCTCATTGGGTAGGCGGCAGACGATGCCGTGTTCTGCGTCGAGTTTCTTTTGTATGTCCATTATTTTCCCTCTCTCATTCCATCCGTGGTTCGCGCCGGAGGCGGATCGTGCCTCAGGCGGGATTTTTTTCTTCATGCGCGATTGCGTTTTATTCCCTTGGCGGCGATATCGCGGCGGTAATGGGCATCTTTGAACGTAATCCGGGCCACGGCCTGATAAGCTTTTTCGGCCGTCTGGGAGAGTGTCCGGCCCAGTGCCGTGACACCCAGTACCCGTCCGCCGGCCGTCACAATCTGTCCGCCCTCCAGCTTTGTTCCCGCATGAAACACCATTGTCTCGCTCAGGGCGGCGGCTTCCTTCAGGCCGGCAATGGCGTCGCCCTTACGATAGGCGCCGGGATATCCGCCGGCCGTCATGACCACGCACACGCATGCCTCCGGCCGGCAGGCCGCATGTTCCGGCAATAAATTTCCATCAAGACAGGCTTCCATGGCCGGGATCAAGTCTCCTTTGAGCCGCGGCAGGATGACCTGTGTTTCCGGGTCGCCAAACCGGCAATTGAATTCCAGGACCTTGGGTCCCGCGGCCGTCAGCATCAGGCCCGCATACAGCACTCCCCGGTAGGTGATGTCCCGCCGGCGCAGTTCCTTCAGTGTCGGGTTAAAAATCGTTTCCAAGACCATTTTGCGGAAGGCCGCCGTTTCCATCGGTGCGGGGGAATAGGCTCCCATGCCGCCCGTGTTCAGCCCCAAGTCGCCATCCAGGGCCCGTTTATGGTCCTGGGCGGAGGGGAGCAGGACTGCCTGCCGACCATCCATGAGGGCAAGGATCGAAACTTCCTCGCCTTCCAAAAATTCCTCCACGAGAATCTGCCGACCGGCCTTCCCGAACGACTGGTGAATCATGGCGGTGGTGACGGCGTCTTCGGCCTCGCGGGTATTGGCGCAGATAAGTACGCCCTTGCCGGCCGCCAGCCCATCGGCCTTGACCACCAGCGGCGCCTTTGCCGCGCGCACATAGGCCAGTGCTTTTTCGGCGTCAGTAAACGTTTGGGACTGCGCGGTCGGCACACCGGCGGACTGCAGGATGGATTTGGCAAATACTTTGCTGCCTTCCAGTTGGGCCGCGGCACGGCAGGGACCGAAGGCGCGGAACCCCTCGGCGTGCAGGTGATCGGCGAGTCCCGCGCACAGTGGCGCCTCCGGACCGATTACTGTCAGGTCCGGCTTTTCCCGGCGGGCCCAATTCAGCAGACCGTCAATATCTTCCGCGGCGATGGCCAGATTAGTGCCCAATTCCGCCGTGCCGGCATTGCCGGGCGCACAGAACAAGGTCGGACGTCGCCGGTCTTGTGCCAGTTTCCAAGCCAGGGCATGTTCGCGGCCGCCACTGCCAATAATCAGGATTTTCATAAATTGATTTGTAGAGATCCCGCTTACCCCATGATCTATTTTGTGGCCATGGCCAGGGGATCGGCCGATTTCAATGGTGTAATAGTGCGAGACATATTCAGCATGGCGATCACGCTTTTGTCATGGTGTGCGCGGAAAGTGCGCGGTGGTTCGTTTTCCGTCGCGCGCAGGATGCCGACCAGATCATAAGGCGGCGCCATGTGCATCAGCCCGAACGATTCTTTGCCCGCCCTGAGCAGGGCTTGGCGGGCGCCTTCCCGAATACGGCGGCGCGCTTCTTCCGGCTGAAGATGAATGGCGGCGATATTATGCTTGCCATAGGCCGCTGCGGGCAAATGATGGCCGGGATCAGTCTGGGTGCCGCGCTTGACCGCCACGGTTTCGATCCCCGGCACTAAAGCCTTGGCTTCTTCGGTAAAGGCCTGGCAGCCGGTGGCGAAGATCGAGCGCACCCCCAGTTCGCTGGCACACAGTGCGATTTGCCCGAATTCGCCCACGGAAACCCCGTTAATGGAAAAATCGCGCACATCAAAATCCCCGGTATGACACACATGCCCGCGGATGGTGCCCGCCTTTGGATGTTGGCCAATCCACGCGGCATAATCGAAATGGCCGTCGTCCAGGGAAAACGGATAGGCTTTGCTCGCGGGCCAGTTGCGCGCCAACTCCGCGGCTGAATGGAGCAACGCCAGATTGATGGCGCCCCATCCATGTCCATCGGCCACGAGAAACTCGGTGGCGCCGGCGGACATGAATCCTTCAATGGCGGCATTAACCTCGCGGGTCAGCAATTCCTTGCCGGATTCATAATAACGGCTTTCCCATTCGCACCAGTTTTCATTGTCCAATACGCCCGCAACGCCTTCCAAGTCGGTCATAATGTAAATCCGCATGATCAACCTCCGCCTGCGCGCCGGATTTCTAACCAACCGTGTATTTCGTGCCATAGGCAGATCCGCCTCCGGCGGAAAATGATGATTGGGTTACAAACGCATTCCGGCTTTAATTTGCAATTGCCCGTTAAATCTACCGGAATGGTAATAAGTCGTCCAGCGCGAATGCACCGCCAACAGGATGCCTCAATTGCGTGGTGATGCAAAACAACGGCCGTCTTCAATGTTGTCATTCCCGCGAAAGCGGGAATCCAGCATCAGTATTAAATATTTCTGGATTCCCGATCAGGTCGGGAATGGCAGAAACGTTCAGCGCCCCCATGTAACTTATAGCTGAGGTATTATCCGCCAACTGGCGGACGAGCCTTGCATCGCGCCATTTCAGCATATCGTAAATTAATAATAAACATTGTTGACTTATATGAAACTTATGTTAGATTGCTTGCCGGGTTAATCAACGGGGAGCCGGAGTATTCTATGCAGGTGCTTCTTTTGGCATTGGTCAGCATGGTTTGCGCGGCGGCGAATGATTTTGTTTTTAAGCTGTACGCCCGCCGGCACGACTCGACAGGATCCTATTTAGCCATCATCGGCGTTGTTTGGGCCGGTGTTTTCATGGTCTGCCTGCCGTCGTTTGTCTGCTTGCTGGATTATAAGACGGCCGCATGGGGGATCATATCCGGCGTTTTTTCGATTTGCGCCAATATATTGTTAGTGAAATTGTTAGCCAAAGAGGATGTGGGCATCTGTGCCACAATTTACCGTCTGAATCTCGTGCCGGCCGCGCTTTTAGCATTCATCCTCTTCAAAGAACCGGTAACGGCGCCGCGCCTGACGGCCATTGCCACCGGCGTTGCAGCGATATGGCTTTTCTCATGGCCATCCCGGAAATCGGCATCGGCATTCGTATTTTCATTTGCAATTTGGCTGACGGTGCTGGCCAGTTTTTTGCGCGCGGGCATGGGACTCAGTTATAAAGCGGGACTATTAAACGGAGCCAATGAATATGGGTTGTTGGTAATCAACGGCTTTATCTGGATTATTGGGGGCATAATCTGCCATTTCGCGGTGGATCAGAAGAAATGGCGCATTCCGCCAGCCACGCTGGCCTATGGCGCGCTTTCGGGGGCGCTGGTTTGCGGTATTGTCTTGTTTATGATGCTGGCTTTGAAATATGGCGATGCGAGCCTCGTTTTGCCGGTCACGCAAATGAGTTTTGCCTTGACCGCCCTGGCCGGCATTGTCGTCATCAAAGAGCCGTTGACTTCCCGAAAATGCCTGGGTATAGCGCTTGCCATGGTTTGTATCTTGCTTATGGGAGTAAATCGCTGATGCGCAAAAATCTACCGGCCGATAATTCGCTCTTTAATATCGGCTTGAACATCCGTCAAGCCCGGAGGAAACGGGAATTAACCTTGTCCGATATTGCGCGGCGCACGGGCATTTCAAAAGGATTGCTGTCAAAAATCGAAAACTTCCGGACCTTGCCTTCCCTGCCGGTGCTGGCCGCCATCGCGCGGAGCCTGAATATTGGCATTGAAAACCTCGTTAAAAACGTTGGCGCCGAAAAGTCCTCGCCCCATCAGCTTGTGCGGGCCGCTTGCCGGGTTCCGGTTAAGCGGGAAAAATCGAGAGGATTTAAATATGCGACGCTGTTGGCCCGGCCCCTCGGCAATATCGGGTTTGAATCGTTTGTGCTGACGCTTGCGCCCGGCGCGAAACGCAAACCGGTGACAACGGACGGTGACGAATTCATTTTCATGCTCAAGGGGGAAATTCGATTTATTGCCGGGAAAGAAGAATTCCGGCTCTCTGCCGGCGATGTTTTATATTTTGACGGACACGTGCCGCATGTCCCCCTGAACCTGACAAAATCCTCCGCCGAATTATTGGTGATCTATCTGTTAAAACAACATAATACGAAAGGCAATCATGAAGACTAACAGCAACATGTGGCACGCCAAGGGCATCTGGCTCAAGGGCAACACTCACACCCATACCACCGCTTCCGACGGGGTTTGCACACCCGCGGAAATAGCGTCGGAATATAAACGGCATGGTTATGATTTTGTGTTTCTTACCGACCACGAGAAACGCACCGTGCCCGATCAAACAATCAGAAAACCGCTTTTGATTCCGGCCGAAGAAATCCACTTTTCTCAAAGGTATAAAGGCTATGAATATCATTTTGTCTGCCTGGGACTTAAAAAAGAATGGGCCGCGGGGTCATGTCGCTCTCCTATGCAAGTGCTTGCGCGGGCCCGGCGGGAAGGCGCATTTATAATTTTGGCGCATCCTTACTGGTGCGGGGTTCCCAGTCATAAGTGTGTTTATCAGGGAGGTTTAACTTGTCCGGGAGTGGAGGTCTATAATAAAGTCTGTGACCGAGGAATTGCAAAGGGGTATTCATCCGTCCACTGGGATGACCTGCTGGATGCCGGACACCGTGTTTTAGGCTTTGCAGTTGATGATGCACACGCCCGTTCCGACATTGCCGGCGGTTGGATCATGGTCAAGGCCAGGAACTGCACCCCTGCGACAATCCTGTCGGCTATCCGCAACGGAAGTTTTTATTCCTCGCAAGGGCCGGAAATCAAATCCATTGTCATTCGCGGCCGGGAAATTAAAGTTACCTGTTCGCCGGTCGCGCGCATTAACTTTATCACCAACCGTAACGAAGGATGCAGTATTTCGACGGCTATGAAAAGTCTGACCAACGCCGTCTGGACCGCGCCAAAGGGTAAAAGATACGTCCGGATCGAATTAGTCAGTGCCTCGGGAAAAATGGCGTGGAGCAACCCGATTTTCTTTTAACCCAGTCAAGGGTCCCGGAACGGTAACACGCCGTCCAGGGAAGTGGCGCCGGCCAACAGCATGACCAGCCGGTCCACGCCGAGCGCAATGCCGGCAGCGGGTGGCAGGCCGGATTCCAGGGCCGCCATAAAATATTCGTCCAGCGGATACACGGGTTTGCCCAGGGCGCGGCGCTCTACGGCGCAGGCTTCGAATCGCTTGCGTTGTTCCGCCGGGTCGGTGAGTTCGCTGAACGCGTTGGCGATCTCGATCCCGCCGATATACAGTTCCCAACGTTCGGCCACGCGCGGGTCTTCCGGCTTGCGGCGCGCCAGCGCCGCCACGGCCGCGGGATAATCCATCAGCACCACGGGGCAGGCGGTCGGCAGATTGGGCTCCACCTTGTTGACCATATCCAGATCGAAACGGTCGGCGTCAAAATACTCAACCGGATTCCAGCCGGCAAATGTCTTGAACGCCTCTGTCACGGTCAGCACTTCCCAGACCGGCATCAACTCGATATGGGTCCGGGAAAAATCAATCCAGGTGCGGCCCAGCGCCGCTTCGGCCACGGCCGCGATGAGGGCCTTGGTCTCGGCCAGGATATCCCGGTAATCGGCGTTCGTGCGATACCACTCCAGCAGGGTGAATTCGGGGTTATGCCGCTCACCGCGTTCGCCCTGCCGGAAACAGGGGCCAAGCTGGTACACGCGCTCACAGCCGGCGGCCAGCAAACGCTTCATGTGCAGTTCCGGCGAGGTGCGCAACCAGGCGTCGCCGGAGGGCATGGCGTCAATGTGCAGTTCCAGAGCGGGCGCGGCAATCCGGACGGGTGTTTCCACCTCCAGAAAACCCCGCGCGTCGAAAAATTGCCGAATAGCTCGCAGGATGCGAGAGCGCAGAGCCAGTACCGGTTGGAACCGGGATAATGGAGAAGAGCCAGACACGATACATTATTCCAACGCAGGTTATACCCGCTACTAAAAAAACATCGAACACTGAACATCCAACATCAAATGGCGGAGAGTTCAGGCTTTGTATACGGATGCTTTATCGAATGAAGATATGGCCGGCAACATGGTATGATTTTTCCGGTCCGTCGTCTGCCATCCGTCGTCTGTCGTCCGATTTAGGCCGTGCGAACGCGGTCGCTATAGCCGCCGGTGCGCGTATCGATACGGATTACATCGCCCTGGTTGATGAAAAGCGGCACCTGGATTTCGTAGCCGCCCTCGATTTTGGCCGGCTTAAGGACGTTGGTGGCGGTATTGCCGCGCGCGCCGGGTTCCGTTTCGACGATGGTTTTTTCAACGAACGTCGGCAATTCCACGCCAATAGGCACATCGTTGTGAATCAGGATATCAACCTCAATCTCTTCCACGAGGAGGAAGCGATTATCGCCCAGTACCTCCGCCCGGACAGTCAACTGCTCGAAATTCTTATCAAGGAACACGTACTCGTCGCCATCCTTGTAGGAATAGCGCATGGTGCGCTCTTCCAGTTTAGGCTCATTCAGTGTGTCGTTGGATCGGTAACTGCGCGTCAGCGTGGCGCCCGTGATCATGTTTTTCAGCCGGCAGTTGTAAATGGAGGCGCCCTTGCCTGGTTTCACAAAATTGAAGTCGGCAATGACATACGGCACGCCGTCAATCTCAACGCGCAAACCTTTGCGTAAATCCGATGCAGAATACATGATACCACTCCTGATTTGGTTGTCGGTTTTTACCTGGAGGATGCCTTTAATAATACGAAAGCCCCCGCTTGGCAAGTGTTATTCCAAATAAAAACCGGCCATTACTGAGGGCGATATCAAGAAAGCCAATCGGGCAAATGAAGTACGAGGCGCAATCCAGTTGTCCGGCATCCCCGCTCATCCGTATTTTAGCTTGCGTTTCATTGCATTTTATGCGCTTACTCTCACACGCGCTCTGTTTAAGAGTGGATTATTTTTGGCGTTTGCGGGTTTAAAATTAAGAAAGGGAAAGCAGATATGATCAAAGTAGTGGTCATTGGCGCCGGCAGCATCGGGTTCACGCGCGGCATCCTGCGCGACATCCTGTGTGTGCCCGAATTCAAAGATTCGGTAGAGTTCACTTTTACGGACATCAGTCAACGCAACCTCGATATGGTCTACCGGCTCTGCAAGCGCGATATCGAGGCCAGCGGTCTCAAGACCCGCCTGGCCGCCACGACCAACCGGCGCGCAGCGTTGAAGAACGCCAATTATGTTTTCAGCGTGGTGCGCATCGGCGGACTGGAAGGCTTCCAAACTGATATTAATATTCCGCTTAAATACGGGATTGATCAATGCGTCGGCGATACCCTCTGCGCCGGCGGCATCATGTATGGCCAGCGCGGTATTCCGGCAATTCTGGAGTTCTGCAAGGATATCAGCGAAGTCAGCGCCCCGGGGTGTGTTTTCATCAATCACGCCAATCCAATGGCGATGAACACCTGGGCCTGCTGTAAATACGGCTATGGCGTCAAAACCATCGGCCTCTGCCATGGCGTCGAAGGCGGTCATTGGCAGATTGCCCAGGCCCTCGGCCTGAAACGCGAAGAAATTGACATCGTCTGCGCCGGGGTCAATCACCAGACTTGGTATATCCAGGTAAAGCACAAAGGCCGGGATATGACGGGTCAACTCCTGGAAGCCTTCGAGCAAAACGCCCAGCTTAGCAAATCCGAAAAAGTGCGCATCGATATGCTGCGCCGGTTCGGTTATTACAGCACGGAGTCCAACGGACACCTGAGCGAGTATGTGCCGTGGTACCGTAAACGCCTTGCGGATATCAGGAAATGGATTGACCTGAGCAGTTGGGTCAACGGCGAAACCGGCGGCTACTTGCGCATCTGCACCGAAGGCCGCAACTGGTTCGAATCCGATTTCCCAAATTGGCTGAAAGCCAAACCGTTCAAGTTCACGCCTGACCAGCGCGGACATGAACATGGTTCCTATATCATGGAAGGTCTCGAGACCGGCCGCATTTATCGTGGCCATTTTAACGTGGTGAATGGCGGTTGCCTTACCAATCTGCCGGCCGATGCCATTGTGGAAGTTCCCGGATATGTCGATCGCAACGGTCTTTCGATTCCGATCATCGGCGATCTGCCGCTGGGCTGTGCCGCGGTCTGCAACGCCAGTATCAGCGTCCAACGCCTGGCCGTGGAAGCGGCGGTGCATGGCGACGACACCCTCCTGCGCCAGGCCATGATGATGGATGCCCTGGTTGGCGCGGTGTGCGATCCGCCGGAGATCTGGCAGATGACAGATGAGATGCTGGTGGCTGGCGAGCAGTGGCTGCCGCAATATAAACGCGCTATTGCCGAAGCGAAAAAACGTCTGGCCCGCGGTCCTCTTATAAAGACCCGCCGAAATTTCAAAGGCGCCGCACGTATGCATACCAAGACGGTTGCTGAAATGGCCCGTCATGCTGAAAAAGCCCGTATATCGGCGGCCGCCGCCGATAAAGCCGAAGCCCATCGCAAAGCGGCGATGAAAACGAAGAAGTAAATTCAAAGCGTGATTTTCGATGAGCGGCGGGCGGATTTATTTTCTATTCGGCAACACGAGGGAGTGAACTTATGTCCAATCTATGGCTGATCTTAGTGCCGGTGATCCTGGTCGTCGCGCTGATCCTGTTCTTCCGCCTGACGAAGAAATCGTAGCGGCCGCCGAAAAGGTTCATTTCACAATATCATCGGGAAGCCAGCGCCGGCGGATGCGGTCCAACGTGCCATCCTGTTTCCACTGCGCCAGGATTTGATTCAAGGTGGCCTGCAGGTCCGCATCGGTCTTCTTGATGCCCCAGGCAATGGATTGCGTGGGGGACTGGATGGGTACCGTGGTCAGATCCGCTTCATTCTCGGATGCCATCCATACGATGATGGGCGCGTCGTGGATGTAAATATCAATCATCTTGCAGCAGATTGCCTGGGCGGCGTCGGCCGGATCCAAGTTGCCCACGCTGGCCGCGTTACGGCAGACCTGCTGGACAAAAATATCCCCGGTGGTCTTGCGCTGGACGGCAAAATTGGCGTTGGCGCTGCAAACCTTTAGCGAAGTGCCGAACCGGTCCAAGTCCGTGCGCCGTATCAGGGCCATTTGACCCTGTTGAAGGTACGGCTCGCTGAAGGCGATACGGACCTGGCGTTCGCGCGTGACGGTCATGCCCGACATGATGACGTCAAACTTGTCGGCCAGGAGCGAATTGATCTGCTGTTCCCAGGGAACTTCCACAAACTGGAGCGGGCGGTCCATGGTTCTGGCCAGTTCGCGCGCCAAGTCCGCCTCCAGGCCGAGGATTTGATTGCCCTTCTTGAAGATGATCGGGGGACAATCCGGCGTAATACCGACATACAGGGTCGGATTCTTGCTGCCGCCGGAGAGCGGCAGGGTCTTGCACCCGGAAAAAAAGATGCCCATACCCAGCGCCAATATCGCCATGAAGCCTGCCATAAACTTGTCCATACGCCCTTGCCTTTCGTTTAAAAGGTTGAACTTCCAATTCTACCGGTAATTCTTTATCTTATCGTCCCGTTCGAATGAATCAATGGGAAAATGAGATTGTACAACCGAGGAAAAATTAATTGTCCTTTTTAGCGTCAAGGTGTATTCTATATCCACGTGTCAGCAAATCAGTTGAAACCCTGATGAGTAGGGAGGCGGTATGAATACAGGAAAATTGTGCGGGCAGGCGGGCATAGCCAGTATGTTGCTCACGGGGTGCTGGCTGGCCGGCTCGGTGGCGGCGTTTGGCTCGATTCTGGAAGAAAACGAATTCACTTGGGGCGGGGCAGGCGCCGTTTGCGTCTCGGCGGATTATGACGGGGATGGCTTGGTTGATTGGGCGCTGTACCAGCCTGACTCCGGGGAATGGCGCGTGCTGGTCTCCGGCCAAGGCTATGCCGATAACAGTACAATTCTGGGCGGGCCGGGATTCGAGCCGGTCCTGGGCGATTTCGATGGTGACGGCAAGAACGATCCAACCGTGTATTGCGAAGCCACCGGGGAATGGTTTGGCAGTTTTTCGGCCAGCGGCTATCAGCCCCTCACGCCCGCCACCCTGGGTGGGCCGGGTTATAATCCCGTGCCGGCGGATTATGACGGTGACGGCACAACCGAAATAGCCGTATATAATTCGGCTACCGCTCATTGGGTTGTCTGGACCCACGTGGATCCCGAAATCACGGATACCAACATTCTGGCCACCATGTATTCCAATGCCATGGTAAACGCCTCCAATGTAGTGGCCAGCAAAATCAAGAGGGATTTGTCGTATATCACGGCGGACAATACCAATTTGATCTGGCGGACCAACACTACGACCGGTATCCGCGAGGTGCTGGTCGCGTCATTTATGAGCGCATATGCCGCCACCCATTATTATCATGTCGGCCAATATTCGACGTTTACGAATTCGCAGTCCTGGGTGACCCTTGTGCCGGAGTTGAAAAATTTCTGCCGGAGTTATGCCGGCACAAATCTTTGCTTGCGGCTGAAACAGTTGCTGGGCTTGCCCGCCACGGGCGCCAACGATACCATTGTCGAATATTATGTGGATCCGCAATACTTGCTGCGGCCCTCGCGCGACCCGGAAATTACCGATCGGGAAGCCGAAGTGGAGTTCCGTGCCAACACGTCCTATGCCGCCATCAACACCAATTACAGCGCCTGGTTCCAAAGCGAAATTATAGGCCATAATTACGGTATGACCAACAATGCCCAGAATTCGTTTCCCTGGACCCAGCTGGGTTATACCTATGACTGGCTCAAGACCGGCAACAACATTATGGGCCTCAGTGAATTTGTCGTTCCGGGTAAAATGTTATATGACCATTACACTAACACCGAGGTGCGGGTCTATGTCGTTTCCATCACGGACGCCACGAATTACGCGACGGTCCCGAATAATCTCGTAATCCAACCCCAGGGTTCCACCATCAACGTCGTTCCGCGGGAAGAACGTTGATAGTGCGGGGCAAACAAGGTCGCTGGTCTTGCGCTTGCGCATTGGGGCTCTTTACTGCCATGCTGTTGTGGCGTCCGGTTGCCGGGATTGCCGGGGACGCTCTGGCGGCAACTAACCTGCCTGTGGTTGTACGAAAGACGGTATCGATCCGGCAATCGCCGGACCAGCAATTGCCGAGCCGGTCGCGGAACACCACGCCGCAGTCGAAATTTTATTTCGGGTCCCGGGTTGAGTCCGTAACAACCGTCGTGGCGCCACAGAATCCCTACGAGCCGAATTACACAAGCGTTCTACGCTCGTATCACAAGGCCATTATCGGTTTCCGATTGGCTTTGACCGCGCGTGCCTATTTGTTTGTCGGGGTGGGTATGGCCGTCGCCGACGATCTCCTGGAACGAGGGTTGGGCCAGAATATCAGTATTACCGCCGCTCAAATTCAGAATGCCCTCGGCATGCAGACCGAATACGGGCTGGGCTGGGATTTTTAACACCTACCCGCCCCCTCAACGAGGATTATCTTTGACAGCAGCGCGAACAAATCATATTACAGGACGCAGCAAGGAGTTTTGTGCCATGGGTAAGGAATTATATTTTGGGATAAGTCGAAGGACCATTACTCCGCAAATGCCGATATCGCTTGCTGGATATTTAAATGTGCGCATGTGGCGGAAGATCCTTGACGATGTTGAAGTCAGGGTTTTGGTGTTGAAACAGCTTGAACAATATTGCGCTATTGTGCAGTTTGATCTGGTCACGGTCTCCCAGGAGTTGGCCGATGCGTTTTATAAGGAAATCTCCGATATAAAGGAACTTTCCTTCCGCAATATGATCGTTACCGCCACGCATTCGCACACCGCCCCCGAAGTGCGGACGATCAAAGCCGGTATTCATCCCGATTATATCCCGTTTGCGGTGAAAAAAGCTGCCGAGGCGCTGCGCGAGGCTTTGGGCGGGATGGTGCGCGGTGAAGTGTTCGGCGGGCTGGCCGAAGACAAACGATTCTGTTTTAACCGCAGATATTGGATGAAAGACGGCACCGTGGTTACCAATCCGGGTAAACTGAACCCGGCAATTGACCGCCCCGAAGGTGAAGTTGATTGCAAAATCCCGCTCATTGGCATTAAAAGCGGCGGCAAACTGAAGGTCCTGATTGCCAATATTGTAAACCATACCGACACAATCGGCGGCAGTGATGTTTCCGCGGATTGGCCCGGATTTTTTATACGCCGGATTCAGTCCGGTTTGGGCGGCGGCTCAATGGTCTTGCCGCTCATCGGGGCCTCCGGCAACATCAATCATTTCGATGTCAGCACCGATATGAATCAGACCTGTTATGCCGAAGCGGAGCGGGTTGGCTGCGGTTATGCCGCTTCCGTGGAAAAGGCCCTGCCCAAATTGCGGCCGCTCAAGGATTTTACGCTGTTTACCCGGCAGATGGAGGTGGTTTGCGGTCCCCGGGAAATTCCGGATAACGAATTGGCCGAAGCGAAACTTGTTCTGGAAAAATATAAAGATCTTCCCGACGTTGGGCCAGGCGCGGATATGACTTCTGAAGACCTGGCCAGAAAAGAACCGAAAGTCTTGAAATATTTTGCCCGGAACCTGCTGGACTTGTGCAACGATCATGAAGCCCGAAAATTCAATCTCGTGGGGATTTTCCTGGGGAATTTCTGTATAGTTTCCCTCCCTTGCGAACCTTTTGTCGAGATAGGGCTGGAAATTAAAAAGAAGATTTTCACGCATTATAACGCCATGGTTGTCTCCCATTCGAACGGCACCGGCAATCTGCGTGTGGGTGGCGCGTATATTCCCAATGCATTTAATTATGGGCGCGGCGGCTATGAAACGACCCCCCGTTCCAATCTCTTTTCCGTCCAAACAGCCGATCGGCTTATTGATGCCTGGCGGAAAATAGCGCAAACTGTACGCTGAACTGTTTCCGCCGGAAATGACCCTGATACCACCAAACTGACCTATGCAAAATTAAGGTAAGAAATGTTTGAATAACGCCCTGAAATCAAAAGCACGCATGCCATTTGTATTCGGATTGCTCCTGGCCGGGCAGGTGCTGGTGGCGCAGACGGTGGTGGTAACCGGCCAGGTGATCCGGGTTACGTCGGGCGACACGTTTACGTTCCTGGATGTCCGCCAGCGTCCTTACACGGAGCAGGATGTTGTTGAGCCGTGGGGCTTTGGAGAAGAATTGGACCTGAACCCGTCGCCGGAAGAGACACCCACCATCGTCCATCTGGCGGAAATCGATGCGCCGGAAAAGAATCAGCCCTATGGCGACACTTCCAGGCAAAAGCTGGCCGCTAAGCTTATGGGCCGTGTCGTGCGGGTGACGTATTTCGAAAAAGACCGGTTCAATCATATCGTCGGCACGGTCAACCTGGGTGATCGTTGGATCAACGAGGAAGTGTTGGCCGAAGGTTGTGCCTGGCATGACAAGCGGTATTCCGACAACGATGAACTGGATACGGCTGAGCAACAGGCCCGGGCCCTGCGCCTCGGGCTGTGGGCGGGAGCACTACCCGTCCCGCCGTGGGAATGGCGGCAAATGCATCCGATTTCCACGCCAAAATATACGGAACCGGAGGAGTAAACCCAAATCAGGAGGTTATCCATGGCTACGCGACAGAATTTACCGATAAAGATCGGGGTCATGCGCTTCACATATTGCCTTGCGGCCCTCTTGTGTATCCAAATGTTGTCCTCCTGCGCCGTTAAAAAACATGCCCCGGCTGTCCCTGGTTTTCCTCAGCCGGGCCCGGCAATTCTGTCAATTTCTTTCGATCCTGCGAGCCGGCCGCCGGATCCGGCGCCGCTCGACGTTGCGGTTCAAACCGCTCCCGGCAAAACCGGCCTGGCCGCGGTGATTACGGACAAACCCCTGCGCTTTGCCTTGCCTGCGGAGTTCAACCCGGAAGCCGGCGCCATCGAGATGTGGATCCGGCCGGACTTTGCCAGTGCGGACAACGCCTACCACCGGTTTTTTGACATTCGCGGCGAAGCATCCGGGAAGGCAAGCATCTCCATGTACAAGAGTGGCGCGGGCGGCCGCAATGGGCTGTTCATGGTCATTTGCGACCGGAACGGCACTCGGTTCGAGGCCATGGCGACCGAAGGCCGGGATTATTCCTGGAATCCGGGCGAGTGGTACCACCTGGCCGGAAGCTGGGATAGCGCCGGCGGTTTCGTGTCCTTGTTCTTTAACGGGCGCGAAGTGACCGATGCCGTACGGCGGGGAACGCCGTTCAGCCTGGGCGCCATGCAGCCCGTCGTATCCATCGGGGCGAACCTGTCGAACGGTGAGACCTGCCCGGGACTAATTGATGAGATCCGGCTCTACCGCGAACCGGCCACTTTGGGAACGTTAGTGCGCACCGGCGCGGCGGCGGCCGACCAAATCCCCTGGAAACTGATTGACGGCGATATGGGCCAATCCGGCTCGTGGTCCGGAACCGGTTGCTCGAATTTTGTCGAGGTCATCCTCCCCTGTCCTGTGCAACTGGCGATGGTGCGGGTTCACCCGGGCGCTCTCGCCTACTGGCAGATGCCCAGCACCGAGTGCTCACCGCGCCAAATCGAGGTTCAGGGCTGGATCAGCAACCAGTGGCAGGCCCTCGGCGCGGCCGTGCCCGTGCCGCGGTACAACGGCAAGCCGGGTCCCTTCTACGTTGTGGCACAGTTTGCACCCCGGAAGGTCAGCCGGTTCCGGGTCGTAATGCCTTCGACCTATGACGTGGGGCGGCGTATCGGGCGTGCGGACAACGCACCGTTGCCGCCGGCGAAGCGTGAAATTAGCGTCCGCGAAATTGAGTGGCTGACTGCGGAGCAACTGGCGGACAACAATAGGCAGCTTAGCCAATTGCGATCACAATTGCAGGACGAACTGGCGATGTGGAACAAGCGATTTGCGGCGCAGACCCAGTCGCCGCTTGACCGGGCTGTCCGGGACCTGTATGGCGCCCAACTCGCGCAGTTTGCCGAACGGCTGGGAAAACTGCCGGCAGGCGGTGTGCAGGAACTCAGCGAGTTCGAGACGGAATGGAACCAGGTTGGGCAGTGGCTGACCCCTTGGCGCGCGTGCGCAGTCCGCAGTGGTGGCCAAACGGTCATCCCGGGGGTGGATGAGAAACCGGTCGGGGAGCTGCTGCTTTCCGTGGACCCCGGCGATACGCCGCACCAGTCGTATCCGGCCAAGGTGCATCTCGACCTGCGTCTGGTCGAAGCCGCGCTCGGGCACCCGGTCAACCCTTACGAAATGCAGGTGGTGGAGGTGGACGCAAAGGGGAGTCTTCAGCCTCAGCAGCCCGGCGCGAATGGGGCGCACCGGTTCCTCTGCAATTCCCGGTTCGACCGCCTTGACCCGAAACGCGGCGTCCTGGCCTGGACAATGCAGGACCGCGGCGCCCGGCAGTTTGCCGTGCGTTTCCTGCCGCCGCCGGAACGTCCGCCCGAGAAAGGTATGCGCACACTCGGCGACGGCGACCACTTCTACTTCGACAATGCGGTCAACGATTCCCTGCCGGGGGATCTCTGGACCTGTGCGTTCCTTGACTGGAATGGCGACGGCAAGCAGGATGCGGTTGCCGGCCGCTGGACCGACTATTGCAATGTGTGGTTGAACCTCGGGACAACCAACAAACCGCAGTTCTCGGAACGCGAGCATTGGCTCGTGCGCGATACCGCCGGCATACCGATAACCGCCGCAATCAACAATAATCACGGCATTAATTTTTCCATGCCCAGCCCGGTCGATTTCGATGGCGATGGTCGCGTGGACATTTTCCTGCGCGGGTACAACCGCGCAGGGTACAAATTCCACCGCAATCTCGGCCCGGCGACGTTTCCGGTCATGGCGCCGGGACGCGTTCCGCGCGGCCTGCCCAAGGGCAAGGGTATGGCCGCCTTTGGCGACGTAACCGGCGATGGAATTGCCGATGCCATCGTGGTGGTGTCCGGCAAGGATGCCGAGCGGCTGAGCCTGCACGAAGGCACGGGGTTGGACCCGGACGGAACTCCGGTCTTCAAACCGGGCCAGGTGCTTGATGCCGCCATTGTCCGGAATCCTGACGTTGAGCGTGAAGGCCGGATGACGTCTCCGGCCCTTGCCGACCTTGACGCGGACGGCGACTTGGACCTGACCGTCTGTGTGCCGCCACACGTCTGGCTGTACGAGAACACCGGCGACAAGACGCATTTCACCCTGGCGCCGGGCCGTCAGCTCAATATTGGTGACAAGCCGCTGGACATCGGGTTCTACTTTCCATCCATATCCTGGTCAGACTATGATGGCGATGGCGATTTGGACATGGTACGCTCGACCGGGTGCAGAGTTTATATCAATGAAGGCGATCGGCATCATCTCAAACTCGGCCGGTCCTTGCGTCCGCCATTGGCCCAGCAAGAGGAGATGCCGCGCAGCAACCTGCGCGCGCAGGCCATGGTAGACTGGGATGGCGATGGCGACCTGGACCATCTCTTGCCCGCTGCCTACTGCCTCGATCTCGAAGTGACGGTCTGGCAGGATGGTCTCTTCCGCGAGACCAAAACCATTCCCGTGGACCCGAACAACCGGCAGGACTGGTATGGCTGCCCTGACCCCATCGAGTACAGAGCCCTCTATGCCGGCGTTGTTCCGGTAGACTGGGACGGCGATGGTGACCTCGATCTGCTCATGAACTCCGAGCATGGCTGGCGGTTCGGATACCTGCACTACTACGAGAATCTGGGCGGGAATCGGTTTGCGCCGGAAGTGGAATTGCGGCCGGGTGGCGGGACGTGCGACCACGTGCGGTTCGTCCCTGGCAAGACCGGCCAGGGTGCCCTGATCAATGACAAGACGTTCCTGGATTACCTCTCGTACCGCACCGCGGGCGCGTTTGCGTCGGCTGGCGGCAAGATCCAGTTCTGGTTCAAGCCGGAGTGGCCGGCAACCGGCGAGAACCGGGAGCATTATTTCTTCCATACCGCGCCCACTCCGGGAGCAAGCAAGGTTGCGGACGATGCCCTGATGCGCCATTATCAGGGAAACTTGCCCGATCTCAAGGTCCCGGCTCCATTTGCGTTGTTCGTGACTGCCCAGGGTCAACTTTGCTTCCAGGCCGGAGAGCGCCGCCTTGAGGCGCCGACCCTGGCGTGGGACAACCGCGCGTGGTATCGGATCGAAGCCGCGTGGGGAACAAACGGGATGACGCTCGCCGTCGATGGCAAGACGCTCGCATCCAGTCCGGAGCCCGTCCGGAACGTGCCGGTTGGCACGCGCATGCACATTGGCAGCCATGCCTGGATGGGGGTGCAGCGGGAACGCGAATACCCCGGCCGGTGGGCGGACCATCCGACCGATTTTTCGTCGCCCGCAGATGGCGTGCTGGACGAGTTCGAGATCCAGGATGCCGCGGGAAAAGCGCTGTTCACCCTTGCCTTTGACGGGAATGCGAATAGCGCGCAGGGTGTCTCCGGCAACCGGCTCAAGGTCGGCTACCGCTGCACGCCGGGTATTGCGGACATGAACGGGGACGGGCTGCTCGACATGGTCATGGTGATTACCGACGGCCGCAGGGGCAAAGGCTATGACAAGCCCGAACAGGAAACGTGGAGCGAGGGCCGCCTCGTATTCTTCCCGAATGTCGGCACGAAGACCCGGCCGCAACTGGGCCCCGGTGTCACGCTCACGCACAGGGATGGCAGTGCCTTCCTGTGCCAGCCACGCACCATGGTCACACTGGTTGACTGGGACGAGGACGGACTTATCGACATCATCACGTCGTCACTTGGTGGTGGCTTGAGGTATAATTCAACCGTGGACTTTTTCCGGAACGTGGGCACGCGGACTGAGCCGGTCTTCGCGATGCGCCAGCCGATGAAAAAGCTGAACAACATGCTGGATGCCCACCACGACGTCAAGCTCAATGCCGTGGACCTGAACGGCGATAAGCATCTCGACCTGGTCACCTCCACCGATCCGGGCAAGAGCGTGTTCTACCGGTCGTTCCTGGAAGAAACGCCGGTCAAGGTGGCGATTACGGAAATCCGGGAGTAATGTGTACACATAAGAGCCGATGGTAAAATTTGATTGGATAAGACACCGCCTGTGGCTGTGCTTTTGGACACCACCGGCACAAGGCCGATAAGGCAAGAGCAATCGGTCAAGGAGACATAGCATGTTCAAACGATCTTTTTTTAGACTTATGGCCGTCTTGCTGTTGTTGGCTTCTGTTATTCCGTCCGGTCCCGCCGGTGAAGCGGCTCCGGTGTCGTGCATCGAGCCGGCATTGCGGGACCGAACGCTGGGCATCCTGCGCAAGGCGCTGGCGACACCGTCAGACTGGGTCAAAATCCATGCCGCAGAGTTCCTCTTGACGCTGGATTACCCGCAGGGCGTGTGTGAGGCATTTGCCGGCGCATTGAAGACTCGTGGCGACGAGCCGTATTATCGCATCGGTTTGTGGCGCGTCATGGCGCAGGCGGCTCGCGATAGCAAGGAGGCTGAGCCGTGGCTTGCCAAAATTTGCAGTGCGCTTGCCGCCTCCGACCGGATCAATGCCACCGAAACGCTGGCAAAACTCGGCTATGCGCCTGCGGGAGCAGAGCTAAAGTCGGTGGCTGACGCCGCGGCATCGGCGAACGCGGCGTTGGCGGCTTACGCTCAGTGGCTGCTCGCCAATACCGGCTCGGTCGAGGAGCAGCGGAAATTGGTCCAACTTCTGACCTCCACGAATGACACGACCCGGGGGATCGCAGGGTATGCATTCCGGTTCAAAAAGGAATTGCCCGGGGAGACCGTCCGGCTGCTCGTTGTCACGGCCCGGAAGGAGCCCACGGGATCTTCGGCGCGCATCTACCTTTTGTCCGCCGCGTTTTGCCATGCGACCGAGCCGGGCGACCAGCAGTGGTTACGGACAGCCCTGTACGCCTGTGCTGCGGAGCCCGTTAAGGATGTCCGTTACGAAGCGGCTTGTGCCCTGGCCCGGCGCGGCAAAGCTGGCGACCGGGCGCTGCTCGTCTCCCTGCTCGACGATCCGGAAGAGGACGTGCGTGTCGCCGCGGCGAATGCTGTGCTGCACATCGGCCGGCGCCAGGCACAGGAAGTCCATGATTGAACTCGGCGAGCGTTTACATCCTGTCACCGATTCAGATATAAATATGGCGGAAAGCGAAAAATGGAAAGGATGGAAGCAATATGGATTGTTCATCTACGATAGTTGTAAAGGGGAGGGAGATCGGTCCCGGCAAGCCGATATTTTTGACTGCGGAGATAGGCTGTTCCCACGAGGGCAATTTCGATCAAGCGATGAAACTTCTTAAGGGTGCGAAAGATGGCGGATGCGATGGGGCCGACCTGTTTATCGCCAGTGGCTACGACTTCTATCATGCCACGACGGGATTTCAGGACCTGGATAATCGCGAAGAATGGATAAAGTTGTCGTTCAGTCCGGATCAATGGCGCGCCCTTTTTGATTACGCGGATGAGATTGGGTTGATCCTTTATGTCACGCCCCTGGATTTTCCAAGTATCGAACTGGCTAGAAAGCTGAAAAGTCCCATGGTGAATATCAACTCTGATGATGCCAATAATCCGCTTCATCTGGAGCGTGTGGCTACGTTGGGTGTACCGGTAACAATGCATGACATCAACATAACGTTGGCGGAGATCGAGAGTGCCGTACATGTATTGAGAAAGAACGGCTGCAAAGATATAATCATCCTGCATTCAACCCAGGAAAGCGGTGAAGAAGCCACGCTATACTCCACCGCGAATCTAAGAGTAATGGATACCTATCGAGCAGCGTTCTCCGGCTTAGGGGTACAAATTGGCTGTGTAGAGCATACCACCAGCGATTTCCTGATATACGCGGTGGCTGCGCGCGAACCAGTGTTGATTTCCAAGCATCTCCTGGATCAGCACAACGACGCTGTTGCCGACAATGTGATTTCCGTTGATATTAAATCCCTCGCACAGATGGTTAGGAAAGTAAGGTATGTAGAAGCATCATTGGGCAAGGGCGTCAACTGTCTCGTGGCTGACCAACAGGGTAATATAGATGTTGGCAGCGCTGGGCGCAGGAAAGTCCTTGTTGCGGCGAAAGACCTTTCCAAGGGTCATGTCATTAAGTCCGGTGACATTATCGCCAAGCGACCTGGGCACAAAGGCGGGCTGCATCCTTCGATGGTCTACAAACTGCATGGAGCACGGGTATCAAACGACATCCCCAAGGATCAGGTAGTGGACCTGAACATGTTCGCAGATTACCAGGCCACAGATTATAAGTTTCCGAATTTGGAGGTATACCGCTCATCTGGCCACCAGAAAGGCGCGTAATGTGGTCGTGGCGTGAAACTGGTTACATGCCGACATGAACGGGCGGCGCTACGTCCGCGAGATGCTGAAGCGGGGGCTCCTCACTTTTTTGGCGCTTGCCAGCGGGTGCAGGCGATATGCGTGATGAAGTCCGCCGTGACGAAGTAGTAAACGGTTACAATCGTCCCGTCCTTGAGCTGCACCGAATATGGATAACCCAGGTCAAAGTTGTACCCGTCGGTGCGCAGGACCTGGACTTGGTCCGTCTGCCATGTCCGGCCATCGTCTTTCGAAAGTACCGCGCGGATGCCGTAGGGTACATGCCGGTAGCCGTAGGTGAGCAGCAACCGTCCATCCTGAAGGCGGATCACGCTGCTTGGCGGATGGCCTTTGATCTCGGTCTTCACGGTCCGCCAAGTCTTGCCGCCGTCCTCGGAGAAGGCCTGCCACATGAAGTCGTCCGGGCTCAGCTCCCCTATGCGCGCCATCATCCACACGGTCCCGTTATTCATCACGTGGACGATGTTCTCCTCGGTAACATCCTCCTTACGGTTGGGGTCCCACATGGCCCGCACCACGTCATACGTCTTGCCGTCCTTCGTCCGCACGACATAGCAGTCGCACGAATCCTGGGCGGCTTTCTTGACCATGAACGCCCGCAGCACCGTGCCGTCAACCAGTTGGCAACAGGACCACCCGGAAGAAGCTGCCATGTAGGCGTCGAGTTCCGGGATTTCCGTTGTCTCCCAGGTCTTGCCGCCGTCGGTCGAGCGGCGAAGAAAACCGCCGGTGCACGTGGCTACCTTGCCCGGCCCCGGGCCACAGTTATCCCGGATGTAGTACTTCTTCTGAAGCTCCGGTTTCTGCTCGGCCGGGTACCGCCGCCAGAAGTATTGTCCAATCTCGACCAGTGTTCCATCGGCCGCCTTGAACACACTCCCGGGTCTCTCGCCGCGTGCCGTGGGCGGGATTGCCTTGACCTCCTGCCAGGTGCGGCCACCGTCGCGGCTCTCCATGCAGGCGGACCCGCCGGTCGGGTCAATATGGCTCTGCTTTACCTTGGTTCCGAAGGAACTGTAGAGATAGCCAGTGTCCGGGTCCGTTGCCAGCGACGGGAAGCAGGCATAGACGCCGTCTTTTTTGTAGACAATGACCTGTTCCGCACCGGGAACGGTCGGCACCTTGAGCGCGGGCGGTTCGGCCGTCGTCCAGCGAAGCCAATCCCAATAGGCCTCGCCGGTGGCCGGGCTACTGCCGCTGCCATAGCCGATGCAATTCCTGCCGTTGTTTGCCGGTACCGTAAACTTGCCTTTGCCGTCAATGACCCGCTTGCCGTCCACGGAGACCGCAATGTCGGTCCCGCGAATGTCGAGCCGATAGACATGGAAATCATCCGTCGTGTCCAGCGCATACTCCAAACGGGCGTTGTCGAGACAGATCTTGTCTTTGTAAAGGGTGAGCGCATCTTCATGGACACCATCAGCAGCCATCAGCATCACACCGCAAGCCCCGACGCAGTCCACAACCTTAATCCGGGCCTCAACGGTTGCGCCCTTGGCGGGAACGGCGCACCATGCTTTCATGAAAAACATCAGGTCGCCTGACTCGGTTCCCGCATCCACCATATGGAGCGCTCCATCTGACTGGTTGACGGTTAAACGGGGATTGGCGCCCGGCGTGTACCACGGGATCTTGATTTTCGTCCCGTCGAAGTCCTCTCGCGTCCAATGGATGCGGGTGCAACCGGCACCGATTGCCAGCACGAGCCCGGCGGTGACCGCCTCCATCAAGTAAATCGTCTTCTTCACGGAGATGTTCATTGTGTTCTTCCTCTTGTCTTGGCGCTTTATTTTTCGAACAATGTCACTCGCCTGGGCCTGCCTGCGCGACCTTCCTACGCCCGCCGAAGTACCGACTCTCCGGGAGGTCGGGACGAAGGTGGGAACCGCTCCGGCGCAGGCGGACGTAACACTCTAGTGTAGCCTGACAATTCATTAAGGCGCTAATAATATAAATCCGTCACGGCTTTTCTTGCGTGGCAAGATAAGTAACCGCAACGATCAAATCCTGCAGGCCGACCGGTTTGCCTTCGGTGTAATATTTCATGTATTCCCAGTACGCCTCGCCGGTCCCCGGCCCGGTCGCCGAACCAAAAAGCAAACTGTTTTTGTTCCAGTCGGCATCAAGGATGTCTTCAACGCCCTCCTTGCGGTCAAACGCGGCAGTCGTGAATTTTCCGGCCCCGTCAAGTTTCAGCGTTCCATCCACATACACCCGGATATCCTTGCCCTTCAGCACGATCCGGTAGGTGTGCAGGTCCTTGGCGGCATCCAGCGGGCAGGATATTTTTGCAAAATACAGACCGATACGGTCCTTGCTCAAGGTCAGGTATTCAACTGCGGCCGAGTTGGCCACCCGGATGCAGACGCCCAGGGGATCGTTACTGTCCACCACCCGTACCCGCGCCTCCGCCACCGTTAACGCCTCCGGTGATATATGCCAGGGATACGCAAGGTTAACCATATCCGCCGCGCCGGTACTGCGGTCGGCAAGGAGCAGTTGGTTCCCCTGGATCTGCTCGATGCCGCCATAATTCATCAGACGGCGCCAGGGCAACTGTGCCGGATAGACCAACACCTTGTCGCAGACGTACGCCATATCCCAGTCTTTTATCTCCAAGGCGCCCGGATTGCCCGAAAATTCCTTGCGAGGCACAGTCTGTGCGGTGAGTTCAAACACATTGTCGCCGTTCTTCACATCGGTCGGCTCGATCCGGTAATCCAGCGATTCCCCGGATGCCTTCACGTTTTCCAGAAGCCGGCCGTTCATTTTTACATCCACCCGGTCACCCTCCGCCATGCTTTTTACCCAGAGACGGCAGGTTATTTCCGGACGCAAATTCCTCTTCTCCGCGCCGGGAAAGTCCTCGGCCATGACCAGGGTCATTTTTTGCGGCTGGTTAGACCGCAGGAAGATCGGTTTCTCGACACTGAGCGTGGGTGTATTGCGGAATTTTTCGCCGTCCTTCACATAACAACCGGCTGGCGGAGATCCGTATCCCCGGGGCGACATGAAATAGACCTTGTCCTTGACCAGCAGTTCCTTCTTGTCGCCCAATTCCCGCCAGCCCGGACGATTGGGATCGAAATAATTAAACATGTAAACACCGTCAACACCCGACTGCCACGCCTGCATGGCGTAGCCACGATAGAATAAATCGGAGCCGCGCTGAAAATTCTGAGGCCAACCTTTTGCCCTCCCTGCCTGCACGCGTGAATCGCTCAAACTGGCATATACGGGTACGCCGTATTTATGGCCCAACTTCACGCTGTATTCCCAGGGGTTCAACTGGAAATAGCAGGTCACAGTCAGCATGTCCACCAAACCTTCCGCCAGCCACTTCTCCAAATCCAATCCGATCGCCCGGCAGTACTCCACCGAATCCGGCACACGGATGGACAAAAGTATCGGCTTGCCTTTCTTGATACTCTCTGCCTCAGTCATCTTCCGGATCCGCCGCATCAGGGCGGTCATCATGTCCAGTTCTGCCGGACTGGCCAGGCCTCCCTGGCCGACGCTCTTGAAGAAATTCGCGTGCCGGAAGAAATCCAACTCGACCCCGTCCACATCATAGTTTTTGCAGACATCTTCGGCATATTGGAAAGCCATTTCCCGGACTTTCGGCTGGGCATAGTCCACTGCGGTCCATTCCCCATAGCGCGGCTTCGCGTTTTCCGCGCCAAACAGATACTCCGGGTTGTTCTTCTTGAAATTTGGAAAGATGAAAGGCGAGTAATCGCCGCCGTGCCCGTCATGCGTATCGTTCATGCGCATGCTCCAGAAAACCTCGATCTTATTCTGACGGCAGAATTCCACGATCAGCTGCAGCGGGTCGGTACCCAGTTTTATCAGGTCCGGAGTGAGGTTGTAACGGGTTAGTCCGGCTGTACGCCATTCTCTTGTCAGGAAAATATCCCCGACCTTTGTTCGATGCATGGCATATCCCATCGAGCCCATCGTACAGTAAAAAACCGTATCGACCTGGGAGCCGATCAAACCGGTGGAACGCTGTTTCAAAAAACCTTCCACTAATGGCTGGGGTATTTTGAAAGGCACAGCATCGTCGCCGTCGTTATTGTAGATAATGCGGCGCTGTTTGTGAGCCGCCTCCTTGCGCATTTCTTCAAGTTTCGCCGGCGTGACAACAGGTTTTTTCAAACTCTCCTCCGCCGCAACCGCCGTTTTTTGAGAAACGCCACAAAACAAAGCAATGATAAGAATACAAAAAAACCGTCCGGCGTGAGTCACATGGTTTTTCATTTCTAATCTCCTTGGTCCATTGAGTTTCCGTTCCTTTTCGGCCAGAGCCCTGCCGCTTCTTCCAATCCCGAAAACGTTAAGGTATCAAATGCCCAAAGGAAAGAATTAAATCATTTACTCCACAGTTTGTGGCAGACCGGTTTACAGGTCGCCCGTGCCACCCGCAAAGCGATTTCCTACCGGTTTTTGCTTACCGGCCCAATCCAAGTTGATGATCCGCCAGATAACGGAAGCTTTCCCGCACGGCGGTCAGCATATCGCCTTCCGATTCATCAAGTTCCACAATTCCCCATTTGATCGAAGTCTTTTCGGCCGCTTTGATTGCCGCCGTTACATCCACTTTGCCTTTGCCTACGGCCGTCATGGGTTTGTTTCGGTTAGCCTTGTCGCAAGGGCCATCCTTGATGTGCAGGGTATAAACCCTTTCGGCGTATTTCCGGATATATTTGGCGGGATCGCTGCCGCCGATTGCCAGCCAATATATGTCAAATTGCGGCTGGAGTTGCGGACACAGGCTCAGGAGCAAATCGCCTTTATTGGGCGCGCTATATTCATACTCATGGTTGTGGTAACAGACCGTAAACCCGGCCGCGGTATACCGGCCGATCACGGCATTGATCTTATCAGCCTGCTCGCGGACGGTCTTTTCGGAAGCGAACTGTTCCGGTCCGAGCCCGCTGATGACGTGCGAATATCCTAATATTTTGCCTTCCTCAATATTCTGTTCCACTTTCTGAGGGTCGAAAGCGGAACAATGCGCGCTGCAGGCCTTCAATCCAAGTTCGTCGAGCAGTTTGCGGATTGCGCCCGGCTGGTGGCCGTGCAAGCCGGCAAATTCAACGCCCCGATATCCGATCCCGGCCGCTTCCTTCAAGGCGGCCGGGAAATCTTTTTGAGCCATTTCGCGCAAACTATACATTTGCAATGCCAGCGATAACTTCATCTGATCCCTCCTGTTATTTTAATTTATGCCCAGTCAAAAAGCACGCCATAATACTCGTCTTTTTTAGTCCTTAATCCCTCATAGGCCTGACCGGCCTGTTCGGCTTTGAGAACGTGGCTGATCAGAGGTTTTGCCAGCAGACGATTCGAAACCATCAGATCGAAAATAATCCGGGTATTGCGTTCCAGCGAATGTTTGACAAAATCATCGTGCGCAACAGGATAACGCCATTCATGCGCGCCCTTGAAAGTGACACAACGCGGACATAGATGGCTGACATTTAAAACATCCGTAATGTTTCCCTGGTATTCACCCCGCGGACTGCCCAGCAGAATGAGTTCGCCCAGCCGGCCGATCAGGGGCAGGCTTTCAACAATGACCTGCGGACTGCCGCTGGCGTCAATCAGGGTGGACACACCCTTGCCACCTGTCAGCGCCATTACTTTTTCTTTCAAATTGCATTGGCCGGGGTTAAAGCGATGCTCAATGCCGCAGGCGCGGGAGAGTTCCAGCCGTTTTGCGCTCACGTCCGCAACAATGACCGTTGCGCCCTGCAATCTGGCCAGCTGAGCGGCCATGATCCCGACCAGTCCCTGGCCGATCACGGCAACATAATCGCCCAGCTCAATTTCCGAAACGCGCATTGCCGTCATGGCGATTGCCGCCATCCGGGCGAACGGCGCCAGTTTTTCGTCCAAGCCGGCGGGGATTTTCAAAAATACGCCGCTGACCGGCGTGGTGATGAATTCGGCATGCTGGCCGTATTGGAACACGATGTCTCCCGGTTGAAATCCCTTTACGTTCTTTCCCAGAGCCTTGATTTCACCGACGGAGCTATACCCGTATACCGCGGGCATTGTAAACCAGCTTTCCCTGCCGGAAAGGCAAGCCAGCTCAGTGCCGGCGCTGATCAGGCTATAATGAGTCTTTATAATGGCCTTGCCATCAGGAACGGAATTCAAATCGATATCATCTTCCTGAAGCTCAACTTTCCCGGGGGCGGCAAAAACGAGTTTCTTGTAGCGCATACGCGATTCCTCCTTTTGTTGATTTATCTTGAAATGACGATAACAAAGCGATAATGCTGTTTCATAACCAGAAAGATAACAATTATATTTTAAGTTGTCTTTAGCTGAAATTGCTATTTTTTGTCTGAAGTTGTCCTTTTACAGTCAAAGCGGTGCAAATGAAGACCGATCTGAATAGTTTGTCGCCTTATGTGCGCTACGTGCGTACCCACGCGAGTCGGGGTTTGTCGCAGGCCTATATTGATCCGGACTTTGTATTTACCTATATTTTTGAAGGCGTCGGCCATTTTTTGCTGGAGGGCAAGGAATACCCCGTTAAGCGCGGCGATATGATCCTGATGCCGCCATATATGCTGCATGTCATTCGCGCACCGGCCGGCGGTTCAATCGTCCAATATGTCATTCATTTTGATTGCCGTTATGCTCTCGGACGAAGGGGCGCTGTCAAACTGCACCGGGGCATGACATTTAAAGAATTCATCAGGACCGCTCATAAAGCGGATCGTATTTTGGCGTCATGGCTGCCGGTAATAAGCCCGCCACCCGAAGCTCATCAAAAACTTGAAGATCTTTTTTTGCGGCTTCAACGGGAATTTATCCGCAAATCGCACATTTCCGCATTGGTTTGCAAGGCCATTATGCTGGAGATTCTGGCGATATATCTGGTCAATGCCGACAAGCCGGCCCGGGCGGAAAGCATCCGGTTCAAAGGCTGGCGCAATCTGGAAAAAGCGATTGCGTTCATCCAGTGCAACCTGCAGCATCCACTGGAGCTTGAGGATATCTGCCGCGCGGCGGGAATATCGAAGTATTACTGCTGCCGTCTTTTTAAAAATTATACGCATACCAGCATGCATCGTTATCTTAATCTGGCGCGGATTCAGAGGGCAAAAATACTGATTGAGAAAGCGGAACTGAATTTTTCGCAGATTGCGGCCGAAGTCGGGTTTTCCAGTGTGCATCTGTTCAGCCGCATATTTAAAAAAATCGAGGACATGCCGCCCGCGGAATACGCAAAATCTAAATTCCGGCATTATTATGGCGGTTCTAACCGCCAGTAGGGAACCGGCAATGTATGCCGATGACTTCAGGGATTGACCTTCTACTGGGGCGAGTATAGCATTGAATTCAAATCCGGAATAATGTCCGCCCGCAATGCTACCTGCCCGCAGTGTTACGCACAGCGTTGCAGGCGGGCGCATAGCGTTGTAGGCGGGTGGGCAGGCCGGCAATGTTCATGTGGTATAATTATTTCTAAACGAGTGCCATTGTTCAAAAAACAAAGCGACCAAAGGAGAACAGCCGCAATGAATATCTCTTCGACGCAGGTGTTACGCGTTGTTCGTGCCGCCGCTATCGGTCTCGTTCTGATGGCCGGCGCTGGTTGCTCCCGTGCGCCGTACTGGGCGCGAGAGGACTTCGACGGGACGAAAATCAAGATCCCGTGGTATACGCCGGGCGCCAACCCGCGTTTAACCGTTAACCAGTCAGATGGAGCGCTCCATATGGTGGATGCCGGGACGCAACCGGGTGACCTGATGTTCCCCATGAAGCAATGGGGCGCCGATCCTGCCAAAGGCGCCGCGGTCGAGGCCCGGATCAAGGTGGTGGACTGCGTCGGGTCTTGCGGTGTCATGCTCATGGCTGCGGATGGCGTTCACGAGGATGCGCTCACGCTCTACAAAGACAAGGTTTGCCTCGACAATGCCCGCCTGGAGTATGTGCTGAACACGACCGAAGATTTTCATGTCTATCGCCTGGACGTCCGCGGCAGCAATATCACGGTCTCCGTGGACGGCAAGCGGGTCATTGATGGCCAAGGCAAGTTCACCACCCCGGCGTACGCAGGCCGAAATTGCATGGGCTACGGTTCCGGGAGTAGCGCCGCCACCGGCGAAGCCTACTGGGATTGGCTGCGCTGGACGACAGCCGAACGGCCTGCGCTCAAGGTGCCGACCGTTCCCGGCGCGGAACAGGTCATTGTCTACAAAAAAGAAGGCGTCTATGCCTGCTTCCCGTCACTGGCCATGGATCCTGCCACGGAATACCTCTATTCCTCTTTCGGGACCAAGGTGAAGCAGAGCCATATCGACCCGACCGGCGGGTCCGCCTGCATGGAGAGCCGCGACGGTGGCGGCACCTGGCAGGAGGTTAAGGCAATCCCGCCGACGGCGCGCGGCGCGCGGCCGGGGAGTGTGTTCAAGGCGGCCGATGGAACACTGGTCGAGATTGGACAATACTTCTGGCGGCGGTACCCGTCCGAGCAGAAACCGGAGTTTCAGAAGAAGTACTACATCAGCGACAACTGCGGCCCGGGCCCTGGTAAGTTCGCGACTTGCACCGGCGGGTTTCTCCGCCGCTCGATTGACGGCGGCAAGACCTGGGAGACAACGGAAATCCCGGAACTCGACGCCTACATGGCAGCTTCTTCCGGGTGGTCCTATTGCCAACTGGCTGACGGCACGGTGCTGCGGGCGTTCATGGTCCAGAAAACCGCCAAGGATTCGTGCGACTGCTATGTTGTGCGGACGAAGGACGGCAAGGCGTGTGACGTGGTGCGGGCCATGTGGGACCCCAACCGGAAGGAAGAGGTTACCGAGGAGAACGTCCTCCACGTGATGAACGATGGGAACGTGTGGATGATGGCGCGCATGGGGAGCCTGAGCCCGGAAGATTTAATGTGGCAGGCCTTCTCCGAGGACGGCGGCAAGACGTGGACGACCGTGAAGACCGAGATCAAGGGGCATCCGCCCAGCAGCCTGATTCGGCTCCAGGATGGGCGTCTGCTCCTCACTTACGGTTACCGTCACGTGCCGTACGGCATCCGTGCCGTGCTCTCGGACGACGACGGCCGGACGTGGCGAACGGACCAAGTCCAGGTCCTGCGTACGGATGGAGACAACTTCGACCTGGGCTACCCCTACTCGGTGCAGCTCAAGGACGGGACGATCGTGACGGTCTACTACTTCGTCACGGCAGACTACATCACGCACATCGCCTGCACTCGCTGGCAGGCCCCAAAACGTTAAGGATGCGACGGGATTTGGGTAGAGCAGGCAGGAGGAACCAACCTCCTGCCCTTCATCAAAAGTGGTTTTTTGTCTTGGGACTATTTGTATCCGGCCTGGACCACTACACGGAACGGTTTAGTCTTTCAATGAATTTGGGCGTCCACGAGCACATTGTTGGTAGGACCGCCGTGGGCATTCCACAGGCCGGTAGACAGCGTCTAATGCCGCCTGCGAATAGGCCGTAGCGCCCGTTCAAGATATGCGGTTAGTTTTGGCATCAAGCCGTCGACAATATCCTGCCGTTGATCGAAAAGGTTTTTGATTTCCGCCGGATCGGACTTAAGATCGAACAGTTCCCAGCGCTTTGCATGACGATCTGCGGTTGTATATAAAATCAGTTTCCATTCTGCCGTCCGGACACACCAGATTTCCCGGCCGTCATTTTCCAGGGCCTGCCAGCCGGCCGGTGTTGTTTGCGCATATACTTCTTCCCTGAATTCAACCGACCTGCCGTTGATCATCGGCAAGGTCGAACGACCATCCATGCAGGAAGGCTTGGGCAGATCAAGCAGATCAAAGACGGTCGGCATGATGTCGATTTGCGAGATCTGTCGCTGAATGATCCTGCCCTGCGGTAATTTTCGCGGATAACGCATGATCAGCGGCACTTTAATGGATTCATCATAAAGCGTGCCTTTCAGGTTGCACGAACAATGACCAACATGTCCGCGTTCCATCAGTTCCTCGCCATGATCGGCCGTGACGATTATCAGGGTGTCATCCAGAATGCCCAATTCTTCCAGCTTGTTGATCCAGCGGCCGACCAGGTCATCAAAAACACGGGCCTCCCCATCATATAAGGCCTGTACGAACGGTTTGTCTTCCGGCAAAAGGTCAACTGTGCCGGCCGTCCTTTTATGAGCCGCATCCGACGCATTATCCGGAAGAGGATCCTTCTCGCCGGCTTCCAGTTTGCTGATGACACCCGAAGGATGAACAATGAGATGCGACCTGACCACCTTTAACCGGTCATTTGCGCCCTGGTTCGGACGCAGGCTCGGGTCCAGAAACATCCGGTAATATTCTTCCGGCGGATTATACGGCAAATGCGTCGGATATGGTTCGGCAAAAAAGAACCATGGCCGCCCCTGGTTCAGTTGAAAATATTTTTCAATATCATCACCCGCCGTGTCGCGTTCGAACCCCAGCGGTTTCCAGCGCAAAACCAGTTCGCCGTCAATCAAAAATCCCTGGTCGCTTAAAACATGAAGCGGTGTTTGGATTCCCTGCCATAGCTTCTCGTTTTTCCACTTTGAAAACCGCTTCGGATTGACTATGCCGTGCGTCGCGGCCCACTGTCCCATGATCATCGAAATAAGCGGCGGCAATGTATGTGACGCGGTGGCGATCGCGGTTTCGAACCGCACGCCTTCCGCGGCCAGCCGATCGCAATGCGGTGTCGTTTTTTTGGAATATCCGTAACAACCCATGTGATCCGGCCGCAAGGCGTCTTCCAGAATCCACAGGATATTCATTTTCACCTCGCGAAAAATGAAATCACGGGAACGTCGGTCATGGTGTGCAGGCCGGGAGCAACACGCAGAATCTGCCTGGTTGCATTGACGGCAATTGCGCAGGTGGCCACATCGCCATTGATGCCGCCCACGACGGTCGAGACGATGTTTGGTTCGCCAAAAATTTCGATGGTATCCCGTGACTCCGGCTCGCCAACGGACGCGCGAAACACCAGCTCTATTTTCAGCCGGCCGTTGACCAACCCTTTGCCAATCTGTTGAACGCCGGCCGCCATGCCGCGTTTGACGGTCATTGCTTTGGTTCTAATCTCTTTCCCGGCTATGACCGGCGACAAAATGTCCTCGATTTTGTCAAGCTTCCAGCCCATCCTGTCGGCAAGCATGCCGATGGATTCGGTCAAACCGACATGCCGCAATGTCCCTTGTTTTCTTTTGGCCTCAAATTCGGCCAGCGTCAGGCCTGCGCCGATCTTCCGCTGGAAAGGCACCCGTCGGAACGCCGCGTTCTGAATCCGCGAGACGCGAATCCGCTCAACCTTCTGACAGACTCCGGTCAGGGTGGTTGGCAGGAAATCCATCAGAAATCCCGGATTCACGCCGGTAGCCAGCACCGCGGCTTTATGCCGCCGTGCCGCCGCATCAATCTGGCGGGCAAATTTTGGGGCAGTCTTCCAGGGAAACGACAGTTCTTCACAGGTAGTGACCACATTTATTCCATGGCGCACGATGTTTTCAATCTGGGGTGTAATGCGTTTCATATCCGAGACGGTCGTCAGCAGGGCTACCTGCGGACGGGTTTTACGAAGAACCTTTGCCAGGGATGGGGAGATTTTGACGCCAATTTTTCGGGTCAGGCCGCATATTTCCGCAAGATCCTTGCCGGCTTTCTCAGGATCGACATCAACTGCTCCGACAATTTCAAATGCCTCCCGGCGCTCAAGCAGGTACCTTGTGATTTTCTGGCCAAGGGGCCCCATGCCAATCTGCACTATCTTGATTTTTTCCATTTTCTTTCCTTTCCTTTTTTATGCAGGTTTGTCACCAAACTTCCGGGCCTGGCCAACAATATCGAGACCGACAGCACGACTCCACGCCGAGAGCAGACGTTTTGCTGCAGGACCGGGATAATACCTCCCGATTTTCCTGCCATCAATCATGGAAATCGGAAGAATGCAATAGGATGATGTTGTCCAGAAGGCTTCCTCGGCATTATAGGCCTCATAAAGGGTCAGATCATCCTCAATCACCTTCATTCTCAGTTTTTTTGCCAGTTGGATCACATATTGCCGGCTGATTCCAACCAGAATGTTACGGGACTTGGGCGTATACAGTTTGCCATCCATGACAAAAAAGATATTGGCGCCGGTGCCCTCGGCAATGAACCCATCCGTATCCAGCATCAGGGCAAAGGCGCCCTTGTCAATCCGGTCGGCATCGCGTTTTGAAAGAAAATGAGGAAACCGCGAACGGTTCTTCATCCTCTGTTCATAACATTGCGGTGGAGGTGAACGGAAAAGCGAGGTTACGGCATGTTTGCCTTCCGTGTAATACCGCGCGCATTCGCGATGCGGCATGGCGCAGCTATAGGCAAGGATCGTAGGGGTCTTGTCTGCTTGTCCCATCAGCGGCATGGGGAAAGTCTTGCCGGGCGTAACCTGGAAGTTGACCCAGATGTCGTCCGCCTTGTCAGTCAGGTGAATATTGCTTTCCAGCACCTTTTGCAGGATATCGTCATATTGACGGCGGTCAATAAGATCCGACAGGCCGGCATAAGTCAGCGAGCGTTTAAGGCGCAGCCAGTGTTCGTCGGGCAGAAAATAACGGTGTTTAAACGTGCGGAGCGATTCATAAAGCGTTACGCCGTAAAGAAAGCCCACGTCAAAGATTGAAATTGCAGCCTTATCTTCGGGAATCATTTTGCCGTTTAAATAAACCAGTCTGTTTTGTTTCATTTTGCTAGCGTTCCTTTCTTTGTGTCTGTTTGCGTTTAATAAAAACTTTCGGTGGCCTTATTCACCACGTGGCGGCCTTTATGGCCTGAAATTTTCTTGCCCGCGCAAGGCGATCTTTGGCATCGTCAAGATTTTTGCCGCCATAACGGTTCTCCGGAAGCGCCAGAATGCGGGTATAGCCGGTGATTTCACAGGCCTCACGAATTTTATCAAGGGAACCGCTCCACACCAGCACTTTGTCCTTGCCGGCTATTTTTCGGGCAAGGGCGAGAATGTCGTGCATATCAGGATTGCCTAAATGCAGATAGTGGACCGGTTCCATATCGAGGAGATCGTTGACAAAGTGATTGCCGTTCCCGCAATAATGCACCCAGCCGCCATGGAACGGCGCAAAAGCGCGTAAATCACGGGACTTAATCAGGGAACGATAAACTTCGCCCGAAACCAGCACGGCTGAGTCGTTGCAAATCCGCACGCCTCCGTGCACCAACCGGACACCGGCAGCATGCCAGGCTGAATCCATGGGCGCGCCAATCCGCCGTTTGTGATAAATGCCATATTGGATGTAGGTGTCGGTGACCAGGTCGAGGAGGTCTTCCACAAGCTTCGGCTCATCGTAAAGCCCGGTCATAATTTCGCGCCCCCAGACGAGGCAGGCAAGATCGAATGGCCCCTGCAGGTTGGGCACATTTAAATGCACGCATTGTGAAAGTTTTTTGTACTGGTTTAAGACGGTGCGCGCAAAATCCTCGAATGCCTCCACCTTGCGGTTAAGGCGCGAATCAAACGATGGTATGCCGCGCGCGACAAGTTCCCGGATCTTATTTGCATCATTCAACCCCTCGGACATGGAATTGCCCTCGTTTGTAACCACTGAAGGCACTTGGAGGAGCTCGGGGATATTAACGACGCCGTATTCCGGTTCAATATGATAGGTGCGGTCGTCCCGAAGCAGGGCGCCGGAGTACACATTTCCCATGCAGGTCATAAAGTTTTTCTCAATATCATCCCAGCATTCGGTGAATGGATAAGTCGGCCAATCATTTGGCGTCGGCATGTCAACAATACAAGGCAACCGGTCAAAAGGCTTTCCTTCCCAGAGCGCAATATGACGTGCCTCGACTTCGGTTACATAATCGAGATCAATCAGATTTTCCAATTTCGCCATTGCCCGTTTATGGATGTCACTTTTCAGCATTTTGGTTAAACTCCTTGGATAACGGCGTTAAATAATTTTCCGTTTCGCTGGCCCAGATTGTCTTAAACTTTGAAAATTGTTTCAGCAAACGCTCCATGGTTTTAAAGCCATCGGCGGCGAACATGCAAAGCGGATGCATTAAAACCGTAGCCACCCCGCCCTTTGCTTCAATAGCCCGGACTTGTTTTTCAACCAAGGCGCCCCAGTCTTCAATCGTATATGATCCCGAGGCCGGGTCGTCGGGAAACGGCCGCTGCTGCCGGGCAACATATTCGGGATTCCGGTGCGCGTGAAACAGATGGTCATGATCCATGATGACGTTCATCGGATGTGAAATAAGGCCTTGCGGAAGCCGTTCCGGCAATAGTTGGTGCCAGTTGAGGTCGTCGGAAATAAATTTGATTCCGGCGCCGGCCAGAATACCATAGGTATGCCGGTCACGCACCAGGCCATGACTGCGCCACGATACAATCGGCTTATCCAACCGCCGATGGGCTATTTCCAACATCCGGGCAACATCCCGTTTTTGACTGGAGCAAGTGCCGGGCGAGGATGAATGCGAACAGGCTTTTTCCCCGCTTAACCGGGACAAAAGTTTTACCCACGCCCCCTGCGGCAAACCGGCATAGGTATGCCCGCCGATTTCCACCAGCGGCGAGGCGGTAACCGGCTGGAAAGCTTCCCATTGATCCGCCAGCGTGCGCCCGGTAACATATAATGTGCACTTGACATCGTATTTTCCGCACAAGCGGACATAATCAAGCGTTATGGCCACTTCGGAAATTTTTCGTGGCGCAAGAAACAACTGTTCATTAGTCCGCAGACCGTCGTGATGCACATCGCCCGTTAAACAAATCATGACTTCTTTTCTCCAATTCCGCTTCCCCGAAAATAATTTTCAAAGACGCTATAGACAGCAAGGTCAAGCATCAAACGTCGCCTGGAGAATCAACACCGCTGCGCCCAGCAGGGACGCATCCCGGCCCAACTGGCTTTGCATCACTTTCAGGTGTTTGTAATATGCCGGCAGGACGAATGCCGCCAGCGCCACCTGAATCGCCGCCATGAATTCCCCGCTCAACTCGAAGGTTTCGCCGGTCATAACGATCCGGGAAGGACTCAACACATTGACCTGGTTGGCCAAAGCCAGGCCCAGGGCGCGGCCGGCGTCTTTGACAGCCCGCACGGCTGCCCGGTCACCGGACGACAGACGCCGTTGCAGCGCCAGCAAGGAGGATCCCGCGCCGGACACTGCCGGAGCGACGCCGGAGCGCTTCAGAATTGCGCTGAGCGACGCCACCGTTTCCAGACATCCCCGCCGGCCGCAGCCGCAGAGATCACCCTTCGGATTCAGCACCGTATGCCCCAGTTCCCCGCCGATATACCGCCGCCGCGTGTCAATGCGACCGCCGTTCACCAGGGCGCATCCAATCCCCTCGCCCGCATCCACCAGCAGAAAATCATCCGTGTTGCGCGCGGCGCCATACCAGTGTTCCGCCAAAGCCTTGGCCCCGGTATAACTCATGGCCGATAATGGCGCCGCCCCCAAGTCATCGAGATGAACTCCTTTCCATTGGGGTAGATGCGCGCAGGCAACGATCGTTCGACTGGAATAGTCCAGAATACCGGGAAAGGTAAGACCGGTTCCCAGCACCGGCACACGGGCCGATCTAACCAACGCCCGGATAATGCCCTTCACTTTGGCAACCAGCCGGGATGAACTATCCCTGAGACTAAGGGCAACCCGGCGTCGTTGGATGATCTGGCCATCCAGCGATATCAGGGCGCCGGTCAGCTGATGCTCCTCCACGTGCAGGCCAACAGCCTGCAGGCGGGTCCCGCAGATTTTCAGCAACTCGTTAGGCCGCCCCCGGACCGCCGATCGGATTCCCACGGATTCCACAAAGCCCCGCTTCAGCAAATCCCGGCTGACATTGGTCAACGTCTTGGTATCCAAATCCAGGGCCTTGGCCAGTTCGCAGCGCGACATGGGACCACGCACCCTGAGAAGGCGCAACATGCCGACCTCGTTCATCCGCCGCATGCGGGGATGATTGCAAGCGTATATTCCATTTAGCTTCAGCATTTTATGTTCTTTTCCATAGCTGGTTGCGAAGCTGAATGTTTAATATTTAAGTCTGACACTGACACGCCGCTGATACTCGGCGCCTTAGCCGCCAAGAATTTCGCGGACCATGGCAACGTTTTCTTCGAGCATGTTGTCTTTATCGCCGCGGTACATGCCGACATTTACCACGTCCGTAGCCTTGATGTGTTCAAAAGCATATTCGAACGCCATGCGCGGGTCGATCCGGCCCGCACCCATGATCTTGTAGCCGATGCATGGCTTCTTGATCCGGCGTACGCATTCGACCGCAGGGCCCATGTCCTTCAGCTTGAATCTATTGCCCTTTTTATCATGCAAACTGCCGCAGTTAAAAAAACACACAACGTGGAAATCGACAATGTCCAGGCTGTTCACCCATAAATGCGCTTCCGGAGCGTGGCCGGCCATCCCCACGGGCACGCCACGCGACCGGGCATGATCGCACCAGGTCCGTAATGTTTTATCGTCTTTTTTGATGAAGGCATCGTCTGTATGGGCGCCATGGAAATAAAGCGCTTTGCATCCGATGTCCACCGCTTCGTCAATGGCTTTGATCATCTCGGGCTGGCTGCGTACACCGACTTGCGTAATCCACTGGAGCCTTCCCCCATTACCCAGGTACTCGCGCGCCGCTTGAACGACGTGGCTACTCGTGTTGTTTGTAACCATCGTATTGATGCCGGCGGCTTCCGCGCGCGCCCAGGTCTCCTTGATACGTTCGATCGTGTAGTACGCTTGCATCTCGTTGTCGCGCTTCTCGTTTTGATGGCTGTAGCCTGCAAACGGATTGGCGCCAAGGACGAGCCGCGTCACCTTGAGCCCGCAGAAATCAACACTCGGCAACATTGTTGCTTTACTTTTTTCCATGGAGTCTTCCTTTCTATTGTAAGGCCCGGTTACCTGCACATTTGAACGTTACATTGTCGCTATTTAAATTTTGCCGGACAGCGTTACTTTGGTAACGCCTTCGGGTAGCTGACTTTGAGCAACAAGTCTTCCCAGGAACATTTGCCCGTGCCACGGAAGCGGATGCCGCCCCAGAGGGCGGTGCCTTGTCCCGGACCGCTGTTGGAGCCGATCATCAGCGAACAATGATTCCAATCTTCCAGCCCGTCTGTCATCGGCGTTGCGTTAGCCGGGTCTGTCGCTGATGCCGCAAACCTCCCGGACCCATCCAGGATCATTTGCTCGTCCGCATAAACTTTCAGGTCCTTGCCCTTCGTTTCGATGCGGTAGGTATGAAAAGCATTGGTTGTGTTGTACGCGGCCGACAGGCCCGCCTTGGCCAGCCCGATGCGGTCGGGGGCTAATGTTAAAAATTCCACATGTTCCCCATTGGCCAGGCGCACAACTACCGCCATCGGATCGGTGCTTTGCAGCACCTTCACACGGACTTCAACCGTACAGGGCCCATCGGCTCGCGGTGTCCAGGGATAAACCAGGTTGATGGTATCCGTTGCGTTCGTGCCCCGGTCGGCAAAGAGCAAGGTGCCGTCCACGATCTTTTCTTCCCAGTTCCCGTTGTTGAATAAACGGCGCCAGGGCGGTTGGTTATAGCCCGCCAGTTGATAGGCACAGCTGTATTCCACCGTCCAGCAGCCCGAGGAATCCAAGGAAGTCTCCGGGGCCATGGGTTGACGCATGATGGTCAATCCGACACGGTTGAGGCCCTGGGTTACCTGGTCAGCAGTGAGTTTAAAATGCAGTTGGTTGTCCTTTAACTCTCCGCCTTTTAACGGTTTCCCGTTCCAATCCACTTGTGCATTATCTGCAGTTCCCAAGCACGCTATCTGCAGTTCCAAATCGAGGGCGGGCGTCAATCTGGCGGCTATGGCCGCGCGTAGATTTTCGCCAACGTAGAGCCCCCGTTCAACTCGTTGACCGGTGGTCAGGGGAATTGAATCAGCCGGGGTGAGAATGTCGCTGCGCTGATAGCTGTTGCCCCCGGTTAGATAGGTGGATGGTTTTCCATTGACCCAGGTCACGAAGAACATTTTGTCCTGTCCGAGCAGGCTGGTGGGCGAACCAATGCTATACAGGTAGTTTCGGCTGGCATTATATTCATTGAAAATATACACGCCGTCCCCGCCTTGGGCAAAAACATTCATGGCACGCGCCTTGTAGGATGCATCGCTGGCACGTTGTTGGTCACCACCTTTGCCGAAACCGCCGACGCGCGTATCGCTCAGGCCGGGATAGCATTTGACCCCGTACTTATGCGCCAGGTCCACCTGATAGCCGTACTGGTTCAGCTGAAAGTAATCTGAACCGATAAAACAGTCGATCAACCCTTCTTTCATCCACTGTTTGATGTCCAGCCCCAAATTCCGACTGTACTCCGCCGAGTCGGGAGCGCGGGCGGCAATCAGGAAGGGACGCCCACGTTTAAGGCCTTCCCGTTCCGTCATGGTGCGGATACGGCGCAGCAACTCCGTCATCATTTCCCGATCCTTGTCGCTGGCCTGCCCGCCGTTGGAAACGCTGGGAAAATATTGCAGGTGACGACAGAAATCCATTTCCACGCCGTCCACATTATAGTTCTGGCAGACTTCCTCAAAGAAACGATAGCAATAGTCCCGCACCTCGGGCAGGGCGTAGTTGACCCCGGACCAAGCCCCGTATGGCGGCTTATTGCTATAACTGCCCAGCAACCATTCCGGGTGTTGTTCCTTAAGTTTTGGAAACAGGGGATAGCCCTTTTCCGGGGTCCATGAGTAGTCGTGCGTATCGTTCATGCGCATTGACCAAAATATTTCGATGTCCTTCGCCTTACAGAAATCAACCATCACTTGCAACGGGTCGGTGCCCTGGGCAATCAAGTCCCCCGTAATATTGCGAATCCCTGCGGTTGATTCATTAGCGAATTCAATTCTGAGAACTGTAAACATATGGCCAATCTTGGTGCGGTGGGTAAAATTTCCGAAGCCGGAGCAGATCGTGCAGTAAGCGAGGGTATCCACCTGTTTATCGGCCAACTGGGTGGTGCGCACATTGAGCAAATCTTCGGGGATGGCTTGGGCCCGGCCCTTGATGGAATTCGTAGAAAAAAATATAGCATCGCATCCGTCGTGATTGAACCAGATGCGGCGCGGCCGTTGCTTGATCTTTTCCCGTTGTTGCCGCAACTGGTCAATGGTCAGGGTAGGCGTCGTGGCCGAGGCCTGCCAGGACGAGCCGATCAATAGGGCGAGGGCAGCAATCTTCAGGTTGAACGTCAGATGTTTATGCATGGTGTTTCCTTATGTTTTACACGCCAAATTACAACACAATTTAAGTGCCCGTGGTACGCTTTTCCTGAACAGGCTGATTACCCACCCGGGCAATCCACTCCCGGGCAAATTCGGCGCTTTCCAACCCAAGATCGAGCATGGTGTTTGCCAGGAAAATCATTTCGTGGATCCGACCTTCCTGGAGCCATTTCAGTCCAAGTTCACACTGATGCTTCATCAAGTTCACCGGCACCGGTTTGCAGTTGTGGTAATCCCACATATACAATCCAAGGGCGATGCGCGCTTTTTTGGGCGCGATTTTTTCCAGCGCGACCAGGTTTTCGTCCAGTTCCGTAAGTTCATCCGAATTCCACGTCCAGAGCGTAAGAACATCGAACAGGTCAATGAAGTCTGTCAGCGGAGGCTCACAGCCGCAGTAACCTAGACTGGCCGTCTTTCGCTGAGGATTGATTTCTTGAGTATAGAGAGTGACCCAGACCTCCATGGACTTGCCGGTTGATTTTATCTGCTCGTGCACCTTATTGAGATCGGACGGTTGCAATACCGGCTTACCAATCATTCGACCGTTGGCCTGTTTCTTGGCATCTATAATGAAGTCGTCCATAAAAATTCCCGCAATGTTGGGAAACTTCTTGGCCAGTTCCAGGACGTACGGCAACTCGTTCAGGCTGCCTGCGCCGCCACTGCCCACGACGGACCAAATGACGCGATCCAGCGGGCGAAAAGAAATCGCATACTGATCAAACTCAGTCATTGTACGCCACACTGTCTGATTGTACGGCAACGGAGGATTGTCGTGTGCCCGGATAAATAACAGGTTCGGAACATTCAGATAAAATGCGCCCTCCGCTGGTGTCATTCGTGATTCGCCGCGAATCCCTCCTTTTTCGAGATGGTCGTGGTCCCCGCCGGCATAGACCGTAAAAATCCACAGGCGATCACGAACGGTGGATCGCGACGAACCATGCGCCGCAGGTGTTCGTCGTGATAATGCGTGCTGTTTTGCTTTGCTTGTCATTTGAACCTCCCTTTCGCTTTATTTTTTACGACGACTATGGCGTTATATGTTTCTCAAGCCATCATTTCGTTTTTATCATTGGCATGCATTTTTCTAACGATTGATAATTTTGTGGATGGCAGCCGTCAGGGACGCCGTGCTCGGCAGGCAGGCGTCTTCCAACGGCGGACTGAAAGGCATGGGGACGTGTGCGCTGCCCACGACCAGTGGCTCGGCGTCAAGCAGGTCAAACCCCTGCGCTACAACCCGCCGCACGATCTCGGCGCCGAATCCGCAGGATGCCGGGGCGTCATGCACGACCACCAGGCGCCCGGTTTTCGACACGCTGCTCAGGATCGTTGCCAAATCCAGCGGTGCCAGGCTGCGCGGATCAATTACCTCCACCGATGCCGTGCCTTCCAGTGCCTGGGCCGCGGCTAGCGCTAACTTCCGGGCATAGCCGATGGCCACAACGGTGATGTCGCGGCCTTCGCGCACCACTTCGGCGACACCCAGTGGGGTTGTCCATTCCCCGTCCGGAACAGATTCCGTTTCGTGATATAACAGCCGGTTTTCGATGTAGAGCACAGGTCCATTGTCGCGGATGGCTGATTTGAGCAGGCCCTTTGCGTCGTAGCTGGTCGCCGGCATGACGACCTTGAAACCGGGCGTGTGCAGGAACCATGCCTCCAGACTTTGGGAATGCTGGGCCGCCTCGCGGGTGCGGGCGCCGGTCTGGGCGCGGACGGTCACCGGAACCTGCAATTGTCCACCGGACATGCCGGCGATCTTGGCCATTTGATTGACGAGCGGATCCATGGCTACGCTGACAAAATCGAAGTACATGAATTCGACAACCGGACGCAGTCCCGACATAGCGGCGCCTGTCGCCAGGCCGGCAAACGCCGACTCTGAAATGGGCGTGCCCCGCACCCTGCGTGCGCCGAAGCGCTCGACGAGGCCCTGGGTGGTCTTGAACACTCCGCCGTTTTGATCCACATCTTCGCCGATGACGAATACCGATGCATCCCTGGCCATTTCCTCGTGGAGCGCTTCGTTAATTGCCTGAATATATTGCAGCATTCTCATGTGTTCGCATGCTCCTGCAGAAAGGCGGCGGGATCCGGATACGGGCTGCCGCGCGCAAAAGCCACGGCAGTCTCCAGTTCCGCTTCCACGTCATGCCGCACCGCACTGATTACCGAATCCGAAAGTCCGCCCTCCCGGCGCAGATGCTCCAGGGGATCGCGATCCGGCTGGCCCCAGCGCTCCAGTTCTTCCTTCGGACGCCGATCGGCGATGATGCCGCAATGCGGCTCCACGCGATAGGTTTTGCATTCCAGCAATGTCGGACCATCACCGGCGCGTGCGCGCTCCACAGCGGCCGCTGCCGCGCGATACACCGCTAGGCAATCATTGCCGTCCACGACAATCCCGGGAATGCCGTAGCCGGCGGCACGCGGTGCAATGTCCGCCGTGGGCACGGCGGCGGCGAACGGCGTCGTGGCCGCATACTGGTTGTTTTCGCAGACCGCGAGATAGGGAAGCTTCCAGAGCGCGGCCAGGTTCAGTGCCTCATGAAACGTGCCCTGCTGGGCGGCGCCGTCGCCAAAAAACACCACGGCAATGCCGTCGAGGCCCCGATATTGTGCCGCAAAGGCCGCGCCGAGTGCCAGCGTCAGGCCGCCGCCGACAATGCCGTTACCGCCCATAAAGCCGACCTGCGGTTCAAACATGTGCATGGACCCGCCGCAACCGTGCGAACAGCCGGTCTGCCGGCCCATGAGCTCGGCCATCATCGCCGGGAGATGGCCGCCTTTGGCGATTAGATGTCCGTGGCCGCGGTGCGTGCTGAACACGGCATCGTCCAGCCTTAAAGCCGAACAAACGCCGACCGCCACGGCTTCCTGTCCGATTGAAAGATGAATGGCGCCGGCAATCTCGCCGGACTGGTAGAGCTGTTTGGCCTTTTCTTCAAACAGCCGGATGGTCAGCATGGACCGATACATTTGGATTACAAGGTCTGGTTCCATAGTCTTCAGGCCGTCAATGCTTGTGGTTTCCCAGATGGCTTTTTGCCCGTTCCAGAACTTGGCGGGCAAGGACTACCTGCGCTTCGTGTCCCGTCGGTTTGCGATACTGTGCCAGCAGGGCCTTGACCTTAGTGCGCGCTCTTTGCATGCTTTCGACTTCGGCCGCCGCGCCCAAGCCGGACCGGCTGAATAGCTCGGGCATCCAGGACGCCTGCCGACAATACTCCGCCGTGTGCGTATGACTCAGAAAATCACCCTGCAAACCAAAGCCAATTTCCATAATGGCGTCCAGCCCCAACTGCGCTTTCGTTAATGGCCGGTGTTCCAGCAACCGCAACCCTTCCGTGAATTCATAATCCAAAAGGAGCTGGGCAGGACTGATCGTGAGGCCGGCATCAATATGGCCAACGCCAATATCCGGATGATAACCGGTGAAGGCGGCCACAATCATGGCAAAATAAGCCTTTTCCAACGTGGACGCCATCCCCGGTGTTTTGGTGGGCGGCCATTCCCCCGGTCCCGGTGTCAGCCGGACATCCGTCCATCGTTTGAAAAAGTCCCAGATCGCCAGGCGGCGCATTGTCGCGTCAAAGGCCGTGAAACTCACTCCGCCCGTGTGCATATCCATGGTACCGGAGATCGCCATCCCGAGCAAAGGGATTTTACGGGACTGCATCAGCCGCGCGGCCAAAAAGAGCGCCAAGAACTCGGCGGCAACGATGACGACCGTTCCGCCCACCGTGACCGGCATATTCACGCCGGCAACCGGCATGGCCGCCAGCTTTGCCGGATAGATGCCGGTTTTAAGCATGTACACATATCGTTCCGCGGCTACCTTGTCCAGTTTAAGCGGCGAATTGGGACAGATATTGGCCATCCAATGCCAGTACGGATCCTTAATGCCAAAAATGCCCTCGATCTCTTGAAGATATTCGATTTGCCGGATATCATGCACATAGACGCCGCGCGGATTGTGCGAATATTCCAGAAGGGTTAATGCGGCTTCCAGCGGCTCGATGGGCGCCGGCGTATCGCCGGCGAGGTTCAACACATGTCCCATGCCCTGCTTCGGATGAAGCAGGTCGCCCAATTTGATCAGGGTGATGAAATCCGCATGATTGCCCATGCGCCGTTCCTGTGTCTCGTCATCATAAAAGAAGGTGCTTAAATTATGGAACATATAGACGGAGGGCGGCGCTTTGAATTCCGGCAAGTCGCCATAGGGCTGGTAGCCGGAATAAATATTTAGCCGGTTTTCCGCCTTCAATTGGTCATACCATCCCGATTTATCCTCCTGCCGGAGTGATTCCACAAAGGCCTGCATCATTTTGCGCGGGAAAAGCGCGGTGCGGCTGATCATATCCACCTTGGCGCCCGCTGCGTCGTAAGCCCGCAATATCTCGTCATTATCGCAATGAAACCCAAGCGTTGCCAACACATCAAGCACGCCGTTGCCAATCAACTCAACTTCGCTGTCGTTAAATATGCGCCACATAACTACCTCCGTTTAGTTTCTGTTCGATTCTGTTCCCGTCTTTATCGCACGGACTTGACGACGGCCTGTGTCAAACGACACCTGTGTCCAAACAGGTTGTTCGCGTTGGTGTAAAATATTGCCTGTTTCAATTCGTTTGCGTCTCCCACGGATAATCCCAGCCCGGCGACCGCATCCTTTAAGGCCTTGATGCAATGATAGGTGTTGTAAGTCAACTGCTTTCGTTCCGCCGCATATTGGGCATGCATGCTGGCGTCCGACCAGGGGTAGTCATCCCGGGATAAAAAAATGGCGCCTTGGTCCCTGGACCAGCGTTCCACGCCGGTGATCAATCCGAACGGCATATCCGAACCGAAGATCAATCTTTTCCACAGACTGCGGCGCGCCAGAACCCGTTCATAAACTTCCTTGGAACTGGTGGATGACATCTCCAGGTAGAGCGAAGGACATGCCTCCAGCACCCCCTCGTTGAGAAACTGAAAAAAATGGCCTGGTTCGATATAGCGGCCCATATGGGCAAGCAGAATGGGAATCCGCGGATAGCGCTCGGTCGTCGTGCGCAGGAAATGCCGGGTTTCGGGAGCGCCGACGCCGATCCCGGAGGTATGCAACATCATGGCCAACCCTTCGCTGTTCATAAACTGCAAAAGTTTATCAGGAATGAATTCCTCCATTCGGGCATCGAAATTGCTCTTCCCGAGACGGTCCGCGTACGGCTTGACCCCGCGAAAACACACCCCGTTTTTTACGGCTTTGCGATATGTTGCAATACTTTGATTTACATCGGTGGGGTGGGATGCCAGAAACCCGGTTATCCGGCTATTCGCTTTCATGAGCTCGATCAGGTAGTCATTGGAAAGATCCAGATCAACCTCACGTTGGGGGAATGGAAAAGCAATCAGCCCGCCAATGTGTTTGCCGGCAAAAACGTGCTGGTAACAGTCGTTCAGTTCCTCCCAATCGAAATGAGTAAAGGTGGATAATGCGAGTTTACACCGTTCGTCCGTGACAGGGCTCACGATCCCGGGTGGACCCAAGTGCACATGGGCGTCGAATATCCGCTCCGGAACCCACGCTTTGAGTTCATTGGTCCACAGAGCGATATGATCCTTATATGCGGGGAACATGTTTCGTTCCTTTGACAATGAACGCTTTTTTATACCTGAAATCGAGCTGACGCTTGCCGGATGGCTTTTTCAATCAACGCCAGCATGAAATCGGCTTCGGTTTTGGAAATAATCAAGGAAGGGGCGAGGACCAGGATGTCCCCGTTATTCCGGAGGATCATGCCATGCCGATAGCACCAATCCCGGATCCAACTGCCAACCCCCAACTTTGGATTGAACGATGTTTGCGTCTGGCGATCGGCCATCAGCTTCACGGCCAGCAACAGACCGATGCCGCTGATTTCCCCCACCATGGCGTGGCGTTGCTTCAGGGCTTCCAGTTTATTCCGGATATACGCGCCCCTGACCCGGGCGTTAGCAACCAATTGCTCCTTTTCAATAATGGCAATATTCGCCAGGGTGGCCGCGCAGGCGACCGTATGCCCGCCATAGGTGCTGCCGGAACGAAATTCACAACCCGGCTTTTGGCGGAACACCTCGGCAATCTTCGGGGTCGTCACAGTCACTCCCAGGGGAATGAATCCTCCGGTCAAGCCCTTGCCCAGCGTCATGATGTCCGGTGTGACACCCCAATGCTCGCAGGCAAACCATTTGCCGGTTTTCCCAAACCCGGTCTGGACCTCATCGAAAATCAATAGAATGTCGTGCTTGTCACAGAGCGCTCGGACGCCTTCCAGATATCCTTGCGGCGGCATCGGATAGCCGGTGTTGGATCCGGGAAGCGGGTCCATGATCATGGCGGCAATCGATTCCGGACCTTCCTGCTGAATCAGCGCCTCTATCTCGCGCAACAGTTGCCGGCCATAGGTTGTTGAATCCATGTTCGGCGGCCGGTCTTTCTCCCGGGCGGCGGACACAAACAAGCACCCGGGCAAGAGCGGTTCAAAGTATTCCCGGAACCATTTGAGCCCCGTGACCGACCCGCCGCCCAGCGTGGTGGCATGATAAGAATCCCGGCGCGCAATAAACTTGTAGCGGGTGCGCTGGCCGCGTTCTATGTGATACTGGCGCGCCATCTTCATGGCAGTTTCGTTGGCCTCCGAGCCGCTGTTGACAAAGAAGCTCACCGACAGGTCTCCCGGCAGGATGTCCGCCAGCTTCCGGGCCAGCTTGATCAAGGGTTCGGTAAAGGCGTCCACATAATTGGGGAAAAATTCCAAGCGCTCCATCTGTTCCTTCACGGCCCGGGTGACTTCCGGACGATTATGCCCGCATACGGTTGTGAGCAGGGTTGCAAAGGAATCAAAATATTTCTTGCCATCAATATCCCATACATAACAGCCTTTCCCGCGCGTAAATATCTTGGCCCCTTTGGCCAGTTCCTGGTTGCTTGCAAAATGGGGGATAATGAATTTCAAGGCATCCCGTTTAAGTTGGGCTTTTTCCCGGTCGGAGCATTTTCTGGGGTTCATATGGATTCCTTATGCTGGTATCGGCTGGGGATAATTCCCATGCCGATTCTTGGTCGCGACCATTGTCCGATACAATTCCGGTTGCACACTGCTGGCAATGCTGTTGCCTGAAGAAAGGATAAATCGGCCGCCGGGCATGGCATCGGCCAGGCACTCGCGGGTGCGTTGCCGAACCTGGTCTGCCGTGCCGGTCGAAAGCAAAGCGACATCAATGTTCCCCACCACGGTTACTTGCGGATAGGCCGCTTTAATTCGGGATAACCACATCGTGGGCAAAGGTTCCAGGGGGCCCAGGGCATCCACGCCGGACGCGACAATCATGTCCAGCAGTTTCCAGAGGTCGCCGTCGCTGTGTTTGATGATCCGGGCGCCAGCTTGCTTGCAGGTTTGGACAACACGCTTTAATCCCGGATAGATGTACTCTCGAAAATGGGCCGGCGACATGAACGGCCCGCTCTTGCCTGCATAGTCGTCGCCCAGCACGATGACCTCCACCCCTTCCCGAATGACATTGCGATACAGTTCGCAATAATAATCCGCCGCCATGCCGGCAATCTTTTTCGGCAATTCTTCACCCATTGCGTAGTCAATCATGAGTTGTTCCAACCCGCCGCGAAGATATTGTTGCACCGCAAACGTTTCTTCTCCCAGGAACCCAATCGCCATTTTGCCCTTGAACCGCCTGACGATGTTGCGCACTTGGTTGAGCATAGCAGGGTGCGCTGGATCGGGTGGGGTATAATGGGATAATTCCGCCAATGAGCCTATCCGTGGGGATTGGTCAATGATCGACGGCATCGTTTCGCCTGTAAACTGTTGCCGGACACCCCATTTGTCGCGAAAGATTTGCTTGGCTTTGTTTTCCCATAGGATGGGCTCATCACTGCTGCCTAAACCGAACAGGACCATGTCGAAACCCATGGCTTCCTGGAAGTCGTAAAAATCCAGTTCAGGATTGACCGCCTGCCGAAACTTGTGGTCAATGAGCAGTTCAAAAGAGGGCACGCGATCAGGAATCCCTCCTTTCAATACCGTCAAGAACCGTTCTTGAGCTGTCATCGAGCAGGCTCCTTGGGGATTTTTTGCATGACCGAATATGTCTTTAATGGATTAGGGACTGTTCTTCACGGGGCGTGGGCCACGGGCCAGGCGTTCCGGATGCCTTGGATCATCGCGCGCACATTAGCCGCGGGCGTCTGTTCGGGTATGCCTTCGCCAGTATTGACAATCACCCCGCCTTTAATGGCCACGTCCCGCACCAGTTGCCGAACCCTCTGTTCGATGTCCTGCGGTTGGCTCTGCCAGATTTCCTTGATTCCGTCCAGGTTGCCTGACAGGGCCATATGCGGTCCCAAGGTGTTCTTGACCTCGGCCAGATCAATCCCGCCTTCAACCGACAGGATATCCGCACCCAGTTTGGCGGTCTCCACCAGGAATGGCAGACGGTTTTCACCCGCGTGATAAATGACGATACCGCCGGCTTGTTTCAATGCTGAAATTACGCGGCGGGCTGGTTCCATGGCAAACTCACGATACATGTCGAGGGATATAAATCGGCTGGATGCACTGCAATCCCCCAGCCAGATGATATCCGTTCCACCCTCGATCAGTGCGCGGCCCCAGGTAATGGCCAATTCCTCCACAAACATCATGCTCTTTTTTAATAAATCGGGGGCGTCACAAGTCATCAGCATGGTGTCGTTGATCCCGTACAGCAACGTGAGACCGGAGAAAGGCGCCGCCACGTTCTTACTGATGACAACCCGGTCCCCCCAACGATTGCGAATGCGTTTCTGCGCCTCCAAAAGCATCGGCATGCGACCGTCCTTTTTGGGTGAGGGAATATGCAAACGATCCAAGGCGCCTATATCGGTCGGCAAATACTTTGTTACGGCATACGGATGATCGGGGCCGTCGGCAGTTTCAATCCCCAACATGTCGTATTCGATTAGATCGTCAATAAAAAGTCCGGCCCAGTCTGTATCAAAGTGCTCGATTGCATAATCCCAGACCTGGGCGATGATTGGCGCACGGGTAGAATAATCATGGAAACTTATCCCGATCTGCCGCGCAACGAACGCCTCGAAAAAAATAGGGAAAATCAGGGGCGCCTTGGGTACCCGGCCGGCGATGCAAATTTTTACATCATCCATTATGTTATTACGGGCCATGCGTTTGTTCCTCCTTATGTGATGGTAATGCCGCCGTCAGCAACAAGAATCGTGCCGTTCAGATAGGACGAATCATCCGACGCCAGAAACAAGGCGATGTTGGCAATCTCTTCCGGCGTGCCCCAGCGCCGGACCGGTGTGGTCCGCAGAAAGGCGGTTTCATCAAAATTTTTGTCCTTGAAATTGCTTTCCTTGACCATCTCGGTCGCAATCGCCGCCGGGGCGATGCAATTGACCCGTACTTTGCTTGGCCCGTATTCCACCGCCATGGATCTGGTCATGGCAATGGTTGCGCCCTTGCTGGCCGTGTACGCATCACAGTTGGGTATGCCGATAAGACCGGCGCTCGACGACGTGTTAATGACTGAGCCCCCGCCGCTTCTGATGATCAACGGGATGCCGTGCTTACAACAATAAAAAAGCCCGGACAGGTTGATGGCCAGCACTTTCTGCCAGACTTCCAGTGCCAGGTCCACGACCGGCGCGTCACGACCGCCCAGGAAGACGGAGGCGTTATTGTATAACACATGCAACGCGCCGAATTCCTCGGCAATCCGGGCGAAGCCCTTCTCCACGGCCCGTGGATCCGAGATATCCAGGGGGATGCACTTTGCCTGGCCGCCGCTTTGAATGATGGCGTTCTCGACTTTACGGCCGAGCGCTTCATCCTTTTCGAGGATCACAACCCGCGCACCTTCCCGGGCGAATCGTTCGGCCGCCGAGCGCCCGATGCCGCGCCCGGCGCCGGTAATGGCACACACTTTATCTTTCAATTTCATGAGATCGGCCTTTTCGTATCCTTGCGTTCATCCGGCCAGCAGTTCCTTGACCGCCTTGACAATGTGGGGCACCCCCAACCCGTACTGTTCGCGAAGCCAATCCTGGCTCCCCACCTTGCAGACGTTCACATCCGGAAGCGCCAAGCGGCGGGTACGAACGCCCAGGCCGCCGGCGTCCATCAGCACTTCGGCCACGGCGCCGCCCATACCGCCCATGGCATTGTGCTCTTCCACGGTGACAATGGCGCCGGTCTCCTTGGCCGCGTGCAGGATGGCATCCTTGTCGATCGGTTTTACCGTATGCAGGCTGATGAGCCGGCACTGAACGCCATCCGCCGCCAGTTGTTCCGCAGCCAGCTTGCAGTTATAGCCGATCGTGCCGGTGAAAATAATCGTGGCATCCCGCCCGTCGCGGACAGTTAGCGCCTTGCCGAACCGGAAATCGATCGGGCCGTCATGGACCGCCGGTTCCTTCTTGTAGCCGCACCGGTAATAGACAGGTCCCTCGTGGGCGATCATGGCGTGGACCGCCGCCCGCGCCTCGGCAAAATCGCACGGCGCCACCACCACCAGGTTCGGCAGGGCGCGCATGATGGCCAGATCCTCGGTAGAATGATGCGAGATGCCGAGCGGTCCATACGCCATGCCGCCGCCGATAATCACGATCTTGACATTGGCGTTGTGATAACAGACGTCATTCCGGATTTGTTCCAGACAGCGCAGGGTGGGGAAGTTGGCGATGGAGTAGGTGATGGCAATATTGCCTTCCATGGCCACGCCGCAGGCGATACCGGTCATGGCCTGCTCGGCCACGCCGCAGTTGAAATAACGATCGGGAAACGCCTGGGCAAACGGCTCGATTTCACCATAACCGATATCCGCCAGGATCATAAAAATACGCGGATCGCGTTGGGCAATGCTTAATAATTCCGTGTTAAATACCTTTCTCATTGCTCCACCTCCAGCTCCTTCAGGGCTTTAGCCAATTGTTCGTCATTGACTGCGCCGTAATGGCATGCCACCGTATTTTCCATCCAGCTGACGCCTTTGCCTTTTGTTGTCCGGGCCAATAGCCACGAAGGCTTGCCGGGTACGAAGGGAAGATGGTTCAGCGCGGTTTCAATCTGCACATAATCATGGCCGTCGATCTCCTGCACGGCCCAGCGAAAATCTTCCAGCTTGCGGGCAAAGGGCTCCATCTCGATTACGTCTTCCATCTTGCCGAGCGCCTGAACCCGGTTGTAATCCACAATGACGGTCAGATTGTCGAAATGATGCTGGGCGGCAAACGCGATTGCCTCCCAGGTGGATCCTTCGTTACAGTCGCCATCGCTCAGCAGGCAGAAGACCCGGTGCTTTTTCCCCGCCTGCCGGGCGGCCAGCGCCATGCCCACGGCCACTGGCAGACCATGTCCTAGTGAACCGGTGGAAAACTCAACCCCGGGAACATGGTGACTGATATGGCCGGAAAGTTTGCCGTTATCGAGGTAATAGGTGTCGAGCCATTCCTTTGGGAAAAAGCCCGTTTCCGCCAGTACCGCGTACACGGCTGCGCCGCCATGCCCTTTGCTGAGCACAAAGCGATCGCGGTCCGGCCAGCGCGGCTGTTTGGGATTCACCCGCAGAATCCCCAGATACAGGACCGCGAGCAAATCCGCCATGGACAGCATACTGCCCACATGTCCGCTCTTGCCCCGGTGGGTCATGCGCAGGCAGTGCGCCCGCACTTTTTTCGCCATCTCCCGATAGGACTGCATACGTTCCGGCGCCATCATCCTGTCCTCCTTGCGAATTGGTTTACGATCTTCCTGTTCGCCAGATTCTCGCCTCCCCTGGCAGTCAGCAACAGACCCTTTGCCATTCGTATTGCTTATTTATCGGAAATCTTCCATTAATGCAACAACAAAATGAAAATATTTTTCTGACGGCGCGGATCTGTCCCGAAGGCCGGAACCGTTTCAACTCACCATCAGCTTTTTATCCTGCAGACTTGACATCGCGGCCCCCTCTTGACACATTGCCACCATTAAAAAGCTTCATCAGGTCGGTTTCGACAGGCGGGTAGCCATACTACCCGAAAAGTTTGTTTTCGATCAGTTGGCCGGATCACAAAGGAGTGAACCATCATGACCGCATGTTTAAAAACCAAAAATTCCCCGCTTCCCTCGTCCCAGGTGAAACCGCTGGGTGAGCTTGCGGAACGCCTGAACCGGGCGGCGGCGCGGCTGGCCTGGGACGATGTCTACCGCCCCGAATGGCTGCTCAGCGACATTACGTTCGCCTGCGATCCCACGCCGTTTCATGACTGGTATACCGGGCGCGAATGGACGTGGTATGCGGACGTGAGCGGGCGATACCTGAACGCCATGGCGTCCGTGGCGCCTTTCATCGGCGGGATTCCGGACAAGGGTCGCGAAATTGCCGATCTGGTGTTCAAGACCCAGGCCGCGGATGGGCATTTCGGCACCGATCGTCCCTTGGATGCCTGCGACCGGGCCCAGGCTTCCGGGACGGCGTGGATGCTGCTCGCCCTGCCCAGGTATTATACGTTGACCGGCGACAAACGTGCCCTGCAGGCCGCCCGTCGTCTTGCCGGTTGGTATGCGGCCGTGACGCCGTTCTGGCTCAGACCGGATATCCGGAATGAACAGTTTGATAAAGGCGACTATGGCTTGCTTTTCTCCAATTTTACCCATTGCCTGGGCGGCCTGGCCACGCTTTATGAAGTCGATCCGCAACCCGCTTACGCCGATCTGGCGTTGCGGATTGCGCGGAGCGTGAAATCCTTTGACACCGAGATCCAAAGCCACCATTTCATCTCCACGCTCCGTGGCTTGTTGCACTGGTATGAAATCACGGGCGAGCCATTTCTCCTGGAAAAAGTTCTGAGCGAGTACAAACAGATCAAGTCGGTCGGACTGCTCGATACTGCCGGAGTCGCCGAGGTCTTCGACACTCCCGTCAAATCCGGTGGCGCAGCAGCCCCCCACTCAAGTGGCGGCAAGACCGACGAGGGATGTTCCGAGGTGGATTGGGTGTTGATCAACCTTAAATTACACCTGGTGACGGGTGACCACGCCTATCTTGAAACCGCCGAACGGGCGATCTTCAGCCATTTCTTCATGAACCAGGCCGCCATGGGTGGTTTTGGCACCTGGTTCGGATTCCATGTACCTGTCGGTCCCATGCCGGCGGGTGCGATCGGCCGTTACGGCGAAGCCTATTGGTGTTGCTCCATGCACGGCACCCACGGGTTGACGGAGATTGCCCGGCATGTGTACACCGTCGCAACCGACGGTATCCATGTCAACCTGTTCCTGGGATGCGATGCGCAGATCCCCCGGGATGGAGGAACGGTCCGTCTGCATCAGACGGGCATGGGATATCCGTTGACGGGCGAGGTCGATTTGGCGGTCGAGCTGTCCGGCGTCGCTGCCACCACGCTGCACATCCATCTTCCGCGGCACAGTCCGCTGGGATCCGTTGTCCTTGACGACCGGCCGATGGCGCTTCCGGCGAAGAGTAGTGATACGCTGCCCGTTGCCGTCAAAGGGGAGGGGCGTCATACCCTCCGGCTCACCTTCGACCTTTCCCTGCGGTGCGAACCGACCCTGCGTCCGGACGTCTTCGGCGCCAAGCACAGCCTGTGGTACGGCCCTATGGCGCTTGGGACGAACGCCAACCCGGCGACCGTTTCCTACCGCACCGATGCCGCCATGCTGGCAGGCATTAAACCTAAGGCATGCAGTCGGAAAGGCGCATTTCCGAGCGAGATGGAATTCCACATCCCGGCCACTGACGCTCCCGGTTTCGCCCACACGCGCGACCGCCATCACGTCGTGTTTTATCCCCTGGCCGCCTGCGGATTCCGCAAACTGTCATATCTGCAGTACCTGTTTCAATCCTAGGATGACTGTTCCTGCCTCGGGCTCATTTCATTGGGATGCCCCGGGTTTCCGGGATGCGCCGGGCCGGGTAGCCATGCTACCTTGCAAGCTTTTTGCCTGTCAGGCGTTGCCAGAATGGTCGCCAAAAATTACCGTCAGGTTTTCCGCCCCTTTGGATCGTAATTTCCCTGGTCAGAATAGTTTTCCGCTCCAGGCCGTCGCTGCCCTTGTAGCGGAAATTGGAGTAAGCAATCAGGAACTTGTCGTCTCCGGTGGCCAGCAGCGAGGTATAGCCGCAGGAATCCACCATTCGGTTGCTGGACGTCAGGGGTACCAGCTTGTAAGGTTCCGTCCAGGTCCAGCCGTTGTCCCCGGAAAAGCGCACTTCCACGCCGGGCCGCCCGTAGGCCAGGACCATGACGCCGTTTTTCAACGTCAGCAGCATCGGTTTTACGCCGTAAGGGTTGAACACCTTCGGCTTGGACCAGTTTTTGCCCATATCCTGGGAACGGCTGACATACAACGGGCCCACTCCGACGCCATCGTCCGTCCGGATAAAACAAACCATGGTGCCGTCTTCGGCAAACTCAAATCCCGGTTCTTCAAAACCGTCGCGCAGCATGGCCATAGGGTCCGCATCGGTATCAGGCACATAGGGAATAGTGCCCTGGGTAATGGCGCCCGGCGTCCGCCATTTCCGGCCGTTATCGGTCGAACGCAGGAAGATAACCCGTGAGAACCGTTCCGCACCGAGATCCTGACGGGGGAAGTAGATGTAATATCCTGTCTTGGCGAGCATAACGGAATTGTCCGGCGCGACTTTCATGTTGAACCAGTTGCCGCCAAACAGAGGAAACAAATCGTTATATGCTATCCTTATGCCCAGACGCTCGTTGACGTCCGCAATCTCGGTCACCCATTTGTCGGTGTCTTTGCAATAACGGCTAAAACGCATATTCGCCAGTTCCGGGGGCAGGTCCTTGGCCCGGTAAAGCGTAATTTTTGCCCCATAGGTTTTTATCCACTGTCCCACCGGTTCAGGAAGTTTAAGGTCGGCAACCTTGAGCGAAGGAGGTACGTGATGGCTCAAGCGGTCGCCGTTCGGCAGTAGCAATCCTCCGCCGCTTGATTTGCCGGTGGGAAGTTTCCACGTATTTCCGTCAAGAACAAAATGACTGGGATAGGACGTTTGTCCGGTGCCGTAAGCGCTCATGCTGTCTTCGCAAATACTAAAGTCGATTGATATCGCGGGTTGCGTGTCGCTGAGTCCCGGAAACTGCCAGTACCCCCAGCGTTTTTCTCCGACCGGCGCCTGCGCGACCACCAGCGGTTCGGCAATGGTGATCTTGAGTTCTTCTGTTTTCCGGGGATCACTTGTGCTGGCGGTTTTTCGGGTTTTATTGCCGGCTTGAGGGATGGTGGTCCAGCGCACATATTCCCACAATACTTCGCCAAGGCCCGCGCTGCTGGCCGCGCCGAACCCCAGGGCGTTGCGGCCTTCATATTCCATGACTTCATTGTATTTGCCTTTGCCGTCCAGCTTTAATTCGCCGTCGACATACAGCTTGAAATCGTTATCTTTGATTACAACCCGGTACACGTGAAAACCATTCATGGTATTCATCTTGCAGGTCAAGTTGCTGTACTGCGCACGGATCCTGTCCGGGTAAAACTCGAAAACTTCCGTGGATATGCCGTTGCACACCACTATGCCGCAGCCTCCCGACCGGAGCTTCATTTTGGCTTCCGCGATGGTTTCGTCCTCGGGCCGCACCGCCCAGGGATAAGCGAAGAAAAGATACTGGCCGTTGTCCGTGCCCCGGTCGGCAATCAACAGTGCGCCGTCTTTTACTTCCGCAACACAGTTGGTGATGTTTTCCAGTGGGATATCGTATTGCGTGGCCCAGGGCATTTTGGGCATTTCGGTTCCCCGGTAGGTCACATTCCACTGCATTTCCTTCTCCTGGGCGCATAGCCGGACGGCGGCCGCTACCAGGAAGCAACAGCCCAAAATCAACCGTAATTTTCCAAAGCCCATCGGATTTCCTCCGTATCTTACCGGTGCGTTGATTGCGTATCTCTTTCGTTTAAATGTTGAATATACTATACAGTCCGATACATTTTTCAACAACTGAACGCAAGATTTTTGCAGTCAACTCATAACTTGTCTTTTGAAAGGAATTGCTGCAATGAAAATTGACATGAACCTGTTGAAAAAATCCGTTGTCAGCATCGGCGATACATCGAGGCTAAAACGCGTAATGCAGAAAGCAATCAGCCAGCAACCAATTACGATCGGTTGTATCGGCGGGTCAATCACGCAAGGAGCAAGCGCAAGTTCAATTGATAAAAAATATGCCAGCCTGGTACACAAGTGGTGGCAGACCAGGTTCCCCTGCACAAAAGTTGACCTGATCAATGCCGGTATTGGCGCAACCGGTTCTTTGATGGGCGCGCATCGCGTCCAGGATCACCTGTTAAAACATGCCCCTGACTTTGTCGTTGTTGAATATGCCGTTAATGATCCCGTTGCGCCGATCGTTGAACTGACTTATGAAGGCTTGATCAGGCAGATATTAAAATCAAAAAACAATCCGGGTGTTATGCTGGTATTTCTGACAAACAACCGCGGCGAGAACGCGCAAGACCTGCATAAAAAAATCGGGTTTCATTACAAGTTGTCCATGGCAAGTTACCGGGACGCGTTCTGGCCGGAAATAGCAGCCGGACGTATGAAGTGGACCGACATCTCGCCTGATGAAGTGCATCCGAACGATTCTGGCCACAAGTTTTTAAGTGAAATTATTGCGTATCAGCTTGACGCGATATTCAACAGTTTGTCATCAGCTACAACCAACGCGGCCGATGTATCAATCCCGGCGCCGCTGGTATCCGACCTGTACGAAAACGCGCGCATCCTGTACAGCAACACGATCGAGCCGGTCACGTACGGTGATTGGGCAGAATCAGTAACGGCGTTTTTTTCACCCGGCTGGAAAGCGCAAAACAAGACTTATGCACCAATGATCATGGAAATAGAAGCGCGCAGTATCGGTGTCATCTATAAAAAATTCAATGTCGGCATGGGCAGGGCCGAGGTGCAAATTGATGACCGGCCACCGGTTCTTTTGGAAGGCCATTTCCCGTGTCATTGGGGCGGGTATCCGCACGGCGAAATAATCGCTCACGACTTGAAGCCCGGCAAACACTTGCTAAAAATCAGAAAATTTAAACAACCTCACCCGGAAAGTACCGGCAACGAGTTCGAACTGAGCGGCATCTTGGTGGCAAAGTGCGATGTTAGCAGACTAATCGGCTGCCCTCATCCTAAATAGGCTTCCTTGACACGGGGATGGTCCGCCAGTTCCCGGCCGGTGCCATGCATAACGATGTGGCCGGTTTCCAGTACATAGCCGTGCGAAGCCACTTTCAAGGCCATTAGCGCGTTCTGTTCAACCAGCAAAAGGCTTGTTCCAGCCTGGTTGATATCCTGCAGGATGCGAAAAATTTCACGTACCAGCATGGGCGCCAGTCCCATGGAGGGCTCGTCTAAAAGCAATAGCTTGGCGCGGGTCATCAGCGCGCGGGCGATGGCCAACATCTGCTGTTCACCGCCGGAAAGTGTTCCGCCCAGTTGTTGCCGACGTTCCGCCAGGCGCGGAAACAGGTCGAAAACATGGCGCAGATCGTCCTTGACCGCGCGCCGGTCGCGGCGGTTCCAGGTGGCCAGTTTTAGGTTCTCCTGAACGGTCAGGTTGCCGAAGATGCCCCGTCCTTCCGGCACTTGGGCAATGCCACGCGCCACAATTGCCGCCGAACCCAGGCGGTGGATCGGCTGGCCTTCGAACAATATTTCTCCGCTGAACGGCAAGACTCCCGAAATCGCCCGTAACGTGGACGATTTGCCGGCGCCGTTGGCGCCGACCAGGGCCACAATCTCGCCCGTACGGACCTCGAAGCTGATCCCTTGCACGGCCTCAATATGCCCGTAGCGGACCCGCAGGTCACGGACCTCCAGAATTATGTCGGATGCATTCATGCCATTGACCGATTTATTGATTGGCGATTCGGTTTTAACGGTTCCGGCCTTGTCCGTCATCTGTCGTCTGTTTTCGGTCATCCGTCTTCCGCCTGCCCGAGATAAGCTTCCAGCACCTGGGCGTTGTTCTGGATTTCATCCGGTCGTCCTTCGGCGATCGTGACGCCGAAATCCAGTACCAGCACGCGTTCACAAATGCCGGTCACGAGCCGCATCTGGTGCTCGATGAGCAGGATCGTCAGGTTGAACTGCCGGCGTATCCAGCCGATGAATTCCATCAATTGCCCCACCTCGACCGGGTTCATCCCTGCGGCCGGTTCGTCCAGCAGCAACAGGGTGGCGCCGGTTGCCAATGCCCGTGCGATTTCCAACCGGCGCTGGAGCCCGTAAGGCAAACTATCGGCCTGCTCGTCGGCATAGGCTTCCAGGTGCAGAAGGCCCAGAATTTCCATGGCCGACTGGGTCAGGCGCCGCTCCTCCCGGCGGTAACGGCCGAGGTGCAGGAGCGCTTCGGCCAGGCTGTAGCGCGCATGTTGATAATAAGCGATGCGCACATTATCGAGCACGCTCAATTGTTTGAAAATCCGGATATTCTGAAAGGTGCGCGCAATGCCCAGCCCGGAAATAATCCAGGGTGTAAGCCCCACCAACTCGCGGCCTTGGAACTGGATGGAGCCCTCCGCGGCGCGGTAGACGCCGGTGATCAGGTTGAAAACGGTTGTTTTGCCGGCCCCGTTGGGCCCGATCAGGCCGACCAGTTCCCCGGGGCGCAACTCCAGGTTAAATCCGGAAATGGCGCTCAATCCGCCGAAATGATGCCCGACATTATTTGCCTGTAACCAGGGGGTCATGAATGATGAATCTCCGGAGGTCGCTGGGGGCACTCAACCGACGGCCGGAACCAGGGAAAATCGCGCAAGCCCATAATGCCGCGCGGCCGAAACAACATCAACAGAATCAGCAGCAGCGGCATGATAACCATGCGCCACACGCCTAGGGGGCGCAAACATTCTTGAAGCACCGTGAACAGGGAGGCGCCCATGATCGAGCCCCCGATCGATCCGACGCCTCCCAGGTAAACCATCACGAGAATATCGGTGGTCTTCGTAATGTCGAAGATTCGCGGACTGATGAACTGCAGGAGATGGGTAAACAGTCCGCCGGCCACGCCGGCAAAAAAGGAGGCAATCATAAACGCTCGGATTTTGACCCAGCGCGTATTGACGCCCATGAGCTCCGCCGCCACTTCGTCCTCGCGGATGGCCAGCACGCCGCGGCCGGGGTTGGAATAAACGAAGTTGCGGATTACCCAGACCGAGAGCACGGTCCAGGCAAAAATCCACGGCATGGTGGATAGGCCTTCAATGCCCAATAGCCCCCGCGGACCGCCTATGGCGTTGATGTTTTCCAGCGCGGATTTGACGATCATGGCGAAGGCCAGCGTCACGATGGCCAGGTAATCGCCCCGCGTACGGAAGGCCGGGATAGCCACCACTAATCCCGTCAGCGCCGCCGCACCGCCTCCGGCCAGGATGGCCAGCGGGAATCGCCAGATGGCCGCGCCGACTGGTATGAGCATGACCGTCAGGATGGCCGAGACATAGGCGCCGACCGCCATGAATCCAGCGTGGCCGACGGAAAATTCGCCCAGATAGCCGTTGATCAAATTAAGACTGGTCGCCAGGATAATATTGATGCCCAGGTACATGAGCGTTGCTTGCAGGTAGGGATTGAGCAGTTCATAGCGCGGGATGGCCCAGGACAATCCCGCCCCGGCCAGCAATAGCAACCCTATGATCCAGTGGCGGTTCATATGTCAAACTTTCTGTGGACGAGGCTGTCCGAGGAGTCCATAGGGCTTCAAGATCAAAAGCGTGAACAGCAGGGCGAAGGCGATCAAATCCCGATAAGTGGATGGCAGGAAGGCCGCCACCATGATTTCGACGGCGCCCAGGATAAATCCGCCCAGCATGGCGCCGCGAACATTGCCGATCCCGCCCACGACTGCGGCAATGAATGCCTTCCAACCCACAATCACGCCCATGTAGGGATCAATCACGGGATAGGCCAGTGCGTACAGGAAGCCGGCCGCACCGCCCAGTGCGGCGCCGATGGCGAAAGTCAGCGAGATTACGGCATCCACCGGAACGCCCATGATGGCCGCCACGGTCCGGTCCCAGGAAATGGCGCGTATAGCCAGTCCCAGCATTGTCCGGCGTACCAGCCAATCCAGCAACACCATCAGCAACACGGACAATACAATGATGAGCGCCTGGAGGGACGAGAGCGTCACGCCGCCGACATGCCAGGTGGCGGAAGACCACAGCGCCGGCACATGGCGCGGATACGGGCTGAAGACCAGGGTCAGGTGCTCAAGCACGAGGCCGACGCCCAGCGCCGTGATGACGGCTGATACGCGCGGCGCATTACGTAAAGGTTTGTAGGCCAGGCGCTCAATGACCACGCCGAGGAGCGCGCATCCCGTCATGGACAACAACAGGGCCGGAATGAAAGGCAGCCCCAGCACCGTGGCGGCCACAAAGCACAGAAACGCGCCTACCATGAAGATATCGCCGTGGGCGAAGTTGATCATGGTCATGATGCCATAGACCATGGTATAGCCGAGAGCAATTAGTGCGTAGATGCTGCCCAACTGCAACGCATTCAAAATCTGCTGGAACAAATAAGCCATGTCGTAGAATCTCGCTCATCTACGGATTGGCGTTGGCAAACCAGACGAATTTGCCGTTCTTGACTTGTAGAATGACCGCGCTCTTGATCGGATCGCCCGAGCCTTCCTGGAAGCGCATATTCCCGGTGACCCCTTCATAGTGGCTGATTGTTGACAGGGCATTGCGCAAGGCCTCGCGTTCCGGCTTCTCAATTTGTTTCAATGCCTGAAACAGCAGGCCGAAGGCGTCGTAGGTCAACGCCGCCACATCGTCCGGCAGCGTTTTATAACGGGCCTTATAAGCATTGATAAATTTTTGTGCCGCGGGTGTGGCAATATCGGCGGCATAATGATTGGCAAAATAATAACCTTCCACCGCGCCTTGCGAAAGTGTGATCAATTCAGGACTGCTCCAGGCATCGCTGCCGAGAAAGGGCGCCTGCATGCCCAGGCGTTTGGCCTGGGTCACCACCAGGGGCACATCGTTGTAATAGGACGGCAGGAAAATGATGTCCGGGTTCGATGCCTTGATCTTGGTCAATTGTGCCGAAAAATCGCGATCGCCCGTGGTATAGGTTTCAAACGCCGTTACGACGCCGCCGTTTTCGGTAAAAATGCGCCGGAATAATTCCGACTGGCTGGTCGGCGCTTCCGAAGCCACATCATACAGGGCCGCCGCCCGTTTGAGTTTAAGTTGATTCAACACGAACATGGCCAGCACCTGTCCCTCAAAAGCGTCGGTGTAACATGCCCGGAACACATATCGCTTGGAACGCCCCGTGCGCATGTCGCGGGTTGTCTTGGGATTGGTGGACCACGGCGTGATCATTACCGTCCGGCCGCTTTCGGCGATGGCGGAAGCCGGTACCGCGCCCAGGCTGGCATTCGGCCCGATTATGGCCAGCACACGATCCTGAGCGATCAGCTTCTGGGTCGCCAGGGCCGATTGATCGGACTTGGCGACATTGTCCTCGATCTGCAAATCGATCGTATAGGCGACGCCACCCACCTTCAGGCCGCCGGCGCTGTTCACCTCGTCCACCGCCATGAGCGCGGCCTGCTTGCAGGAGGCGCCCACGGCGGGCATATCCCCGGTCAGTTCTGCGACAACACCGATCTTTATTTCCGCCGCTGCTCCCGCCTGCCATGCAAGTACGCCGGCTGCCAGACATGCCAAACTGCGCTTCATAATATTTCTCCTGTATGGAATGGTTATTGGTACGGTTATAGGCAGATTGAATCGTTTGTCAATGACCGTATCGAGCCGGGAGCGTTTTCCAACGGCTTCGCAAGGGTGACCCTGATCGGTTTGATCGGTGAGCAAAAGCCGGCCTAATCAAACCTGATGTGTGCCAGGGCTTTTTGCAGGCGCCCGCCGCGCAGATTCAGGCCTTGCAGATGGGTCAACCGCCCTTGACGGCGCTGCGCCACTATCCGCGCCACCGTCAGCGGGCCAAATCCCGGCACGCGCAAGAGCGCCTCCCGATCTGCCTGGTTAACCTTGACGGGGTAGAATTCCGGATGCTGCTCGGCCCAGCGTTCCTTGGGATCCTTGTCTAAGCTCAGATTATGGTGGGCATCGAACATGATATCCTCCGCCTTGAAACCGTATTTGCGTATCAGGAAATCAACCTGATAAAGCCGGTGCTCGCGCAGGAGGTGGTCGGCCGGCTTGGTCATGCCGCCGGTTTCCCCGGGAATGTCGGGGGCGCCCAGACCCTTCTGGTAGGCGGAGAAATAAACCCGGTCCAGGTGCAGGCGGTCATAAAGGCCAAACATGTAATTCACGATTTCGGCATCGTTCTCATCCGAGGCGCCCACCACAAATTGGGTGGTGGTTCGGACCCGCGCGTATGGTTCCCCTTTGGCGGTCAGCCGCGCCACGAGTTTTAAAGGACGGATGATATCCTCCAGAAAATGCTTGCGTTCGGACAACTTGCGGCAATGCGCCTCTCCGGGTGTTTCGATATTGATCGAAACGGCGCTCGCCAGGGAAAGGGTTTCCTGGATGGCTGCGTCGGATGTGCCCGGAATAATTTTTAAATGAATATAGCCTTTGAACCGATGCTTGTACCGTAGACGCGCGGCTACGGCGTTTAACTGTTCCATCGTCCGATCCGGTGAACTGATCACGCCCGAACTGAGAAACAGCCCGAAAATTTCCCGCCGCTCGAGATATTGCATAAAAACCCGCGCCGTTTCGTCCGGGTTAAGCGCGCATCGCCGGATGTTGGTATCACGGCGCAAGGGGCAGTACTTGCAGTCGTTCGCGCAGGCATTCGACAACAGTGTTTTGAGCAGGACGGAACGGCCGCCGTTGGGCAGGGTGACGGGATACAACCATTTGCCTTCCGCGCCACGCCTGCGGCGATCCTGGTCATTTGTGCCGCAGGCGCAAGCCAGATCATAACGCGAATCGGCGGATAGGATTTTGAGTTTTTCGAGCGTGTCCATGAATGTTTGCCTGATGCCGGAACCATTGGACGAAGTTTTCTCAGTTATAACAAGCAGATTGTAAACACGTATGGCAAATAGGGCAAATAGGGCCAGCCCTTGACAATTGATATTAAAGGGTATTAAGGTTACGACAATTCGGCTTTGACGGCCGGAGAATAGAAGCGGAAGGCAAGCGACCCGCAGGAAAAATTTTCGCCTGCTGATTAAAATTTGTAGAGGCTGGGGGGCTCGAACCCCCGACCCGCTGATTAAGAGTCAGCTGCTCTACCAACTGAGCTAAGCCTCCGATGCAGACGGTAGAAAATCGGTGCGTTGAATGCAAGTCTGAAATCAGACGACAATCTGAAAACGAACAACCGTAGACTATGGACCGTGGACT
>JAPLSY010000070.1 GCA_026398415.1 Kiritimatiellota bacterium | reverse complement strand
TCTGCAGATCCGGCAGGTTGATGTCCGCCTCGCCGGCCAGCGCCGTCGTACCGCAAGTGCCTACCAACACGCCCGCCAATCCCAGTGCCCAACGCGACCAATTGCTCGAGAATCGCATGATGCCTTTCCTCCCGTTTACTGTGGTTACTTACCTGAACAAAAAACGCGTCGAAGCATAAGAAACGTCCATGCCGCCGTCAATCATATTCGGAAAGCATTGCCACTTTAATTTATTGGACGAAACCGGAAAAGCGCTATAGTATTACTTTCAGATCGCCAATTTTTTAGGAGAGAAACCATGGCAATCAAAGTCAATATCATTAAAAAAGAAGCGGGCCACTTTGTAATCGCTGTCGAGGGCCGGCTGGATTCGGAAACCGCGCCGCAATGCGAAGTCGAGATCAAACACCTGCTGACGTCTTCCACCAAGAGCCTGACGTTTGATTTGAAGCGCCTGGACTACATCAGCAGTATGGGCCTGCGTGTCATTATTGCGGCCATGAAAGTCATCGCAAAACAAAATGGCCGGGTGGTGGTGTGCAACGCCCAGCCCCCGATCGCCAAAGTCTTCGATATCGCCGGGCTCATTCCGGGCGACATTGCCGAAAGTGAACGCGCGGCCGATATCTTTCTGGATGCCATCCAGCGCAAGGAATCCGCTAAAAAGCGGGATGTATCCGACTGAACGATACACTTCACGCTTAACTTTTACTGCGCGCGGGGAATGACAAGCACCTCGGCGTGGGGGATGTCCGCTTCCAAATTACGCTTGACGGTGTCGGTGATTTTTTGAACTTCCGCCAGCGGCCGTTGGGCGTCGAAGCCCAGAAAGATTTCGATAAACACGTTTTGGCCGGAATAGCGGGAACGCACGCTGTCCAAGGCCGTGTATTCGTCAAAAAAATGGACTAACTGCTTGTTAATCAGCTCCTGCAACGGTTCATCCAGCGAGCGATCCAGCAGATCGTGAATGGAATGCCGGATTAGTTTCCAGGCGCTCTGGCTCATGAACCCCACGGTGATGCAGGAGGCCAGCGGATCCAGGTACAGCGCCCAGTGGTAATCCAGGGAAAGGCTGAATACAAACGTGAAGAACATGCAGGTGTTACCGACGGTTTTGACCGCGAAAAGCCGGCACTGCGTATCTACGATCGGTGAAGGCGCTATCCGCTTGTGCCGCAGGCTCTTCACCCACAGAAGGGCGTTGAGCGTGCCGAAAATCAGCGTGCAGGCAATGCCCAGCCAGACCCCAAAGCCCTGGATGCGCACGAGGTGGAGCAGTCGGTATCCGATCAGGAGCGTCATGATCAGGATGCTGACCAGCATGAAGGCGCCGATAAACAGGCTGGAAATATTTTCGATTTTGCCCAGGCCGTAATTGAAAACCGCCCGGTTATCCTTGCGGAGCGTGCGCAGGGTCAGCCACGAGAGTGAGATCGAGATGAATTCCAGGAAGGAATTGAATAAATCCGCCATCTGCACCAGCGAGTTGGAGAAGATGACGGAGATAATGATGAGCAACAGACCGAGGCCGCAGGTGATAACCCCGGTGAAGGCGGTCCGTTCCGTTCGCTCTCTTTCGGTGAGTGCCATGCAGTTTAGAATAGGGGTTTAGCCGCCGTTTGGCAATAACAGGTTGACAAAACCAGCGAAGTTTATCATTCTGTTCAACATTTATCATTTGATCGGTAGAATGTTCTGACAAGCCTTAGGAGAATCATATGACTGTTGCATTATCTGCCAGTACCGCCAATCCCCGGATCAACATCATCGCGTTGAGCGGCCG
>JAPLSY010000075.1 GCA_026398415.1 Kiritimatiellota bacterium | reverse complement strand
CCCCTTGCGATGGTCATCGAGTGGCCCTGCCTGCTGGCTTTTTTGGGATTGGTGGCGCAGAGATTCCTGTCAGGACGATGGTAAGCAAGCCGGATCAGGCGAAGAAGCATGGTTGATTTTTGCAATGATTCATTGATCAATGGCGAAGGGAATAATATGCAATGAACGACAATGGTGTCCAGCATGGTTCGGCTGTCATCGGTGATCGCCAGCCGTCCCAGGGAATGCGGAATGATGAATCCCCGGAGCAGTACCTGCGAAAGCAATTATTGCTCCTGCATCAGGTGGGCAATGAGTTGTCGCTGGCCGGGTCCCTTGACGAATTGTGCCGGTTGGCTGTTGTTCGCGGGCGGCAACTTCTGGGCCATCAACGGATCGGGCTCTGGTTTCGCGTGGCGCATTCAATGGTGGTGACCGGTTCCTTCGGTGTAGATGAGCAGGGGCAAATCCGCGATGAACGTGGAAAGTCATTGAACGTATCCGCCAATTCGCCCATGGGGCAAGTGCTCAATCATCAAAAATCATTGTTGATCAACACAGACTGCCCGCTCAGGAACAATATGGGGGAGGTGGTGGGGCATGGCATTCACGTTCTTGCCGCCCTGTGGGATCCATCTGGTTAACCGTAAGCGGGTCGAGGAGGAACTGCAAAAAGCCAGGGATGTTGCCGACGCGGCCAACCGGGCCAAGAGCTTTTTCCTGGCTAACATGAGCCATGAGATTCGGACACCCATGAACGCCATCATGGGCTTTACCGATTTGGTGCTCAGATCCGAACTGACCGCCGAACAGCGTCGGTATCTGGAAATTGTCCAAGCCCGCAGTAAAGATTTGCTGGTGCTGATTAATGACATCCTGGATCTCTCCAAGATCGAGGCGGAACGGCTTGAATTAAATCCGGTTCAATTCAGTATTGCGCAAACGTTAAGCGACATTGTCGGGATGTTTTCATTGGATACGGCAAAAAAAGGACTGCGTCTAAGCATGGATATCTCCCGCGAATTTCCGGATGTCATCTATGGAGATCAGCAGCGACTGCGGCAGGTCCTGGTTAATCTGGTGGGTAATGCCGTCAAGTTTACGGAACAAGGTGCGATTATCATTAAGGTTGAGCGTGATTTGAGCTATTCCGGATCGGATGATTGTCTCCCGCTCCATGTTCGGGTTCAAGATAACGGTATTGGAATACCGGTGGATCGACAGAAGGTAATTTTCGAGTCTTTTATCCGGGATAATCATTTGATTCCCAAATACGGCGGCATGGGACTTGGTCTGGCCATCGCCAAGCGGCTGGTGGAGATGATGGGTGGCAACATATGGTGTGAGAGCGAGGTGGCTAAAGGCAGTACCTTCCATTTTACCGTTCGATTCCTGTGCCAGAGGGTTGGGGATAAGCTCCCGGACAATGCGATACAAGCGCCAGCACCTGTCCAGCGCCGCCAACTGCGTGTCCTGATTGTTGAGGATGATGCCGGCAGCCAATTACTGGCCCAGTTATTATTGGAAGAACTTGGCCATCGGATAACCGCCGCCACCACGGGTAAAGAAGCCTTGCGGGAATTATCGGCAAATGATTTTGATCTGGTCTTGATGGATGTCCATATTCCGGACATGGATGGCCTAGAAGCTACCAGACAAATACGAAACCCAGCTTCGCTGGTACGCAACCATGCCATTCCGATTATTGCCATGACCGCCAGTGCCCTGAAAATTGATGAAGAAGCCTGCATTCAAGCCGGCATGAACAACTATATTTCAAAACCCATGCTGCCCCATGAACTGGTGACCGCGATTGACAAGGTTATAACGTGATGCCGGTGACATGGGCATAAGGGTGCCTCTGGATAAATTCCGAGATGGCACGCAGCTTGATACGGCTAAATCCAACGGAAGTGGCGCAAAAATAAGCATAAAAGTAAAGATTGCGGTTATTGCCGATACGCACTATGCGCCGGGCGCAAACATTTTGGCTCCTTCGCGCCGCGGCGAAATTGCCGATATTCTGCTTTTACGCGCTGTCCATCGGATCAACCGGCTGATTCATCCCGACATTACGCTTATTCTCGGGGATATCCATGATGCCGGTGGGACAACGGAAGGAATGGGCCAACTGGGGCGGATGCGCGAAATAGCCGCCCTGCTCGAATCGCCATGGCTTATTATTCCGGGCAACCATGACGCTCCCCCGGAGCAATTCTTTTCCGTTTTTCCCCGTCCGGCTGAAATGACCGATATCAACAACGTGCGTTTTGTGCCATTTCTCGATCCGGAGGAACCGGGTTATAACGCGCGAAGGACCGCATCCGATTTAATGCGTATGCAAAAGGTCCGCGCCGGCTGGCATGGCCCCATCGTCGCATTACAGCATGTGCCGATTTTTCCCCGGGGCCGTGCCAACTGCCCCTATAACTATGTCAATGCCGGGGATGTTGTTGCGGCCATGCGCCAAAACGATGTTATTCTGGCAATCAGCGGTCATTACCACGAAGGGGTTGAACTCATCAGCGACGATGGCATGAATTTCCTATCGGCGCCAGCGTTGTGCCAGCCGCCGTTTTCTTTTCTTGAGATCGATCTTGTCGACAAAAAAGTCGCCGTCACACGGCATGACTTGCGCCTGCCCGCAAAACTGTATTTATGGGATATGCACGTTCATACCCAGTTTGCCTATTGTTCGGAGAACATGGATATTGTCAGAAGTATCGGGTTGGGAAGCGATTTCGGCCTGGCGGGGCTGACCTTTACAGAGCACTCGGGACAACTCTATTTCGATAATGACACTTACTGGAGCAATGCTTGTTTGGCGGGCGGTATTACGACGGCAAAAAAACAAGATGAACGCATGCAAGCATACCTTGCGGCCCTGAACAATGCCGGTTGCCTGCCGCTGAACACCGGACTCGAGGCGGATTGTTGTTTTGACGGAAGCCTGCTTGTGCGCTCCTCAGACATAAACCGTGTCCGGTACCTGCTGGGTTCGGTTCACGGTTTGTCCGCCATGCGCAATCCGCAACCGGATATTGACGCGGTCTGCGATGAGTTTCTGGCCTTGACCGGCAGGCTCGTGCATGCCGGTATTGACATTCTGGCGCATCCTTTCCGGGTGTTTGCCCGGGCCGCTTTCAAAATTCCGCAATCGCTGTATGATCCCGTCGTTAAATTGTTGCGTGAAACCGGCGTGGCGGTGGAAATCAACTTTCACACCCAAACTCCGGATCCTGAATTCTATCGCCGTTGTCTTGCCGCCGGTGTAAAGCTGGCTTTCGGCAGCGATGCCCATAACCTTTATGAGATCGGAGAATTTGCGCCGCACCTGGCGCTGTTGAGCAGTTGTGGCTTTAATGGCGATCTCGATGAAATCCTGCTGAACCCCGGACATGTTCCCGCTTAAACCTCCCGGGCCGGCTGACCATCGTAGGCCACCATCCATTTGGCCAGTTGCAGGGCATAATCAAGCTTGGCCATAAGCACCGGTTTCGGACAATGGGTCTCGCCGGGAATTTCAAAGTTGAAAAGACCATGATAAGCAATCTCCCGCAAGGCCTTCATGACTTCCTTCCATTTCACCGTGCCCCGTCCGTAAGGAAGCATGTGGTCGTCATTGCTTCCGAGGTTGTCGGCAATGTGCAGGGCCTGCAATCTGGAACCGGCCTGGCGGATAAAAGAAGCGGAATTAATGCCGCACATGTTCGCATGGCCGGTGTCTAAACACAGGGCAACATTGTCTGCGCCGGTGGCATCGGCAATCCGGATAAGTTCGGCGGCTTCGGTGATTCCGCTGCCTGGGCATAAATTTTCCAGGCAAATAACCGTCGGTCCGCCCCGTGCGTATTCGGCAACTCTCTGCACCGCTTCCACACGCCGCTCAAAGATCCGTTTCTCCTCCCAGCCGGCGGACCGCAGACCGTCGCCGCCGGCGTGCAGGACCCCGGCCTTGACGCCGAGCGCATTGAAAAGATCAACCCAACGGCGCATGGCGTCCATGGCGGCTTCAAACTTGGCCGGGTCAGCCGGCGCAATGTCGGCCTGAATATGTTCCCCGTCCCCGCGCCGGCAGCCGGACGTGCACAGATAAAAATGCCCCTGGGGAAACGACACGCCGTGGTCGGCCGCAAATGCCCGAAACTGCCCGCCTACCCGCAACGGGTCGCCTTCTTTGAACAGGTCGTGTGCATGTTCGTCGCTCAGTTCCAAAGTCTGCCATCCGTGGCGGGCGAATTCCAGCGCCATGTCGCGCGGCAGCCATTCATCATAAAGATAACCTGTCCACATTGAAGGTTGCATAAAAATAGTAACTCCTCAGGCAGGCATTATCATAATACCTGCCTGTTTTTTAAAATATTGCATTATCTTTCTCGCGTGTAAAGTTCTGTTTCGAGGGCCGATAAGCACATAAAGGCGGATGCCTTCGTGGTGTCTGCCATGGGCGGATAGATCTGCGGAAGACCATGCATAAAAGGTGAAAAAAGGCGTTGACATGCTGAATGGGGGGGACATCATATCCTGTCACGGATTTAAGTTTAAAACAATAAGGGAGAAACTTTTAGCCATGAGCAAAGATTTATTTCCAAGGACGACAGTTGGCGGTTTGTCGCTTTCGCGCATGATTGTGGGTACAAACTGGTTTCTGGGCTGGAGCCATACGACGGCGGCCAAGGACAAATACATTATCAACAATATTAAAGACAGAAATAAGATTGCCGATATATGCGAGGTTTTTCTTCGGGCAGGAGTTGATACGATAATGGGCAACATCTCGGTTCCCCCGCTGTATGACGCGGTGAAGGAGGCGGAGAACCGGGTCGGCCGTAAATTTGTCGTCATTTCCACACCCGGGTTTCCACTGTTTCCCGAAATGCTGAAAAAAGGCTGGGATGAGGATGCCGTTGCCAAGATTCTTGACAATGAAGTCAAATATGGCTGCAACATCTGCATGCCGCACCAGGGCACAACTGACTGCCTGGTGGACCGGGTAACCCGCGAGATCCGCGGGATGGACCGGATTTGTGCGATGACCCGTGAGCGCGGGATGATTCCAGGGCTGAGCTGCCATATGCCGGAGGCTATTGTTTTTGCAGACGAATCGAACCTGGATGTGGAGTCCTATATTTCCATCTTCAATTCGATGGGTTTTCTAATGCAGATTGAGGTTGACTGGACTGCGCGTATAATCCGGGATGCGAAGAAACCGGTGATGACGATCAAGCCGATGGCTGCCGGCCAGATCCGTCCGTTTCAGGCCCTGACGTTTGTATGGAACGCGATCCGCCCGCAGGACATGGTTACCGTGGGCACGATGTCTGCCGACGAGGCGAAGGAGTTGATCGAAATGTCACTCGGCATACTTGAGCGGCGCAAAGCGGAAATAAGTCTGCAGGAAACCCGTTCCAAGGCATCAGTGAAATCGAAGCCACAATAGGATGGAACCAGCCAAATAAGCGTGCTTCGCCAGAGCGCGCCGGAATGGTGCTATTTTAGCAACCAGTACGAGCCGCAGAGCGTGGAACACTCTGGTGTAGCGGGGCAGGAAATTCTGTTATCGCCATGCTAAAAGATACGTCTGTGGAAGTAAGCAATGTGGCGTAACATTCAATGGGACCTATGTTAGGCAACTGAAATACGAGGGCAATATGAAGCATTGGTGTCAGGCTTTAATACTAATTGCGGCAATAGCGCTAAATCCTATCTACGGTCTCGCGCGACTAGGCGAAACAGAGGCACAGTGTGAGCAACGATATGGCAAACCGCAGGATTCACTATCTGACAAAAGTTTTCCCGTCCTGTCTGGTGCTGTAAATCGAACCTATCAATATCAAGGTTGGTGCATCATGATTGCGTTTCTTGATGGCAAAGCCGCGATAATTAGCTACTCGAAGGCAGCACAAACGGCAGGTGGCATTACGATTCGGAATGACGAGGTCAAGGCCATCCTCGATGCCGAAGGAAACGGGGGAGAATGGAAGGGTTCAAGGAGTTTTAATCTGTTTGAACCGGTTCATCCCAAGAAATGGAGCAATACCAACGGCTCGATTGCATATTTGGTAGGCATCACAAGAGCGGCCCTAGTTGTCGAATCCCCAAAGGTGGAAGAATTTAGAAAAATGCAAGTAAAGACGACGGAAGAACAACGGAAGGAAAGTGTCCCAAAATTCTGAAAAGAACGAATGCCGAATCCCATTAAGGGCATAACCTGCTAAAAGATGCGCCTCCAGGGAAGGCATTCATCTCCAATGTTGAAATTCGGAGGGAAGTTGCGGCGTAAGTTTTTGTATTTATACATGTTATGGTCCTGAACGACCTTGTGCCTGGAGAAGCTGGTCAGCCTTAACCTCAAGGTTGACTTCGACCTGCGTACCGCCGAGGAGCGCAACGCCAACCCGGACGAACTTCCACCCGGCGTCAAATGCGTCTGGCTGGACGTGCTGGCCGACGCGGACCAGGCGGGACCTGCCATGCTGGAAAATTTGATGAAGGATCCGAAGGCGGCCAACGCCGCTCTGGGCGGTGGCAAAGCGGAGGCGCAATTCAAGGCGTCGTACCGACAGTTCATTTTCTTGTCGAGTGCGAAGGCGTCGTACCGCAAGCTCTTCCTCGCGCTAGGCGATCAGAAGCAACTGCCCGCGCTCTTCCACTGCACGGCCGGCAAAGACCGAACCGGATGGGCCGCGGCCGCCTTCCTGACCATCCTCGGCGTACCGCAGGAAACGGTCGTGGAGGACTACCTGCGGAGCAACGACTACCTCATCCCCATGTATCAGGAAGTCATCGATGCCTTCGTCGCAGGCGGTGGCGACCCATCGATTCCTCCGGCCGTCCTGGGCGTGAAGAGGGAGTATCTCGAAGCCGCCTTCGCCGAGATGGAGACGCAGTACGGCACGATCGAGAAGTATTTTTCCCAAGGTTTGGGCATTGATGCCACCCAACAGAAAGCCTTTCGGGATCTCTACCTTGGGCAGCGATAGATGGGTTTATGCTCGCCGACAATAAGAGGACGGTTAAAGCGATTTCTTAGCAATTATTTTATGTTATTGTTGCCGGCCAAGCTGTTGCCGGCCAAGTTTTCAGACCTGGCAGCTAACCTTGTGGAGCCAAATGTACCGGGAATAGTATGTATTCGGTACGAATTGTGACTGTTCCAAGAACAGCAAAAAGCTCCATCAAATTCAGCGATTCCATGAACATAGTTGTAGTCACTTTCGATATAATAGCCTTCCGTGTTCCAGCCATAGTTTTGCACATTGTCGAAGATGCTTATCTTTAAGGCCGTACGTCCTTTAACGGTCGTGACAAACGCTAAACCAGATCCCATATACTGAGCATTACCATCACCATAAAGCGAGTAAGCATCTGCCAAAAAGTAGGACGAGTCCCATACTTGGCCCACGTATGTAATAACGTAAGCAGTGTCTTCGCCTTCCTCAATTAAAATTACGCCCATAGAACTTGTGCTGATCAGACTTGCCAGGATTGTCGCTATGATAATACGCTTCATGATCATTCCTTTCCTCTTTTCTACTCCCCCCGGTATAGGTTGGAAACAAAATGCAGATAGGTTGCGCCATAACGGCCTTTCGCGTTGCACCAATAGACTTCAGGAGTCGCACCGCTGTAATAATATCCTTCCATGCTGTAATCGTATAAGTAGATACTTTCAAATATGATCAACTTTAAGGAGTTTAATGGGCGATAATAAAACAATAATCCATTGCCTGCAAAAAAACAGTCGGACGTGTCGTAGATGCCGTAGATATAGGCATCGACCATATATACTTCGTTATCCTGAATAAGTATGTCGGCCCGGGTTAGGCCGTACGCGACGCCGATGTCGTCGTATAGCGCAGTGTCATACGCGCTTGCTGTTAAGCCGGTGCACAGCAAAATCATCAATCCTGCCGTTCCGAACCATTTTTTCATAATACTTCCCTCCTTAAAACACGCCTGAAAGGTTTCTCTTGGGTGAATCTCGTTGTGTCCGGTTCGTTCAGCCGAAAAAGAATACAATTTGCCCCCATATTTTGTATATGCATACTATATCTTTTTTATTGATTGTCAATATCTTTTTTCAACATTGTCGTAAACAAATGAATTGGCCGCATAATTAACAAATGATCTGTCCGCTTTGAGCTGGCAGGATGGTGCATCCAAAGGAGGGGTATATGGATGCATATCCGAAGGCAGCACTGGAGCGGGCGATGAAGGTACAGGAAGTGATCTTGCAGGCGATATCCGGCTTTGAAATTGGAAGCCCCCGGAACCATTGATATTCTTTGCATATTTTCCAACATCTAAAACATGCCATGCACTGATACAAGAGAGATCGCCCAAAACAGAGCTGTTCAAATCTCCCCTGTTGCTTTCCCATGTTTATCTTGTTATGCTTGACCCGTTTTATTGCCAGCCAACCTTGATGCCTATTAGATTTATGAGTTGACGGAATGAAGACCGAACATTTGCCGAATGCATTGCAAGCGCAGGTAACAAGGGAAAAGGTTGTTGATTACCTTCTGTGTACGGAACATCCGGACGGAGGCAGCAAAGCAAGGTTCTTTCAGATTTTCGGTTTTTCCCTTGATAATTGGTCTGCGCTGGCAGAGGCTTTGCGTAAACACGGTTTGGAAAACAAAATAGTGAAAGCAGTTGAATCGCCTTTCGGTTGCCGTTATATTGTAGAAGGTAAATTAATGTCGCCGGATGGACGGAATCCGAGAGTGCGCACGGTATGGATTGTTGAAAAGGGAGAATCTGAGCCGCGCTTGATTACGGCCCATCCTGTATAGGAGGAAAACAATATGATCAACGAACATGAACGGGTGGTATTAAATAAGCATATTCCGACACTTGGATTGGAAGCCGGAGATATCGGAACCGTTGTGCATGTGTACAAAAACGGAGCAACGCTTGAAGTGGAATTTGTTTCATTGGATGGTGAAACCAGTTTGGTGGCTACTGTTCTCGCCGAAGATTTGAGACCCGTCCATAAGCGGGAAATTCCGCATGCGCGTCAACTTGCCTACGCCTGATGCCGCTCTTTGTTTAGAAAATGTAGCATTCCAAAATAATAAAAATATCTACCCATGCTTGCCAAAGTCCATTCCGGTGCAGTGTATGGCGTTGATGCATACCCCGTGGAGATCGAAGTCAATACCGGCCGTGGCGACCCACAGACGGTAATCGTCGGTCTACCTGATGCAGCAGTCAAGGAAAGCAAGGACCGGGTCAATACCGCCATCCTCAATTCCGGCTTCGAGATGCCAAAGGACCGCCTTACGATCAACCTGGCCCCGGCGGACATCAAGAAGGAAGGCCCTATCTTCGATCTGCCCATCGCTCTTGGCGTGCTGGCCACGATGGGCGATATTCCCATGGAGGCGCTCGACCAGTTTTCCCTGGTGGGCGAACTGGCCCTGAGCGGGGAAGTGCGCCGGGCGCGCGGCGTGCTCCCCATCACGATGGCTATGCGCGCCAAGAAGCGTCCGGCTATCCTGGTGCCCTACGACAACGCCGATGAAGCTGCCGTGGTGGAAGGGATTGACGTCTATCCGGTCCGCAACCTGCGCGAAGCGGCGGATATCGTTGCAGGAAGGATTGTCGTCAAGCCTTACCGGGTGGATGTGGCCAAGGTATTTGAAACGCATTTGATCTATGAAGAGGATTTTGCCGACGTAAAGGGTCAGGAACATGCCAAGCGGGCGATTGAAGTGGCCGTGGCCGGAGGGCATAATTTATTAATGATCGGGCCGCCGGGCACGGGCAAGACCATGCTGGCCAAACGCGTGCCTTCGATCCTGCCGCTCATGTCGTTGGAAGAAGCTTTGGAGACTACGAAGATCCACAGCATTGCCGGCGCATTGCCGCCGCGCCAGGCATTGGTTACCCGGCGCCCGTTCCGTTCGCCGCATCACACCGTGTCCGACGCCGGCCTGCTGGGCGGCGGCACGCATCCCATGCCGGGCGAAGTAAGCCTGGCCCATCGCGGCGTGCTGTTCATGGACGAACTCCCCGAGTTTCACCGCAATGTGCTGGAGGTCCTGCGTCAGCCGCTCGAGGATGGAACGGTGACCATTTCGCGGGCTTCGGCCAGCCTGACATTTCCCTGTGAATTCATGCTGGTGGCGGCGATGAATCCTTGCCCTTGCGGGTATTATGGCGACTCCAAACACAATTGCCGTTGCACGCCCTTGCAGATCCAGAACTACCGCAACAAGATTTCCGGTCCGCTCCTTGACCGGATAGATATTCACATCGAGGTGCCGTCGGTCCGCTATCAGGAGCTGGCGTCCACCGGCACAGGCGAGCCCTCGGCGGCCATCCGCTCGCGGGTGCTCGCCGCGCGCGCGACCCAGCAGGAACGGTTCCAGCCTTCGCTCAAGAGCTACGGCTCGGCAGGCAAGGGCCTGCGCAAGGTGCGCTGCAACGCGGGGATGCGGACGAAGGAACTGCACAAGCATTGCCAATTAAAGCCTGATGCCCAGGCCCAGTTGAAAATGGCAATCACGGAGCTCAATTTCAGTGCCCGGGCCTACGACCGCATCCTCAAGGTGGCGCGTACCATTGCCGACCTGGCAAATTCCGCTGACATCCAGACCGAGCATGTCTCCGAAGCGATCCAATACCGGAATTTGGATCGGCAGTTCTGGATATGACGATCTCTCAATGTAGTGGAGAATAACAAATGACATGGAAAATGTGGTGTGTGTTAGGATTCGTTTGCATGGGTTATTCGCTGGCGCTGGCTGGGGAACCCCGCGTTTCCATCGTGGCCCAGGAACCTTGGGCAGATTTCTTGGGCGGCAAGGAAATCCTGTTCCACTTTGCGGTATCTTCGGAGCAAGCGATGACTGGGCGTGTCGGATGGCGATTCTCGTGTGGGGATCGTACGCTGGCCCGGCAGGAACGAGAGATCGCTCCGAGTCCGGGAAAGACGGAAATATTGGAAATTCGCGTCCAGATGCCGGAAGTCAAAGACGGAGTGATTCTACCGGCTATTTTAGTAGTGTCCATGACGGAGACGGGAGCCGATAAATCGGTTGCCGCCGTGGAGAAAAAAATATGGATATATCCGGAAAATCCTTTTGTTGACCGTAAGGAATGGCTCAAGAAACTCAATATTCGGTTATTCGATCCCGAGAAAAAAACCCGGGAGTGTTTTGAGAAAGCGGGCATTCCGTTCCAACGCGTCAATAATTGTGAAGCGCTGTCCGAGATGAAAGATGGAATCATTATTGTTGGGGAAGGCGCGTCCTTAAATGACTTTAAGGGTCTATCAGGGATTCTTTTCACGGCCGCGGCCAGGGGTGTGCCGGTGTTATGCTTGGCACCGTCTGGAGGAACGTTGAGCCTTCCCGGGGCCGGTGAGAACGAGTTGCCTTGCCCGCGAAGCATAGGTTTTTATCGAAACGATATCATCACCAGGATGGATAAACGGCTTGATGCAGATGCTTGGCCGCCGGATGGTGTGATCGCCGGCACGGCGATTGCGATTAAGAGTATGCGGGGGACAGTTGTGGGGGAAGTGGAGAAAGGCCATAAGGAATGGCCTTGGCTGGAAATGACGTTTGATAATCCTCAAAATAAATTTATTTTATGTCATTTCGCCATTATTGAAAAATGGGGGTCAAGTCCTGCACCACGATTTCTCTTGGCAAGGATTCTGGAATATCTGACGTCTTTTCTGCCGGCGAAAGATTGAAAACTTTATTTATTTGTCCCTTAGCAACTTGGTGGCAAATCATTCGGAAACAAGTACGTTACAAACCAAAAGGAGGCGTGTTATGAAACAGCGGACAGGATTAGTCGGAGTGGTCGTGGCAGTGTTAATGACCGGCATAGTGGCAGTAAGTGCCGAGGAACAGTCCAAAGCGCAGACGGACAAGGCGCCCGTGGTCTATCCGACCGCTATTTTTGCATTCCAGGAACGTGGTTCGGGGGTCAAGGACTATGGTGCCAAGGCGGCGGATATCCTGTTTGCGAAACTGGTGGCAGATCCAGCCTTATTCCTTGTAGATCGGGCAGATCTGCAAAAAACGCTTCAGGAACATGAACTTAATTTATCCGGTATCGTATCTCCAGACCAAGCTATCCAGATCGGAAAATTGACTGGCGCCAAGATATTAGTAACAGGATCTGTGGTTGATGCAGATAAGACTCTCTATGTGGTTGCCAAAATCATTGGCACGGAAACCAGTCGCGTTCTGGGTGCGTCCGTGAAGGGCAAATCGAGCGACGATCTTGCACCCCTGGTTGAACAACTGGCAAAACAAGTGGCAGACATCATTGCCAAGCAGGCCGACCAACTGGTAGCCAAAGAGGTCAAAATGGAAGATCGCATAGCCGCCCTGAAAAAGCAACTAGGCGATGCTAAACGTCCCGTTGTTGCCATTAATGTCCGTGAGCGACATGTCGGCCAAGCTGTGATTGATCCGGCCGCGGAGACCGAATTAACGCTCTTCTGCAAGGAGACGGGTTTTGACGTGCTGGGCAAGACTGCGGATGCCAAGAAAGCCGACATCGTGCTAGAGGGCGAGGGCTTCAGCGAGTTTGCCATGCGCCACGGCAACCTGGTTAGCGTCAAGGCGCGGTTGGAAGTCAAAGCCATTGATCGCCAGACGGACAAAGTCATTGCTATGGATCGTCAGACCGCCGTCGTCGTTGATCTCACCGAGCAGATTGCCGGGAAAGCCGCGCTTCAGAAAGCCGCTGCCGAGATTGCCGAACGCCTCTTGCCAAAACTGGTTAGTAAATAAATCGCAATATACAACCAGCAATTTAATCCGAATTATTCATGAACGATTATGAATAATTCGCTTTTCGGGCTTAAATCATGACCTATTGGCGAACTTTTGCACAGGGCTAACATGGTGCAGGGAAGCATCGTGTCGAAACCTGCAAGGAAGCAACATGCTTGCTTTCGGGTGATTATATTCGCGAATGGTTCCCGGTTATACCTTCGATGCTTTATAAATTGATTTCCACAGATGCACATTCGATTATATATTTTATCCGTTATTATAACATGGGCTGCATTCCCTGCCACGCTGGCTGCCTCTCCACCGGTGGCGGAAGTAAATCATTATACCATAACCGGCCGTGTTGCTTTAGTTAGTAGTCTCGGTAGCGAGAATGTTAATAAGCTACTTGACATGGCCACGATACAACTCGCCGCATGTGGCTGCGAATTAGTGGAACGACAAGAAATCGAACGTATTCTTCAGGAGCAGAAACTAGCGCTTCAAGGAGTAATTGATCCGTCTCAGGCGATCGCTCTGGGAACTATTTTACGGGCAGATATTTTTGCGTTCTTTGAATATGATCCTGCTAATAAGCTGATTTACAACTTGGTTGTTTTCGATTCCGCAACGGGAGCAAGACTGGTGGATATTTCATTGCCTGAAGATTTCAACCAAAAGCTTCAGTTAACGGTAAAGTCCATAAGCGAAGCTCAACAAAAGCGAGTTTCGCTAAAATACAAAGAGCAAATATCAACTGTCTGTTTTTTGCCTGAACATAACGTCGATCTGCCACCGAATCAAAGTGTTTTTTGTCGGACTGTTAATCGCCTGCTTGAGCGCTATCTTATACAATCCCCTGAAATCATTGTGTTAGAACGACAGCAATTAGATAGAATCAACCGGGAAAACATGTTGACCCCTTGTCAAGCTACGGCTCAGTTGTTGGGATCTGCCATAACTGTGGCCAGCGATTTCCAGAAGGACGGGACAAACGATATTGCCGCTAATGTGTTGTTGTGCAATGTTAAAGGTACGATAATCACTAATCTTACGGCCTCAGCAGACGCGGTGCATCCAGAAAAGCTGGCCCAGATACTCGGTCTTAAAATTATTGAAATTCTTGGCAAACGGGCGCCTCAATCTGTCATGGACCAACGGTTGGAGGGGATTTGCTTTGGTAAAGAATCCGACTATCTATTTGCTAAAAATCAATTTACTGAGGCACTTGCGGCGGCTAATGCAGCGTATGCACTATGCCCGTCACGAGATTTTGCCATCAAACGAGCCTTGTGCCAGATGGTATTAGCGCAGGAATTATTTACACATGATTCGATGGCCAGCAATGACGCTCAATATCAAGAAGGCCTTGCTTTGGCAAAGGAAGCGATTCTAACCAGGATTGATTCTCTTGAATCAGCGAACATTACCAATTCGACTGCCTTTGTCGCCCATTTGATGATCGAGTGGCAGGGATTTCATGAGCGTTTGTATAATCTGTGGCGTCCCCGGGGTTCCGTGCTAATGTTGCCAGCAGGCAAGTTGTTTTTGGGTAACCACGAATATCCCCGTCCGACACCGGAAACAAAAGAACTGTTTCTTATGAGCCGACAATATGTTGACGCGGTCATTGATCGTTGGGCCGCCATGGCGCCAACAGATGCTTTTGCCATGAATACTCTGTCATGGTATTTATCCGAGCCGCAGTTTTGTAACAGAATAAAAGACCTGCTGCTGCTTTTTTATCCGGATCAAAAAGAATATCTTCGACGTCAAGAATCGTTGGGCTTGAAATGGCTTGCTGCTTTGAAAATCCGCGGTTTTGACAGGGGGCCGCTCACGCCTTTGCCAGGAACTGAATTGGATGGCCCTTATCTTGTCGGTGTCGGCGACAAAATGCAATTTATTAACACCTGTGCTTCTACAATTGGCAACAGCGTGCTTTGGGAGCTAATCACTCTGCCACATACAAATCAATCGCTTTATAGTGCAATGCAGCAACACCCTGAATCTATTGTGCGCGTATATGCCAAGATTGGGCAACTGCACAAGGAAGTAAACCTTGCCAAAATGCCAAACGAATCTACTACGCGCCAATTCGTTGATATCCGGCAATTTATACAACGGCTTATTGTTGAGGATAACGAAGACGAATTGGGCCGGCAACGCCGTAAAAGAGCTTGTTACGCATGGTTTGATTTAATACGTGCGACTAGTGAAAACCATCGTGATGCTTATTATATCGAACTATGGCAATTCATGCTCGGGCAGAATGATGTTATTGAAGATATTTTTTATCGGTTTGATTTCCCAAAAGAAAGCCTCTCAAAGTTTGGTTCCCGGCTTTATGACCTTTGTATAAGAACAATTGATTTTTATAATCAACAAAACATGGTGCCCCCTTCATTTTTGCAAAGTCAATTGACACAATTTATGCCTTTTGCAACTAATAGAGTTACTGATGTTAAATTGTGGAATGATGAAACAGCTCTGCTCGATCTCGACGGTAAAGGTAGTCTGACATGTCCGGTTATTCTTGGCAAAGATTTAATTGTGCTTGTAGATCAAAAAAACGAGCGCTTTCTTCAAATAATGCGAATACCTTTAACAGGAGGTGCGCCACAAATCGTTGGGTCCATGCCGAGGAATTGGCAAATAAAAATCATAAGTTCTGCCTGTGCTAATGCGCATTATTATTGTATCGGCACACATGATAATGGCATTGTGATCATTCCGCTGGATGGAAGTCCGCCATGGCGACTTACAGAAGAAACCGGATTACCGGCGCGCTTGGTCAATGCCATTGGCATTCTCGACAATGTTCTTTATATCGGTCTTAATAACTCTGTCAGTATTAGCGACGCAGCCGGCGATAATAGCTCGTTTTTGATGACCTGTGATTTAAACAATCGTCAAGTAAAAACAATTGCAACCAATCGTAGTCGTCAAAGTCAAACACCATTAGATAAAACCTCTCGGTTTGACGTTCATTATATAATTCCCGATTCAAACAGAGGGCGCATTGTTTTCATGGTAGAAGCCTATCATGGCTTAGAAATTAGCCGTCGTTTTTCCGGCCTTTGGCAAGTGGATATTAAAACTCAGGTTATGAAAAAAATTCCCGGACCATGGAGCCAGACAAGCTGGGCGCAGCCTATTGATGACGAACATTTCCGCATGATAACCCGTGACTGGTCATTGGAGTATGATCTTCGCACGGATACTGCGCGGGTTGCGCGAGTGACAGGCAGTAAATTCGGCGTTGGCGATCCGGCACGGGCGAATTCTAAAGAGGGTGTCTTCGTGCAATACCCAATCGATCCGGAAGATTTAAAGTTAGGCGTTGTTAAAGAAGACGGTTCTACTGTTCATACCAGTCGCATAACACAATGGGCCTGCCCTGAAATAATGATCCGTGGCAGTGTTTGGTTTGTTAAGCCGTTTAGCCGTGTAACATCCGATGGCAAACTGGAATTCTTAGCCCCGATTCGAACGTCTACAGGACGCTCATTCGATGACTTTACCTTGCTGCATGCCTTTGATGACGGGCAGAAACTGGCGGTTGCGAATAGTGCCGGCATTTGGATATTAAATCTTAATCCTGAAGCAACCGAAAACATCTTGATAGAAACAAAGAACACTGAATCCAGCAAAGTCCGCTATCATCAGGGCGATGCAACTCGACCACAAACAAGCATGTCGCTGTCTGATCTGGCCGGTAGTTACACAAGCATCATATTTAGCGGCATCCAATCTTGTTCGGGAAAAACGGTTCTGTACCAAGATGGAGCTGTATTGACAGGATCATACGAATTCAAAGATCCAGATGGATTGGTCGAGGGCAAACTCACAGAATTCAGATTGCTGAATGGCAGAACTGTCGTCTGTAAGTGGCAGGATCAATTTGGAACGGGAACCCTATCCATGGAGTTCTCTGCAGACCTTAAGAGCTTTGACGGTTCTTGGTCGTCCAGCGAAAGCCAATCCGGGTTTACGTGGAACGGCAAGCGATGAGAATACGTGCCATAATTAGGATACAGGCGAAGTCTTGTTATTGAGATTGATCCAAAATGTTGAGACTGTCTAAAAATTAACGGCAACGGGTTTGTTATTGTGATCAAATACTTTCTTATTCTTCTTTCAGCATTCCTATGTCTGGAATATACGACTCTCCCGGTTTTGGCAGTGACGCGCGTGGCGTTAGTCAGCACATGTGGCGAGAGAGCAGAAAATAATGTCCTGGCATTGGCGGAGGTGCTACTCAGCACACAGCCAGATATTGCTCTAGTGGAACGGCGTGAGGTAGAAAGGGCATTGAACGAGCAGAAATTGATACTCAGTGGATTGGGTGACTCGGACAAGGCGATGGCCACAGGCAAACTGCTGGGAGTAGAAGTATTCGCGGTTCTTGAGATTCTACCAGGCAGTAAGGAAGTGCTTGGTCTCTTGGTGTTCGATGCTGGCAATGGTGTGAAGCTGTTGGACATGACCCTGCCAGCCGATGGAGGAGAGAAAACGGCAAAGATTGTTTTAACCGGAATGCGCAAAGCCTGTGCCAAACGCCAGCAACCGGCTTTGCATAAGAAAAACGTATGTTTGCTTTCGATGCGTAACGCCGAATTACCCCGGGAGATGGACGATTTCTGCGCGGCGTTGGGAGTATTATTAGAACGGGCACTTCTGGACTCGCCGGGGATTGCTGTGCTGGAACGAAACCGGTTGGAATTCGTCAATCGCGAGAGATCCCTTCCAGTGGCCGAAGAATCGAAAGATTTATGGTCATCGGTTGTGATTGTAGAGTCGGACGTGCGCCTTGCGGCCGATGGTCGTGACCTATGGGTGGTTTGCCATTTGAGCAATGTGACTGGCCAAGACATCGGTACCGTGGATGCAACATCGAGTCAAACGAATGCCGATTTGCTTGCGCGAGAGCTTGCAAGCCGGTTCACTGAATCACTGCACGTGGTTCCCGTAGGTGCGGAAGTCAACCCGCTAATAGAGGCAAGTCTCTTCTCCCACGAGGCACAATTATTACATAGCCATGGAGATCGATCTGCTGCAATAGCCCATATGTATGCCACCTGCGCTTTGGCACCTACCAATAAGGTCTTTCGTGCGGAGTTAAATTCTTTTCTAATTGACGACGCATACAGTCGGCTCGAAGAGGCGCGAAGGTGCTTTCGGTTTGCAGATGGTCGAAGAATATGGCGGAGCAAGCAATTTACGAAAGAGGGATCACGCTTTTTAACAGAAGGGCATGAGCAATTAACGAAAGCGTTGGATGAAATGGGTCCTGTATTAGTGGAGCAACATGTGGATGATAATCGGTGGCTTCGTGACAATACCAACTCCTTTAAGATTGGCAGCCCTTTCAATGGAGCGGATAGGTTGATTCTCCAGCTCCGGCGAATTTATGATAGGGGTGACGAGTCTCAACAAAGTCGGATACAAACGATTATTAACGAGTATTTAGACCACATCGTAGATCGGATAGAAATTGCGCTGCTTCGAACAGGGGGTACGGGAAATGATAATGAAAACCTGATCAGTCAAAACACGTCCAACATCTTAAATTGGTTAAGATTTATTCGTAATTGGTCACTCAATTCCAACGATTATCATCGGCGTTTTGCTAAAATCGCCACAGCATGGTTGAAGATGTCGGAACGTATATACCATGAGGAATCAACTGCACAAAATCACAAATGGGATCTCGAGGATAACTCCACGGTGAGCCTGCTCTGGCGGGAGTGTACGGGAATCGGATCCGTATTCGGGCCGGAGCGTAAAAAACCCATCTCCATGATGAATGAAGCATCCACCAAGTTTGGTGATGCAATGATCCGTAATCCATATCCTTTGATACGACTATACGGTCACGCCATAGAGCTTCACAATGCGCTCCAAAGTGATTGCTTGTCGCCGGATATTGCCCAACAACAGCGGATAGAATTCAAAGAAGCAGCGTTGAATATCATGCTGACGAAGCCAACTTGGACACTGTATAGAGACACGGATTATCTCTTTCAAAAATTATTTACCGATACGAATGAACTTTATGACGCGCAAGTCGAGTGGTGTGATATGCTGCTTAGCAGTCACATTGTATATGACGATTTGGTACGAAGTCTTATTAATAAGGAAGCCGATCCGGCAAATAAACTTAAATGGATTGAGCGCGTGCTGGCAGTAAATGCACTTGCGGATAGTCAAAGCTATTATAATCATCGTGCTCTTGTGGCAGTTGAGTTTGAACAACTCCACAATAAAGTCCTTGGCATTCCCACGCCTGTGCCTATGCCTGTTGTGTCTGCCGAACCGCCTCCAACCCTGCCTTGCCTGCCTTGGACGGAGATCCATCGAGTATTCGATATTACTTCAATCGCCGGCTTGAGTTCCTTTGATCACTTTGTGATGGATGGCGAGGCGATCTACGTGTTGTGCCACGGATCATCCCAAGAAACTCTAGGGCAATATAGAGGTATTGAACTTCTTAAACTTCTTAAAATACACCTGCCCGATGGTGGCGCCCAGCAGTTTGGAGTTATCAAACAACCTTACTTTGCCAATGTTACTGATGTATGTTTTGGTGATGGACACTTCTATGTGGCAACGGATGGACAAGGCATCTTCGATTTTCCGATTGGACCTGGAGAGGTGCGTGTTATCGACAGTAATAATGGGCTACCTTCCTCTGTTGTATATTCTATTGCCTACCTTGATGGGCGACTCTACGCAGGACTTGGCGGGGATGGTTATATTATTAGTTATGATCTTGCGAGCAACCGGCCTTTGGTGCTCGCTTCCAGCCGCCGCCGTGAAAAACTTTCTCCGCTTGACAATGGCCCACGGTTCCAAACGGATCACATGTTGGCTGACCCCAAAAGAAACCGAGTTCTGTTTCGTATCCAAGGGCAGCAGGAAATTTGGCGAATCAATCAGGATGATACGATTTGTTTGTATGCCAAGATATCAAAATACTCACCGTACAACCCCAAAAACTACACCGACCAGTATATAAAAAAACTGGTTCTCAAAGACGAGCACGGTGTCGCCATTTGTGGCAAAGATAACCAGGCGTTAGTATACAATCTATTGAACACTCCGTATGAGATAATGCACATCCGTGAAGATGCGTATTATAGCGGCACGAATTCGTATATTTATGGTGATAGTGATTTTGCGCCACGACTTTGTCAGGTTGTTGGAAAATGGCTTTGGATTGCTAGCCCCTTTGGCCGTATGAACATGAAAAAAAATATGGAGAGGGAACTATTCCCTGGCTTGGCCCGAGAAGGTGTTGGTGTTGGATTCAACCCGACGCAGTGTATCTTCCCGTTCAACAACGGCAAGCAATTGCTCCTCGGAGATGATAAAACTCTATGGTTGGTTGATCTTAAAATCGACTAATTGCGGTTTAGATTGAACATGCTAACATGGTGGAATTGGCTTAACGGAAGCACTTTTTGGCATATTCCACAACGTTTACTACCGTGGGGAATATTTTCATATCTCTTTGATGATGATGGGATAAGCGATCCGGGCTACGCCGCAAAAGAGGCTTCGCCGAGGCGAGAGCGCATACTACAGGGCTACGGGCCGAAGCTATCCAACCTGTCCTGAGCGAGGTCGAAGGATATCGTAACCTTGACCGGCAGTTTTGGATATGAGGTTCTACAGGGGAAAACACTGGTTGAAGAAAGAACATGTCTTTGGTAATCTTCACGCATGAGATCAAACGATGGTATCGTGCACGACAGACGGGAAGAGACCCCGGAAGCAAAGGCCCGATGGTTTCGGTCGTTGCCGCTTTCCGAGCGCATGGAGATGTTGTGCTCATTTACAGACTTAGCTCTGACCATAACCCCAAAACTTCAGGAGCGCAAGCATGCTAAACCGCTTGCAGGACGTATTCAGGTCCTTTCAAGAACATGACGTAAAATACGTTGTGATCGGCGGCATTGCCTCGATTCTGCATGGCGTCCCTCGCGCCACGTTTGATCTCGACATTCTTATAGAGGCCACTCCTGAAAACACGCGGCGACTACTTGCCGCGCTGCTCGATGCCGGTCTTGGAACGGCATCTTTGACCACGGTTGCGGATGTCCTCGCCAATGAAATCACGATCTTCCGAGATCGTGTTCGTGTTGACGTGCAAACATCCACTCCGGGTATTACCTTTGATGATGCCTGGCAGCGTCGCAAAACCCTGTCCTATCACGGTCAAGAGTTTTTTATCCTATCCAAGCAAGACCTGATCGCATCGAAACGAGCCGCTGGACGGGATATTGACATTGAGGATGTCAGGCTTTTAGACCTTCCGGAATCGGAGGATGCGGAATAAAGCTTTGGAGGGTAGCTTGCGCGCACCATCACCGACCTGGCGAATTCCGCGGACATCCAGACCGAGCATGTTTCCGAGGCGATTCAGTATCGCAATCTGGATCGGCAATTCTGGATTTAAGAACATCCGAACATTCCTGCCAGCGTAATTCCGGACCTTATTGCACGGGGGTCCAGCCCGGCTCGCCCCAGACGCCCGTGATAACGTTGCCCGCCATCGTGTGAATGGCCCAATTGCCGTCACGGTATACGGCCAGGTCGGACATGCCGTCACCGTCATAGTCCCCTGAGACGGGGGTCCAGCCCGGCTCGCCCCAGAAGTCAGTGATAACGTTGCCTGCCATCGTGTGAATGACCCAATTGCCGTCACGGTACACGGCCAAGTCGGACATGCCGTCGCCGTCATAGTCCCCTGAGACGGTAGTCCAGCCCGGTTCGCCCCAGAAGTCGGTGATAACGTTGCCCGCCATCGTACGAATGGCCCAATAGCCGTTACGGTACACGGCTAGGTCGGACTTGCCATCGCCGTCGTAGTCCCCTGAGACGGTAGTCCAGCCGGGCTCGCCCCAGAAGTCAGTGATAACGTTGCCCGCCATCGTGCAGATGGCCCAATTGCCGTCACGGTACACGGCCAGGTCGGACTTGCCGTCATCGTCATAGTCCCCTGAGACGGTAGTCCAGCCCGGCTCGCCCCAGAAGTCAGTGATAACGTTGCCCGCCATCGTGTGAATGACCCAATAGCCGTTACGGTACACGGCCAGGTCGGACATGCCGTCGCCGTCATAGTCCCCTCGCACGGGTGTCCAGCCCGGCTCGCCCCAGCTGCCAGCGATAATGCTACCCGCCATCGTGTGAATGGCCCAATTGCCGTCACGGTACACGGCCGGGTCGGACTTGCCATCGCCGTCATAATCGACACAGACACCGGACGAAATAGAATAATATTTGTTTAAGAAATTTTGAGTTCTGTTAGCGGCGTTCGATCTAATATTAAAGTAATAAAACGGATAATCAAAGTTATGGTAAACTCCCCTAGGAAGCCCTGGCTGTATTATAGCTATTGCATCTTCGTCAGCACTACGACAAATCAACACCCCTTTAGTTTTGTCGATCTGGGCATCAGCGTATTGCGGCACTCGCACATAGACGCCGTTCGAATCCGGCATGAACGACCCGATGCCTTGATTTGTGGTTGCCAAGTTTTCGCCTTTCGTCCAAGTGATGGGATTGATGACAACACCTATCAAACCCGACAAGACTGGATTGGTTACTGGTGGAACAACATCAGGAGCTTCCGTGTTATACGAAATGATCACGCCCGTGTCGCCCGGGCCTTCGGCAAATTTCAAGTGCGGATTGTTGGAAAGATACTCAGTCGTAATGGGAAAACCGATCACGTAAGCCGCAATCATTCTGGCTAACACCGTCGGATGGGTTTTCATGTAATCGGCCAGTAGGTTGCTCAGCACATCTGAGCCTTGCGAATGTCCGGCTAAAATAAATGGACGGCCATGATTAAAATTTTGAATATAGTAGTCAAACGCCGCCACGGCATCCAAGGTGGGTATGCCTGCTATAATATTCAATCGATCAATAGGCGATAAATTATCTTGCCTGTAGAATGGCGCGTAAATATTCCCGATGGGTTCAAAAGCCGTTACTTGGAGTGCAGAGGATTCGGGCGCCTTTACTAACATGGAAGGATTGTCGATGGCGCAAATCTCTGGATTTGGATTGGTGCTCGTCCAGGCAGTCGGATAAAGGTAAAAGACATCCACGGCTTTGTTTATCGTAGCCGGTACCGTCAACCAATGCGAGGCGATTGAATAATCGGTTGCCTCGGTTGCATTTCCTTTTTCACAGAAAATTAAAATTACTAAAACGACGAAAGCCACACAGGCTCTCAAGCCGATAATTTTTTTGGTTGTTTTCATTGTTTTTTTTGTTGGATTGCGGCGCGTTTTTCGAACAATGGCACGTTTTGCAACAATTCCGCTACGCACATTTTGCCAACATTACTCGTTCCGAAGCATCAGAGCGCGTTGCTGATTTGAGTTTAATGCTATACCCGCCCCGGCAGAAGGTCAAACCGGAAAACCAGTAACGGGTAATAGCGATTATGGATGGCAGGGCGAGAATATTCACGCCCAAAACTGGTCTAAAGGGCTTGAATAACCAATAATTTTGCGGATTAGGGGAAAATGGGCATTATTAGGTAGAGGAAAAATTGATGGAGACCGCTGATGTTTGTAGTGCCCAACAACTACCGGTGCCAAATCTAATTGAACCGACTTAAAAACCGCCTAGTGCTTATCTGGGGCTTTCCTACTGCCGTTTAAAGCCAGTACGGCGATCAGAGAGAGAATGCCCCAAACAACGTGCTCTACCAAATTCAGCAGAGTGAGAAAACTGCCCATCGTGAGACGGCCCTGCTCGACAAGGGTGAAAGGAAAGGTGTTGACTTGCTGTCCAAGCGCCAACCGGTCTACACCCGCCTGAAGCCAGAGGGCAAGCGGCAGAGCCACAAGAGGCAATAGCACCAATGGCAGACCAAGCCAAAGAAAACCAGCATCCCTCGTCCCGCGGTATTTCCAAACCAGCAGCACTGCCACTGCAAAGTAAATAACGAACGTAGTCGCGCCCAAGACACCGATCATTCTTACTTCCCCTTTCTGGTGTGCAACAACAACCTGGCCCCGTTTCGTTAAGCGTATAGCGACACCGGCAGAAGGTCAAACCGGAAATCACGTTGTGTTGACCGGAATGCCCCAGGATCGATCAGGGCGGGATATATCTCCTGGAGCATTTTGAGAGGTTGTAGATATTTTTATGAATTTCGTAAAAGGTCTGGCCGGCCAGCCATTGCGCAGAGGGGCCGCTTATCGAGGTTATTTGTGAGTGTAATTGCCCTTTTTCGGAATAACAGTAAATTAACAATAACCGTCGGCATCATTAAAATAGATCCCAATAATGCCAAGCCAAGCATTTGATGCTTGATGGCAGCCATGGCAAAACACAAAGATAATATTCCGTATAGTAAAACCGGGATAACGAAAACTGATTTGTCATATGTTGGCTCTTTATTTGGCACGAAATATTCAAATGATCTATATGCTGCAGTTGCTATTGCAGTAACACAAAACCAACCGATGAAGTTTCCGACGGGTATACCATAATAAGGCCCGCCTTCCAGCCATCTCCAGTTTCCCGCATATACTTCCAAAGGATCCATAAATAGATCAATTGCCACAACAATCAACCCATCGGCCACAATTAGTAGGGGTAATAACCAATAATTATTGTGTTTTATGTTTGGTTTTTCTCTGTTCGTCCAGATTAAAAAGGAATTAACCATACAATATCCTGTATATATAAAAACTGCCCAAAATAGAACGACCGACAAAGGAACACTCGCGATAGTTGGCTGATTAGATTGATAAATATAATGGCCCCCAAAAATAACGCCATTTTTCAACCCCAATATTTCCATTATCAATCCTGTTGCGGAGGCAATAACGATAAACATAATTCCTCTTGCCGCCGATAGTGTATAAAAAGAGTGAAACAACAACAAAATCACCGGTAAACATAAGAGAAACAGCTTAAACCAAATATATTTAGCTATCCTTAAACCAATAATATCTGCACAAAAAGTAACAAATATCATCGTGAGAAGCAGATAAAATATGATCCAGATAAAGCTGCTTGTTTTGATGTTTATCATACAGTCGCTCGCTTGTAAGAAATCGCTTTCGTTTTTTTTATCGAACAATGATGTGTTGAGAGAGACAATTACATTACACATGCCGAAACAGATTGTTCCCGATTAGCTTATAAAGCTATACCCGCCCCGGCAGAAGGTCAAACCTGAAATCACGACAACCCGATCACGGATGTAGTATTGGGTTCAGAATGCCTCAAGATCGATTAGGGAGGATAAGCGCTTAAGCAAGCTCCTTGAGAATTTCGGATTAATGGCCTGGCGAGAATTTTCATGCCTGCAACTGCAAAACAAATCTGGATGACCATTTTCAGGCATCAGGAAAAACGCAATTTGATGAAAAATTAAGCGGAGGATATTCCCTCCAGTCCCGGCTTGCCTGCCATAGCGCATCAGCGAAGGTAGACCGACCGTGCCATCTTTCACTGGTAATTTTGGACATTCCCTGTTACATTCAAAACTGTTGTAAACGCGCATGCAGGTCAGGTCCGGAAACACAGAATTTGGAGAACTACCATGGAAGTCACCGCTGAGTTTTTGCGACTGTTCCTGCGGGGGCTTTATTTTATCTCGCCCTTGTTGTTGATTCTCTTGTTGATCATCGTCTTAATCGGCCAGATCGTCGGACGCCATGAAGCCTGGTCAAAATTCGACGCGTTCTATTGGTCGTTCATTACGGCGATTACCGTGGGGTATGGTGATTTCCATCCGCGCAAGCGGCTGTCCAAGGGGCTCGCCATCCTGACCGCATTGGTGGGGATTATTTTCACCGGCATTGTCGTTGCCGTGGCCTTGCATGCGGCGCAAACTTCGTTCAGAAAATATATTTAGCCCGGATTTTTAACAAGCCGGGCTGGCTTGGGTAAAATCCGCTTCCGTTCAGGCGGAAACCCTTTGCCGTACGGAAAGGCAACCCCCGCCTTCGTCCCGAACTCAGGCGAGGAGAGCAATCCCTGCTTTTACGGGGCGCATCGAGGACCACAGGGCGGATATTTCACGCCAAGCGCGAAATATCCGGGTTAGGAACTGATATGACGATTCCTTTTACCCGTAAGATGCTGATGGACTGGGGCGGAGCCGAAGTATTCCGGGCCGGACTGGCTATGTTTGAGAAGGGGCTTGTCCAGGCCGTGACCTATGAACATCCCGTGGTCAAGGGCACGGTCAAGGCCGGTGCCGGGACGCTGGCCTGTCAGTTCACCTTGCGGCCGAAAGGGGGCGCCGAAAACCAGTGCCGTTGTTATAATTGCCGGGAGCGTTCCCTGACCTGTGTTCACATGATTGCCGTTGGCCTGGAACTTCTCCGTCGGCAGAGCGATCCCGACCGTGCCGCCAAGATCAAGGTGGAACAGCGCCGCGCGGCGCGTCTGGCACAAGTGGACGAGGCGGCCTACCTGAAGCGCGTTCCGGCGGGTACGCCGCTCGCCCTGCCCGCCGCCCTGTGTCTGACCCTCGGCCGTAACTGGATGGCCGGGTACCGCGCCGGCCGCATCCCGCTCCGTTGTGAGATCGAGTGCAACGGCCGCCGCGCGGCGCCCGAAATCGTTTCCCGGAAGCTGTCGTTCGTATTTCCGTCCCGTGACGAATCTCTGCTCTTCGTGCTGGAGGATATTTCGGAAGGTCCGCTGAAAGGCAGTCTGGAAATTGGGCCGAGGGATTTCACAAATCTCCTGCAGATTCATGCCGGCAAACCCCTGGCCGTTGAAGGCGAGCAGAGCCTCGTGACGATCAATACCGTTCCGTTGGTTTCCATCCTTAAGCTTGATATGGATAGCCGTTCTGGTGAGCTGACCCTGGCGGTGCACAATGAATTTCCGGTCAGTGGGGCGGTTGCGGCACCCTTTTATATCATTGCCGGGAAAACCGGCTGGGTTTTCGGCGCCGGTCAGTTCTGGCCGTTGGAGAAACTGCTCCCGATCCCTTTCCAGCCGCTCTATGCCCAGCCAGTGACCATCCCGCGCTCGGCTGTGCCCCGGTTCATGAGCACCGAACTGCCGTTGCTCGTTAAACATATGCCGGTGGCGACTGAACTTTCGCCCGACCTGTTCAGTTTAGATCCGGCTGAGCCCCGGTTCCGGATGGAAGTGCGCGGCAGTCCGGCCTCGCTGGCCGCCACGCTGTATGCCGAATACGGCGCGATTTCGGTGGTGGCCGGCAAACCCGATCCGGTTGACCCGTTGGCATTGGCTGATCCGGAAGATCTGTTCCGCTATCTGACCCGCAACCCGGAGCGCGAACAACAGGCCCTGCAGCGGGTCAAGGCCTTTGGCTTTGACGGGGAGCGCGGCGACGCCCTCACGCCGGTTGTCGGCGAGCGCGAGGTGCTCAACGTCCTCGGCAGCGGCATCCACGCCTTGCGCCGGCTCGGCTGGAAAGTTGAGTTTGCCGGCTCAGTCCAGCCATTCATGGACTCGTTGGAGTCCGCCATGCCCGTCGTGCACGTCCAGGATGATGCTGGCGCCGGCTGGTTCGATGTCGGCTTTGCGTTCGAAGACGGCCAGGGGCAAAGTTTATCGGAGGCCGATATCCAGAGGGCGCTGCTCAAGGGCGACTCCTTTATCCAGAAGGGCGGCCGCACCATCCTGCTCGATTCCGGCGCGATCGAGTCGGCCCGCGATATCTTTGCCGACTGTGCCAGCGGCGAGGGCGCGCGCGCCGGCACATTCCGTCTCAATGGCGTTTATGCCGCCTACATCAAATCCTCCCTGGATGCCTTGGAAGGGATTGATGTCGAGGCGCGGCCGGAATGGCTGGACAAGATCAGGGGGCAGGAGAGCGGACGCCTGGTCCTGGAGCCCGCAGTATTGCCGCCGGACTTGGAAGCTGTAATGCGTCCGTACCAGAAGGAGGGTGTCGCCTGGCTGAGGTTTTTGGAGCAGAACCAGTTTGGCGGCATTCTGGCGGACGACATGGGATTGGGCAAGACCCTGCAAGCCCTGGTGTGGCTGAGTCTGGTGCGGCGGCACGCGCCGGCGGAAAACAAACCGGCGCTGATTGTTTGCCCTTCGAGCCTGGTGGACAACTGGGCGGAAGAATCAGCGCGCTGGACGCCGCGGCTCCGCGTCCTCGTGATGAGCGGCGGCGAACGACACGCGAAGTGGAGTGATTTTGGCAAGGCCGATATTGTCGTGACTTCTTACGCGCTGTTGCGCCGGGATATCGAGTTGCTGGCCGCCCTGGACTTTGCCGCAGTTGTGCTTGACGAGGCCCAGCACATCAAAAACCGCTCTACCCAGAACGCCCAGGCCACCAAGCGATTGAAAGCCGTCCATCGCCTGGTCCTGACCGGCACGCCGATCGAAAACAGCGTGGCCGACCTGTGGTCAATCATGGACTTTCTCATGCCGGGTTATCTCGGGCCCTATGAACGCTTCCGCCTGGGCTACGAGGCCCCCATTGCGCAGGGCGGCGAGGCGGCCGAGGCGGCGCAACTCAAGCTACGCCGCAAGCTCCGGCCGTTCATGCTCCGGCGGTTGAAGCAGGATGTCGCCAAGGACCTGCCGCCCAAAATCGAGAAGCTGGCAACTTGCGTGATGACCCGCGACCAGCAGCTTGTCTATAAAAACCTGTTACAGGCCTCGCAACGCAAGATCAGCGATTTGGTTGCGCGTAACGGTTTCCAGCGCTCGCGCATGGAGATTCTCACGACCCTCCTGCGCCTGCGGCAGACTTGCTGTCACCTCGAACTGCTCAAGCTGAAGGATCTCGACAGCCAATATCCCTCGGGCAAACTGGATCTTTTCTGCGAACTGCTCGACGAGGCGATTGATGGCGGACACCGGGTGCTGGTATTCAGCCAGTTCACCTCCATGCTGGCGATCCTCAAGCGCGAACTGGAAAAGCTCGGATTGACTTATAGCTACCTCGATGGCTCCACGCAAAATCGCCTGGCCGTTGTGAAGGAGTTCAACACCAACCGTTCAATCCCCGTATTCTTGATCAGTCTCAAGGCCGGCGGCACGGGCCTGAATCTTACCGGGGCGGACATGGTGATCCATTTCGACCCGTGGTGGAATCCGGCCGTCGAGGCGCAGGCCACCGACCGGGCTCACCGGATCGGCCAGCACCGCACCGTCTACAGCCTCAAGTTGATCACGAAGGATACCGTCGAGGAAAAAGTCCTTGCCATGCAGCGGCGCAAGCAAAGCGTGATTAACGCGACCCTGGCCGACGATGAGCAGGTCATGCAGAAGCTGACCTGGGAGGATGTGAAGGACCTGCTGAGCCTGAATTGAAGGAAGGGAAAAATGGTAACTACTCAGCTTGACGAAGAAAATTTAAGGCAAGAAACATTAAACAGGATTTACAGGATTTGCAGGATTTTCTGATGAAAACCTCCGTCCGCTTATCAATTTCATCCTGCCTTCTTCCTTTCCAATCAATCCTGTCAATCTTGTTAATCCTGTCAAAAATATCCCGTTTGGTCTTATCAACGCGGGGACGGGGTTGGCCGCGTTTGGCTTCGGCCGCGGTCGGCATGCTGCTTTGGGCTTTTGTGGCTTCCGGCGCCGAGACCGCCATGGAAACAGTCCGCGTGTTCACAACGGAGAGCGCCTGTTTCGAATACCTGTTCACCGGCGCAATGAACGGCGCAGATGGACAGACCCTGCTGGCGTTCAACCAACGTAACGGTCGCACCATTTTTGCCAAGCGTGGCGAGTCCCTGGGCCGTTACCGGATTACGGCGTTTGAATCGAAAACCAACCGTGTTTATAATCCCGCGCTCAATGCCTACCTGGATGAGCCCTCCGGAAGGGTCACTCTGGCCGGACCAGGGCATGCTACCGTCATCCTGGAACAGGACCGGCGTTTGCCGTGGCCCGGTCGCGTGGCCTGGCTGGTCCGGCTGGACAATGGGACATGGTGGAACATTCAGGAACAGGATGTTTTTTTCGTGGACAACCAGATAATTGCCGTGGAAGAAATTGATGAAGACGGTGTGACGGTCACCGCCGGCCAGGACCTGCAATTCATTCGGTCGATTACTTCCGCAGAAAAAAACGAACTGAACCGGATTTGGGCGGATCGGAAACGCCAGGAGCAGAATGACCGGGAACTGGAACTCCAGCGCCGGCGGGAAGCGGCCAAGTCGAAAGCGGCAGGCACCGACAACGGTGCCTCCTCCTTCACGTATGCGCGGGGGCCGCATGTGGAAATCCGGGGGCCGGCGCGGTTCTTTTACGGAAATGAATATCGTTTCCCCACCGCGTTCAAAGTCAGTCCGGCTGTATCCGTGAACGGCCAGATTATCCAACAGCCCATCGTTGTGCCGACCGGCTTTGAAACACGTTCGTGCGGAATATCGTTGACCGTGCCCTGACCTGATCTAATTCAGGTAAAATGGGGTGGGGTACCGTCAGGTGTATTTTCGGGCTTTGTACGACGGGGAATTTCATGATATTAGGCAATATGCATGGACGGGTGCGGGTTGAAATCATAAACGGGAGATCTGTATGCAAATTCAATCCTATATTCACGGGCGGCGGTTGGACTTGATCCTGGCGGGTAAAATGGATGCGCTTGCCATTGCCGAGGTGGAGCAAACCGTGGCGGCTGCCGTTTCGCCGGCGGTGTGCGTCGCGGTTGTGGATCTCTCCGGCGTGGATTATATCAGCAGTGCCGGCCTGCGCCTGCTATTAACCCTGTTCAAGAAGCTTCAGCAGGCGGGGGGCACCATGGCCATGGCTGGTACCAAGGCATATTGCCACAAGGTAATTGAACTGGCCGGGTTTGGCGGAATTTTCCCCATGTTCGAGCAAGTAGCGGAAGCCACGGCGTTCTGCGATCAGGCTCTGGAGAAAAATATGGAGCGTGGGGCATAGCCAGCCTCGGGGGCGAGGATCGTGGCTTGGGCGGATTTACGCATCGGAAGAGGAAATCAAAGGCAACTACTCACCACGGATTACCCGGATATCACGGATGAAGACGAAGCCATATAAATAATCAAGAAAACATGGTTTTTTCCTCTATCAGTGTTATTCGTGATATCCGTGGTAAAATGTCTTTAGATACGCTGAATTATGATCAAAGACCATTATCGAATGTGCAATAATGACTTTTAAAACCTTCCGTAACCACTTGAATCCGTGCTTTACAGCGTTTCGGATACACTGGCGTCCCATAGGGACGCCGAGACTGTAGGGGTTTAGACTGTAGGCTGTAGGGTGAAACAGGGCAAAGACGTCGAAAAAACGAAAATACGGTTTTGTCAATGGGTCCGAAAAGCATCGATTTTCCTAATAGTCTACAGCCTATAGCCTACGGCCTGAGCATCCTATGGGATGCTACTGTGTTGGCATGTATAATGCTTATAATAATGAGATAATGATTTTGGATTGAGTGTTTGGGGCAGGGATGTATCATGAAGCCAATGAACAAGCACAAGCAGGGCGGGAAAATGAGCGTGTCTGCGTTCACCTTGATAGAAGTTGCTATTGCCACGGCCTTATTGATCATGGCGTTGGCCTTGTTTCTGGGAACCTTTGTCTCGGCCAAACGGTCGGCCGTGATGTCCGATAACCGCATGGAGGCCATTGAAAACGCTCGCTCAAATATGGAAAACCTGGTGTCGTTGGCGTATCTTTCTCCGCCCCTGAGCCCTGGCATGCACGCTGCTACGGGGACCGTGTCCACTGTGCCGACCAATATTTCATATTCTGTCGCCATCGTGACCCAGACTCCGAGCATCGTTGTCAAAAACATTTATTTGACCAATCGTTGGATCAATCCCGGCAGTAGGATCACCTCCACCGTCAGCCTGGCGGGATCGGTCAGTTCGGAGTTGCACCCGTGAAAACAGATTTTCAAACCAGAACCACGGCGGTTTGTCCAATGAAGATCCGGCCTCCCGCCTTCGCGAAGCCCGCTATGGCGGGCGAAGGAAGGTCGCAGCCGGAGGTTTACCCGCCTTCGGCGGCGCCGCAGGCGACCAGGGCTTTGCGACGGCGGAGTAGGCACAAAGGACCAGGAATATTATTCAACGGCTCACGGGGCTTCACGCTCGTCGAATTGATGATCGCGACGGCTATGTTCGGCATGATCATGGGGGGCGCTATCGGCGTATACATCATGTGCCAGAAGATGTGGCAGGCCACCTCGTTAGGCATGGCGACCAGTCGTGACGGCAATATGGCCCTGTCGCGGCTGGTTTATGGAATTGGATCCAACAATGGACTGCGGACGGCCGCCAGCATTAGTGTCGCAAATATGAAAGGAATGTGGACGGGTACGGGCCATGTTTATCCTCCGGCGCCCGGTGACTCGGCGCATTTCCTGAATCCGGGTTTGTCCGATGGCAGCTGGCGCATGACCTGTTCCAACATTTTTGACGGGGCATGCAAGATTGATTTCAACAAAGAGGCCAGCAATATTGTCTTATGGGTGGAAGACCCCGGCTCCGGCCCCGGGTCCGTGCCTCAGCGAGAGACCCGACAGTTGATCTGTAATTATGTGTCCGATGCTGTTGTCTCAACCAATGCGTCCGGTGTGGCCATTCAATTGACCATTCTCCGGCAAAGAGGCTGGTTCACTACTACGAACCAGATCGCTACTTTTTTAAAGAGGCGGAATTAGAGAGGCGCACCATGAAAACCAACAATAATTCCGGCGTGGTTCTGGTTGCCGTGGTCTGTTTCACGGCCATTACCGCTATTCTGGCCTTGGGCCTGTGGAGCGAAAGCGGCTCCCAGTTAAAGCTGGCCGACCGGCAGGTCCGTCTGGAACAGGCTTTTTACGTGGCCGAAGGCGGCGCGGAGCGCGCCGTCTCCTGCATCCGAAACAGCGTCGGAAATCCTCCTGGCGTCATTACGGGCGCCATCGGCAACGGGACCTATAGCGTTGCGATCAACTTAGTCAACGGCGGCGGCGGCCAGACCTGGTACACGATTACTTCCACCGGCGAGGTCAATAGCATAAGAAAAGCAGTGACCATGACCGGGGTTCGTCAACAGTCCTGGGCCCGATATGCCATGTGGTATAACACCGGGCCCAGTGACATTACAATTGCGGCCGGTGATTTTTACGGAAGAATACACGCCAATTGTAAAATTAAGATTACGGGCGACCCGCATTTTTACGACTTGGTATCATCGGCTGCCACCAATTGGACATCCGGCACTGATCTTAGTGGCGCGATATTCGATCAAGGCTACGTCTTGGGCGCGCCTACGCAAACACTATCCTCCATCAACTTCACCAACACGGCATCTTCCAATTGTCTGCGAACTTTGGCGGGGTTGGTTGTCACCGGAGCAACCAGCATCCGTCTGCAATCAACCAACGTGTTTATTTCCAATTCCCAACGAGGATGGACCAACGTGAATTACACCTCCAACAATCCGTCTTTCCTCAGCACGGGCCTGATTTATGTGGCGTCATCGGGAACTCAAACCGGCACGGTCCAGATCGGGGGCACCAACTTCCACGGACGGCTGACGGTCGCTACCGAATGGGATGTCCTGATTACCAATCACATCACCCTGGCCGTTCACCCCACGAACAATTCAGACGATGCCATCGGCCTGCTGTCGCGGCACAATATTTTCATCGCTACCAATTGTCCGAAGTGGCTGAATGTTTACGCCCACATGGTGGCCGACGGCTCGGCTACCCCCAGCGACCTCAGCGACGGCAAATTCGAGGTAGTGGGTTGGGATAGTCGGGATCGATCAAAATGTGAGACCATGACGGTCTACGGTGGGATCATCCAGAATTATCGGGGTTATACCTCAGATTCGAGCGGCAGCCATGGTTATTACAAAAACTATATTTATGACTTGCGCTTCGAGGACAATCCGCCGCCGTTCTATCCGACGATGCCCGATCAATACGCGTGGCAAGGTTGGAGAGACAAACCATGAGCAATGAGGAATCAAAACCCAATCTGTTCTGGTGGATCACGATAGCCATGGCGGCAGGGTGTCTGGTTCTCATGCTGGCGTTTACGGCGCGATCCATCTCGAACGCTCTGCGTAAGCCGGTTCTCTCGCCCCCCCCTGTTGTGGCGCCGGCGATTACGCCGCTGGAGGTGCACTCCGAGCCCGCACCGACTTCCCCTGAAGCGGCCGCCGTGCCGCGCCTGCCGAAATCGCATAATATAATGCCCAATTTTGAACAGCGCGTCCAGGCCGAACAAGACAGAAAACGCTCGTACGAGCTTCTCAGGGAACAGGCCAAAGTCCATCCCGGCCAACTGGGCACACTGACGGAAAAGGAAATCCGTAAATTGGAGAAAGAGGGGGAAACAGGCGACAGCGGTTTTCCGTAAAACTGAAGGGATCCATGAATTTGGAGTTGGACCAATGAAATTCGGAATCACGAAGAACAAAGAACCAAAAACGTTTTTCAGCGGTTCCAGAGGTTTCACCCTGGTGGAACTGATGATTGCGGTGGGGCTGTTCGGTTTCGTGATGGCCGGCTCGCTCGGTGTGTATATCATGTGCCAGCGGATGTGGCGCGCCACTTCGCTGAGTATGGATACGTCCCGCATGGCCAATCTGGCGATCCAGCGCATGGTCTACGGGGTGGGGACCAACAGCGGGTTAAGGAGTGCGGCTATGGTCATGCTGGATACAGACGTCGGCGGCCACCGTTATGATATTACCAATTATTATTGGGAAACCGGTATAGCCCCGCCGTCACCCGCCAATCCTGTCCATTATGTGCACGTGGGGTGCTTATATACCCCTGACGGCAGTTGGCGCCTGACCTTCTCCAATGCATTTGAAGGCGTCGCATGTATTGATTACAATATCAAACAACGGAATATTCTTTTCTGTCCGGACACCGAGCAAACCTCCGCAGCCTTTAATAAGCGCATGTTAATCTGCAATTATGTTTCCTCCGCCACGGTGACGACCAATCACGGAACGCTGGAAATTCAACTAATGGTATGGGAAAAGGACGGGATGTTTGTGGCCAGCAACCAGGTTAGTACGTTTGTCAAGATGCGGAACTGATTTATTGAAAAAAGGGGAAGGGCAATCATGGGCGCCACGCAAACAGATCAAGAATCAGCGCCAAGGAAATGGGGCCTCATCGCGGTTTTCATCCTGGGCGTGGTATTGCTCATTGCCGCAATTTGGTCCCTGTCGCGCGCGCTGGGCAATTCTTCGCCGTATGGCGCGGCTGTCCCCACCAACGCGGCTGCTACGATGGATGCTGCTCTGTCACAGGACGCGATTGAAATGCAGAACATACTTGAACAACGGGCAATTCCGACGACTCCCAAACCCGCCGTCACACAGCCGGTAGTTGCCCCGACCAAGCAACGCGAAGACGAAATCAAACTGCAGCAGGCCAAGTCCAAGGTCAATCAGCGGATCGTCGCGCGCATGCAACAATACGTCAGAGATAATCCCAACCGCGACAACCGGGAGCTCGAAGAGCAAATCAAAAAGCGCGAAAACCGGGGCGCCCCAATTCAATGAGGATAAATCATGCCAAAGGATGAAACAGGTGACACGGCATTTACCCTGACAGAAGTCATCGTTGCCGTGGTGTTGATGCTGCTTGCGTTGGGCTTATTGCTCTCGGGCTTTGTCAGTTCCAAGCGTAGTGTTGCCCTGGCGCAAACCCATCTCACTGCTCTGCAGATTGCCCGTAACGAAGCAGAGCGGCTCCAGACGAACGCATACACCAGTATCGGGCCCACTAACGTAACCTTAACCAACACATTCATTGTATATACGATGAGTAATTCTGTCGTTTCCGTCACAAACGCAGCCAACAATAAATACAAAAACATCACGATAGTTGTTGAATGGGTTGCCCCGGCTTCTTCGAGGCGCCAAGTGTTGACCAATTACATGACGATATGCAACCCGGACTGAGGCAATCCTTGATCAGGAGGCCTGTTATGATTCACGATAATTACGCGGCAGGCGACAAGACCCGGGCTCAACAACCGGTCTGTTTCGAACCCAATTCCTCCGGCATGGTTCTGGTTGTGGTCGTCATTTTGGCGGCGGTGGCCGGCATCCTTGCGGCGGGGCTGCATTTTGCCAGCGGTGCGCGGATCACTCAGGTCCGGCAGGAAATACGCTTCGAAAAGGCCTTTTTTGTGGCCGAAGCCGGCATTGAACGCGCCAAGGACGCATTGCGGTACACCAACTTGAACGACGTACTCACCAACGGCGGTGTGCTCTTTGGAGGCGTCACGAATTATGGCGAAGGCATATTTTATGCCTGGGTCCGGAACAACACGAACTTCGACCCAAATCCTTTGGTGAACACGAGCGATATCGTGATCATCCGCTCCACGGGCATCGTTGAAACCGCCACGCGTGTTATCGAGGTGGAGATGCGGGTGACCCCGTTTGAACTGGGGCAGGCGCCGGCCGACGGCGCTATAGGCGTATATGGCACCAATTCCAGTCTGACCATTGGTGGTTCCGGCGAGATTGACGGCCACGACTATGACGTGCCCGCCACCTTTAGTTGTACTGGCGCCGGATGCAATGGAACCACCAACGCCAATCCGGCGTCTGCAGGCTTATATTCCTCTACAAACCTCTCGATTAGTGGCACCAATGCAATTAGCGGCAATCCACCCATAGCCAGCGGTGTTAGTTCAAATGGATATACCGAGACATACTGGCTTGAGATGGCCAACTCGCTGTTGCCGTATGCAACGGTCTACAGTGGTGTAGGAGGTATGGGCACCCGTGACGCTCCCGTGATAACGGTATTACCGCCGGGCACTACCAGTATTAGCGGTGGAAACAAAGTACATGGCGCGGGTATTTTAATAATTCCGGGAACTGCCACCCTTAGTGTTTCCGGCACTTTTCACTATGAAGGCTTGGTCATTCTCCTGGGCGACGGTGTTGTTGATATCGGGGACGAGTTTTCCGCAACAGGCACAGTGGATATCTTCGGCGCCATAGCTTGCGCGGGCGGAGAATTGGATATCAGGGTTTGGGGAAGTGCCAGTCTCAAACACAGCACAGCAGCCTTGGCCAACCTGGCAAACATAACGTCATTGCCGGCACAGATGGACATGAGGTCCTGGCGGGAAATTAAGCACTCGTCCACTAATTGGTAAATCTTCAGGTCCCGGCGCCAGCCGGAGGCAGGTTCTGTAGGGCCTGGCGCGCGGCCGACTGTTGGGCATCCCGTTTGCAGGAGCCTTGGCCGATGCCGCTAACCTTGCCCGCGATGGCGACCTCCACCGTGAAGACGCGTGCGTGGGGTGGTCCTTCCTGCTTGACCAGGCGATAGTTAGGATTGGTTTTCCAGCGCTGTTGGGCCAGCACCTGCAGGTGTCCCTTGGGATTGTCGCCCCAGTTGTCGTCGGGATGAATTTCAATTTGCGCCACGAACAGTCTTCTAAATATTTTGCGCACGGCTTTCAAGTCCCCATCCAGGTAGGCGGCCCCCAGGATGGCCTCCATGGCGTCGGTAATGTTGGAATCCCGTTGGTGGCCCCCTGAAGCTTTTTCGCCTTTACCCAGCTTGATATCGGCGCCCAGGTCAATGGAGGCGCCAATGCGCGCCAGCGCTTTGCCGCTCGTCAGGCGACTGCGCAGGCAGGTCAGCGGCCCTTCCTCGATGTCCGGATACAGGCGGAAAAGGTAGTCACTGGCCACCAGGCCCAGGGCGGAATCGCCCAGGAACTCTAACCGCTGGTTGTCGTTCCGGATATCAGCGCTTTCATAGCGGTAGGACCGGTGCATGAGGGCGTTGGCCAGCAGGTCCTTGTCGCGGAAAGTATAGCCCAGGTGCTTCTCCAGCGGCCGGTAAGGATTTTTTTTAAAGAATATTTTCATACTGTTGATTCATCAGTCAAAACGGCGAAGCAAAATTAACCGCAAAGATCACATATTTTTACCACGGATTACACCGATTTCACGGATAAAGTTTCTTTTTTCTCCGGGCTGGCGTCTGGCGTCCGTCGTCTGGCGTCTGCTTACAGCCTATCCACTTATGCGCGTGGGTGGAATTTTTCGTGAATGGCTTTTAACCGGGACTGGTCAATGTGCGTATAAATCTGCGTTGTCGCGATGTCGGCATGGCCCAGCATTTCCTGGATGATCCTCAGCGGCGCGCCGTTGTGCAGTAGGTGGCTGGCAAAGGAATGCCGCAGGGTGTGCGGGCTGATGGGTTTGACGATCCCCGCCTTGCGGGCATACTGTTTGACCATTTTCCAGACGCTTTTCCGGCTGAACGCTTTTCCGGCGCGCGTCAGGAACACGACCCGATTGAGCGGATCGGCGGTCAATCGCGGGCGCACCTGTTCCAGGTATTGGGTTAGCACCGCGCCGGATTTTTCCGAGAATGGCACGACCCGTTCCTTCTGTCCTTTGCCCACGCACCGCAGGTACCCGGCGTCAAAATGGACGTCATTCAGCGTCAGGCCGCACAGCTCCGAGACGCGCAAACCCGTGGCGTAGGCTATTTCCAACAGTGCGCGGTCTCGAATGGCCTGCGGTTTGTCGCCCTCCGGGGAGGCCAGCAGGCGCTCGACTTCCTTTAACGAGAGCGTCGCGGGCAAAACCTTCCAGAGTCGCGGCGAGTCCATCACTTCCGTAACATTCCGGCTGAGCAAGCCTTCCTGGTGGAGGTAGCGGAAAAAAATCTTTACGGAAACAAACAGGCGCGAAATGGAGTTAAGGCTGAGTTCATGCTCCTTTGCGTCCATCAGGAAATCCAGAATGTGCTTGCGGGAAACGGCATTCAGCGTGGTCAACTTGCGGCGTTCCAGGAAATGGACGAATTTATCGAGATCGGCGCGATAGGCCGTCTGCGTATTGGGGCTTAACCCCCGCTCCAGGGCGATGTAATCAATAAACTGGTCAACAAGGGCTTGCATAACGAAATAATGCAGAATGCAGAATGCAGAATGAAGCCGACGGGAACGATTGGGTCTCATAAAGTTTTAAATTCTGTATTCGTAATTCTGCATTCTACATTCTGCATTCTTCATTTATTTGCATGCCGCGGGCAAGGCCGCGACCGCATTAGTCGGGGCGCGGATGTCATTGGCGTCAAATCCGGCGCCGGCAATCGTGAACTCGATATTCTTCCGGGCAATGACCATGGAGTCGTAGGTGACCGTCAAAGTATGCAGTTGGAAGTCCGGCTTAATGGCCTTGATGCCCGGCTGGCGCATGAAGGCGTCCTGAATGAGCTGCGCGCAGGCCGGATTTTTCAGGCTGGGCACGGCCACGACGACCGTCCGGATATCCTGCTTGCGGCATCCTGCCAGACAAACGATCAGAAGCATGATCGGCAAAAACATTTTCCACATAATATTTTTCTCCAGCCTGTGCGATTTTATTCTTTTAATCCATCCCCTTTCTTATACACTGAAACACCGTTGGAAATCAATAAGAAGTATGAACCGTTAGGCCATCAACCATTCCAGGAGTATGCCATGCAAAGCAATCAGATCAAACACGGCGTGGAGCGGGCGCCGCACCGGAGTCTTCTGCGGGCGCTGGGGGTCAAAGCCGAGGACCTGCATAAGCCGTTTATCGGCGTCTGTAACTCGTTTGTCGAAATCATCCCCGGCCACATGCACCTGAACGCTGTTGGGCGCCTGGTATGCCGACAGATTCGCAAAGCGGGCGGCATCCCGTTTGAATTCAACACTATCGGCATTTGTGATGGTATCGCCATGGGGCATGGGGGCATGAAGTATTCCCTGCCAAGCCGCGACTTGATTGCCGATAGCGTGGAATCCATGGTGCGCGCCCATTGTTTCGACGCGCTCGTCTGCATTCCCAACTGCGACAAGATTGTGCCCGGTATGTTGATGGGCGCGTTGCGCGTCAATGTGCCGACCATCATGGTCAGCGGGGGGCCGATGGCGGCCGGTCGATCACCGGAAGGGAAAGCCCTCGATCTGATCAGTGTGTTTGAAGGCGTTGCGGCCCATAGCAAAGGAACCATTAGTGCCGACCAGCTGGCAATCATTGAAGCCCACGCTTGTCCAAGTTGTGGCTCTTGTTCGGGCATGTTCACGGCCAACTCCATGAATTGCCTGTGCGAGGCTTTGGGTGTTGCCTTGCCGGGCAATGGAACCATTCTAGCCACGGATCCCCGGCGCCGGTCACTCTATACCAAGGCGGCCAAACGCATTGTCGAAATGGCCAAGGCCGAAGGGCCAAAACCGCGCGATTTGATCACGGCTGCCGCGCTCGATAATGCCTTTGCCCTGGACATGGCCATGGGCGGAAGCACCAATACGGTCCTGCACGCGCTGGCGATCGCTCATGAAGCGGGCGTGCAGTATGATCTCCACAGGATTAACGATATTTCCAAACGTTGTCCGGTTATCTGCAAAGTCTCGCCCTCCAGCGCGTATCACATGGAAGATGTGGACCGCGCCGGCGGCATCAGCGCGATTATTAAAACGATCCAGGCGATCCCCGGCCTGATCCATCCGGAAACCCCCACGGTGACCGGCCGGACGCTCATGCGCAATGTGAGTCGGGCGAAGGTTTTGGATGCGGCCGTCATCCGGTCGTTGGATAATCCCTATTCGCCGGAAGGGGGCTTGACGATTCTCTGGGGCAATCTGGCGCCGGAAGGCGCTGCGGTCAAGGCGGCCGGCGTGGCGCTTTCCATGCGAACTTTCGAGGGCCGTGCGGTGATCTTTAATTCGCAAGAAGAAGCCTGCGCAGGCATTCTGGCCGGAAAAGTAAAGGCGGGCCATGTGGTGGTGATCCGTTACGAAGGTCCGCGGGGCGGCCCGGGCATGCAGGAAATGCTGGCGCCCACGTCCTATATCATGGGCCAGGGGTTAGGGGAACAGGTCGCCTTGATCACCGATGGGCGATTCTCGGGCGGGACCCGGGGCGCTTGTATCGGCCATATTTCCCCGGAAGCTGCCGCGGGCGGTCCCATCGCGCTGCTCAAGGAGGGGGACGTGATCCGTATTGATATTCCCGGCCGTTGCCTGGAAGTGAAGCTGGCGGAAACCGAACTCCAGCGCCGGCGCGCCGAACTTCCGCCCTATACCCCGCGGCCTTTAACCGGTTACCTGAAGCGTTATGCCGAAAAGGTCTCCAGCGCGGGGAGTGGCGCCGTGTTAACTTAAGAAATGCAGAATGAAGAATGCAGAAACATCGAACATCGAATGATGGAGTAAGAACAAAGAAGAACCAGTAAACGTTGTGTTCCGCGGTAGCGTGGCCACCGTGGCTCGAATTCGGTTTCCCGTGCAAGCGGGATTCGGGAAAGCAAGGCAAGCTTGGGATGAATACCGGTGCGTCGCGTGAAGTCATTGGACTTGTGTCCATGCGAGCGCGGCAAACCGGCAGGCGGCCCAAGATCGCCGCCGCATTTCCCGAACCGAATTCGAGACGCATTGACCGAGAACAGACAACCTTGGGTTGCGGACACAGTCCGCATTGGTTCACTGGAAATGGGCTTTGATGTAGCGGATCGAAGCATCCAGGGAAGGCAGAATTTTTGTGCAGTAACGCACCATCCAGGGACTGCTGTCCTTGAAGGTGAACGGCGAAAACGCCACGACAAATTTGCCCAGATTATGCGAGGCGTAAAACACTTCCATGGCGGTGCCGATGGACGGTTTGTTGTAATTGACGAGCAGAAGGTCCGCATTCCGAATGTCTTGTAGATCGAATTCCACGATTTCGTTGGCGCTATCCACCTCGCGATCCTTGAAATTACGGCGCGTGGGATCCAGCAGGGTGAACGCGTGACCAAGTTTTTTAGCGACGGTTTTGCGCCATTCCCGGGCTACGCCGCCTTGTTCATCCATGATCGGACCGCAGAGGTATATTGTTTTCATAGATTGTCAGCCCTTACCAGCTTGTCATTAAAGATGGTTTTTTACCGCTGATGACACGGATTTTACGGATAAGATGATTCATATCCGTGCCCATCCGCATTATCCGCGGTTAATTGCTCAGGTTGTGGCTAAAGGTCATTAATAAATTAACATATCAGGCTTTCATGCAGGAAACAACCGTATCTTTTAAAACGGTTGGATGCCGTCTGAATCAGGCCGAGACGGCGCGCCTGCGCGCCGCGTTTCAGGCGGCCGGTTACCGGGTTGTGCCCTTTGGAGCGGCGTGCAAGGTCTGCATCATTCACGGATGCGCCGTCACGGCCAAGGCGGAACAGAACAGCGCCCGCTTGGCGCGCGGCGCCAAGCGCCAGACCGGCGCGTTCGTGGTGCTGGCCGGGTGCCCGGTCTCAGGGGGCGGACGCACGTTTCGGGTGCCTGATGCCGCGGACCTCCTGGTCGGCCAAGCCGACAAATTCCGATTGCCGGCCTTGCTGGCGGAGCATGGCTTCCCCTCCACCGTGCCCGCAGCGACGCCGGTTTTGCCTTTGTTTGATACGACGCGGGCCATTGTGAAAATCCAGGATGGATGCGATTTCCACTGTGCCTATTGTGTTGTGCCGCGTGCGCGCGGGCCGGCCTGGAGCCGGCCCTTTGAGGAGATTGTCGCGGAAATAAACGGTCTTGTCCAGGCCGGTTACCGGGAGATCGTGCTGACCGGCGCCAATATCGGCTGTTATGAGGATCATGGCCGGAAGCTCTCCTGTTTGCTCCGCCGGATCGAAGCGGTGCCGGCGCTGGAGCGCATTCGTTTGAGCTCCATCGAGGTCAGCACCGTGGAGCGCGAGGTAATAGATTGCATGGCCGTGTCCCAAAAACTATGCCGGTGCCGGCATGTGCCGATGCAAAGCGGGAGCGACCCGATCCTGCGCGCCATGCGGCGGAAGTATGCCATCCGGGAATATGGTGCTGTCGTGG
>JAPLSY010000034.1 GCA_026398415.1 Kiritimatiellota bacterium | reverse complement strand
GAGTTCGGCATCCTGCTTATTGTCGGGATGCGCACGGCCACGCACAAAGAACCCGCGCGCCTGGCTTGACCATGCGAGCAGGGCAACGTCGTTGTCGGCCAGCCACTTGCGGGAGGCCGCATCATGAACGTGCAGGCACCCGTCCCAAACCGGCGCAATCATCTCGGCCAGGGAAAGATTGTTGGACAGCACCGCAAATCCCTGGAGCTTGTTCTTCTTCGCATAGGCATTGGCCTCCGCCACACGCTGCACGGCCCAGTTGCTTCCCCCGAATGTCCTGATGCGTCCGGCGTGAACGAGTTTGTTCAATGCATCCACAAATTCCCCAACCGGGACCTCGGGATTGTCCCTGTGCATCATGTACAAGTCGGCGTGATCGGTCTGCAGCCAGGAAAATTGTTCGTTCAACTGCGGTTCGATATATTCCGGCCGGCACAACGGTGTATGCGCGCCCTTGGCGATGACCACCACCTTGTCGCGGATCTGCCGGTTCTTCATCCAATGACCCAGCATCTCCGACTTGGCCCGGCCGTACACGATCGCCGTGTCGAACGTGTTCCCGCCCCGCTCGAAGTATTCGTCGTAGACGGTGGCAGCGTGGACCATTGTGTCCTGGTTGTCGCAACCCATCACGAGCCGCGCAACACGCTTGTCGAGGTGCGCGATCTTACCATATGCCATATCGTTGCCGGTTCGAACCTTGAGCGGACGCCGCCAGACCGTATGCGTGTACTTCTCCGGCTTCTCGGCCTCGTAGACCAGGCCGATGGCCTTGCGCCACTGGTCCTGCGTCCGGATATTCCCCAGCGTGTCATCCCAGGTCATCGGCTCGGCCTGCTGCCGGCCGGCCATGATGGCGCGTCCGGCGACATCAGCTTCGTGCGCATAACTGGTGACCGGCGACTCGACAAGGATCTCGCTGGTCTCTTTGGCCCCGCCCTTCCTGGTGTTGATTATGATCTTTCCACCGCTCCGCCCATCCCGGTTGCAAACGTAGGGGTCCGGGACCAGTATGCTGCCCGCGCTCCCGAAAACTCTCACGCCACTCTCCTGGTCAACGCCTACGCCCGTGGCAATCGCGGCCACGATGTCTGATTCGAACTTCAGCGTTCCAATTGCCCAGGCATCCACGCCGGTCTCAGGATGAAGCGCGCCTGTACCCGTCACCGCCACCGGATCGGCAAATGTTTTTCCCACGGCCGCGCCGGAACGAGAAAGTCGCTTGTATGACGCGCACTTCACCTATGGCCTTCGCGCGGATCAGTTCAACCAGCCGCAGTGTCTGCGGATGACACCGGTACATGTAGGCTTCCATCAGGAACACCTTGTTGGCCACGGCCGCTTCAATAATGGCTTGCGCCTCATACTGGTTGAGACCTATCGGCTTCTCGACCAGCACGTGCTTCCCGCTGTTCATTGCCTTGATGGCCCACTCGGCATGCTGCACGTGCGGCGTCGCTATGTAAACCGCCTCAACATCCTTGTCATTGAGGAGACCGGCATAAGTTGCATGGCAATTCGGAACCTTGAACTCCCTGCCGAATTCATCGGCCTTCTCCTTTGAACGGGAACCCACCGCCACCAGTGTTCCGGTCTGCGATACAGCCAGCCCCCGCGCGAAAGCATGCGCAATTGCCCCTGTTGCGAGAATGCCCCACTTAACTTTTCTGCTCATGCTGATCTCCTTCATAATATTGCCGTCCGGCCAAGTTCCTGCGCAATACCGACGATCGTCGTTTTTCACTTAAAATGTAAGGTGCAGAATACACTTTCGCCCTGAAGGAATCCATTGCACGAATGGCTAAATACATATACTATCCTGCTATATGCGATTCCCTCCCGAAATTATCCAATCCGGCACGGTGGGCCGCGGCCAGAACAACCGGAGCAATCCGCATCACGTGTATCGCCCCGGCGGCACGGATATCTGGATTCTTGAATACACGGTCTCCGGCCGTGGCTGGATACGCGCCGGGCAAAGCAAATTCCTGGTTGAGTCGGGCGATTTCCTGCTGTTTAAACCGGCGGTGCTTCAGGACTACGGCATGGATAAGGATGCCGGCGCATGGGATCACATCTGGTTCTGTTTCGCTCCGTGGCCACACTGGTACGACTGGCTGGCCTGGCCCGAACGGGCGGAGGGGATTCTCCATCTTCCGATACGCGATACCCAGGCCCGCCGGCAACTGCTGGCACGCATGGAAGACGCGCTGAAGCTCTCCATGGGCATTTACGTGCGGAAACGCGACTTCGTGATGAACATCATCGAGGAAATCCTCCTCACCTGCGACATCTGGAACCCGGCCAGCAGGACGGCCAGCCTGGACGATCGGATTCGCACCGCATTGAACTACATGTGCGCCAACTCGGCGAAGAAGATAACACTCGCCGATCTCGGCAGGGTTTGCTCACTGTCGCCGTCGCGTCTCTCTCATCTCTTCAAACGGCAGATGGGCGAAACGCCCATGCAATACCTGGAACAGCGCCGGATTGAACGCGCCAAGGATCTGCTCCAGATGACGAGCAAAACCGTCGCTCAGGTGGCATACGCGATCGGATTCGAAAATCCTTTCTACTTCTCCCGTGTATTCAAGCGCCGCACCGGCAAGAGCCCGCGCCAGATCCGCCAACCTCAAGGCAAGAAATCGGCGCGGAAGACCGCGAGGCAACGGTCGGCTGGACAGGATGGGCCAAACCGGTTATAAACACCTATGCTTTTGGTTGACGATGCATAAGGTTTTTTTCGGGGTGCTTTACTTTCTTTCGACTACGGCGACCGGCCGCATGAATCATGAAACCGACCCTCGCAGATTTACGTGCGCAATGTCCCGACATTCCGGAACCGGCGCTCAACGAATACCTGGCACGACTGGATGAAACCTACTTTGCCGTATTCAACCTGCCGCAGATGTATGCCCACCTGCGCGTCCTGGAACGGCTCCGGCCCGAACAACCGGTGGAGGTCATTTTCGAGCCGGGCCCGGAAGGCCAAACCGCTTGCACGGTCCTGGCTTTCGATTATCCCGCCGAGTTTTCGTTGATTACCGGCGTGCTCTCCGCCATGGGCTTCGATATCCTTTCCGGCGACGTATTTACCTATGCCCATGCGAAAGCGGCAACGGCCGCACCACGCCACCGCCGAAGCGAATCCAATGATGAAATTCTCCTGAAACGGCGTAAAATTATCGATCGATTTTCGGGTGTCATCCGGCATAATCTGGCTCCCGAAGACTGGCGCCGCGAATTTGGCAAGCGCCTGGAGGAGGTTATCGGTCTGCTGGAAGCCCGGAGCGCCGGGTGCGCCCGGAACGCGGAGGGCCAGACCGAGGCCCGTCATAAAGTCAATGAACTGGTGGCCGGCCGATTAGCGGAGCTCGACCTGGCTAAACTGCCCGTGCTCTACCCGGTCAGCATGGATATTGATACCCGCGCAGGCTATACCCATTTGCGCGTGCTGGCCCAGGATACGCCGGCTTTTCTTTATGCCATGAGCACGGCGCTCGCGTTACAGGGTGTTTCCATCGAGCGCGTCCGCATCCGTACCGTGGAAGGCCGGGTCGAGGATGAAATGGACGTGCTCGATGGCAACGGGCACGCGTTGACGGAGGGAAGCGCGAGCTTGGACCGCATTCGGCTGGCAGTCCTGCTGACCAAGCAATTCACTTATTTTGTCGGCCATGCGCCCGATCCTTATGCGGCGTTGTGCCGGTTCGAGCAAATGGTGGATGCGGTGCTTAAACTGCCGGAGCGGGGGCAGTGGGTCGAGATGTTCTCCAATCCCCGCACCCTGCAAGACCTGGCGCGCCTGTTGGGCGCCAGCGATTTTGTGTGGGAGGATTTTGTCCGCCTGCAATACGAGTCGCTCCTGCCAATGCTCCAGCCGCATGTAGCCGGCCATCGCTTTGCCCGCACGGCAGCGGAACAGGAAGCGGATTTGCAGGAGTGCTTGCACGGCGAATCCCGGTTCGAGGAACAAGGCCGGCGGCTGAATGCCTTCTATTTCTCATCGATCTGGACAATATTTTAAATCCGGAGACGGATACGCGCGCATTTGCGGAAGCACTGACCAGTCTGGCAGAGTTGGTGATCCGCGCCGCCGCCGACATCGTGCGGCGCAATCTGCAGGCACGGTTTGGAATTCCGCGCACCGTGGCCGGGTTGGAGACCCGCTGGGCCCTTTTCGGCCTGGGCAAATTCGGCGGGGTAGCCATGGGCTATGCCTCGGATATCGAGGTGTTGTTCGTTTACAGCGACAGCGGGCACACGGACGGACCGGAGGTCGTTGAAAACTCCGAATATTTTGACAACTTTGTGCGCCTGCTGGCGGAGGTAGTCAAGGCCAAGCGTGAAGGCATTTTTCATGTGGATACGCGCCTGCGGCCCTACGGCGCCGGCGGCCCCATGGCCTGCAGTCTGGAAAGTTTCTGCCGCTACTACGGCCCGGGCGGCCCGGCCCATGCCTATGAGCGCCTGGCCCTTGCACGCCTGCGAACCGTCGGCGGGGATCCCGCTCTCGGTGCACAGGTCGAGCGCCTGCGGGATGAGTTTGTATATTCCGTCCGCCACGTGAATATCCATGAACTGCGTGACTTGCGCGCCCGCCAGCTCTCGGAAAAAGCCGCTCCTGATCGCTATAACGCCAAATTCAGCCCCGGCGCCCTGGTGGATCTGGAATACGACGTCCAGATCCTGCAGGTCACGCATGGCGGCCAATCGCCCCGGCTCCGGACCCCGCGCATTCACGAAGCCCTGAGCGCGCTTTCGGAATTGGGCGTACTGACCCCGGACGAAAGCCGGCGGCTCGCGACGGCCTATTACTTCTTGCGCCAGCTCATCAACGGTCTGCGCATGTTGCGCGGCTCGGCCCGCGATTTATTCCTGCCGCCCGAAGGATCGGACGAATTCGCGCACCTGGCCCGGCGCATGGGCTACCAGCGCGGCGGCGAACTGGAGCCGGAACAGCAGTTGCGCGTGGATTTCGAAACCCACACGGCCGTCGTACGCGCATTCATGGAGCACCATTTCGGCCGCGATTCCATGCCGGGGCAAGCCGTCGGCAATGTGGCGGACCTCGTGCTCTCCGAGACGGTACCGCCGGACCTGCGCTCTCGCATCCTGATCAAGGCTGGATTCCGGGACACGGAGCGGGCTAACGTAAATCTGCGCAAGCTGGCCGGCGCCGCCCAACAGGAACTATTTGCCCGCTTGGCCGTGTTGGCCTGCGATTTCCTGCGGCGGGCCGCCGATCCGGACATGGCGCTAAACAACTGGGAACGCTTCGCGCGGTCCTTACCGGATGCCCCCGGAACGCCGGGTACGCCCGGGACGCCGGGTTCGCCCGCTCATTTTCAATTGCTTTTGTCCCAGCCGCGTCGTCTGGAAATTCTCATGGGTATTTTTTCAGCCAGCCAGTTCCTGGCCGATACACTCATTCGCAATCCGGATTTTTTCGACTGGGTCACCAATTCTACAATTCTGCACGCCGAGCGCCCCCGCGAGGTAATCGAATCCGATCTGCGTGCATTTGTGTCCGGGTGTACACGCGCGGACCAGCCTAACGGCCTGCGACGCTTCTTCACTATCGGCCCTGGCGGAAGCTTCCATCCGGCTTGCCCTGGAATGGGCCTGGGAAAGCGTCGACGCCGGCAGCACACAGGAACGGCAAACATTGGAAAACAGTTTTTGCATTCTGGCTTTCGGCAAATTAGGTGGCGGCGAGTTGAATTATAGTTCCGATATTGATCTGCTGGGCGTATGCGCCGATGCATTGCCCGGGACGCCGGGTTCGCCCGGGGATTCACTGGAGGTGTTCGCCCGCGTGTTAAAGCAGGCCGGCCAAAACCTGTCCGCGCACACGGAGGAAGGGCACGCCTACCGGGTGGATTTCCGCCTGCGGCCCTATGGTCATGCCGGCCAGTTGGTCTATACCGTTTCAGGGCTCGTGGATTATTATGCGAAGAAGGCCGCGCTCTGGGAAATCCAGGCCTTGCTCAAGGCGCGTCCCGTGGCGGGCAATGCGGCCCTTGGCACGGCCTTGATGGAACATGTCCGGCCGATTTTAATGCAACCGCGGCCGGCCGCAAAGATCATCCTTTCCATCGAAACTTTGCGGGAAACGGCCATCCGGCAGGCTGGCCAGAGAACAGACGCCAGACGCCGGACGCCGGACATCGGAGGACGAAAGACAAAGGACGGAACAAAGATGCCGGAAGCCGATGTAAAGAGCGGGCTGGGCGGAATCCGGGACATCGAATTCCTGGTCCAGGGGCTCCAGTTAATTCATGCTCCCCGCCAGAGCGAGCTGTTGGACGGGAACACGCTCTCTGCGCTGGAGCGCTTGAAAATGTGCGGCCTCCTGCCGGAGGAAGTGGTCGGCCAGTTGCAGGCGGATTACACGTTTTTGCGCCGCGTGGAACATATACTGCAGATTTTCGAGGACCGCCAGATTCACGCTGTTCCGAAATCGGCGGATGCGCGCACCGCCCTGGCGCGGCGGGTCCTGGGCCCGGATAGCACGGCGGAACGCCTGATGACCGAGCTGGATGCCTGTCAACAACGGGTGCGCCAAATCTATACCCAGTATTTTATCGCGGTAGCGTGAATTTTTTGTCGCAGGTTCAAGTCAAGCCACACCCACTCCTGTCTCCGAATGACTGTTTTTCTTGACTCCCCTCGTTTGGCACGGCACTCTATCCCTATTCAATAGGCATTCACACAGACGTCGCCACCCGCCACTGAACAGGAAATAAAAATAATCAGATGAAAATATACATTATAACCGATCTTGAGGGCGTCAGCGGGGTGGTAACTTTCAACGACACCGGCCGGGATACAAATATGTCCGGACCGCGCTACGAGGCGGCGCGACTGCTATTGACCGAAGACGTAAATGCCGCGGTACAGGGCGCCCTTGACGGCGGGGCCACGGATATTATCGTCAATGACGGGCATGGATCGGGGAGTAATTTTATCATGGCTAATCTTCATCCCGGCGCCAGATATTGTTCCGGTTGCGGCCGAGTATCTGTTCTGGACGGGCTGGACGAATCAACCGATGCGGTAATGCTTGTCGGCTATCATGCCATGTCGGGCACCCCAAAAGCGGTGCTCGATCACACCCAGTCTTCAACCTCCTGGCGGCGTTATTTTATCAATGGCGTTGAAACGGGTGAAATCGGCCAGATGGCGGCGCTTGCCGGGCATTTTAATGTGCCGGTCGTTTGTGTTACCGGCGACTTGGCGGCAACCATGGAGGCCAAAGCCTTTCTGGGCGACGTTGAAACCGTCGCGGTAAAAGAGGGGCGGGGGCGCACGTCGGCCATTTGTCTCGCGCCGGCAAAAGCCCGCGAGTTGATTCGCGCCGGTGTGCAACGATCTCTGGGTAAAATCGGCAAAATAAAGCCTTATAAGATTAAAATACCGGCCGAAATTAAACTGGAATGCGCCACGACTGACGTGGCCGATGGCTACGTGCGCGGCGGCGCGGAAAAATTAGACGCGTTTACCGTGCGCCGGATGGCCATGTCTGCCCTGGATATTTTAAAAATATAATTTTTTAAACTATTATGTTCATTGATATTCATGTTCATTTTCGAAAAACACCGGGGTTCTCACGGCGGGGGGAGCCGTCCTATGCCACACCGGAACAACTGATTGCCAGATACGATAAGCTCGATATCGAAAAAGGCGTGGCTTTGCCCGGCGTCAATCCGGAATGTGCCTATGTTCCGCAGTCCAACGAGGAAGTGTTGCAGGTGGCGCAGGCAACCGGACGGTTTATTCCCTTCTGCAATATCGATCCCCGCGCCCTGTCAAATTCCCGGGAAGCCCCGCTGGGCGACATCCTGAAATATTACCGTGACCAGGGCTGTAAAGGCATCGGGGAAGTCTGCGCCAATCTGCATTTTCTCGACCCGCTGGTGCAGAATCTGTTCAAAGGCGCCCGGGAAGCCGGTCTGCCGCTGACCTTTCATATCGCGCCGGAAATCGGCAATAATTACGGCCTGTTCGATCAACCCGGCCTGGCGCAGTTGGAAGAATCGCTGCAGCGTTTTCCGGAACTGATTTTTTTCGGACATTCCCAGGCATTCTGGGCGGAAATTAGCGTTTTGAAATCGCCTTTCGATCGTTGGGGTTATCCTGATTATCCGATTAAAGCCGAGGGGCGGATACCGCAACTGTTGCGCAAATATCCGAATCTCTATGGCGACTTGTCTGCGGGCAGCGGATGCAATGCGTTAAAACGCGATCCTGAATATGCGGCCCGCTTTCTTGAAGAGTTTCAGGACCGTCTTCTTTTTGGCACCGATATTTGCGCTCCTTCCACGGCCACGCCCCTGGTTGATTTTTTGCTTCAGATGCGCACGGAACGGAAAATCAGCGAAATCGTCTTTCAGAAAATCGCCCGGCAGAATGCAATCAAAGTGCTGGGATTAAGCTGAGCGGGTTTAATCCGCCGCCTGCGGGGCGACGCGAAACCCCGGCCGGCGCATGGCGGGTGCGATGCAAAATTAAGGAACTCACTAAAACGGGAGATTAACATGAGCAGCAAGCAACGCACGCGACGTTCATCGACAAGCCGCCAAAGCCGCACTTTGCGGTTCGGGGTCATCGGCGCCGGGGGTATGGGACAGGGGTATTGCCGGATCATGAACATGATTCCTCATGCCCGGCTCGCGGCGGTCTGTGATGTAAATCGCGCGGCGGCGGAAGAGGCCGGCCGGACATTCGGTGTGCCCAGTTTCGGCAATCATCTCGAGCTGATCAAGGCGAAAGTGTGCGATGTGGTGGCGATTGTGACGCCGCATCCGTTTCATTACCAGCCCGCCCTGGACTGCATGCATGCGGGGCTGCACGTGATTTCGGAAAAGCCGCTGACCGAGCGGGTGTCCACCGCCGATCGCATGGTGGCGACCGCAAAGAAAAACGGCGTAGTTTTTGCCGTCATGTTCCAGAACCGGCTGAAACCGGTCGTCTGCAAGGCGCTGGAACTTATTCGGAGCGGCCATCTGGGCGAGATTTATCGCGCCACATTGATGGTGCTGGAATACCGCAACCAGTGTTATTACAACTCCGGCGCCTGGCGGGCAACCTGGAAAGGCGAGGGCGGCGGGGTCATGATGAACCAGGCCCCGCACATGATGGATTTGTTCGTCCAGTTTTGCGGTTTGCCCAGCGCCGTGTTCGGCCGCACCTGCACCCGCATGCATGATATCGAGGTGGAGGACCAGGCCGAGGCCCTGCTCAAGTTTCCGAACGGCGGCACCGGTTACCTCTATTGCTCAACCTGTGAAACCGGGCCAGGCCAGTTGATCGAGTTGTTCGGCGATAAAGGCAAGCTGGTAATGCGGGACGGCGAGTTGTCCTTTTATCACTTTCACCCCGGCATCCGGGCGCACATTAAAACCTGCGAAGACATGTGGGCCAAGCCAAATGTGTTCCAGATGCCGATTAATATTCCGCAGGTTCATTCGTCCTATGAGGATTATGAGGCCCCGCTTCAGGTCATCCCGGAAAGCCAGCCGGGGCACGCCAAGGTGCTGACCAATCTGGTGCGCCACATTCTATTCGGCGACAAGCTGGCAACGCCGGGAGCCAGTGGGATCGGATCCCTGGAACTGGCCAATGCCGTCACGCTCTCGTCCCACGAGGGCCGTTGGGTCAACTTGCCGATCAGCCGCTCAAAATACGATGCCCTGTTAAGCCGGTTGCAGCGGGAATCGAAATTCGTGAAAAAAGCGGCTAAAGTTCAGCGGGCAACGGATCCGAAACTCGGGGCCTGACACAACAGACGACAGACCGGAGAAGACGGAAGAATTAACCGGAATAGTTGCGAACCAGATAATATACCGCGTGATTAACCAGCAAGCTGTATAACGCCGCCACGCCATCGTCCACCACAATCCCCAGGCCGCCGGGCAGGCGTTGCAGGCCCTTCGCCGGAAACGGCTTGAGCACATCGAACACCCGGTTGGTGAAAAAAGCCAGGGCGAGCACCCAGGGGCTGAGCGGTAAGCCCAGCAGGCCGATGGGGAAGGTCATGAATTCATCGGCCACAATACGCCCATCGTCCTTGCGGCCGAAATGTTTTTCGGCCACATCGCAAATCGGGATAGCCAGCAGGAGCAGGCCTAAGGCCGCGATCATCTGCGCCATCAGCTCGCCGCTTCCGGAATGCGCCCGGAACGCCGGGTGCGCCCAGAGCGGCGCCAGGCCGAGCATAATCGGCAAACCCAGCAGTGTTCCGGCCGTGCCGCTCGCCACCGGACTAAGCCCCAGGCCGAAACCGGTGGCCAGCAGAACGATCGGCTTGCGCCAGGCAGAAGCCTTGGCTAACTCCATGGATTTGATGAAAGGCATGGGAAACAGTTTCGGAAAGTTCTTTGTTCCTCGTTCTTCGTTTTCAGATAACGAAGAACAAAGAACGTCGAACCAAGAACTCTTTCTGTTTTTTTACGAGCATCCCATGGAATTGCCGCAGTTGAAGCAACGGTAACAGGCGCCGTTACGCACGGTAATGGCACCGCATTTATCGCACGGCGGCGCATCGGCCTGCATATCCTTGAATTGCGTGGGCGCATTGAGCTCGGAGGGCGCGGCGGTCGCATCGGTCGGCATCGCGGCAGCCGGGGCAACTTCCGGCTTGGATTCGGCGAGATCGGGCCTTGGCCGCAGAAGCCGCATGGTCTGATTCCGGCCATCCGGGAAGGTCAGGTCAAGCCAGCGGAAAATATAATCCACCAGCGACTTGGCATAGGGAATTTCCGGGTTCTTGGTAAAGCCGCTCGGCTCGAAACGGCTGTGACAGAATTTGTCAATCAGCGTGCTGAGCGGAACGCCGTACTGAAGGCACATGGAAATGGCGGTGCCAAAGGCATCCATAATACCGCCGACGGTACTGCCTTCCTTGGCCATGGTAATGAACAATTCCCCCGGCGTGCCGTCTTCGTAAAGGCCCACGGTCAGGTAGCCCTGGTGCCCGCCCACCTCGAACTTGTGCGTGATGGATTGGCGCGTCAAGGGCATGCGGTGCCGGAACGGCTTGGGGCTGGATGCCACGGATTCGGCGCTCTCCGGAGCGGACAGCGCATCGCCCGTTTTGCTCGTGGTGACCGGTTGAATGCCCTTCGATCCGTCGCGGTAAATTGCCACGGCTTTCAGGCCCAGTTTCCAGCCATCCATGAACACCTGGAATATATCCTTCGCGGTGGCCGTGGCGGGCATATTGATGGTTTTGCTGATTGCACCGGAAAGAAACGGCTGGACGGCCGCCATCATTTTCAGGTGCGCATGATAGTCAATAAAACGAGTGCCCTTCTTGGGCTTGAACGCGCAGTCAAAGACCTTCAGGTGCTCCGGGCTCAGGCCGGGTGCTTCTTCGATCGTGTCGTGCTCGTTCACGTGCGCAAGCATCGCGGTGATCTGCTCGTTCGTGTACCCCAGGCGTTTCAGCGCAATCGGCAGAGTCTGGTTGATGATTTTAAACAGCCCGCCGTCAGCCATTTGTTTGTATTTGACCAGGGCGATATCGGGTTCCACGCCGGTAGTGTCACAGTCCATCATAAATCCGATCGTGCCGGTCGGTGCCAGCACGGTGACCTGGGCATTGCGAAACCCAAACCGCTGGCCGGCCTCGATGGCGTTGTCCCAGGCCTGGTGGGCTTCGCGGGTGAGCGGCGAAATCCATTGATCGTGTTTAACACGGCTTAGCGCATCCCGATGCATGCCCAGCACGGCCATCATGGATGCGCTGTTTTTGGCGTATTCCTCGAACGGCCCCCGCGTGGCGGCAATCTCCGCCGAGGTCGTATACGCGTAACTGGTCAGGAGCGCGGTAACCGCGCCGGCAAAGGCACGGCCTTCATCGCTGTCGTAAGGCTTGCCAAGGCTCATGATCAGGGCACCCAGGTTGGCATAACCCAGGCCGAGGGGGCGGAACAGATGCGAGTTTTCAGCGATCTCTTGCGTCGGGTAACTACCATTGTCCACCAGGATATCCTGGGCAATGATCAGGATGCGCACCACGTGCTGAAAACGCTGGACATCGAACACGTGCTGGGCATCCGAGAACTTCGTCAGGTTGATGGACGCCAGATTGCAGGCGCTGTTGTCCACAAACATGTATTCCGAGCAGGGATTGCTGGCATTGATTCGCCCGCTGGCGGGACAGGTATGCCAACGGTTAATGGTGGTATCGTATTGCAATCCGGGGTCGCCGCAGAAATGGGCCGCTTCGGCAGCGCCCTGCATTACCGTACGGGCCTCCAGCACGTCCACGATGTCGCCGGTCGTCACGGCGCGCGTGTGCCAGACGGTCCCCGCATCCACGGCCTTCATAAACTCGTCCGAGACCCGCACCGACAGGTTGGCGTTCTGGAACATTACCGAGGAATAGGCCTCGCCATTGAAAGAGCCGTCATAGCCGGCCTTGATCAGGGCGCGGGCTTTCTTTTCCTCGCTCACTTTGCATTGGATAAATTCCACGATGTCGGGATGATCTATCTTGAGACTCTGCATCTTGGCGGCACGGCGCGTTTTGCCGCCGGACTTGATCACCGCGGCAACCTGGTCGAACACGCGCATGAAGCTCAACGGACCCGAGGGCACGCCGCCGCCGGAAAGTTTTTCGCGACTGCTCCGCAATGTGCTCAGGTCCGTGCCGGTGCCGGAGCCGTACTTGAAGAGCATGGCTTCCGACCCGGCCAGGCGCATGATGTCCTCCATGCTGTCGGCAACCGATTGAATGAAACAGGCCGACGACTGCGGATGCTTGTAGGAATCGCTCGTGCGTTCGATCTTGGCTGCATCCGGGTTCCAGTAATAGCAGGACTTATTGGCGGAGGATAATCCGTACACCTGATGGAGTCCCACATTGAACCAGACCGGACTGTTGAAGGCGCCATATTGATTCGCACAGATATAGGCCAGCTCATGGTAAAACGTCTCAGCATCCGCGGTGGTTGCAAAGTATCCATCCCGCGTACCCCAGTCGGCAATTGTGCGCGCCACGCGATGCACCAGCTGGCGCAGGGATTTTTCCTGGATGTCCATGCCGTGCGCGCCGTAAAAATATTTGGAGGCCACAATATTAGTGGCCAGCATGGACCAGGATTTCGGCACTTCGATCTCGTTGGATTCGAACACCACCGCGCCTTTATCGTTCTTGATGACGGCGCGCCGCTTTTCCCATTCGATTTCGTCGAAGGGGTCAACCCCGGGGCGGGTAAACAGCGGCGTCACGGCCAAACCTTTTTTCCGCGTAGCTTGATTCGGTGCCTGGGCTTGGCCGTTTTTACGGGAGTTCCTTGTTTTGGGCGAACTGTTCATGGTCGCGTCATCGTTAATTTTGCTGATATCTAATCCCAAGGCCAGCCCAGCGGGTTCACGCGTTTCAAGCATAACACACTCTCCTAAATAGCGGAAAGGACGTCAATTATAGCCGTTTTCCGTAAATTATCCACCACTACCTGTGCTACCAAAATCAGGTCATCTAAGTTTTTACCACTACCTGTAGTATGTGGCAAGAAAAAAATAAATTTATTTTTTAGTCCTATAAGTAGTTCACTACGACCCGGTTGCCGACCAACTCCACCGTCTGTTTTCCGGACTGGCGTCCGTCGTCTGTCGTCCGGCGTCTGAGTATTTAGCGGCGTCCCGCCGATCTTTTCCGTCGCAAACGAACCCGTCCTTGACGGGTGGTTCCCGGCTCCCGCCGCCGCCAAGGCTTCCCCCTTCGCGACTTGCCCTCGCGTAGCGCTATGGCGGAGCCGGGAGCCGCTCTCGCCTGGGCGTAGCGCTTCGGCGTAGCCTGGTCGGCGGGACAAGTTGGCAGGCAGGCCGAATGATGGATCGTTTTGTGCGCCGGTGTGCCGGACCGTGCGACACGTTGCTTCAATTGGAAAATAACGGGCGCCCCCTCCAAGCCGAACGCTTTGCGCAAAGCGTTCACCAAGTATGCCTCGTAGGCGGGAATGAGTTTAGTCGAATCATTTACAAAGAGCAAGATTTTTATCGGCTTTATGCCCACCTGGGTGGCGTACAATATTTTCAGACGCTTGCCTTTGATGTACGGCGGCGCGACCCGTTCATAGGCCTGGATCAGTGTGCGATTCAATACGCCGGTGGGCAGTTGCGTGCTGATCTGGGCCGCCACGCCATCCATGGTCTCAATGGAACGCCGGATATTAAATCCGGTTTTGGACGAGACAAACACGGCCGGCGCCGAACTTAAAAACGGCACGGCCTTGCCCAACGCCTCGCGATATTCGCACTCGGACCATTTGGTCATTAGATCCCACTTGGTGATCAGCAGGAGACATCCCTTGCGATGGTTTTGAATCAGGCTGGCAATGGTTTTGTCCTGCGCCGTCGGACCCTGGGTGGCGTCGAGCACAAGCGCCACGACATCCGCGCTGGCAATGCTGTGCGTGGCGCGGTCGAGGCTGAAAAACTCCACGGCTTGACGGATTTTACCCGTGCGCCGGATGCCGGCGGTGTCGGTCAGCACATAATGCCGCGCCTGGCTGTCCTGGCCGACCACGAATGGAATTTCCACGCTGTCGCGCGTGGTGCCGGGCATGGCCGACACAATGACCCGGTCGCTTTGCAACAGCCGGTTGATGAACGACGACTTGCCGACGTTCGGCCGGCCGACAATTGCCACCCGCAACGGCGTCTGGTGGGTACTGTTTTCCATTTCCGGCAGGGTCGGCAGGACGGCGGCCATCAGGGCCTTAAATCCGCGGTTATGGGTGGCGGAAACGGGAAATACGGTAAATCCGAAGGACTCGAATGCGGCCGCCTGCGCGTCGCGCCCCGCATGGTCGGCCTTGTTGGCGGCAACGAATACGCTCTTGCCGCTCTTGCGCAGAAAAGCGGCCACCTCAAAATCCTGGGGCAGAACGCCGGTTTCCACATCGGTGACAAAAATAATGGCAGCCGCATCCTGTACGGCAATTTCGACCTGGCGCCGCACGAGGTCTTCCAGTCGCTCGCCGGGCAGACGCGCAGGGTCAGCCGGCGCCTCAAGCTGGCCCAGCCCGCCGGTGTCAATTAATTCAAAGCGGCGGTCATCCCACAACACTTCCCGCATCAGCCGATCCCGGGTCACGCCACGCTCGGCATGGACGATTGCAACCCGCTGGCCGGCCAGCCGGTTAAAGATGGACGATTTGCCGACATTCGGTCGGCCGACAATCGCCACCGCGCAAGACGTATTTTGTTTTAAAAGCAATTCCGTCATGGTGTGTTTTCCTACGCCTATCTGGATCAGGCCGTTGAGTATACCGCAAAGAAGCCGGTAAAAAACAGCAATTATTAATCTTTGCGTCTTGGCATCTTTGCGTTAAATTGACATCTTTCTGATTGCATGCATTAGTTTTGCATTGTCGAACATTCCCGCCGAAGGCGGGTCCGCCTATGGCGGAAACCATCAAACATTATCCATTAACCATTCAGGAGGAAAGCCATGGCAATTAATTTTGTGGAACAGATTGATGATGCGGTGCGCGTTCAAAACGTGCTGGTGAGCGTGTCGGAAAAGGCCGGCCTGGAGGCGTTTATTCCCGAACTGGTGCGGATTAATCCGTCTCTGAAGCTTTATTCCACGGGCGGCACTTTCCAGTCGCTCCAGAAATGCCTGGGCGCGGAATTGGCCAAAAAAAATCTTATGCAAGTCTCCGACTACACCGGCCAGCCGGAGATGCAGGGCGGGCTGGTCAAAACGCTGGACTTCAAAATCTACCTGGGCCTGTTAAGCGAGACCTATAATCCGGCGCACACGGCGGATTTAAAGCGCGTCAAAGGCGTGGCCATCGACATGGTGATCGTCAACCTGTATCCCTTTGCCCAAACCATTGCCCGGAGCGGGGTGACCGCCGAGCAGGCGCGGGCCAATATCGATATTGGCGGACCGTGCATGGTGCGCGCCGCGGCGAAAAATTTCCTGCGCGTGGCTTCCGTCACCGATCCTGCCGATTACCCGTCAATCGTGGTGGAACTGAAAAAGGCCGGGGGCAAGCTGTCGCTTAAGACCCGTTTCGACCTGGCCCGCAAGGCTTTTGCCCATACTGCCGCCTACGACACTGCCATCGCCGCTTACCTCACCAAATGTCCGTTCGATGCCGTGCAACAGACGTACCGGATTATGACCTGAACCATGCCGCTGTCGGGGTTGTTAACGTAAGGGCGCCGACCGTCCCGAGTCGCCGGCCTTAATAGCCAGACGATTGGCTTCGTCCGCGCAACTCTGGGCCATAAGTCCGTCATAGCCGGTGGCGATTTCGTAAGGCAGCGGCGTATGCTTGCGAATGGATTCTGCGAAATCGTTCAATAAAAGAGTGATCACGGCATCATGGCCGTGATCGGCAAACGGAATTATTTTTGCAATCTTTTCGCCCACCAGTTCAAGGTGCCTTTCCCCGTCAGGACTTTGATGCAACACGATGACGCCCTTGTCGCCAAGGATGGCGAGTCCCTCATAGATCACGCCTTTTATGCGGCGTTTGATATAAGCAGTGAACGCGAAGCTAGCGTTGATCGTAACCAGGACGCCCGTATCGAGGTGCGCCATGATGGCAATGTGCGAGGGATATTTCACGTGTTCGCCGAACCATGCGCCGAAAGCCTTGATGTCGCGCCAGGCGCCGCCGCCGTTGAAATACCTGGCCAAATCCAGTTTGTGGATGCCGCAATCCAGGCAACCGGAACTTTCGCAAAATCGCCGGCGGCGTTCGCCCAAAGCTCCCCAGATCTTGTGGCCGTCCCACATGCTGTCGATATGGATCGCCCGGACTCTGCCGATATGGCCGGCGACGATCCACTGCCTTATTTGCCGAAAGCCCGGGCTGTAACGGCTCTCAAAGTCCACACCCAGCAGTTTGTCCGCCTGCTTCGCCGCTGAGATCATGCGGCGGCATTCGCGGATGGAAGTCGCCATGGGTTTTTCCGTGATCACATGCAAGCCGGCCTTGAAAGACGCTACCGCCGCCGCGCAGTGGCTCTCGACCCGCGTCGCGATATAGACTGCATCCAGTTTTTCTCGCTTCAGCATCTGCCGATAATCCGTATATCCGGCAATGTTTTTGTCCTCGAGCTTGGCCAGATTCGCCGGCATCAAATCCGCTACGGCCGCCAGCCTGACGCCATGCGCCGCCCGCATGGCCGGGACGACCGCCCATTGCCCGTGTGTGCCATAACCGATCAACCCGAAGCGGATAACGCGTGACTCTTTGCTTGCCATGGTAGTTCCTTAAATTGATTGGCCGTAACGATCGGTAATCCAGATAGAGTTGGGAATATACTCCGGGATCAGGCCCCCGCAAATAATAATTTCATCGGCTTCGGTCTGTCGTCCGCCGTCTGTCCTCTGTCGTCTGTTTTTTCCGGTCCGTCGTCTGGCGTCCGGCGTCTGTCTTCATCGGCCGGTGGAGATCAACTCTCCCCAGCAGGGTTCGGCAAGCTGGAGGGCATCGTCGGGCAACTCGGTGCGGTTGATGCACTCGTAGCGGGGGGCGACATCCGACCAGGGACGCAAGCGCATTGTCACGGAATCACCGGGCCGCAGGCGCGCAGCGGGGGTCCAGACATTGTCACGCATGCTCGCCAAATACACAAACGCCTGGCCGTCGCGGATGGCAGGTTGGCTGGTCTCCAAATCCACGATGTGCGCGGCCACGATATGATCCTTATAAGGGACCGTTCCAGGTCTCGGCACGGGCGCAATGGCCCGTACCACGCCGCGCACGTTCCAATCCTTGCCCGGCGCCGGGACCACAAAGAGGGATGGCGCGGGCTTTCCGAGAGTCAATGCCACGCTCTTCCAGTCACCGGAGGCCAACTCGCGCATGGCAAACTGCCAGATCACCAGGCGCTTGCCGGCCAGCCGATCCCGTCCGCGGGCCAATTCACGCGCCAGTAAGGCCCGCGTGGCATAGGCGCCGTTGTCGTTGATCACCAGGCGGTCTAACGGCCGCTGGAGTTCAAAACTTAACTGCTCGATCAACCCGGCGCTCTCGCCCCAGCCCATGGCATCCAGCGAATAAATATTGCAAAAGCTGTCGCCCAACACCAGCACGTCGGAGGTTTCATCCGGGGCCCAAATTTCTCCGCGCGCGCTCAGGATCTGGCGCAGACGCACCCCTTCCGATGGGTAACCCCGCGCCCATTCCCTGGCCGAGCTCCCTGGCCGAGCTTGGGCAGGCGGGCAGGCCGGCAGGCGCAGCATGACGGCAAGGTCACCGCGATTAGTCACACCGGCGGTTTGCGCACGATATTTACCCGCCTCCGGCGGGGCCGGCATACCCACGCCGGAGGCGGGTAAAGACCGCGGCGGTAATTGGACATTCGCATTGATGTATTGCTTGAGCAATCGGGCGGCAAGTTCCATAGCCTCAGGACGCCAGTGCGTATCGGTGGCCAGGTATGGGTCCCCTTCTTTACCGGGACCCGACCACATGCCGGTAAATATTGGCGTCACATCCGCCACGAGTACTCCGGCCTGTTTTAATTCACGGATAAAGGCGGCATAGGACAGATTTTGAAGGTTCACTGCGCCGACCTTGAAACGGTCGGTAAATTTGTCGGGTTGGATAACGGACTTCGGCGGAATCGGCATCACGATGAGCCTGATGCCGCGCTCTTCCAATTGCCGATGAAACGCCAGGATGGCCTGACGCGGATCGGGTTGCGGCGTGGGCGTCCATTCATTGCCAGCGGCGAATTCGCCGGCAGCGGCGCGACACGCAAGCTGAACGGGGTTCAGGAATCCCGGGCCGGTCAGATAATCCACATCCGCGCGATAAAACAACCAGGGCCGCACGCCGCAATAGGCTTTTTCGTTGCCGGCCCCCAACCAGCGCGCGAGAACATATTGAACGGACGGACGCACCCTTTGGTTGACAACGGACTCATCCTCCAGCGCGTCTTCGTAGGCGTGCATCTCCCGCAGGAGCTGGCGATTGGCCGCAAAGACTCGCGCCATTGGCGAACGCGTCGACAGCGAACCCGGTGTATGCCCCCATGCGGCAAACGCCTCAGGCACTCGGCGAAATATGTCGTAGGCCGATACGCGTGCTCCCGCCAAGTGCAAGCGCACATCACGGACCTGCTGAATGAGCGGGACGGCGTAAATGACCGCCAGGAAAACGGCAACCAACACCCAAGCCACGGCAGGTCGGATGGTCGTCTGCCCGACCTCCCGCATGGCTTGCGCTTCGCGATTCAAATATGGGGATGAGGATTTCATTTAAAAGATAAAATAAATAAACGGGTTATAAGCCTGGGTGGCCAGCACGGCCAGGGACAGGCCGAGCAGGATCAGCACCACCACGGCCTTGGGCCAGGTAATAGTACGCGACCAGTCCCAGGTCTGCGGCGCCAGCCACGTGACCGCCGCGGCGATGCCGAACACACCCAGATAATAGGGCTGATACAGGATGCCGCCCAGCAGGTCGGCATTAATTGTGGCCTCGCCGAACAAGAGCATGCGGCCGAGATACTGGAGGGCACTGGGCAAATCCGGCGCCCGGAAAAAGACCCAGGCAATCAGCACGATCAAAAACGTGATGGCGACGCGCAGGACGCGAGGCAAACGGTGATAGAAGCTTTGCTTCCCCATTACGCGCTCGGCGCCCAGCAGGACGCCGTGAATGCCGCCCCAGATCACGAAATTCCACGAGGCCCCGTGCCATAGTCCGCCCAACAGCATGACCAGTGCCAGGTTGACGTAGGTACGCACAGGTCCCTTGCGGTTACCGCCCAGCGGGATATAAAGATAATCCCGGAGCCAGGACGAGAGCGAGATGTGCCAGCGGCGCCAAAACTCGGTGATGGATTGGGAAAGATAGGGCGAATCGAAGTTTTTCGGGAACACGAAGCCCAGCATGAGTCCCAGGCCGATGGCCATATCCGAGTAAGCGCTGAAGTCAAAATAAATCTGGAAGGCATAGGCCACAATGCCATACCAGGCATCCAACACGCCGAGGGTATCGGCATGAAACGCCACCTCCACGATCTTGCCGCAGGGATTGGCCAGCAGGATTTTCTTGGCCAGCCCCAGGCTGATAAACGCCACCCCGCGCGCGAATTTCTGGACCGTGTAGGTACGGGATTGCAGTTGATCGGCCACTTCCGAAAACCGGATGATCGGCCCGGCCACGAGTTGGGGAAACATGGAGACGAAACAGGCGAAATCCGTGAAATTGAGCAGGGCCTTCGCCTGGCCGCGATAGACATCGATCGCGTAGCTCATAGACTGGAACGTGTAAAAACTGATCCCCAGCGGGAGCGTCACGCGCAGGACAATTCCCAGTCCCGGCCATCCCAGCCACTGCGCCAGGGCATCTATATTGTCCATCGCAAAGTTGAAATACTTGAAAAAACCGAGCAACGACAGGTTGGAGCAGATGGTGACGACGATCGCGATCTTCTGAATCCGGGTGTGGGGTGTCTCCGGATCGATGGGCCGCTCCGGCTGATGCCACCGGAAGCCGTTACAGGCAATCACCAGCCCGCAGACGTAGTCCACCAGCGTGGAGGCAAACATCAGCACCATGAAGAGCGGATTGGCCCAACCGTAAAACACGTAGCTGACCAGGGTCAGCAAACCGTGCTTAGCCCGGCGCGGAACGAGATAATAGAGCAGCAGGGCCGCCGGCAGGAAATAAAACAGGAATAAATGGGAACTAAAGACCATGTTTTTTATTTATGATTGTCACGTCGGCGCCTTTGGCGCCAAGTGACCACTTGCCGCTTTGCGGCGACGTGGCTGACACTATCTCTATCTTCCGTCATCTGCCGTCTGTCATCTGTCATCCGTCGTCTGACCTCTGATTTCATAATACAGCGGCAGACGGAATTCGTCGCTATCCATGATCAGGCGCTCGCCTTCCAGTTCCGGATGTTCGTCAAACGGTTCCAAGACCAGGTGATAGGTTTTGGTTTTGTCCCGCGCCGCCGTCGGGAGCACCCGGCCGTCACGAATGGCCCAGTGCGCGACCATGATTTGCTTTTCGGCATAGCGGCCCTCGGCAACCCGATCCACATCATAGCGGTTGACAACCAATGCCCGGCGGTAGGGCGCAATCGCTGCGGGTAGGGGAATGCGGGAGAACTCCACCGGCCGCGCTGTCAGCACAAGCCGCATGGGCGGTTGCCGGTTTTTTTCTGGAACAGTTGCTGTTGCCATTGCAACCGCTGTTGCCGTCGCAACCGGCGGCGTCGGCACGGATAACCCGGCCGTTCGGCCGCCGGCGATCCAGACATCGGGGAAAAAATCGGCGTTCGTATTGTGCGTGACGCGAGCCCACTGTTCAATCTTCTGAAAATCGGGACTGAACCGGCCGATATAAATTTCAACGCCGGCGCCGCCACCATGGATGCGGTTATCGCGGTCGCCAACTGTATACGGGCCGGTCATGGCCATGAACCGGGGATGACTGCTCCAGCGCGGGTGATAAACCTCGAACCCGCCGATGCCCGGCGCCCGGTTGATGTTCACCACCCAGCGCCGGCCGGTTGCATGGTCAAAGAGCGTCAGGTTCCGGTGCGCGCCATCAAAAAACCAGAAGCGATAGCTGTTATCGGGTGCCAAGGAGGGCCAACATCCATCGCCGAGTTTTGTTGCCGCGCCATTGGGAAGTTCCAGGATCCCGCAGATCGGCCAGGGAAACTGACCACTGGAGCGGTGTCCATCGGCGGACAACTGGAAATTATCAATATCAACCGGCGTCTTATCCCACACCAGCTTACTGACGGCGGGTTGGGCCAGCAAATGCCGCCGGATGCGGCACATGGCCGTGGAATTAGTAACCGCCGTGCCGGCGTAAACCCACACGTTGCTGTTTTGCGGGTCCTCCCACACGGCCAGCGCAAAGCCATCGGTCACCGGGCACAGGCCGGACCCATCCCAGTTGACTACGTAGATTTTCTGCTCTTGCCGGTTGGAAAAGACCACGCGATCCCCGCGGGGCGTCAGCAGGGGTTTGGCGTAATTGGACAGCTTCGACAGGATGGCCCGTTCACCCCGGCCATCCTCCGTGTCGAAGCCCATCAGGCGCAGATGATCGCTTTCCGCCCCCGCGTCCGAACCGTTCCCCGCATCCTGGCACCAGACTACGCGAGTTGGTGCGGCGGTCAGAGTCTTGACGGCCGCAGCCGGGTCATGGTCGTGCCTTGGCGCACAGCAAACAACCACAACCAGGAGAATGCCCATCAGGATGACTGGAAAGAAATACCGCATGGCTTGCGTGTTTAGAGTGGGCTACGGCTTCTGCTCTTGCCGGTCGCGCTTCAGCGACAGTTGGAGAACACGTTTATGAATGGAATAGTGGTGCAGGCGCATCTTGCCGCGGACTTGATCCGTAACTTTGGGTTTTAGGGATGGACGGGGAGATCGTGACCCCTCTTGGGCTTGGAATGGGGCACATAATGATTGAGGAGGCGACCAAGGTCAAGAGGTTGCCACGAAACAATTTGAGGGCTGATCTCAGCAGATCGCTTTTGAATAATAT
>JAPLSY010000031.1 GCA_026398415.1 Kiritimatiellota bacterium | reverse complement strand
TCTCCATATTATTCAAAAGCGATCTGCTGAGATCAGCCCTCAAATTGTTTCGTGGCAACCTCTTGACCTTGGTCGCCTCCTCAATCATTATGTGCCCCATTCCAAGCCCAAGAGGGGTCACGATCTCCCCGTCCATCCCTATTATTGACGGCCTGAGATCAATGTTGGGAGCAGTCCGCGTCAGTCAATTCTCCCGCCGTTGAATGCGCGGGAGGCAAGCGAGCCGTGCCAGATGATGGATGCATGCTGGAGGCTTGAACACTCTTCTTTCGAAGGCGGGTGGTAAACCAGCCGGAACCTGGCGTTCCAGGTATTATTCCCTAAATTTGACAGTGACTTCGGTTGCTCGCCATCCTGAACCACAAACCATGCTGGATCGCTGAAATCGATGTGCACCTTGTGAACTTCCCCTGGTTTGAGCACTTTCACATTTTCATCGGCAACAGCCATGCGCGGCTTCGCGCCAACCCAACGCCATTCGTTCGACGTCCAGCCCCATCTGAAATCAGGTTCGAGCGTAAACGACGAGGAGCCCGGCAGGTCCACAATGGCTATGTCGGTTTTAGAGGCATTCAGAAGTCTGATGTCGGCCGAGATTGGAAGCATCGTCCTTAAACGGTTGGTTTCCGTATTCATCGTCAGGCCGATTCCTATCGGGCTCCAGCGATATCCTTTCAGCACGGCAATGCCGCTCCCGGAAACCGCGGTTTCCATTTCCATCGGCACATTGATGCCGTCCCGGTTCATTTCCTTTTCCAGTTCCAGGCCCTTATCCTGCTGAACGAAATAGGCTTCAATTCCGTATAACGCCTGCAATGAAGTGCCCCACGTATTTTGCAGTCGGCCGCGGATGAACAAATCCTTCTCCGGCTTCCGGTCGGTTACGTGCTGAAGTTCTGCTATGCCGTTATCGCCAACCTTGAGGACCGTATAAATCCGGACATCCTGTTTTTTGCGGCGATATGAGTTGTCATCCTGCTTCCTGTCCTTTAGTCCGTCACGCCACAAATTTTTGCCAATGCTGGAAATCTCGTAATTCAAACGAACGTAGTCGCCGCGGAAATGATCTTGCGGGTCAACCGGCATGGTACGCAGGTAAACGGTGCGGCCGGTCCGGTAAACGAATTCCCGCTCGCCCGCCATCCAGGCAAGCACAAGGAACTGAAACAGTACCGCCGCAACAATGAAACGCACTCTCATTATTTTATCTCCGTCTTCCGGCCTTTCGCCCGTGAATAGAGAATCCCCTGCCCGAAGATCAACGCGCCGACAACGATGAATACCAGTCCGCGCTCAAGCAGGCTGTGAAATAAATCGAAATACCGTGAAAACGCATAAACCAGGAGCAGGATTGACCCGATAACCGTCGGTTTCAGCATTGCCAGCCGGCAACCTCTGGTCAGCATCGAAATCACCAGGGCCAGGAACACGAGATTGAAGGGACCGGCCATGGCCCAGCCGGTCATTGGGCCCTTGAAAAGCATGTAGAAAACACCAAGGATTACAGTCAGCGGAAGCAGGTAATCGACCGCCGTCACCCCGAGATTATGCTTCCGGAGCATGGCGGTATATGCAAGGAAGGCCCAAGTACCAAGACCCAAAACGCTGGATGCGATCCAATAGGCCAATGACAGTGCAGACGATTTGTCGTGGCTATAATTAAGCAAATGCTTTGCGGCTTCCGGGAACGTCAGAACGTAAAGCACAAAGATAAAGGCAACCCACCCGTAGAAGAGGAATATCGGAGCGGATTCGGGAAAGCCACCATATCGCCGCGCCAGAAAACCCAGCGCTACCAGTAAAGCCGCTATGTTCATTGCGGTGCCAAAAAGCAGTCCCGATTCGAAATACAATCCCGCCTGCACGAAAAGCAGGGATGCCAGGAACGCCGGGATCAACACCGCGAGCAGAACGCGCGAACGTTTAACATACGCAAGCGAGCCAAGCAGCGCGACAATCAGCAGCGGGCCTGAATTCATTGAGGCATTGAAGGCAATCGATTCGGAGCCGCACCAGACAGAAACAAGCACAGCGGCCAGAATACCCTGCGCGATGGAAGGCATCGCCCACGCCAGCGCCAACGCGCCAAGCGCCCAGATAATGAACGCATTCGGAAAATGTTCGTCGATATGATAGATCTGCGCGACGAGAAAGATGCCTGCGCCGAAAATCATGGTGCCGAGCAGGCCCAAGGCTTCGCCAAGCGTCTTGAATCTTTCGCTCCGGGTGTGGAGCCGAATGGCGACGGCATGCACAATCCCCAGGACGCCGGCAATCAGCGCCAGTTTCAAAAAGCGTGGCATCTGATCCCAGTTGTACGCAAATAGGAGGATAACGCCGAGTCCGAGGATAACACCGCCCAAGCCGGCAAAGATTATTGTTCCCCATGCAAAACCGGGCGTTTCTTCAGGATAGCGCTTGCGGATCGCCTCAGCCTGGTCGGACGCGATGATGCCCTCGGATACCCAGGCAGCCAATTCCCCTTTCAGCCATAGCAGGTTTTTCTTCATTTGCACATCCGCGCAGCGGATCCGAACGCATCAAGCCGGCTAACGTTGAATTCCAGGCACGCCGGCACGGCAACTTTCCTGATATCATCAATATTCATGGTGATAAGATAGCACCTTGTAAATTCTTATCAAGCGATGATTAGATTATCCTGAAGGGCACCCAATCCTGTCAAATCTTATTGTAAAATAAAAACAGCTTTCGGCCTTTATCCTGAGTAATCCCAAATGCGTTCATTTTTCTTCACCGGGTTGCAAATTGGGAAGCTAGGCCCCAATTCTTACTGCACCGGCATGGGTGGTAGCATCCGTCTGTCGTGTGATTTTTCGTGTATCTTCCGCGTTGACTTTTGCCGGGGTAAGTATAATCTCAAATCCTAATCGGGAATAATGCCTGCCCGACAACGCTGTCGCGTAGCGACTGCCTGCCCGCAATGCTACGCATAGCGTTGTAGGCGGGCGAGCAGGCTGGCTAAGTTTATGTAGTATAATTGTTTAAACCCGCGCCGCAACCCAACACAACAAAGACTATGAAAACAACCAAAAAAAATATCGGCTTGAGAGCCTGTGTGGTTTTCGCCGTTTTAGTAATTTCAATTTTCTGTGAAAATGGAAACGCAACCGAGGCAACCGATTATTCAATCGCCTCGCATTGGTTGACTGTACCGGCTACGACGAACATGGCCGTGGATATCTTTTACCTTTATCCGACGTCTTGGACGAGCACCAATCCAAATCCGGAGGTTTGCGCCATCGACAATCCTTCCATGCTGCAAAAGGCGCCCCAAGCCTTTGCCAAGCAAGCCACCGCCTTCGAGCCCATCGGCAATATTTACGCGCCCTTCTACAGGCAAGGTAACTTAACGTCAAATGCGCCGGCAATCGTAGCTGGCATACCCACCACGGATGGCATTGCGGCCTTCGACTACTATATCCAACACTTCAATCATGGCCGGCCGTTCATTTTAGCCGGGCATTCGCAAGGAGCGAATGTGCTGAGCAACCTGTTGGCCGAATACATGAAAGACAATCCGGCGGTGTTAGCCAGAATGATTGCGGCGTACGTTATCGGCTTTCCAGTTACTGCCGAATACCTTGCTAATAATCCGTACTTGAAATTTGCCGAAGGTGCCGACGACACGGGGGTGATAATTTCGTATAACACACAGGCCCCCGATGTTCCTCCGGGAGCCAACCCAATCTTATGGGGGATGGTGGGCACGGTCATAAATCCACTCACCTGGTCAAGAAGTACGACTTTGGCAACCACTAACCAAGGCTTCGGGTCGTTCATGCCGAATTCGACTGGCGCATATGTGCGCGTGCCGCAGTATGCCGATGCCCGGATCGACATCACCCACGGGGTGCTGATTTGCAGTACGGCCGATACCAATGCCTTGGCTCACTTCGACACTCTCGCGGGCTTCGGAATATACCATAACTTCGATTATCCCTTTTATTACTACAATATTAGATCGAACGCCGCTAACAGAACTGCAAAATTCTTAAACAAATATTATTCTACTCCGTCCGGTATCTGCGTTGATTATGATGGTGACGGCAAATCCGACCTGGCCGTGTACCGTGACGGCAATTGGGCCATCCACACGATGGCGGGTAGCATTATCGCTGGCGGCTGGGGCGAGCCGGGCTGGACATCAGTGTCAGGGGACTATGACGGTGACCACAAATCCGACCTGGCCGTGTACCATGATGGCAATTGGGCCATCCACACGATGGCGAGTAACGTTATCGCTTACGGTTGGGGCGAACCGGACTGGACACCCGTGCCAGGGGACTATGACGGTGACCGCAAGTCCGACCTGGCCGTGTACCATGACGGCAATTGGGCCATCCACACGATGGCGAGTAACGTTATCGCTTACGGTTGGGGCGAACCGGGCTGGACACCCGTGTCAGGGGATTATGATGGCGATGGCAAGTCCGACCTGGCCGTGTACCGTGACGGCAATTGGGCCATCCACACGATGGCGGGTAGCATTATCGCTGGCGGCTGGGGCGAGCCGGGCTGGACACCCGTGCCAGGGGACTATGACGGTGACGTCAAGTCCGACCTGGCCGTGTACCGTGACGGCAATTGGGCCATCTGCACGATGGCGGGTAGCATTATCGCTGGCGACTGGGGCGAGCCGGGCTGGACTCCCGTGCCAGGGGATTATGACGGCGACGGCAAGTCCGACTTGGCCGTGTACCATGACGGCAATTGGGCCATCCAAACGATGGCGGGTAGCATTATCGCCGGCAGCTGGGGCGAGCCGGGCTGGACACCCGTGCCGTAACGAACGGCGATAGGCCCCCGTCTTCCCCATCTGATGACGACGGGGCCCTGTCTCCGCATAACGGTTTTCCTTGACTCCCCGCGTTTGGCGCGGCACTCTGCCCCCATTCAACAGGCATCCACACAGACGCCGCCCCACGCTCGTTGCCGGTGTTGCGTCAGTCGCCGGTTCACGAGGAATAAAAACCGTGAAAGAAATATTTATATTTCCCGGACATGCTCCTCGCGTGCATTGGTTGCTTGGAGGCGTGATGGCTTGGATTTTGATGGCCGGGATTGCCGCGGCCGCGCCAAAAGAATTTTCCTTTGGAACCACGGTTGGATTGAAGGATGAGGGGCTGAAATTTAAGGTGTTTAACGGCGCCAAAGCGCAAATCCTGCCGCCGCCCACGGTGCATCATTACTCCGACGGTAATGGCCAGCAGTCGGAGCAATATGCACCGCGCGAACTCTGGTATGCCTCCCAATATCGCGGACGATGGATCAATCCGGCCGGGCAGGCACTGACCTTGGCTGTAATCAGCCAATCCCTTCCCAAGGATTTTCCAGAACAGCATGTTGTTCGTGAGGCTTATGATACGGCTTTGGCTCTGGCGCCCGATCCGGCCTCCGATAACGATGCTTTGCTTGCCTGGCTCAGCGATTTTTCCGGTGCAGCCGTCAAGGGCAAGCCACGTGCCTTGCCGGACTCAATCCGGCTTCAAAAGGTGCTGGCGATAGAATTTGAAGGCCGGGATCCGGCCCGGATGGGTTATCTGTTTTCCTTGAAGTCCAACATAGCTTGCGCCGTCCCGGCCCGCCGGTTTTTTATGTTGTTTGAATGGAAGGATGCTTTGCCTCCGGCCGACGCCATCCGCGCAATTGAACGTGATTTCCTGCCGTCGGTTGAATCTTTCGGCGGCCCGGCGCGGGAACCCGCGGCGGCTTCTACCCGCATGCAGAATAAGAAGGTGGCGGGCAAGGTGGAACGATCCGCTGAATTCCTGCAAAGCCGGGAAAAAGCGATTAACAGCATCAAGGGCATGAAAGACTGGTGGTTTGTGGAAACGGCAAATTATGTGCTGATCTCGGATTTGCCGATGGCGCAGAAAAAATTGATGAACCAATTGCAGTCGGATCTTGAATGTTTGCATGCGGCGTATATGCAAATCCTCCCGCCCCGGGTTGCCATTGAAGCGGTCAGCGTGGTGCGCATCTTTAATAAGGCGGAAGACTACAATCAATATGTCGGCCCTGATTGCAGTTGGTCGTCTGGTTTTTGGTTGCCGGACAAAAAGGAGTTAGTGATCAAGTCCGCGGGGTGGGGCGAGCCGGACGAACGGCAGGAAGCAGTGTCCAATATAGTCTATCATGAAGCGTTCCATCAGTATCTGTTTTATGCGTTCGACAAGATTCAGGTGCCGGCCTGGTATAATGAGGGGCATGCCACGTTTTTCGAAGGAGCGCACATCGCAAAAAAGGGATTTGATGTGGGCGAAATGGAGGACTATCGCCAGGTTGTAGAAACGCTGATCGCAAAGAAAAAAGTTAATCTCCGGAATCTGTTCGTAATTAACTATGACGATTTTTACACGCAAGGCGGAGAGCCGGGCCGCGAGGAGCATTACGCGCTGGCTTGGGGACTTGTTTATTATTTACGCAAAGGCGCACCGTTGGAGAAGAGCCATGCCTATGACCGGCTCCTGGATGACTATGCGGATTCGTTGTTTCAGACGCGTAATCCGGAGGAGGCCACTCGTAAAATGCTGGCATCTCTGGATATGACGCAGCTTACGAGCGCCTTTAATGATTTCTGGAAATCAGAATCGCGGCGGTCGGCGGCCCGCCGGAATGCGATTTTTAAGAATGTCATAACGAGCTTGCCGCAGGAATAATGTAATAAGATTGTAAATTTATCTCGCCTTCAGCGGCCCCGTTGGGTGGCATCCATCTTGACTTTTTCTCCCTTTCGCTTATCTTTAATCAGTCGGTAGGGTAATAATTTCGGAGGGCGCAGCCGCCGTGTGTTTGTTTTTTGTGTTTGTTTTTTGATGACAGTGACTTGGCTTTTTGATAATCACGGAGGGATGGCAGAGCCCGGTTTAATGCGCATGACTCGAAATCATGTGACCTCTTACGGGGTCCGGGGGTTCAAATCCCTCTCCCTCCGCCAGTCTTCGCTCATAGCATAGCTTGAGCGAAGACTGCCACGGCGAAGTTCCCAATGGCTTAGGAACGAAGCCGGGCCGATAATGCTGAGAACTACGTGCTCAGGGCAGGCCAGTGTGTGCTCGTAGCATGGCGGGCATGTCCTCCGACTTGTCCATCGAAGCTTGGCAAAGATGGAAGCCTCGGCGAAGGAGGAAGAGCGAAGACCGCCAGCGCGGTAATGATCGTAGAATTACTAATTAGAAAGGATCGAGAATTATGTCGACACTTATGGCCGTGATGAAAGATGAAATCCGCCGCATTGCCCGCAAGGAAATCAGGGCGGCGACCGCAGGACTGAAAAAAGACCAAACCAAGTTTCGCAAGGCCGTGGCCGGCTTGCGTCGCCAGACCAAGGAACATCGTTCTACTATTCGCCAGCTCCTCCAGGTGGCAACAAAACAAGTCAAGATGGCGACAACGGCACCGGAAGCGGGAAGCAAGGCCTGGATTACTATCAAGGGTATCCGCGCCCAGCGAAAAAAACTAAAATTGTCCCAGGCGCAGTTCGGTAAACTGGTCGGGGTGAGCGCTAATACGGTTTTGAAATGGGAACATAGCTCCGGCACCTTGAAGTTCCGGTCACGGACGCGAGGGGCGCTTCTGGCCATTCGCGGCTTGGGTGTCCGGGAAGCGCGCCTGCGGCTGGGCGCATAACCTTTCGACGCGCCCTTTGACCCTGCTCAGGGCTTGCTCAAGACTAAGAGCCGTTAGGCTATTTTGGCTGGACAGTCCATTTCAAAAAATCGCCGCGTTCGGTCTCATCGGCTTGACGCCACCAGTGTTTCAATTGCTCAAGGACCGCGGGACCGCTAACCGTGGTCGGCGCCGATGCTTGCGTGGGTAAAGGTGATGCTGGGGATGATGCAGACGTCGGCAATGCCACGGGTTTGGGCGCTGTCGCCGATTCCGCTTTCCCGTCCGGCTCATGAATTACAACACTGCGTGTCTGCCAACCGCGATTCAACTGCTTGACGAGCGCCGGGTTGGCCGTGATGTCCTCCACGCGGATGGTGATGTTGGTCAATTGCTTTGCAAACATGCGATCAATATCGGCCCGCGCATAGGTCAGGCGATAGGTGTGACCCTGGCCGGCTTCGAGAGCAACCGTGACCGGCGGGGAATTAATCATTTCTTCCTGCTCGTTGGATGGGCCCCCGGCCAGTCCCGAGTAGCGCACTACGAACGTATGCGCGCCCGGAAGCAATTCGATCTTGTAGCGATCGTTGACCGGAATAAAGTGCGGCCCCACCTTTTGACCGTCCACATCCAGCGGTTCCAGGTTGATCGGTATCCAGAGCACGGCAACCTGGTCCGGCAACCGGGGCTGATCGAAGGTGCGATAGGTCATAATGCTGGAACAGCCGGCGAGCAATATAACCGCGAGCAGGGAAAATCCGGTCTTATGTAATGTCATGGCATGGCCGTCCTATCAGGTGGGTGCAACCGCAGGACCATAGTCCTAATGAAGATTGGGAAGCAAGCCAATTTTTTGGCAGCCAATATCTTGGCAAGCCCATATCGACAGCCTGCCGTAAAATTAACACGGATATTCGCTTGACAAAAACCCAATTATGGACGATTTATTAAGTGTCATGAAGATCCATCTCCAGCCATGGCTGTGCGCGCTGCTGTTTGTCACAGTTCTGAGCGTCAATATTCTGGCCGCTGACGATCCGGCGGATGTCCCGCTACGAATGGCGAACGGTGCCGTTATTGAGGGGACCGTGCAGGAAGCAACGCCGGATGGCCTGGTAATCCAAGGGGTAAATAGTAAATATACCAGGCCCTGGAAGTATCTCTCGGCCGGCACGCGTTACCGCTATGAACTCCCTATGCTGGCAGCGCAGGAAGTAGCGCGTTCCAATGCCCTAAAAAAAGCGCAAGCCGCCGCCGCGGCCAGCAATGCGGCCACGGCCAAAGCGGCCGCAGCCAAAGCCGCCGGAGCCAATGCCGTCGGGGTTGCCTCGAACGCGCCACCCGCTAAGAAATAGCACGTGGAGCGTAGCGCGTGAAGCGTGGAGCGATACTGCTATAAATTGCATGTTTATCTCTTTGCGCTGGCCGCTTACCCTTTTGCCCTCTGCCTTACCGCTTCAAACATCAGGATTGTCGTGGCCGTGGCCACATTAAGTGAATCCGCCTGCCCGTGCATGGGGATGCGGACTTTCAGATCGGCCTCTTTCATCCATAGACTGCTTAGTCCGTATTGTTCGGCGCCGACAATGATTGCGGTCCCCGCGCGCAAATCTCCGTCCGTATAATTGATTTCCGCGTGCGGGCTGGCCGCCAGGATCTGGATTTTATTATGTCGCAACCAGGTTAGCGCCGCGACGGATGAGGTTTCCACGACAGGCAGGGAAAAGAGAGCCCCGGTGCTGGCGCGCACGACGTTGGGATTGTGGATGTCCGTGCACTGGTCGCAGACAATCACGGCCGAGACACCGGCGGCATCCGCCGAACGCAGGATGGTGCCCAAATTACCCGGCTTTTCAATGGCTTCGGCGACAACGAGGAGTGGTTGCTCCGGGAGTTTCAGGTCTGACAAGGCCAGGTGGACCTGCGGAAGAATAGCCAACAGGCCCTCCGGCCGTTCGCGGTAAGCCATTTTTTCAAAGACGGGCGGTGTGCAGGGCACAATTTCAGCGCCGGCCTGCCGGCATTGCTCGATCAGGGTCGGCTCATTTTTACCAAGGAAGAGCGCTTCGCAGACAAACAGGGTTGCCGGCCGGCGGTTATTATCCAGGGCGCGTTTGAGTTCCCGGTAGCCTTCCACAATGAAAAGGGCCTGCGCGTCGCGGTGCGAGCGCTGGCGGAGTTTGACCACCTCTTTCACGCGCGGATTCTGCAGACTGGCAATGGGAGCATCAGGCATCTTTGTTTCTTTCATCATCATGCGAATTCTTGTAGAGCCGATTTCCTGCCCGCAATGCAAAATTAAGGTAACATCAACGGGCAGAACGACACAACAGCTCGACCTACTTGTTCAAATCCATTTATTTAGAATTTGGGCAACTCATGGAAACACGGGCGCCTATTGCCCTTGTCGGCCGTATTCATAGGCAGCGTCCAGCATGGCGATGATATTCTCGGCAGGGACATTAGGTTGAATGTTGTGAACCTGGTTAAAGACATAGCCGCCGCCTGGCTTGAATATGGCCAGCCGCTCGCCGACGTGTTCGCGAATTTTCTCGGGCGTTGCCGCTGCAAGAACGCCCTGGGTGTCGCACCCGCCACCCCAGAAGACGATTTTACCGCCAAATTCCCTTTTCAGCCGATCGGGCTCCATGTTGGCCGCTGAGGTCTGGATGGGATTCAGTATGTCAACACCCGCCTCAATCATATGCGGAACCAGATGGTAGATTGACCCGCAGGAATGCAGGAATGTTTTCCAGCTGGTATTCCGATGAATCCAGGCACACAACTTTGCATAATGCGGCTTGATCATCTCAGCCCATAACTCCGGGTTGATGAATTCACTGCGCTGTGTGCCGCTGTCGTCAGCGGCGATGCCCCATGCAAAACAGTAATCACCGGTCGCGTCGTGCAACTGTTTCAGGCACTTAATCGAAGCCTCAACGGATTTGTCCATCATATCATGGCAGGTTGCCTTTTCAGTCATCAGCATCACCAGCCACTCGGATGGAAGCCCCATGGTGACATTGCTCAAGCGATCCGTAATCAGGCTCATTCCAAGGAAGCAGACACCGCCGCCCCAACCAAGCAGGGCATATTCAGTGTTATCGTGGAGAAATTTGCCTCTCGCTTGAAGGGCAACGAGTTGTTCATCGGTGAATCCGGTTATCGGCCTGAATGCCGTTGGGTCAATCGTTACGCCGGGTTCGTTGAAAGAAATGTCGTCAAAGTAGTAGCCTTCGCGAGGCATGCGGAAAGACGTCGGGGTCCGGTTCTGATCCAGCAGTACCCAGCACCCTTCCGAATCCGTGCCGATGTTGGTGCCCGGCGGCAGAAGGCCTTCCGCTCCGTCATAGAGAGTTTTCGGGATCCATTCGCTGTCGGGCCTCACATCATGCACCGCTGATGTAACATCAAGAGGAACGACGTCCAGATGGAATCGCCGCATAACTTCTTCTTCCACCGACGCGATCATAAATTTTGGATCCCAGATACGGGTCTTGGTATGAACGCCGAGCCGCGCCTTGACACGGTTGTATGCCTTGACGCCAATACCGGATGCTTTCATGGCGCTAAGATCAATGGGCACCCGATCGGTATCCTGGAAGTTGACGGTCCGTAGCACACGCTCTCTGGAAGTCATGCCTGTCATAATTCTTTCCTCTTGAGCTCTTGTTTTAGTAGCCAGAAGCCGGACGCTGGACAACAGATTTATTAATTCCTGTTTGCGAAGTATACCGCAAAGCCCTCAGGGCGCAAAGGTGTAACTTGTCCATGGCTTCATATTAGGATAGGCCGTAGACTGTGGGTTAGCATCATGAGGCTGGCGCGGTCATGTTCTTCCTACAGCCTTTAGCCTTCAGTCTACAGCCCACGGTCGACAGCCTTTCTTCAGTATTTCCGGATCACGGCGCGGACAATGCCGCCGATTATCAGGGAGCGCGTTGGGCGGATAGCCTTGTACTTGGCGTTGGCCGGCACCAGGCATACACCTTGGATGTCCTGGTCGAAATACTTGATGGTCCATTCGTCGTCCACCTGAGCCAGAACAATGTCGTGGGGCTGGGGTGTCACCCCTTTTTCTACAAGGATAATGTCCCCAGGGTAAATGCCGGCATCCATCATGGAATCGTCGGAAACCGTGAGCATGTAAGTGGCCTCCGGTCGCTGGACAAGGAATTCCTCCAGGTTGATCGTGTCCACCAATTCCTCCCCGGCGGGGGAGGGAAACCCGGCCTGCACCGCACCGAGCATTTTGACCGCACCGGTGAGCCGCTTGGCCAGTGCGAGTTTGCCCCGGTTTTTACGGATGTAGCCGGCCTGTTGGAGCCGGGCGAGCAGGCCATGCACGGCATTCTTGGAACGGTAGCCAAAAAGCGTCAGCATTTCGGCATAGCTGGGCGCGCGTCCTTCCCGTCGAAAATACTGTTGCAGGAGCGCCGCTTTCGGTTGCAGGTTAATGGTTCTGGGCATGAGGTCCTCATTTTTAGAGGGAGGGGCAGCCAGCAGGGCACTTACCCTGTCCCCATTGTCATTTTGCCGATATTGTAACTGAACGAACGTTCAGTTACAATATAAAATTATTTTTCCTATGGAAACCAGAGTTTGGGATTGACTTTCAAATCACGACCATTAGCATTAGTGCTTCTGAGGAGTGACAAGCTTTTATATCCAATATACTATGAACAGTGGAATTATTGTTGCGGGCGGGAAGGGTGAACGCATGGGGCCGGACGTGGACAAGGCCTTTCTGAGCTTGGGGGCCAAGCCGGTGCTGGTGTATTCCCTGCTGGCCTTTGAAAAATGCCCGGACATAGATGAGGTGGTCTTGGTGGTCCGGAAAGAGCGCATCGAAGCCGCGCGTTGTGCCGTGCAGATGTTCGGATGCAAGAAGGTGATCAAAATCGTTGCCGGCGGCAATCAGCGCCAGCAGTCCGTGGCCAACGGCCTAGCCGAAATCAGCGATGAGGCCGAAGTGGTTGCCGTGCACGACGGCGCCCGCCCCTGCGTGACCATTGACTTGATCTCCGAAACCATCAAATCGGCCCGCCAATACGGTTCCGGCGTGGCTGCCGTCAAGATCACGGATACCGTTAAGGAAGTTGACAAGGGCATGATCATTTCCCAAACCATCGACCGCACCAAGCTGTGGCGCGTACAAACTCCCCAGGCGTTCAAAGTCGCCCTGCTCCGCAAAGCCTTTGCAATGGTGGCAAAAAAGAAAATTAAGATTACGGATGAAGCCTCGTCCGTCGAATTGATCTGCGACAATGTGCGGCTGGTGCAATCCAGTTCTTCCAATATCAAAATTACATCACCCGATGACCTGGTGCTGGCGGCGGCATTGATGCGTCTGTAGGCTGGGGTTTACTCTCCTCGCGCGGGAGCTGATGCTGCCCGGCGAGATTGCCAGAGGCGGGTCATGCCGGCGTATGGAGTTGTCGGCGAGGAAAAGGCGTATCATTATGAGCGGCCCGATTTGCGCGATACTCAGCGATATTCATGGCAATTGGGAAGGCTTGACGGCGGTGCTCAAGGATGCCGCCGACCAGCATGTCACCCGGTATGTCTGTCTGGGCGACGTGGTCGGCTACAATGCCAACCCGACCGAATGCCTGGAGCGGATCCGCGAACTCGATTGTGTCACGGTTAGCGGCAACCACGACCACTATTGTTCGTTCGACGACGACTTGACTGGTTTCCATCCCCTGGCGGCGGACGCCGTGGACTGGACCCGCCGCCAACTTTCGGCGAGCCAGCAGAAATTCCTGGCCGAGCTTCCCATGATTCAGCGGGTGGAAAATTTTACGATTGTGCACAGCACGCTCGATACGCCGGAAATGTGGGGTTACGTGTTCGAGAGCCTGGAGGCCGAGGCCAGTTTTAATTACCAGATGACGACGGTCTGTTTCTATGGCCATACCCATGTGCCGTTGGCCTTCGAAAAAGCCGGCGAAGTCACCGGCGGTGTTTATGAACGCCTGAAAATCAGCCTGGAAAATAAATACTTGGTCAACGTTGGCAGCATCGGTCAGCCGCGCGATGGCGATGCCCGCGCGGCCTATGCGATTTACGATCTGGAAAAAAAGGAAATCCAACTGCGGCGCGTGCCTTATGATATTGCCACGGCCCAGGAAAAAATCAGGAAAGCGGGCCTGCCCGAACGGCTCGCCGCGCGCCTGGCGATCGGAAGATGAGCGCAGGCCGGATGACAGATGACAGACAACGGACGACAGACGCCGGAACTAAGAACGAAGAACCGATATATGGAAAGGAAAGACACATGGCCTATGTGATTTCAGACAAGTGCACTGCCTGCGGCAAATGCGAAGCGGTCTGCCCGGTGGAAGCGATTGCCAAGGGTGAGAAGAAATATGCCATCAATGCGGAAACTTGCGTAAGTTGCGGACAGTGTGTTGACGAATGCTCCTCGGAAGCCATTGCGGAAGTCTGATCCTCATGACGGAATCCCCTGCACAGCCCGTGGCGGTCCCTTGCCCGGACAGCGGCGATGGCGAACAACGGCTGGTCAAGCTCCAGCGTTTGGCGGCGGCCGGTTTCCCGCCGTTCGGCCAGGCCTTTCCCAATACCCGGTTGCTGGCGGACCTGCGCAAGGATTTTAAGGAAAGCCTGGCGGTCCGCACGGCCGGCCGGCTGATGACCATCCGCGACATGGGTAAAAGCATTTTTGCCGATTTGCGCGACGGGAGCGACCGCTTCCAGCTCTACGCGGGCAAATCCCATACCGCCGAATTCGACACTTTCAAGCACCTGCTCGATGCAGGTGACCTGATTGGCGTGGAAGGCGAACTATTTACCACCCGCATGGGGGAGCCGACGATCCGCATCCTGAAATGGACGCTGTTGGCCAAGGCCCTGCGCCCGTTACCGGAAAAATGGCATGGGCTTAAGGACGTTGAAATCCGCTATCGCCAGCGTTACCTCGACCTGATTGCCAATCCCAATGTGCGCCGGCTCTTTGACCAGCGTGCACAGGCCGTGCGCGAAATCCGCGAGTTCCTGTGGGCCAAAGGTTTCCGCGAAGTGGAAACGCCGATGATGCAGCCTCAGCCCGGCGGGGCGGCGGCGCGGCCGTTCAAGACCCACTACACGGCCCTGAACACGGATATGTTCTTGCGCATTGCGCCGGAACTGTATCTGAAACGCCTCCTGGTGGGTGGGTTCGATAAGCTGTTCGAGCTTAACCGCAATTTCCGCAACGAGGGTCTCTCCAAAACGCATAATCCCGAGTTTACCATGCTGGAGATATACCAGGCGTGGTCGGATCGCCAGGGCATGCAGGCGCTCGTGCAGGAATTGATCACCACCGTGGCGCAAAAGGTGGTCGGTTCCCTGCAGGTGGGCCGGGATGAAAACCGGATCGACCTTGCCCCGCCCTGGCGTGAAGTCACCTATCGCGATCTGATCCTGGAAAAGGCCGGAGCGGATTGGTATGACCTCGCGCCGGCCGCGGCCCGGGCGCACGCAATCAGCCTGGGGTTGGCAATCGACCCGGCCTGGTCCATGACCCAGGTTACGCACGAGATTTACGAAAAGCTTATCGAGCGCACGCTTAAGAACCCGACCTTTGTGACGCGCCTGCCGCGGGAACTTGTGCCGCTGGCCAAAGTTTGCGCGGACGACGACCACGTCGTGGATGTGTTCGAGCTGGTCATCGACGGCAAGGAAATTGCCCCCGGCTATTCGGAACTGAACGATCCCCGCGAACAGCGCAAACGGCTGGAAACGCAGTCGGGCGCCGAGGCCCAGAAGGTGGACGAGGAGTTTCTGCTGGCCCTCGAACACGGCATGCCGCCGGCCGGCGGCATGGGCATCGGAATTGACCGCCTGGTGATGATCCTGACCGGCGCGGAAGCCATCCGTGACGTCATCCTGTTTCCGCAGTTGCGGCCCAAAAGCGATCAGTCATCAGGCACCAGTAATCAGTCATCAGTGATTAGTGATCAGTGAAGCGATCATCAATTCTCGTTTCAAGAAACATTTGATTTTAATGCAATCTACCGTCCAAAAAACGGTTGTTTATGCGATATAGCCCCGGAATAAATACCCGATCACTGATCACTAATCACTGATTACTTTCTTGCTTACACCATGCTTCCCTTCTCCCTATTCATGGCGCTCAAGTATATGAAGCCGAAGCGGACTTGGCTTTCGGTGATTTCCATCATCTCAGTCATCGGCGTCATGCTGGGCGTGGCCGTGCTGGTGATCGTGCTCTCCGTCATGAGCGGGTTCGACGACATGTGGCGCGACAAGATCCTGGGATTTGACGCGCATGTGACTGTTACCCGGTCGGAGATAATTGACGACGAGGAGCGCCTGGTCGAGGCGGTCAACGCCATTCCGGGCGTGGCCGGGGTGGCGCCCTATGTCCAGGGCCTGGTCTTTGTCCAGCACGGTGGTATCGTGCATACCCCGGTAATGCGCGGCATCGATATCGAGCGCGAAAAGCAAGTCAGTCAGTTGCCCCGGCACATGGTGGCCGGTCAGTTCGAGATGGGCGAGGATGACGTCATCATCGGCCGGGAACTCGCCCGGCGCCTGAACGTCACCGTGGGCGACAAACTGCTGGTCTATTCGCCGCAGAGCTTCATCGCCGGCAAGGACGAAATCCGCCTGCCAGCGGAAATGAATGTAGCCGGTATTTTCGAGATCGGCATGTGGGAATACGATGTCGGGTTCATCCTGATGCCCCTGGCGGCAGCCCAGGAATTCTACGGCCTCAACAGCGGGGTCCATGCCCTGCGGGTCATGACGACCGACCCATTCCAGGCGCATATCGTGGCCGGGCGAATCATCGCGCGTTTGCATGGGGAATATCCGGACCTGCGCGCCCAGACCTGGATGGATCTGAACCGCCAGCTTTTCGATGCCCTGCGGGTCGAAAAAAACATGATGTTTTTTCTGCTGATTTTCATTGTCCTGGTGGCGGCCTTTGGTATCACCAACACGCTGATCATCGTCGTGGTGCAGAAAACCAAGGAAATCGGGCTGCTCAAAGCGTTGGGCTTTCCCTCCGGCAGCATCATGCGAATCTTCTTCTGGCAGGGCTGGATCCAGGGTTTCTTCGGCACCGCGCTGGGAATTGCCTTGGGGCTCGTGACACTGCATTATCGTAATGGCCTCATGCATGGCATGGCGACGGTCTGCCGCATGGAGCTCTTTCCCAAGGAGTTGTATCACCTGAGCGAAATTCCGTCCCGTACGGCGCCGGGCGACATCGCAATGATCGCGATCCTGTCGCTGATCATTTGCACCCTGGCTGGCCTGTTGCCGGCCTGGCGCGCCGCGCGGTTGAATCCGGCTGAGGCCTTACGCTATGAATAATACTTCACCATTATCAGGCTCGCCCCCGGCACCGGGGGGCGAAGATATCCTGCAGGTTGAACGCCTGGGCAAAACCTATGTGCTCGGCCAGACCGCAATTCCCGTTCTGCGGGATGTGTCCCTGACCGTGCGCGCAGGCGAAATCATTTCGATTATCGGTGCCAGCGGCTCGGGAAAAAGTACGCTTTTGCATATCCTGGGCGCGCTCGATCAGCCCAGCGGCGGCACGGTGCGGTTTCAGGGGCGCGATTTATATGCGCTCTCCGCCGCCCAGCGCACCATTGTGCGGGGGAAGCATATCGGGTTTGTGTTCCAGTTTTATCATCTCATGCCGGAACTCGACGTGCTGGAAAACGTCATGTTGCCCGCGTTGAGCGGGAACAGCGGCGGCACCGGCATGCACGACCGGGCACAGTCCTTGCTGGAGGCGGTTGGACTGGCGGGCCGCGCGAATCACCTGCCGATGGAACTCTCCGGCGGGGAGCAACAGCGCGCGGCCCTGGCACGGGCCTTGATGAACCAGCCCGACCTGGTGCTGGCCGATGAGCCCACCGGCAATCTGGATTCCGTTACCGGCGGCCAGGTGCTGGAGTTTCTGTTCGCGCTCACCCGCGGCCAGCGGCGGACGCTCATCCTGGTGACGCACAATATCGCCGTAGCCCGCCTGTGCGACCGTGTCCTGGAACTCAAGGATGGATGCCTGCAAAGTACGTGAAGCGTGGAGCGTAATAGGAAAGCGTTAAGTTGTCAGAATGAATTGATTTCCAACAGTCCACAGCCTAAAGTCTACAGCCTACAGCCTATATTATTAAGGTATGAGCACAAATCCATGAATAACCACCACCTGAAATTGGGCGTTAACATTGATCATGTTGCCACCCTGCGCCAGGCACGCGGCACGGTGTATCCCAACCCGCTGGACGCGGCGCGGCTCTGCGAAGCTGCCGGCGCGCACGGCATTACCGTTCACCTGCGCGAAGACCGCCGCCATATCCAGGACCGTGATGTGATTGCCTTGCGTAAGGACCTCAAGATCCGCCTGAATCTGGAGATGGCCGCTACACCGGAAATCATTGCCATCGCACTGAAGGTCCGTCCGGACGAAGTATGTCTCGTGCCGGAAAAACGCCGCGAGCTGACCACGGAAGGCGGGTTGGATGTGTTCGGCCAGTGGAAGACCTTGAAAACGGCGGTCGCGCGCCTAGCCGATGCCGGCATTGCCGTGAGCCTGTTTATCGATCCTGATCGGCGCCAACTGGATGCCGCCGCCGCGGTGGGCGCACCGGTGGTGGAATTGCACACCGGTACGTATTGCGATGCCTCCGGGGCTTCCATGCGGCGGGAGTTAAAGCGCCTGATGGATGGCGCGCGCTATGCCCACGCACTGGGTCTGCAGGTTAACGCCGGACATGGCATCAATCTGGATAATCTCCGCGGTGTCCTGCGTGTTCCTTATCTGGATACACTCAACATTGGGCACAGTATCGTGGCGCGGGCCGTGTTTGTCGGTATGCGTCAGGCAGTTCGCGAAATGCTGCAAGCCATGGCCGGTTACAGGGGTGGTTCGAGATGAGCGGAGAAAGATCTAAAACGTCTGACTGTGCAGAGCATGGTTCCCGGTGCGCCGACGCCGTAACAGGTACCGGCATTGATTTGGTGGAGGTGGCACGGATTCGCCAGGTACTTGAACAGTGGCGGGACCGGTTCACGCGCCGGGTGTTCCTGGAAGCCGAGCGCCGTTATTGCGAGTCTCGACCGCACCCTTGGATGCACTACGCGGTTCGCTTCGCCGTGAAGGAAGCCGTGGCCAAGGCGTTTGGCACGGGAATCAGCCCGGAACTGGGCTGGCAGGATATCGAGGTGGTGGCCGATCCCGCCACCCGGGCGCCATCCGTGCGCTTCAGTCCGAAAGGTCAGGCCCTGGCTGCCCGGCGCTGCATTGCGCGCGTACTGGTCAGTCTCTCGCACACGCATAACTACGCCGTGGCACAAGCCATCCTGGTTGAAGACGGAAATCAGACGACAGACGACAGATAACGGAAAAGCCATAATGCGATGATTAGTATCATGTGACGAAGAACGAAGAACAACGAACCAAGAACCAGTTTTTATATGAAAATTATCTCCACCGCCGCAATGCGGGAGTTGGACCGCAAAACCATCGCCGATTACCAGGTCCCGGGCGAGACGCTCATGGACCGCGCCGGCTTCGGGGTCGCGCGGTTCGTGGATTACCTGTTCCAGACAAAAGATTTTTATAACCGTTCCGTGCGGCTGGTTGCGGGCCGGGGCAATAACGGCGGCGATATTTTTGCGGCGGCCCGCTACCTCCGCCAGATGGATTACGACGTGGACATCCTGCTGGCGGGTTCCTTGCAGGATGTCCGCGGCGATGCGCTGACCCACCTGAGCAAGTTGAAATCGAAGCATATCCCCGTGGACGAATTGCCCACCCCGAAAGATTGGGAGGAGGCCATTGCCCTCACTCAGTGTGCCCGCTCCGCGGATGCGCCGATAATCGTGGATGGCGTCCTAGGTACGGGAATCCAGGGTCCCGCGCGCGGCCTCGCCAGTGGGGCCATCCGGTTTATCAATGCCCAGGCCGGCATGAGCCTGGTCGTCGCCGTGGATGTGCCTTCCGGCCTGGATTCGGATACCGGCCGCGCCCAGGGCGATGCGGTCATGGCCGATTACACCCTGACCATGGGATTGCCGAAGCAGGGTCTCGTGGAGCCATGCGCCGCGGACCACGTTGGCCGTCTGGAAGTGATCCGCATCGGTATTCCCGACGACCTGATTGACAAGATCGAGTCCGATCTGGAACTCATTACGCTTTTTGACCTGCATTCGTTGTTTGCCCGTCGTAACCGTACCGCTCACAAGGGCACGTTTGGCCACCTGCTGATCGTCGGCGGTGCGGCTGGATTTCCCGGCGCGATAGCGCTTGCCGCCCGGGCGGCCCTGCGCTCCGGCGTTGGATTAGTCACCGTGGCGGTCCCGCGCGCTATCGTTCCTATCGTCGCCGGCCTGGCGCCGGAGGCCATGGTTCACGGCGTTGCGGAAACGGATATCGGCTCGTTGGCTTCCGGCATGTGGCCAGCCTGGCGTGAAAAGTTGGCTGCGTTCTCGGCCATCCTGGCCGGGCCGGGCATGACACAACACGCGGAAACCGCTGCCCTGGTCCGGATGCTGCTGGCCGAGACAAAAGTGCCGCTGGTGCTGGATGCCGATGCGCTCAATGTGTTTGAGGGACGGATGGACGAATTGACCAAACGGACATGCGCGCTGGTCATTACGCCGCATCCCGGCGAAATGGCGCGTCTGCTGGGTCGGTCCGTTGCGGAGGTCCAGGCCAACCGTTTCGAGGTTGCCAGGGAAGCCGCCAAGCGCACGCGCGCTGTGACGATCCTTAAAGGCGCCGGAACGCTGGTGGCGGAAACCGGCCAGCCGCTGGCAATCAATATGACCGGTAATCCCGGTATGGCCACCGGCGGCATGGGCGATGTGCTGGCGGGCCTGCTGGGCGGCCTGCTTGCCCAAGGGCTGAAGTCGTTCGACGCCGCCCGCGCGGCGGTGTTCCTGCATGGCCGGGCGGGTGACCAGGCCGCCGATGAAAAATCGGAGCCGGGCATCATCGCCGGCGATCTTATCGAAGAACTGCCCTACGCCTTTCAGGATATCATTCCGCGCTAGCTCCGCACGTGGAGCGTAAAGCGACTATCGGAAACAAGTCCTACAGTCTTCAGCCCGTTTTTAGTCTTTCAGCGCATTCGCCAGGCGGCGCCACAACTCGACGCTCAAATCCTCCGGCCGCGTGCGCGGATCAATCCCCAGTTTCCGGAAGGCCGCCAATACATTCTCCGTACTCAAATGGCTTTCAATCGCTAAATCACTCAATCGCTCACTCACTGAATATCTTATGATGGCATCGCATAGTATGGTTTTCAGTTGTTTACGCCGGTGAGCAAATGCAAATTTCGTGAGCGCATAGAAAAAATGCCGATATTGAGAATCATCCGCCGGACAAATGCGTTCCTGCCGAACCAGGTTAAGAATTGTCGAGCTGACCCCCGGCGCGGGATAGAAGCAGGTCGGACTTACCGTCTTGCGGATGGCCACATCATATCGTAATTGGGTCCAGAGCGTCAGCAAGCCGAAATCCTTGTGGCCCGGCTTGGCGGTCAGCCGCTTGGCCACTTCCTGCTGGAGCGTTACCGTGAGTTGCGCCGGCGGTGTTTCGGCTTGGACCAGGTTGACCAGGATCGCGCTCCCCACGGAATAGGGCAGGTTGGCCACCACCTTGCTGATTCCCGACCGGAACAGCTCTTCGTGATCCACCTTCATCATATCGCCGCAAATGAGTTCCACATTTGGAAATGCCTTCAGCCGTTCCTTGAGGAGCGGCCACAGGCGCGGGTCCTTTTCGACCGTCACCACCCGGCGCGCAACGCGCGCCAGGGGCTCCGTCAGCACGCCCAGCCCGGCGCCGATTTCAAGCACCTCGTCCCCGGCCGTGATGCTGGCTGTATCGAGCATGATCCCCAGGATGTTGGCATCAATCAGGAAATTCTGCCCCAGCGACTTCTGCGGTCGGATGTCCCATTCCGTCAGGATCGCATGCACATCGGATATACGGGTCAGTTTCATGGCATCAAAGCAGACTGAAGGCTGGATACTCCTGGTCCACCCTGCTCGGTGTGAATGGCGTAGTGGTGCAATCGTATCGTGTCGCGGACTTCGTCGATGGTTTTTTTATCGCGCGTTTGCTGTTGACTCTGCATAACGAATGCCTACCATATTTTTAAATGTCTTGATAACCACATCGGTTAGTTTGATTGATTAAAGTCTAAATATCAAGTTGTCAGATCAAAAGAATCGGTCCATCAATGGCTACAAATCAAGAAAAGCATAATATGATCTATGTCACCGATGATTTCGGCCGTGTAATGGGTTGCAAGACGTACGAGGAACTGCAACAGGTTGCCGACACAATGATATCGGCTAAACCCGATGTTCTATCGCTCGACGCCGCTATTCCTAACTTGTGCTACTATCGAAGTGCAGTGGGGCACTACTGGTCAAGGAAGAATATGGATGCCCTCTACCAAGCCGGACATGATCCACTGGAAGTAATGGTCAAAAAGTTTAAGAATGCCGGCATCACCGTTCTTGCCGGAATCCGGATGAATGACCATCACGGCGGTATCGATATATGGACTCCCTGGGATCAAGAACACAAGGACTGGTCTCTTGCCAAAGACACCGGCAATCGTGACTGGCGAGCCGTGGGCGACCTTCGCCAGATGGACTATGCTATCGCGGGTGTACGTGAGCATCGGCTTGCCATCATTAAAGAGATTGTTGCCCGGTACGACGTTGATGGGATTCAGTTGGACTTCGGACGATCAGCCCCCTTCCTTTCAGAAGTTAAGCGCGAGAAGGCAAAGCACATGACTCAATATCTCAAAGATATACGCAGCGTGCTTGACGATGCTGGAAATCGCAGAGGGCACAGGATGATCTTGGGTGCCATTTTGCCGTGGGGTCCGGATTTTTGCGAGCGCGAAGGCCTTGAGGTCCAACGCTGGATTCACGAAGAATTGGTGTCGTATGTGTCCCCGGGCGAGTGGTATTATTCGGACTGGAACATCCCGCTTGCAGATTGGGGAGAGATATTGCAGGGAACGGCGTGCAAACTCGTTCCCTTCATGTTGGGCAACGTTTCTCCCTATCAAAAATTCGAGCAGGGGAAAAGAACCTTGCTGGGCGATAACAGGCTTCTCGACGGCTCGAAAATTCGCGCCATTGCCGAGTCGTTTTATGCACAGGGCGCGGATGGCATCATGTTCTACAATTTCTACAGTGACACATTTGGCAGTTACTATCCCTTTCTCCGCACCTGGACCGACCCTGACACGATCGCGTCTATGTCCAGGCACTATTTCTTTTGTCGCCGTCTCAAGTATGTGCCGACGGAACATTATTCGTTTGGAACCGGCGAAGCCTTCGACCGGTTTCCACTTGATAAGGTTGGTGATGAAGCCGAGTATTCTTTCCGTTTTGCTGCCAAGGCTGCCGGATCAACACGCATGTTACGATTCAAGCTCAAGAACATGTCGGCGATGGACAAGATCAGCGTCAGGATGAATGGAGAACCGCTTGCACCGGATCGAATCGTAAAACAGGATGCCAACGCAGATGGCGGGGTGTCTTTTACGGTGGCCATCTGGGAGGCATCTGTATCCATGCCGCCTCTACGGTGTGGCAACAACACGATTTGTGTCAGGCTGGAAGACAGTGCCCCCAATAGGCAACATGCAATCGAGGTCGGGGAATTCGAAGTGTTGGTCACCCCAATCGCCAAATAGGCCATGAAGTATTTCTGTATGCTCGAGCGGTGAATGCAAAATTGACGGTGGGCGCGTCTTATGCGAAGTTTTACAAGCACCTCTTGATTAGAAAGTGGCGAAACCACTGCGTCCAGCCGGCGTGCCTAAGACCGTGCGGTGACGCATCACGTTCGGTGCATTAAATAAAAAAATGGAGGATGATGTGATAAAGATCGGCAACATGCTCTGGCGAATCGGCAAACTTCTTGATTTCGACCAGCAACTGGCTTGGACCCGCGATGCCGGGTTTGACGGCGTGGGTTTTCATGCCAGTGCCGGCATTCCCGGAGATTGGCGCGGCATTGAGCCTTCTGCCTGCACTGCGGGAGAGCGGAAGCGTCTACGGAAGGAGATCGGAAAGTTTGCCTTTGCGGAGATCCATGCGCCCTTTAAAATTGAACTGCAAAGCAAAACGCTATCGTCCGGCATAACTGCGCTGGCGCCTGTTCTTGAGTTGGCCCAAGATCTTGGAGCAGGGACAGTCACAGTTCATGCCCTGGTTTCTGATTCCGACGCAAATTCAGGCTTGGCCGGATGGCTTGTGCCCATGCAAACACTCAATGCGCAAGCCATCCAGGCGAAGACCAAAGTAGCTTTGGAGATCGTGGCCGGATTCGACAAAGTGATGGGTTGGGGACTGTCCAATGTGGGCGTTAACCTGGATGTCGGGCACATGTACTCGCCGTCAAACAGGCAAACCCTGAGCGATGCCGGGGGCATTGGGAATCTCATTCGTCATATCGGCAGCACGCTCATCCATCTTCATCTGCATGATATTGACGGTGATACGGATCATATTGAAATAGGCACCGGGAAGGTCGCGTTCGAGGAAATCGCCGCCGCATTGCAGGCCATCGGCTACCAGCACAACGCGACGCTCGAATTGAATCCCGACCGCGTTTCACCGGAAGGGGTCCGTCGCAGCGCAGAATACGTGCGCTGTTGCTTGCGTGAGGTCAAAACCGGATGAGACGCCTTTGGATAGCAGACGTTCATGCGAACCTGCCGGCATTTGAAGCAGTGCTTCGCGATGCCGGGACGGTGGACGAGATCGTTTTTCTTGGAGACATTGTCGGCTATGGGCCGCATCCCTCCGCTTGTATTGATCTACTGAAACAACTTCAGCCGAAGGCCGTTCTGGGCAACCATGACGCCTCAGTTCTCGCCATCGGAAGACGCGCGGCGCGATATTCCCGCCCTGTGGACTGGGACGCATGGACGCATGACCAGCTCAACGATTCGCAGTTATCGTATTTGGCGGTCCTCCCCGCGGAGTTGGAAATCGTATCCGGTGGAGTCCAAGTCAAGGCAATGCACCAACCTTCCGGGGCTCCGTATCTTCACCCCGCAATGCCTGATCATGTCCTGGCCGGGCATCTCCAGGCGGTTTCCTGCGCGGTCATCTTTTGCGGACACTCCCATCGCCGCATCGACCGAACCGTTGCCGGTCGCAGATTTGTCTGCATTCCCCCGGTTGGTCAACCGCGAAACCGCGACCCCCGCGCCGGTTATGCCGTCGAGAGTGATGGACGCCTTGAGTTTGGCTTCGTGAGCTACGACATCGAGCGGGTTGTTGTTGACGTCCAGGGCATTGGATTGGAAAAGGAGTTCTGCCAACGCTGGATCAAATTTCTCCGCACGGGATTCGACACCGAGTGGTCCCGTGAATACGAACATGACGGCGTATAGAACCAAGGGCATCCCGGACATTCGGCAGAAAGGAGTTGATATGAATGATTCGCCTTATGGGAGATTCGACAGCGAGGACTTGATCCTGCGGGACGAACTGGCAATTGATCGCACCCTCTTGGCAAATGAAAGAACCATGTTGGCATACCTGCGCTCTGGAGTGGCCCTGTTGATCGCAGGTGTGTCGATCGTTCATTTCTCGCAGGAAGGTTGGTTTTGGGCAGTTGGAATTGCATGCATTCCAATTGGCATTATCACCGGCATTATCGGCGTGGCAAAATACCGGAGAATGAACCGATCGATTTCTCTCGTGCGACGGCAGTCGAAAACTAAGAAATCAGGGAATACTTAACCAAGCTTTGGAACACCATCTCGTGCCCGCGGCGGGCATGCGGAGGTCCAAGGCTGACGTTCGGTCAATTGAATATGATGAAAACTGCTGATATTCAGATACGTGATCCATTTGTTCTCCCCGAACCGCAGGAGCGCTTCTATTATCTGTTCGGTACGACAGACAAGAACTGCTGGAAAGGAGCCGGAGAAGGGTTTGACTGTTTCCGGAGTAAAGACCTAGGCGCATGGGAAGGGCCGATGCCGGTCTTTCGGCCGCCTCCATCTTTCTGGGGTACAAATAATTTCTGGGCTCCCGAGGTTTATCGTTTCCATGACCGGTACTACATGTTCGCCTCCTTCAAGGCTGATCGTTGCTATCGCGGCACACAGATTCTCTCCGCAACACGTGTCACCGGGCCCTATGTTCCGTTGACCGATGGCCCGATTACACCCGCCGACTGGGAGTGCCTGGACGGAACGCTCCATGTGGATTCCGACGGCAACCCGTGGATCATCTTCTGTCACGAATGGGTCCAAGTACACAATGGAGCCATGTATGCGATGCGGTTGTCGCCGGATCTCAAGAAACCTGCGGGGCGACCTGTGTTTCTGTTCAACGCATCGGAGGCGCCTTGGGTATTCCATCCAAAATGGCCGGAAAAACAGGGGGAGTTTCGTTTTCCCACGTATGTCACCGACGGGCCGTTTCTCTTTCGTAACCGCAACGGCATCCTGCTCATGCTCTGGTCCAGTTCGGGGAGCGAGGGGTACGCAATGGGCATAGCCCGGTCAGAGTCAGGCGTCGTCACAGGCCCTTGGCGACAAGATGCCGTGCCGCTCTGGGCTAAAGATGGCGGTCACGGCATGATTTTCCGCGGGTTTGACGGACGGCTGTTCGTTACGTTCCACATGCCCAACAAGACGCCCAAGGAAAGGCCTGTATTCATTGAAATTGAAGATACGGACATCGGCGTCCGACTGAAAGCCGAATCCCCCAACAAGCAATATGCAGGTAAAGGCAAATAACCGTGCTTGCCTTACCTCGCGCCATTTCGGTTCGACGCTGCCCGTTTGCGCGAAAACCCTTTGACGATAGATACCAAAAGAATACACTATTCATACCGTTATAGAATTTGAACTTGATAAACAAAACACAAATCAAATAAATAAAAGCAAGGGGCCGAATCAGAAACCTTTGATTTCCGCGTTAGCGATATATCGGGCGTAGCGCGGCGCGAAGCCCGATGCTATCGTGTGGCGAATTTGGTTTCCCACTTGCGGGATTCGAAAAAGCAAGGCAAGCTTGGGTCGGATGTGGGTGCGCCGCGCGAAGCATTGGACTTAATTCCATGCGAGCGCAGCAAACCCGCAGACGGCCCAAGATCACCGCCGCCTTTTTCGAACCGAATTCGCCACACCATTGGGAGAGAGGCATACTTAGGAAAACGATCGAAAAGGGAGAAAAATAATCATGTTTGATCTGACCGGAAAAACGGCGTTGGTGGCGGGCGGCGCCGGATATCTTGGCCTGCCGGTATGTACCAAACTGGCCGAACAAGGCGCAAGCGTTGTCATTGCAGACATCAATGCGCAAAGGGCCACGGAGGCTGCCGATGAGGTTTCGAAAACCGTTCCCGGCAGCCGGGTTGCCGCTTTGCGCATGGATATTGCCAACGAGCAATCCATCAAGGAAGTAGTCGGAAAAACCGTGGAAAAATTCGGCAATTTAAACATCATGGTGAATGCAACCACGGTTGCGGCCGGC
>JAPLSY010000052.1 GCA_026398415.1 Kiritimatiellota bacterium | reverse complement strand
CTGACCACCGCCAAAAAGATCAAGGGACTTAAGGGCACGGTAAACTTCTGCAATGTCAAAGGCGTCGTCCAGGAAGTCTTTGCCATGTCCGGCTTCGATTCCATTTTGACGATCTTCAAATCGGTTAAAGACGCCTTGCCAGGTTAAGCCCATGCAAATTATCGTTAAAAAGAAAGATCCTGCCGTTATCGTGAGCATCCAAGGGCACTTTAATGTCGGCGCTGCCCCGGAATTTGAGCGGATTTTCAACCAGCACCTGGATGCCGGTGAACGCCGTTTTGTCCTGAACCTGGCCGAGCTAACCTTCATCAGCAGTGCGGGCCTGTGTAGTCTTCTTGCGACCGCCAAGAAAATTAAGGAGCAGGACGGGAACTTGGTGATTTGCGCCCTGCAAGGCGAAGCGCGCAAAGTGTTCGAGATATCCGGGTTTGCCGCCTTGTTTTCCATGTACTCCACTGAGGCCGTGGCACTCAAACAGGTATGATTCTTTCCGACGAACCATGTTATTAACCAATGCCCACCGGCTCCTGCTTTTGGTCGGCTTGATTTTCCTGTCCGGCACACTCGCGCTCAAGGCCGCATCGGCCGACGCTAAGCCGTGCGTATTGGTACCGCAATGGGAACCCCAAGCCCAATTCGCCGGGTATTATGTCGCTGTCGAAAAAGGTATTTATGCCCGTCACGGCCTGACCGTCACCGTACTCCGGGGCGGCCCGGACCAGCCGATTGGCCGACTGCTCCAGGAAGGCCAGGCCGACTTTGCCACAACCTTCCTGACCTCCGCGCTGGAAAAGCGTTCGCTTGATGGGCTTCCGCTGGTCAATATCGCCCAAATGGTTCAACGCTCCTCGCTCCTGCTGGTGGCCCGCAAATCCTCCGGTATCCGTTCGCCCGCCGACTTGCAGGGCAAAACGGTCAGCCTTTGGCCGGATTTCGCTGTTCAGCCCAAGGCCCTATTCCGTAAATTCGGCGTGGCGCCGCGGGTGCTGACCCAGGGCGCAACGATCAATCTGTTTTTGCGCGGGGCGGTGGATGCCGCTTCCGGCATGTGGTATAATGAATATCATATGCTGATCAACAGCGGGTTGGAGGAGCAGGACCTGACCGTCTTCTTTTACGACCAGTTCGGCCTGAATTTTCCGGAAGACGGCATTTATTGCCTGGCGCCTACACTGAAACAGGACCCGGACCGTTGCCGCCGGTTTGTGCAGGCCTCGATTGCCGGCTGGCAATATGCCTTTCAGCATCCCGAAGAAGCGCTGGATATCGTCATGCGGCAGGTAACGGCGGCCAATCGCCCGACCAACCGCGTCCACCAGCGCTGGATGCTGAACCGCATGAAGGACATCATGCAACCGCCCGGCGCCCTGCCGTTGGGCACGCTTACGGAAGCCGATTACCTGCGCGTGGCCCGGGAACTTAAATCCGCCGGCCAAATCAACACCATCCCGGCCTGGAACGAATTTTATGAAAACTGCGCCATTGACATTCCGACGAACCAGCCTGGCCGTTAAACTCGGCTTAATGGTCCTGACGGGCACTTCGCTGGTATTCGCCGCAGCATTTTTCTACAATCATGTTTTGTCGCGCCGCAACATCTTGCGCAACGCGGAAACGAACGCCCGTAATTTGGCCGGCGCCACGGTAAGCCGGATTGAGGCCGTATTGAACGGCGTGGAAAAGACCCCCGGCTACATGGCGCTCTGTCTGGAACAGCGCGCCTGGGAACGTGCCGACCTACTCGCCTTCATCCGCAACGGGCTGGTGGCCAATCCGGATATTTTCGGATCGATCGTGGCGTTTGAACCCTACGCGTTCGATCCCCATTCCAGGTTTTTTGCGCCTTATTACTGTCGCCAGGGAGCGGATATCCGGCAAACCTGGCTGGGCAGCGACCAATACCAGTATTTTAATTTGGACTGGTATATCCTGCCCAAAGAACTCAAGCGGGCGGTTTGGAGCGAACCATATTTCGATGAAGGTGGCGGCAAGGTTATTATGACCACATATTCCGTGCCGTTTTACCGCTTGTTAAACGGACAACGGCAGTTCCAGGGAATTGTTACCGCCGACATCGCGCTGGACTGGCTGGTCAAGATGGTCACATCGGTGTCTTATCTCAAGACCGGTTTTGCTTTCTTGATTTCACAGAACGGTGTGTTCGTGACGCATCCCGACAAACGCCTGATCATGCGCGAAAGCATATTTGACTTGGCCGAGGGCGCCGCCAACGAGCGTCTGCGGCAAGTTGGCCAGGACATGGTGCGCGGTGGCACGGGCTTTGTGCACCTGGAAAGTCCATCTTTCGGCAAGCCTTCCTGGTTATATTACGCACCGCTGAAATCGCCGGGCTGGTCATTGGGCGTGCTTTTCCCGGAGGACGAACTGTTTGCCGATGCCCAGCGCATGGGCCGCAACATTCTGCTGATCGGCCTGGTGGGTTTCGCCGGCCTCTTCCTGATCATCGTGCTGATTTCGGCCGCCGTGACCCGGCCCATCCGGGCCTTGGCCCGAACCACGGCGGAAATTGCGCGCGGCAACCTGGAAATCAAATTGCCGCTGGTCAAAAGCCACGACGAAGTCGGCGAACTCTCGTACGCCTTCGACAACATGCGCGTGGCCCTCAAGGAATATATCGCCGGCCTTACGGAAGCCACGGCCGCCCGGGAGCGCCTGGAAAGCGAACTCAAGATTGCCCGGACGATTCAAATGAGCTTCTTGCCGAAGCACTTCCCTCCTTTCCCCGAACAGGCTGAATTCGATCTCTTTGCCCGACTGGAACCCGCCAAGCAGGTCGGCGGCGATCTTTACGACTTCTTCCTGCTCGACGATCAGCATCTGTTCTTCAGCATCGGGGATGTCGCCGACAAGGGCGTACCGGCAGCGCTTTTCATGGCCGTAACCAAAACGCTGATGAAAGGGATTGCCATGCAAGGCGGACAAGATCCAGCCAGCGTACTGGAGCACGTCAACCTGGAATTGTGCAAGGAAAACGATTCCATGATGTTCGTGACCGTCTTCTGTGCCATGCTCAATTTCCGCACGGGCGAACTGGTTTATTCCAACGCCGGCCACAATCCCCCGCTGATCCGGCGTGCCGGCGGCCGGCCGGATGATTTGCCCCTGCCCAAGGGCATTATCCTGGGCACAATTGAGGAAGCCCGCTATACGACCGCTTCCCTGACCCTGCACGCCGGCGATACGCTGGTGCTCTATACCGATGGCGTAACCGAGGCGATGAATCCGAGCCAGGACTTGTATTCGCTGGAGCGCCTGCGGGAAACAGTGACTGGCGTCAGCGATCAGGACCCTAAAACCATGGTGGATGCCATCTTCCAATCCGTCCATGCCTATGCCTCCGGCGCACCGCAGTCCGATGACATCACTGTCCTGACCCTGCATTATCACGGCTGAAATCAACACCATTATCTTACATCATATCTGAAAGGGGACTTCCTATGACTGACACAAGCAGATTCTGGAAAGAAAACTGGGACCAGGCACGCGCCAATCACATCAAATGGTGGAACCACCAGGGACTCGTGTTATGGATCACCGCCCCCAAGGATAAGCCGTGGGAGGAACTTTCCGACCCCGGTCCAGCGACCTCCCTTGAACAGCAGTGGTACGACCCGGCCTGGCGGACGAAGAAGATATCATACCAGCTGTCGCGCATATACTTCGGGGCCGAATCGTTTCCCCAGCTTTCAACATGGACCGGAGCCGGCGATCTGGCGGCGTTTCTCGGTTCGTCCGTCGAGATGTCCTCGACGACCCTGTGGTTCAATCCTTGTATCACTGATCCCGATACGCACCCGCCCCTGAAGTTCGAACGGAACAACGCTGTCTTACGCAAGGTCACGGCATTGGTGGATGAGGCGGTGAGGCAGTCGCGCGGACGCTATTACGTCAGTCCGCCCGACATCGTTGAGAACATCGATATTCTGGCTTCCCTGCGCGGCAGCGAGACGCTGCTCTGCGACATGATCGAACGCCCGGAGTGGGTCGAACGGAAGGTCGCGGAAATCAACCGGGCGTTCTTTGAAGCCTTTGACCTGTTCTTCGCAAAGATCAAAGACGCGCATGGCGGCAATACGTTTGTCTTCAATATCTGGGGGCCGGGCAGGACGTGCAAAGTCCAATGCGACGCCTCGTCCATGTTCTCGCCCGCCATGTACCGCCGCTTCGTCCTCCGGTCACTGCGGGAACAATGCCGATGGCTGGACTATTCCCTCTATCATCTCGATGGCGAAACCACCCTTCAACACCTGGACATCCTGCTGAACGAAATTCCTGAGCTTCGTGCGATCGAATGGACTCCGATGCTCTGTTACATCGGCGAGGGTGGCGGGCATCCCAAGTGGTATGACCTCTATCGCAGGATTCTCAAGGGAGGCAAGAGCGTCCAGGCTGTTACGGTGGACTACGATCAGGTGATTCCGTTGCTCGATGCCGTCGGCGGCAAAGGCATGTACATCTCGACCAGCGCTCCGACGGAAGACGCCGCCAGGAAACTGGAAGACCGCGTCAATGCCTACCGCTGAGCATGACTCCGTCACAAATCGTGCAAATGCCCCTCCTTTTAACAATCCTGCATGTGGATATGGATGCATTCTATGCGGCCATCGAGGCGCTGGACCATCCGGAGTGGCGGGGGCTGCCCCTGGTCGTCGGTTCTCCGCCGGATCAGCGCGGGGTAGTTTCCACATGTTCCTATGAGGCCCGCCGTTATGGCATTCATTCCGCCATGCCGTCGCGTACCGCCGGGAAACTATGTCCGCATGCTGTATTTGTACCCGTCCGCATGGAACGCTATGCCGAAATTTCCGCGCAGATTATGACCATTTTGGAGGAGTTTACGCCGCTGGTCGAGCCGCTCTCGCTGGATGAGGCCTTCCTCGATGTCAGCGGGGCGCTGCGGATATGGGGGGATGCGGTGACAATCGCCAGGGAATTGAAGCGGCGCATCAGGACACGGATGGGATTGACGGCCTCGGTGGGGATTGCGCCCAACAAGTTCCTCGCCAAGATGGCCAGCGACATGCACAAACCGGATGGATTGACGGTAGTTCCGGTAACTGAGCCTGAGATCATGGCTTTTCTGTCGCCGCTCCCGGTAACCAAAATGTGGGGGATCGGGAAAGTCACCGGGGCCCGCCTGGCAAAGGAAGGCATCCGGGTAATTGGTCAATTGCAGGCGCTGGATTCCGGGACCTTGGAGCGCTTGTTCGGCAAAGCGGGCGCTGCGGATATGGCCGATCTGGCCCGGGGGCGTGATAGCCGCCCGGTCGTAACCCATTGGGAAGAGAAGAGCATTTCCAATGAACACACGTTCTCTGAAGATGAAGCCGATATGGAGCGGGTACGTCAACGCCTGCTGGAGTTGGCGGAGGAAGTTGGCGGGCGCTTGCGTAAATCCGGGAAACTGGCCCGCACCGCCCAGATCAAACTGAGGTTTGGCGATTTTTCAACCATTACCCGGCAAATGTCATTTCCAGAGGCGCTCAATAGCGATCGCAAATTGATTACCAGTGCGTTGGCCTTGTTTGAGCGCGAGCGCGTGAAACGGGCCATCCGGCTGGTGGGTTTTGGCGTGAGCAATCTCGTGGCGCCGGATCAGGCCGTGCCGGCCCAACGGGAACTATTTAAAGAATTATCCGGCCGGGGGCCGGATGACCGGAACAAGAAAATTGATCAGGCAGTAGATAGGGTGCGTCATTCCTTTGGCAATGATGCCATCAAACGCGGTAAATGGAAAAAGGATTGAATTAGGCCGCCAAGGGCGGCGACTGTTATTTCCTCTCCTTGGGGAGAGGATTAAGGTGAGGGGCTTCCATTGTGTTTCCCCTCACCCCTGCCCTCTCCCGAGGGAGAGGGCGCAAGATTGAAATTTCTATGCATTGAATTAGGCCCCAAAGCTGGGTAACATTAACAACAGAGCTTAGCCGGAAAAGAGCGCAAAAAGCGCAAATCACACGTGTGAAAAACATCTGAACCAACATGATGACAACACTTAGACCTTGTTCTCGCTGGTGTACCCCCCTGATAGTTCTGGCCATCGCGGCCGGCATGTTCATCCGGCCGGCGGACATCGCCGCTGAAACCCCGCTGGCATCGGCAACAAACCTCCCATTTACAACCGTCATCGCCATTCAGACCCGGCTTGATCGCATGAACCTGTCGTGCGGATGCATTGACGGCAAATTCGGTGAAAAAACCCGCAATGCCATCGAGGTGTGGATGAACAATCCCCGCCTTTCCCGGACGAATGCGACGATTCAAACCGCCGTGACCATGCTGGGATCCGAAGAAGGCGCCTTTGCCGAACATATCGTAACCGAAGAGGCCATTACGAATCTGACGCCTATTCCGCCCAAGTGGGCCGACAAGGCGACCATGCCCACCATGGGCTATGAGACAATTTTGGAAGCCGTGGCGGAACATTATCATGCATCCCAGGCGGCCATTCGCGATTTGAATCCGGATATGTCCTGGCCCAACCCGCCGGCGGGAAGCCGCCTGCGCGTGCCCAATCCATTTCCAGCCGCGCGGGTGCGCGCGGCGCGCCTGCAGATATCGCTTACCCGGAAAACCATTTGTGTATTGGATGCCGATGGCGCCATTGCGGCTTACTTCCCCTGTACGATTGCGGCCAAAGCGGAGAATCGGCCCGTCGGCGAATTAAAAATAACAACACTTGTTGAGCATCCGAATTATACGTTCGATCCCGCCCTGTTTGCCGAGGATGCTGACGCCCGGTCCATGACCACCAAGGCCATTCTTTCGCCCGGTCCCAATAACCCGGTTGGTACGGTCTGGATTGGGCTCGATAAAGCCGGCTATGGCATCCATGGCACACCGAATCCGGAAGACATTGGCAAGGCTGCTTCCCACGGCTGCTTCCGTCTGGCCAACTGGAATGCGGAAAAACTGGTTGCCATGATAAAAATCGGCATGCCCGTCGTAATTACGCAAGATTAGTCCGTACGGCCATCAAGCGTGGTAAATGGGCCGGGATTGAACCGGGGTTTGACAGAGCAAAATGCTTGATTGCCGCAGGTCATGACGTGACCATTACGCCTGCTGTATTACCAAACACATAACGAGAAACAGACACTATTCTTCCTGAGAACATTCCAACATTCTGCAGAATGTTGGAATGTTATTTAGAGAGACACTGGCTGGTTTTGACCGGTTGATCGTTCTGCTACAGCCCGGATAATGCAATGGAAAATTATCCTGCCTAAGGTGGGAGCACCAATTTGACGAAGGCACCCTCGGAACTCCGTATCTTTCTCTTCCTGACAACATTCTAACATTCTGCAGAATGTTAGAATGTTGTGACATGAGATTAAGGGACCCGATTCTGGCTCGCACCGGCCGGGAAAATTATATCCCGTCACAGGTAAATGGGTCAAACCCCATGACCCATTTACCGGAAATATGGGTCAGAAATGGGTCGAACGGGTCAAAATATGGGTCAAATGGGTCAGAATATGGGTCACGTGTTTTTATCCGCATAGGTGACAGGCAGTGGCTTTCCCCCCGGAATCAGGACATAAAAGGCGCCTCTTTTCTCACCCATAAGCCGGATCTGGCCACGATCCACCAGATCGGCCAGGATACGTTTGGCGGAAGCGGCCGAGACGTGGAGCGCATCCGCCACTTCCCGATTGGTCACCTGCCCCTGGGCCTTGATCATATCCAGGATTTTCGCCTGCCGTTCTCCGTCGTCCGTCTTTTCCGGTCCGGTGTCAGGCGTCCGGCGCGCTTCCCAAATATATTTAGAGGTGCGGGAGCCGAAGAAGATGCCCAGGACTTGCAGGACGACATTGCCCAGTTCTGCCGGCAGGCCAAATTCCGGCCGGAACGATCGAATCATGAACGCGACGAGGTAAAACAGGAGCCAGAGGTAGACAAAGAACGACCCCTTGCGCGGCGGTTCCGGAGTCCCGGCCCAGCGCCGGATTTCCTTGTCGGCCGCATAAGCGGCGGTCAGGGCGATATAGACCGGCATCAGCCCGGGCGGCAGTATGAACGCGCCACGCAGAAAGAACTCCGCCGCAATCAGCCCCAGGTACACGACCGTATAGAACGTCAGCAGGGGAAACAGTACCGATACTTCATTGAACGGTGGCCGTTCTACCGGTGATGTTTCCTGTTTTGAATCAGTTGTTGGACCATTGTCGCTCATGACGGCGATTGTATATCATACCCGTCCGCCAGCTTCAATGCTGCAATTGGGATTTTATAATATCTTAGATAGGTCAGAGCTGGACGGCCCATTTTATCGGCAATTGAACTGACAATCGCTTGAAAATATTTTACCTTATTGCTTATTCGCAGGACTGACCCTCTGTACCCGGATTTGGATTCCGGCATCATGCGCTTGCTTAGCCTTTAATGAGTGACCATCGGGACTACGAACAAGTTCTTATTCTTTATTCTAAGGGCAGCCCCCTGCTCCCCCCTCGGTCAACGCAATTGTTGAATCAGCGATGTGAATTCAGTATTCGCCAAAGTAAGTCGTGAAATATCAAACGAAACTGACTCATGTCTGTTTTCTGAGAATACGTAAACACCCACAAGTACTTCACTTAATGGACAACCAAAGAACCCCGCACACAGTGATTGAATTAATGGCATCCGGAGTTCTGCCTGCCAATTGCCTGACTCCTTTATGAAAAAATATACGGCATAACCACCAGATGGCACTAAGTCAATACGTGGAATTTCTCCGGTGACAATAACATCTGAACAGGGAGAAATAGTTATGCGTTTGGCAGTCTCAATGACATAATGATTGAGAGCTGTGAAGTCATCATGATACGCAACCAGCTTGTCAACGAGGTCTTCAAGAAGTTGCTCGTTGCGCTTACAAACCTTCAGATTCCTGCCGAAAGATTCTTCCAACGCCGCTATGGCGCGATCAAGTCCTTCGTGATGTGCATGTATGTGACGCGTCGCCAACTGCCAGAGTCTGTAAGAGGACAGTTTCATTCTGTGAAAAACGGCAGGACCGCTGTGTGCTGCTTTGAACGCGACAGGATTGCGACGAGCAGTTTCCAACTCTGTAATGGAGATTTTCATCCTATTATGGATTTTATGTGCGGATAGGAAACGAGAACGGCACTTGCCTGATTCGCAAATCGTTTGTACATGGCCAAGACCTGGGCTTGGTCAAAGGAATCATCGTAGAGTTCGGGGAAAGCCGCCAGCAGATCGTCGTCAGAACTACCGGAGGAAAATCGAGACACAAACTCTATCAGATCGATGAGATTGCGCTTGCCGAGATCATCTGAAGGTAGGTCACCGACACGCTCTTGAAGGATATCTCTTTCATATTCGTCTATCTTGATCCCCATGGATTCCAAAGCAATACGGCGGGAAAGACAGGGCACGCATTGGCCACAGTGGTTTTTGGATCTTAATCGCGAGGTCATCCAGCAACTAACCGAAGTCTTGATACAATCTCGAAGGGAGGGCGGTATCATACCCGCGACCTCAGCTTTGGTTTTGTACACAAAGGGATTCTGGATGGCGATATCGGAACATGAGAGTAGCTTTTGAAGCAAGGCTTGCATTGCTGAAAGGAATCGTGGGTGCGCGGTATGAGTGGAGAATGGACCTATCCTCGCGGCCGTCAAAGGTAGGTGTATTGCAAACTGACCGTTTTCAGCCATCGCCACAATACGACGAAAGCCGGTTCGTCTGGCAACGAGGGCTGCTAGCATTAGAAACAAGAAGGATCTGGTCCTTTGAGTATCCTCACGGTCATTGTCACTTGGGAATATGTATTTCCCGTGCTGTCTGGCGAAGACCATAAAAGGGAAACGGTCAATTGTGGTGGCAAGACGAACTTGAAGCATCTCAATAAGTGACTCCTGTGACCGCCTCGTTGACAAGTTGTGGGTTACGTGGCTAACGAGAACCAAGGGAGTGCCAGTGGAAAGAAAATGAGCCGCACCTGCAAGCGAATCAAGTCCACCGGAAAAGAGCAAGGTAACTCCGTCGGTATACTTCCAGGTCTGCGCAGATTCAGGAGATCCCTGTTTGTTGAGGAACTTGATGCTCCAGTTGTCGTTGCTGAGGAAATAGAGAGCGGATTCGATCTCTGTACGAACTCGTTCGAATGCTTGATGGTTAACGACGTGCACATGTAGTTCTATGTCGCGAACGAAGTCTTCCGCAGGACTACGCTTAGTTGCTAGGTCAGAGGCATAAACTGCTGCCGCCAGATTGAGACAATCATCCTCCATAGTGGTAATGCTTTTGAAGGCCTTACGAAAGGCTTCTCGGCCTGTGACAAGATTCTGCAACGGGACGAGAGGGAGATCGCAAGCAGATGGAGTGTCGGCAACTATGGCCTTCATCTGGTCACCCCTGAAAGTGTGTCAGTCGAGATTCTAACGAATTCCTGCCATGACGTGAAATCTGATGGCTCAAGTTCAATGCCTCTAACGGTCGATGTGACTTTTTTGACAAGTTCAGTCTTAAAAGTCGTGGCTTCCCTAATAGATTTGCTTCGATAGTTCTCTCCTACGTAGCCAGGAATATCTCTTGATACCAGATAGTCGGTCAACTGGCCGAAGAATCTGGCCCTCCATTCACGCGCATGATCTGGAGTACTGAATGCTGCCGGTATGGCACGTTTCGCAAATTCAGCGATGATCGAATTATTCTTGGTTTCGACGAGATCGGCGGTTACTCGTTGAATCGCATCTGAAATGGACTTAGCTGATTTCAGGATTTCATGGCAACGGAACACAGTCTGTGATGCAATAGCGGATGGCATAGAGAAGTCTTGCGTCGTGGCGGCTCGCCAGATCTCCTTAGCGACTCTATCAGCGGGTATGTCGTCGCATTGATACCCGAGGGAGGCGGCACGCCAACTGGTTGTCTTTGGTGATGGGTGATTTACAGACGTGCCCATGCTAGATCAAGCCGTCCTTTCTCACTCGTTCAAGGTCTTTCTGAACAAGTTTCATCTCAAGTACTCTATGCGAAAGAATAGAAGCCCAATCCAAGGTTGTCAATAGTCGTTGCTTTTGCATAAGCATATTCACAATGCAACCCAGTTCTTCAGATTCAACAAAAGTCAACTGAGTCATACACTTGGCGTAAAGCATTCCGGCCTTGTTGTTCATAGATCGAGCGGTCATCTTAAATGTACCTGATGTCACAACAAATGCAAAGATCGGGCCAAGATATTTAGCATATCTCTTGTTGTAATCATCGACATAAGAGGCAAATCGGAGTATGTCATCAGACTTGAGTTTGTACCCATCTGAATACGCCTTGGCGTCGAAATAGATACTCAGCTTATTCCTGCCAAAAGCAACGCCGTCCGGGAGAGACTCGAAGAGTCTGTCGGACCCAAAACGTCGTGCTCGTTGCCCTAAGATATACTGCAGACAGTCCTTCGTGTATTCTTCGAGCAGATCCTGAGGCTCTCCAATTAGAGAATCATAGGGTTGGTTGTGGCCAATGGTTTTCAGCAAATTAGCAATGTCGGGCCGCATGATTCTATTGGTATCGATGGAGCCACCAAGTTTCTCGAGGAAATCGTTCAGGGTGTACGTCTGAGATGATTCGCAGGTCTTGCCGTTATCATACAAAATAGTTAGAGGGAACCGCTGTTGGCGAGATGCTTCGCTTCTAAAGGATTTCAGGACGTTCTGTGGCTGAGATTCAGAGGCTATGAAAAGGAGATACTTGCTCTGGCAACCGAATAAATCATATTTTTTCGCACAAAGGTGAGCCGCTTTACGAGTTTCACGTCTCACGGATTCTAAATGCCATCCATCGGCAAACAGAGAACGAAGCACCGAAGCAATAGCTGCGACAAGAGGATCAGCACTATCGGTGTTTCTGACTGTGTTTAACATGGTCATCCCTTGTCGTTCAGCCCCAATTCTCTGAGTGAAGCCTTCGTCTCGTCGGCCTGCTGTTTCGATACTCCACTATCTGGGGAGGCTTCGAAGAGCATCAGGGTCAGGTCTGACTCAAATCTTCCCTTCAGCTTCGTTCCCTCTCCGGGATATCCTCCTGGAGATAAGCGTGTAAACCAAGCGTTAATATCTGCGCACAGAAATGGCGGAATCGCCTTCGCAAGGAATAGAATGCAAGGACCGCGAAACAGTAAACGGCTAACGTCATCAAAAGCAGTACAGAGACTGGGTGTACTGAAACGCGTCCGATAGCAAACAGACGTGTTATGAAGGATATAAGCGCAATTGGCACAAGCAAGGCACTTGCGGTGAAGAGCGATGCCGCGATGGATACCGGCCGGAATAGATCTGCTGTCATGGATCGGGTTTCGCTGGAGAGAACCTGAAGATGCGAGAGGACGTGCTGATGCGCGATAACAGCTTCATCGGGCATCTCCAAACGCTTTGCATCCGTTACGCACCATCTATCAAGCATCCGTAAAAATAGTTCGCGTCGTGGAGATGTCAGATATCTGTTAACGAAGAACACTCTGGGGTCAGGTGCGGTGGTAAAACCGAATGGGAGCAGTAGCAAGCGAAAGAGCGAGCGATCCCGACGCCGCGCCTTGGGCGATTGACATGTATCCTTTATAAGACCAACGAGTGCTACGTCCGAGAGATGATTACAGAGCAGACCCATAGTTATAGCTACGATACTGAATACAAACGCTTTACCACCCAAGGCACCACTGGCGTCATTGAGGATGGTTGCATCGGATGCGACGGTCGGGAAAAAAAGCAAAAGGAAGGGGCGATGAAGATACCACGTGCCAACAGAGAGGAGTACGCCGGGAACAAAAACATCGAGGAATCGTTCAAGTGTGAGTTCTGGTTTCATCTATACTTATTCTTCAGGCTAACAGACCGCCATTAGGCAGCACACAGAACCACGCAACATATTAATACGACAAACTCAAACGCAAAGACGGTTGTGTATCTGTCTTTGAGAACACTTTGTCCTGAAATGCAACCTCGTCAAATCCTATTATGATAATTCATATTTCTTGAAAAAGTCCTGACCATCGTTCATTTCCCTCCGGCCTGCTCCACAATTTTAATTTCCGCTTCCGTCAGCCCGTACAGCCGATAAACCCGTTCGTCAATTTCCCGTTCCAGCGCCGAGGTGTCCGCCGAAGGGTCGGCTTTCTTGGCGGCGAGGATGCGGTCAATTGATGCCTCAAATGCTGCCTGTTCCTTGGCGTTTGCACGAGGAATGGGAATTACACGGAGTTGGGGTGCCTGAAACTGATAATAGCCGCCGCTCATTCGCAACGCACCAAAAAACAGATCATAGAGAAACATGAACATGTGGGAGTTGCAAATACCACCGACGTACTTGAGAGAAACCCCAGCGTTGGGCCTATAGAAGCAGTTAGTGTTCAGAGAAGCGAATTCCCCCGCGACGTCAATAACCGCCTCGCATGTCTTAGCCATCTTTGCAAAGATAATCTTCGGTGCTTTGTACATCGCCATTCGCCGGGCGTTGACCTTGGCCATGCTGAGTGGCAGATACGGAGTGAGAAACTTCCGACCTCCATGCGTCATCTCTACAGTCCCCCACAGTGGTGTGTAGCGGTCGATTGTCCCGGTATTGATCAGCCTCATACTGGCTGCGCCAGGCTTTGCGCTCAGGCAAGCACCGTATTCATCTGCCTCAGCTGCGGTTGAAGTCGCGTTAACCTCACCGAACCCTTCAAGCGGCTCCGCAAACCGCATGACTTTGGGCAGGAGCTTTACATCGCGGGACAACAAGAAGCCCCAAATGTTCTCCGGAAGCATTTTAAGCCACTTTGATGGAACCGTCGAGACCATATAGTGCTCTATGTCGAAACGCTCAAGACTCCTTACGCAAGGCAAGGATACCGAGATCGTTGGCGTCTTGCCGCCATCCTTGCAGAACAAAGACACAACCGGGTAGACGGCGACCTCCTCAAATACGGGTATTGGTGAAACATCGATCAGTTCTTGCAGGCTGGCGTGCTTCAGCAACCATCCACGAAGGCCAATTGCATACATTGCTGCCAAGTATTTGTTGGGGGTAATGAAACATAGATGCCCAAAGTCCTTGCAGAGTTTTAATCCTTCTTCCACAAAGAGAACGAAGTAGTCGTAAGCGCCCGTTGCAGACTCGTAACGTGCGTTTAGTTGTAACCGAAGTTCGTCGCCATATATCCGCGCAAACTCCAGCGCACTCACATATGGCGGATTCCCGATGACGATATCGAACCCATCCCGCACGCCGAATATCCATTCCGGGTCAAAGAAGGGGGCGGAGGCGTTTTGGTCGTAGGGGTCCCATGCGGCGAGTTGTCTGGCGGTCTTGTCGTCCCAGCCGTCGGTCTTGAGTAAATCAGCGATTTCGGTGCGGAGTTTCTTGTCCTGTTCACGCCATTTGGCCTTGTTGGCAGGGGTCTTGGCATTAAAGTGCTTTTCCCGAACCTGTCGCAATTCCGTCTCTTTCTTGTCAATGGCCGGATTGCGCAGTAGCATCTGCGCGGGACGATGGATGCCGATCAGAGTATTAGCGGCAACAAATTTAGTTTCCAGGTTTGGCAGGGCACGCACACCGAGGTTGGGCTTCGCTAAGTACACCTTTTGATCCACGATTAGCGAAATGAAGAACCGCATTTTGGCAATCTGGACGGCAATGGGCTGGATGTCTACGCCGTAAATGCAGTTTTCAATCAGGAAGAGTTTGCGGCCATAGTCAAGTTCGTTATGCTCAAAAGCATCATTTATTCCGTCAATCTGTGCTTCCAGTTCCTTGATCGTCCGTTCGCGGATGTCAGCGTCTTCGATTTTTTCCGCTGTTGTAATGGCGTCGCGCACACGTCTTATTTGTCTTTCTTTCCATTTCTCGTTGCGCGGGTCCAGTTTTTTCAGCACATGCACCAGCTTATGCAGGATGCCCATTGGAAAAGCGCCGGAGCCAACCGCTGGATCGAGTGCTTTTAAATGATCAATGGCATCAATCAGTTTTTCGGTCTCCGCCTCGCTGAAGTCGTGCCCGGCATCCTCCCATGAAATCAGCCGTCTCAACCTTTTCTCTGCGCCCTCTGCGTTCTCTGCGGTTAAACTTACCTTCAGAAACGCCACCAGCGACTCGTCCACCATGTAATCCACGATCTCGCGCGGGGTATAAAACGAGCCGGTGGCTTTCCGGGCGGTGGTGCCGGTTTCCGGATTGTAGGCGGCCAGCAGGTTCTCAAACACCTTGCCGCAGAGTTCCGGATCGAGCGCGACTTCCTGGTCAAACGGCGTGTTTTCCTCGATGGTGAACTTGTAATGATTGAGCGTTTCGATCAGTCCCCGAACCCGCACCTTGCGGAATTTCTTATCGTTGTAATCCTCGCTCAAATCCACCTCCTGCTCCGGGCCAAAAAACAGGAAGTCCGGCACGACCGGCTGGCTGTCCGGACGGCGGGAGAATCCGTCAATACGCAGATAACGCGGCTTGGCGTTTTCGCCAAAATCCTTATCAAGACATTCAAACAGGCCGCCGTTCAGGAAAGGAATGTTTTTGAACAGCGTCAGCGCATCGCCGGGTTTCCGAAAACACTCTTTGTGGCGGTATAGATTGTGCGCCATGAAGTTCTGGTCTTCTTTGGCCCAGCCACGTTTGTCCATCTCCGTATTCAGCGTGGCAAAGAATAGATTCTGAAGCATCGCGCGATAGAAAACCGAATCCCTGTTTTTCGCTTTACCAGGATCGAATCCAAGCAATGCTTCCGCCAGTTTGTGCTCATCGAACAAGGCATCCGGGATCAGGCCTTTTTCGCGGATGAACCAGCAAAAAATCAACCGCGTGATCAGACGGATGACGCTGATGTGATCGTAACCGTCTGCCTCTTTGGGTGCGTCCTTCGGGAATCGGCAATTTTTCAACGTCCAGAAATACCAACTGGCGATTTCCTTGAAAAATTCCTTGGTGAGTGGTTCTTTGTCAAAGGCGGAAGCCCACTGTTTTAGCCAGGCTGATGCGTCGGCGGTGTCTTCCGGCCAATGCAGGGCGGGCAGGTTGAATTCGCAAAGCGTCCGCAGATACGAACTGCCGCACTGCCAGCCGAACAGCGCCAGACGCGCCTTCTGGGCTTTCTCGCCCCGGTAATGGGCAAAGGTGATCTGAGCGTAATCGCGCGTGGCGCAGATGAAGAGCAGATTTTCATGTTGCCAGGCTGGCAAGCTGGGATCGCGGCGGCGGTTGGCGACGAGGCCGCGCAGAATTTCGCGCAGGGCCCCGCGCCGAAAAGTGTCATCGGCAAATTCAACGACAAAGATACCCCAAGGCTGGCCGGCAGTCAGGGGGCGAAGCTGGCGGATGACTCCCGCCGTAAGCCGGCGGGCCTGCGAATCGCTGACAAGCAGCTGATCCGCGCTCCAATCAAAGGTCAATTCGTCCAATTCGTCCGCCTCGATGGGCCAGTCCAGTTCGTCGCGGAGGTAGGCGATAAGAGCCGAGAGGGTTTTAATGGAACGGAGCTTGTCTGGATCGGCGATTTTCATGATTTATTGACGCTCTTCAGCAGAGCTTGGCCTTTTTCCGTGAGACGGTATTTCTGGAACCGGCTGGTGGGTTTGTCGGGAATGGTCATCTCGACCAGTCCATTGGCTATTAACGGTTTTAGTACTTGGTCCCGGAACTTGGTCCGGTTGGATCGGCCAGTTAATGCCATCAGATATCCTATTTGTCTGTCAGTAATGCACTTTTGTAGGATTGCGACTTGGTCCCGACTTAGTCCCGACTTGGTCCCAAAGTTAGAGGCGACTTGGGGGGTGACTGGTGCCGTGACTGATGCCGCGACTGGTGCCGTCGGTTGTGTCTTCTTCTTTGCTTTGGGATGGATCGGGAATCTGGCGGCAAAGTAGGTTCTGTCGTCATCCGTCTCAAAAGTGGGCCGTGGCGACTTGTTACGACGGATCGCGCGTAAAATCTTGGGAATACCGGTGCCGCGCCCCTCGGCCAGATCGAGTTCCTTGAGGAATTCCCCAATCCGGCGGTTACGGTACCGACGGGAAACGAAATGATCTTTCTTGAGATCGGAAGCGCGTATGGATCGGTCAGGACCGGGTTGACTGGTTATGATGACTTCATCGGGCAGGATCTGCACCTCAACAGGTTCGCGGATGTCATATCCACGGTGATACACCGCGTTGACCAAGGCTTCTTCGATAGCTTCAAACGGATAGTTGAACAAGCGTTCCGCCTCGGCGCGGCCAGGATGTTTGATAACAATCTCTTCGATGAGAACACCGTTGATGTAATTAAGCGCATCCTTAACCATGCGATCCACGGGCCCCTTGAAAATTTTCTCCGTGAACTGGTCGCCGCCGCGACCATCGGGGAATTGTACAACGTCAATCTGCGTATATGGGAAGAACTTGTCGGGCTGTTCATTGAAGAACAGGAGACCAACATTCAGAGGACGTAGAAATTCGTCAGGTCCGGCAACGACATTCATCTGCCGGCAAAGCGTGGTGAAGTCCATCCTGCCGGATCCCTTGTACAAATCGCTTCCGATTTCCCGGAGAAAAGTTCGGATCAAGGAAAGGTCCAGATCGTCGGGCGACGCATCCTGCCGAATACGATCATCGAACGGAACTGTAGCGGATAGGCTCAAAAGTTCACGCTCATCATGCCCTCTTGCTTTGACGGTTGCCGATGATTTCCGGATGAACCAGGCATATTCGCGGCAATCCTTTGCAAGAGAGACCGGCGCTTTGTAGGGCCGTGTTTGTCCGCCATACGCCCACAGAACGAGAATTTGGCGGCCTTGGATCTCATACGGCGACACAACGGGATGATAATCCGGTTGAATCCGGTATCCGATGGCAATGATCTCCTTCTGAATCCTGTCCAGGGCGTCAGGATTAACTCCGGCCGGGGGCAGAATGGGTCTACCGTCCCTCGCCTCCACGCCGATGAAGATATAACCGCCGCCAAGGTTGTGAAAGTCATTGGCGAAGGCGCAAAGAGAGTGGAGTATGGCTTCCGGATTCCATCCCTTCTTGAACTCAACTCGTTCAGACTCGACAACTTTTCCCCGGAGGATGGCTTCAATGTTGACGGGCAGATGCATATAGTCCTTTAACTCAACTCCATCCAGCATTTCAGCACGGGTTTGACGCCAACGGGTGCCTGGACCTGCTTCAAGTAGCTGTTCTTGATGTGACGTTCAACGGCGGCGCGAATCTCGGAAAGAGTCTTTTCCTCAATGACGTGGCGGCGGGGGGTGTCGGGCTTGGAACGGATGAGTCCGATGATCTCGCTGGGTTCGTCGGCGATCTTCTCGGTATCCAGGGCGAAGAGATACCACTTGGTATGGCCGGCTTCCTCGGTCCACGCCTGGGCATCTTCGGCGCCGGTTTCGCGGGACTTGGCGGTGGGCGCGGGCAAGGCATAGCAGAAGAATACGGCACGGGCGTCGGTGGTCGGGTGCTGTTTCCCGCTGAAGACATGGAGCGGCAAGGCATTGAGTTGCTTGTCAAGGTCGGGATGATCCTTGAGAAGTTGCTGAAACTCCAGGTGCATGGCTTCCGGGGCGGTAGCTTCGCCTTCGTAAGCGTGGTTGAAGTCCTTCATGGCCTCGTAGTCGTCTGTGGGCTTTAGCAGCCGTTTGCCCTCGATGCCGAAGACCTTGGAGATGCGAAGGGTCTTCTTCGAGACCTTGGCGTAGAGTTTTAGCAGGACTTCGAGCTCCTCCGGGGGAAGGAAGTTCCAGTAGCCCACAGTCCCGCGGATTTCCCTTTGGTCAGGGTGGTCGGCTATGATTTGGGCTTCTATCTCGAGGTTCAGGCGACGGTCCACGCGGCCGATGCGCTGCATGAGACGGACAGGGTTCCAGTGCAGGTCGTAGTTAATGAGCCGGGTGGCGTCCTGGAGGTTTAGCCCTTCCGAAAGCACATCCGTGGAAATCAGGATTCGGGTTTCGCCGTCAAGGCCTTCAAAGAGTTCGCCTTGTGCGGGCCGGTTGTAGTATGGAGCAAAACGGCGGATGATCTTGCTGCGGTCATTTTTGGTGCTGTCCACTTCAGCCACATCTGCAAAACCGGCGGCCGCCAGTTGTTTCTCTAGATAGCGGGCCGTGGCCATATACTCGGAAAAGATGAGAACCTTCTGCTCCTTCAATGCCGGGTTCGTTTTGAGCAATTTGATGAGGGTATTCAGTTTGTCGTCATGAGCGGGCTTGAATTTCTTCAGTTCCTTGAGAAATTCTGCCAGCTGGTCCAAATCCAGGAATGTCTCGGCCAGGATTTCCTCAACCTTGTAGTGATCACGCCGAAGCGGTTCAATCTCGGTGAGCAATTCATCGTCGATCAAGTCCTCTTCCGCGTCCTGGTCCAGTTCCTCACCCAGCAACTCGTGGCGATCATGATGAACGTAATCAAGCAGTTGCTCGTGCTGCCCCTTCCAGCGTTCGAGCCGGCGCTTCTCGGCAGCGGTCTCGCTGTGCTTCGTTACCCAGGCGAGAAGATTCACCAGCAGGGTGCCACAAGAAAACTCGAAGGCGCGGGCAGAACTCTCGAACCGCTTGAGAAACTGTGTCCGAATGAGCCTCACGAGTTGCCGCTGCCGGTTCTCAATGAATGCCTGTTTCTGTTTCTCCAGTTTCGGACCGATGTAATACTGGGGTGCCATCGGGTAATACACGGCCAGAGAGAAAAGCTGCTTGCGGTCAAACGCCTCTTCCACCATCTCAAGCAGACGCCCGTATGTCTTCTTCAGTTGATATGCGGCAACATGAGGGGGTTCGCGATTGGGGAATATTGCCTTGTTGCCACCGTGCTGTTCCTGACTGCGCTTGACATAGCCGCGACTGCGCTGGACAACGAGGGCGCGAAAGAGGTCGTCACTCCAGAGGACGCGCTCGGCTTCCACCTGGTTGGTGGGCATGTCGGCGTCCTCCGCCGGCTGTTGAAGCATGTTCTCCAGGGCCTTCTCCAACTTGCGGAAGTGGCCGGACAAGGAGTGAATTCCGAGGGGTGCGTCCTTGAAATACTCCGCTTGCTGGCGGGAGAACAGTTCGATCATATGCTGAAAATCGCGGAGACGGTTGTTGACAGGTGTGGCGGTCAACATGAAGAGTTGCTTAACTCCCTGGGGGCCTTGGAGTAGGTCGTAGAGCCGCCAGTAGTGCGTGAGGATATCGCCCGGTTCGCCCTTCACCCCTGGATTGCGAAAGTGATGGGCCTCGTCAATGACAACGACATCGGCTATTTCCTTCAAACGGTCAAGGCGGTACGGGAAGTCTCCGCCGCGGAGCAGGTCGGTATGGTTGAAGATAACCAGGTTGCTGCAATCGCCGCTGAGATAGCGCAGGTAGCGGCGGATGTCCCGCTCCCAAACATCGTCGCGGGCTGACTTCGGGACTAACAAAATCACTCGCTTCCGGTCGTGAACCACAAGGCGCTCAATCAGCATCAGGCCGACAAAGGTCTTGCCCAAGCCGACGCCGTCGCAGAGGAATGCGCCACCGTGCTGGGCGGCAATCTTCATCAGGGAGTGGTAGCCTTCTTTCTGGTAGTGATCCAAGACGTGATACATCTTAGACTGGGTTTGTTCCCACTCCGTAACGGTCATCTCATGGCCACGGAAGAACTCCTGGAGCGCCCGCGCATAGACCTCAAAAGGCGTGTGTTCACGAATATGGCGTTCAAAAACTTTCAGGATGTCCGGAGTTACATCTTCCGCTTCCTGCCAGTGCTTTTCGTACCACTCCTGGATCACGCTCACGGGCTGACCGGTGATCTGGACGTTGAGTTCGATGTTTTCGGTCAAGCCGGGAATCGTAAAGTTCGATGAGCCGACAAGGGCCGAGGAACCAACAACGTCCACCCTGGCGTGAGTGATGTAGGCTTTGGCGTGGAACTTCTCTTTTCGATAAACCCGGCACTGGATTCTGCCTGAGCGGATGGCATCCACGATTGCGGGAACACCGGCCAGAAAATCGTTGCGTTGTTTCTCGCTCTCGATGCTGGTATCAAGCCGGTCGCGGATGTCCTGCAAGCCTTTCTCGAACATGGCCTTGGTACGCTTCGAGACCTCGTCGCCCATCAAAAGCCGGATATGGTCAACCTTTTGCCACTCGTCCTTCAGTGCCAGGAGGGAGCCGATCTCAAAATAACCGGTGGCAATGTCGATGCCCTTGGCAAGTTGGCACCAATCATGCAGGTAGCGAAGGACTTTCCAATCCGCGTCGCTGTTGTCTACAAGGAACAACTCTGTTCCGGTCTTGCTTGCCATGATAACCTCTTTACTTCTGGACCCGGGGTGGTTTTGTCTGTGGTCTTTCCGGCCCGCACGTTCCCAGCGGTTTTAAATGTATCAAGGCGTGTTTGGAAAAGCCAGTAGTAAACCAGGAGACAGACAACCGACGCCGGACCAGGCTACGCCCAAGGGCTACGTCCTGGCACGCGCCAGACGCCAGACACCAGACCCATCGAAATGCACCCCCATCCTTCCATCAGCTTTCGTCTCGATGATATATCGCCAGGTGATATATCATCCGCCATGCCGGTAATGTTGGATTGCGGCGGCGGTTGGCGATCAGGAATGGGAGGGTTTTGATGGAACGAAGCTTGTCTGGTTCGACATGGGGTTAGCCGACAGCGATGATCATGTCGAGATTGTACAGGTCCATCTGACGGATCTTGCCATCGGCGGCAACCTGTGCATTTTTTGCACAGGTTGAGAAGGCAAAAGGGGTCGGTCCGAGAATCTTGGTATAAGCGCCGATTTCCAAGGCTGACAATTGTCCGCTCCCATAATTATGCCGCCGGGGATCCCACCGGCACATTCCCAGCGGTTTTGAATGTAGCAGGGCGCAATCCTAAAAACCAGCCTGCAGAAAGGGATACACATTCAATATTGTCCCTTCATTTTGCCGCTTTATTGTCATTTATGACTTGTGATGACGGGGCACTATTGCCGCCGCCTACGCTTTGAATCTGTTTTTTGAGTAATGGCATGGCTATAAACCAGAATATCAGAAACACAAACGCAGCGGCAATTATCCCCCATGACAGCTTGACTAATTCTTTTTTAATTATTTCTAGCGGCGTTTTGTTCTGTCTTGCCATAGTGACCTCATGTCCGAACTGGGCCCGTCACCGCGCATTATAAGGTGTTTCGTTTCCAAATGGGACAATCCCTCCAGTTATTCGGAAACCCCATGAATCGAAGGGGCACGGCCGGATACTGAGCAAACAGCGCCAACAGACGGTCTTGCCAACGGCTCTTAGGTGCTACCTGTCGAAGCAGATAGTACAGTACAGTCAACACGCCGAAGGCTTGATCGCCAGCAATGGTCACAGGCATGTGCCATTCAGGGTGTGTAACGGCTTCGGGCATCGCCGCCCGAACACCAAAGACTCGATTCCACAGGCGGGCGTGATGCGCGCAGATGTTCCGCACCTGGTTCAGGGTCTTCAGCCATGAACCCAGCACGGGCACGGACAGCCCGTAATGCTGAGCTATGTCCTTCTTCAACCGAGTCCGCAGCCCCATGAACAGAGTGAGCATGCCGCCGAAGGTCATCAACTCGCAGGCCATCCAGAGGGGAAGGTCATGTTCCAATGTGTATTTATCTAAGTAGTGACGGACAAAATCTTCCCGACTGTGTTTGGCCTCTGTGCGAACCTTGTCCATAAGCTTACGATGCTCTTCGACGTCAATCCCCGGCAGGTTGGCTCGATCCAGATAGCCGAAGGCTCCATGTTCAAGGACATGCCGGTTGACGATTTGAGTACGGATCGCAACTTCGACACGCTCAATGGCATCCATGACCAGAAGCCGGAGTTGCCGGTCAAAGACGTACCGATTCCAGATCATCTCCAACGTCGTTCCAGCGCGAAGCCGATCATCGGGATCGCCCTCAATGCGGAAGGTGTACCAATAAGCACTAAGGCGGTAGTAGTTGACGGACTTCAGAAGATTCACCAGCTCGCTACGGTCGGCAACAAGCCCACGAGCAAATAGACGGTCGGCCTGTGCGGAGAAAGAAAGGGCTGGTTTCTCGTACTTCACGCGGCCCTCCCTGAAAACAAAAACCCGCCAAATTTGAGCATGTCCCTATAGACAGAGGCTTGGCGGGTTTGCTGAAGACAAAATACCATACTTTCTATACCTGTCAACAGAAATATTAGACTTTTTTTGCTCTGCCCCAAAAACCCTTGTATGCCTGTTTTCATCCGTGGTTCACGTTTAATTCTGCCATTCGGGACAACCCTAAATATAAAAGGGCGACCGCAAGCCTACGAATAGCAAACGAACCTATTTCTGGACCGCCCCCACCCGCACATTCCCAGCGGTTTTAAATTTAGCAGGGCGTGTTTGAAAAAGCCAGTTGAAAACCAGGAGACAGTGGGCGAGGTGGGGGACATCGTGACCCCCCTCTGGCCAAGCTAAGGGTTGTGAATCATAGACGGATGAATGAGATCAGGGGCCACCTCCGGAGGTGGCCCCTGAGAAGCCCCGATACGCTATGATTGGGGAATGATACCT